>NZ_JBALGC010000135.1:0-48787 GCF_036916575.1 Nostoc sp.
AAGTTGGGAGAAGGGGTTAGGGGATGAGGGCAAAACGTCCTCTCAAAGCAGATTTTTTCTTAAGTTGACACCAATGAGCATTGCTGTGCCCCTACCACGTAGTTTATTTACCTGAAAATAGCTGTAATCTCTGTTAGTGTACAAGTAAAAGTGGAATCATTGCCATTGAAAGGATGTCTGATGAATGCTGTGACACCTAAGCGATTTACCATCGCTGAATACCATCGATTGATTGAACTCGGATTTCTCACTGAGTCGAATCATATTGAATTGATTCGCAAAGAACTGATTCAAATGACAGCAAAGGGAATACCTCATACAGTTTGTGGTTCTATCCTATGCTGTCAATTGGATCGGCTTTTAGGTGATGTCTGGCGACAAGCCGCTTCGCGTCTACAAGCAGTCATCCGTAGACAAGATCCTATCACTCTTCCCAATCAGAGTGAGCCTGAGCCAGATGTCGTTATTGCACGAGGAAGAGATGAAGATTATCTTGCTCATCATCCCTATCCTGAAGATATTTTGTTGGTTAACTAAAGACAAAATGATTTAATTAAAGGTATTGCCCAAACAAAAAACTTTTAATATGAGAAAACTGTCTCTGATTCTCCCCTTAGCTATCCTGGCTTTTGGCAGTGTAGTTGTTAAAAGCCAAGAAATCTCCTCACCCAATGCTTACACTAAATCTGTTAATCGTGAAGTTTTAGCGAGTGGTTATCCTACTCAAGATCAAAAGCAGATTCTTGAGCTTGTACGCTATACCATCGCACCAAGAACAAAACTCCCTACTCATACTCATCCGGGAATGCAGATTGCACAACTAGAGGCGGGAACTTTAACTTTTACTGTTTTAGAAGGAAAAGCTAAAGTAACGAAAGCTAACGGCACAGAATTGATTCTTCAAAAAGGGAAAACTATGCAGCTTACAGTTGGAGATTCTTTAGTTGAATATCCCGGAATAGTTCATTATGGAGAAAACCAAACAAACGAGCCGATTATTCTGTTGGCTGCTTCTCTATTTAATGCTAATCAACCAAAAGCTATTTTAATCAATCCTCAAAACAGATGAATTTGATGAGAGATTTCGACTTTTGTCAGAGGTTGACTCATTAGTATTTTAAATAGCATTATACAGATGACGATATGAGTCGCCATTACCTCGCCCCAGGCATTGCCCCCGTGATCGGATACGATTGAACTTGGTTAACCCTACCCCATACCATACCCTGTATATTCTCTGGCATAGATAGGCTGCAAGCCCAATACAATATCTTGTTTTAGTACACCCATTGCTACCAATTTATCAGCAATCAACTGATCAGTTTGGTTACGTTGAATCCAAACTTTATGGTTCTTAATGTCCAAATGCATGACGCAATTATAAATGCGGTAATGTTTATCCCATCCCAAATCAACAATTTGATAATGGTCGTGTTCTGCATCAAAAATTATTTGCGTCTCAATTTCGCCGTTTATCGATCTAACATCGCCGTATTCAGTCAATAGTTTTTGAATACACTGACGATAAAATGCTAGTTTATCCATTTAACTATCACCTCATCCACTGGATCATATACAATCAACTTTATTTGATATTGCTGCACTGATGCTTGGGGTAAATCACGTTAAAAAACGATTCATAAGCGGCAATTGGCACTGCTAGGTTGAGCTAGATTCACCCAATAACAAAGGATTTGCACTCGTACAAATATTAATTTAATTATATTTATAATAATTCTTTTATTTATCCCCTGAACTTAGCGATTGGCTGGCCTTACCAATTACTAGAGAGTAAATCACAAACTAAATTCTGCTGCATTATCCTCATCCACATCTGCATCCTTACCCATAGAAGTAGGTTTAAATTTAGAGCCATGAATTAATTCACCAAACGCAATTCCTGGATTTTGGTGAAGAACATTCAGCACACTCATAAAATCTCGGACAATTTCCCCTGGTGTCAATAATGCTTCTGCACCTAAGCGATTAACAATTTCTTGGACAAACTCTTTTAACTCACGATTTGTCAAAGTCTGTTGATAGCCAAAATTGAGCGCATGAATTTCAGCTAAACGTTGCAAAAGTGTCAAAATCTCTGCTTCACTCAACGGACTTAGCCTAATCACTGGCCCTAAATGTTCCTGAACATCAGCTTGTATAACAAAACGACTTTCTTTTGTACGTCTTTGCCAAGCTTGGTCTGCAAAAAGTCCCCGTTTAGGGTCTTCTAAAAATTTAGTTGTTCCACCAACGACAATACCAAGATGTTCTGCTTTACATTGCATGGTGTCGTTAAACATTGCAAGGAGTCGATTATAATTCTTTTCTCGCGTGATTGTAGTCGATATTTGATATAAATGTACGGCTTCATCAACTAAAATTAACAGTCCTTTATAGCCAATTTCAGCTACAAACTTAGCAAATAGTTTGATATAGTCATACCAACTATCATCATCAATAATGACACGCACTCCTAAAGCTGCTTTCGCCTCAACTTTAGTAGTAAATTCTCCACGTAACCAGCGCATTGCCACATTTTTTAAATTATCATCATCCAATCGGTAGCCACGCCAATAAGCGATAATAACGCTACCAAAATCAAAACCGTGAACTAAGTCTTCAATATACTGAACTACTTCCCTAATTTTTGATTCAACTTGGTCATCAAAACCATCGTCATTCGGACGCATTTGAGTTTCTTTAACCACTTCTTGTTGAATTTTATTAATCCACCCTTCTAAAATCGAAACTAAAGCACCACCATCAGGACGAGTTTTTGTAGCTAGGTGGCTCATTAATTCTCGATAGGTAGCTACACCTTCATTGTTGCTTCCTGCTAATCGACGTTCAGGGGATAAATCAGCATCAGCTACTACAAAACCTTGCTCCATCGCTCGGTTGCGAATTAGTTGCAGTAAAAAACTTTTCCCCGAACCGTAGTTACCAATTATGAAACGAAATGCTGCTACACCTTCTGCAATATCATCAAGATTTTGTAATAGGCTTTTTAGTTCTTTTTCTCGACCTACTGCTATATATTCAACTCCCATTCTTGGTACTACTCCCGCAGTAAGGGAATTGATTAAAGCAGTGGAGATTTTTTTCGAGATTTTGAGCTTTGCCATGTATTACACTTCACTTTATTTTAAACGCAAAAGCACTCAGTAAGTAAGGCACATATTCACCTTACTACTAATCTGACGACGGCAATAATAATTTAATTTGACGAAGCATGTCTAGCCATGAGGGCTTCATACATTGCAATCATTTTTTTGACATGCGTCATATGCTCCTGATAAACTTCTGGACTTTCCGAATCTGTATTAATTATTAATTCACCAATAGTATCATTTGCCCGTTCATTTATAGAATCAATTAAGAGATTCGGCATAGTGATGTTTGCTTCGGCAATTTTTTTAATAGCAACCTTAGGATTATCTTGTTCAACTATAGCTTTTAATACTTGTAGTTCAGATACTGGTATGTTTTCTAAAAGATTAGTCCATTCTTCGGGTAGATTCTCTGATGTATCAACATCCGAATTCTCTATATTTGCAGAATTTTCAATTATTTCCGAAAAAGGAAATAATTCAATATTATCTTCTTGGGAATTATCAGACAAAAATTCGGGATTGAATGTTTCTATTTGTTGGAGTAATTCCCATACTTGATTTTGTAATGAGTCTCGTTCTTCTTGCAATAATGAGACTTGCCCTTGTAACTGCTGAAATTCAGCTTTTTGTTCTATTAGTTTGGTTTGTGAATAATTTAGGATGTCTTGGATATTTTCTATTTCAGTTTTTGTCACTACAAGCAATTGATTTTTTTGGTTTGTCTCAACTTCTAGCTCTTGAATTGCAATTCGCAGTTCGTATAATTTTTCTTCTAATTGGGGTTTGAGTCTGCCTAAAAGAGTTAAATTGCTTTCAATTTCTTGTTTCTCCTGTTGGAGTTTGGAAATTTGACTTTGCATCTGGGTGATTTCAGTACGAGATACATTACAATTCGACTCTAGACGGCGCTTTTCTGCTGTGAGTACAGAAAAAGCATTGTTCAATTCTGCTTGATTTTTCTGCAAGTTATTAATTTCAGTTTGCAGGCTACTGATTTCGGTTTCTAACTGCTTTTTATGCCCAGCAAATGTTCTTAATTCTCGATGTAGACTATCCCTTTGGTTACGGCTTTCTGTTACTTGATTTTGCAGTTTTTGTGACTCAGCATATAATAAATTATGATGTTCTTCGATTTGACTGATTTCTTTGACAACACGAGCCTTCAATCCCTCCATATCTTTAATTCGCCTGCGGAGAGAACCTAAAATAAACATTTCATAATTTCGGCGTCGCTTATCTACAAATAATGCTGCTGCATAGATAGTAACGGCAGTAATTATACCTGTGATAAAGGCTTTATTAAAATCCCAGTTTGGGACAAGGCTAAGACCAAAACTCACACTAAAGGCAACTATGCCTAAGATAAATCGATTGCTGATCATTACTGATTGCATATTGCTGGTTTTCAACCTAGTTAAATTATCAGAATAAGTAGTTCTCATAGTAATTCGTAATTCGTAATGGGCTATGCCCCGCTACGCTAACGTAATTTGTAATTAGAACACACAGAAAACAAAACTTCAGAAAAAATAATTTCAATCTGTTGTTCTGTCTGGTGAAACAAGACATTTTTTGCAAATTTTCTCTCATAGACTTTCTGAAATCTCTAGTTTTAGTTACTGATGTATAACATTGCTCTGTAAGTAACAAATAAGTGCAATGCTCAATGAATTAATTTTAACTAATTTTGGGGGTTTAAGTCCCCCATAACTAATAAGCGACAAGTTTTGTAGTAGGGTATAAATATCCTTTATAAAACTTAATTACGAATTACTTAGCTTGCTTCTCGCCGTTCGCGTAGCGTCTCGTAGAAAAGGCGAGTATTACGAATTGGAAATTATTTTAATGCTAGGTGTTGGATGTATTGTTATTTGCATGAAAAAGTGTTAAATCTGCTTTTAAAAAATCAACAAACTGCCGTGCTGTACGTCCAGAACGACCATTATGGCGAGTTGCCCACTGTAATGCTTGAAATTCCAAATCTTCTTGGGTAATATTAATTTCAGCTTGTGCGGCTAGATGTTGTATAATCTTTAAATAAGTTTTCTGATTAGCTGGTTCAAAGGTCAAGGTTAAACCAAAGCGATCGCTAAACGAAAGCTTCTCCTGCATCGTATCCCAGGCATGGATTTCCTCGTTATCCTTAGGTGCAGGTCTATCCACAAAAAACTCCCGAATTAAGTGGCGGCGATTGGAAGTAGCGTAAACAACTACATTTTGAGGTCGCGCGGTTAAATTACCTTCTAAAACTACCTTCAGGGCTTTAAAGGCATCATCATCTTCTTCAAAAGAAAGATCATCGACAAAGATGATAAATTTTTGTGACACTCCCCGTAAATGTTCCACAATTTCTGGTAGGTCTTTTAAGTCAGATTTTGACACTTCCAACAAGCGGAGGTTGCGATGGCTATATTCATTCAACAAAGATTTCACCAAAGAAGATTTGCCAGAACCGCGACTCCCGTAAAGTAATACATGCAGTGCCATCTCTCCTGCTAATAAAAACTCTGTATTTTTTAGCAAAGCATCTCTTTGAGACTCGTAACCTACAAGCGCACTCAGCTTAATTGGGTCGGAATACCGAATCCCGATAAACTGTCCAGCCTGCCAGCGGAAAGCGCGATATTCTGCAAATAAACCAGAGCCACATTGCCGATAATAAGTCGCTAGTTCTTCTACAGCATCACCCCAATTATCTAACTCTTGTAGATATGTAGTGAACTTTGTCTCTACTCCTACCAATTCTTGCTCTTTATACCACACTACTGGCGAAATCGGCAGATGAGCTACGCCTTGTATCCACTCACTCAAAAAAGCGCTGCTACATTTATAGAGACTTTGTAATATTTGTAAATCATGGTGAACTGCTGCTATTAAAGCCGGGGGCAAATCTTCAAATTCTCGCGCTTGGGCAAGCCTTGTAAAGGGATTCTCACAGAAGAGAATTTGAGTAATTAAATAATCTTCCCAGTTTTGATTTTTAGCAGCTAAAACGTGGAAGTAACTGCCGTAAGCTTGGAGGCAACCCCGTGCATCGGCGTCAGTGTAACGTATAGCTTGCAACAGTTCCAGAAATGCCATCCCCACTTCGCCTTGCAGAACAGATTGGTACAGTAAAAGTGACGCTGCTTGGCGCTGGAGATATTGAATTTTTGTATATGAGGAAGTACTTGCCATTGGCATTCCTTGATTATCCATCAATCAATTGTGTGGTATAGCTAAATAATTATGGTAAATTGTCTGCTGACCCTGGCAGTAAAGTCAAAGTCTACATAGGTTTTAACAATGAATTTAGATATCGTTGCTGCTTTTACCTACGGTATATTAGCGTTTGTTGGTGGCATTATTGGCTACATTCAGGCTAAAAGTTTGGTTTCACTCCTAAGTGGTAGCATCAGCGGTTTATTACTAATATTTGCCGCTTACTTTCAACTCCAAGGGCAAACCTGGGGTTCGATTTTAGCAATGTTAGTTACTGCTGTTTTAGTAATTTTCTTTGCATTTAGACTTGTGAAAACACGCAAGTTTATGCCTGCGGGATTAATGACAATTTTGGGTATCTTGGCATTGGGGGTAATGGTAAATCAAATTGTGGCTTTAAGGTAGCATTAGTCTCCAAGCCATAACCCAATACGCTTGGGTTAAGAGCAGGACTTACCCGAAAATTAAGAAAAACGTAGACGCGGAGCGGCTTGCCGCAGGCTACCACAAAGGGGAGGCAGCGCGGTCTTCTCCCAAAGGGAGACGCCAAAGGCGATGGGGGTCTCCCCCATGAGGGACTGCCGTCGCAAAGGACACATAGACGCAACAGCGGCTTAAGGCAGGGTAGGAATAAGAGTTCCAGAGAGTTTTTCCGTAAGTCCTGAAAGGTTTTTGGCGCTAACTGAACCGTATTGAGCCATAACCACCCTGCTGTTTTTTGTCACGCTATTAAGGCGTTCTCTAGAGTCAGGGAGGTGATGATTTGCAGCAGTGAATCGACTAATCGGGTGTTCCTGTGTTTCTGCAATCGTGTACTTAGTAAAGTTTTGCATAAAAGCGTAGCATTTTTAATGCAGGAGAACGCATTAACATTCTCAGGGAACGCATTGGCATTGCATTAAAATGCATTAACAAGGCAAGCCGACGCATTAACAAGGCAGCTTACGCATTAACAAAGCAAGCCGACGCATTGGCATTGCAGGGTATTGCATTTCATTAATTCGCTACGAATTAATGAAATGCTGTACTTAGCGCAAAATCTGGTCAATCATCCGGTTTGCCTGGGAACCATAACCGCCCCCAAATAAATTGAAGTGATTCAAAATGTGATAAAGGTTATAGAGGGTTTTTCTCTGCTCATAGCCTGGATCTAAAGGAAAGACTTCGTTATAACCTTTGTAAAACGCTGCGGGGAATCCACCAAACAATTCTGTCATGGCAATATCAACTTCGCGATCGCCAAAATAAGTTGCTGGATCAAAAATCACGGGTTCTCCTGAGGCTGTACACCCAGCATTTCCGCCCCATAAATCGCCATGTACTAAAGAAGGTTGCACTTGGTGCGCCAATAGTTCCGGGATAGCTGCTAGTAATTTTTCTTGCTGAGGGAAATTTCCTCCCCGTCGCTTTGCCAGCTGAAATTGATAACCCAGGCGATGTTTAATATAAAATTCTACCCAGTCTGCTGTCCAAGTATTGATTTGGGGCGTTGAACCAATGGTATTGTTAATTTTCCAACCAAAACCTTCGCTACTGCTAGCTTTATGCATCGCCGCCAACTTGTGCCCCATCTCTTCCCATCGCGGAGCGTCTCGTAGAGAAGAATTGCTGTTACCGCTACCAAGTTCTAACCATTCCAGCACGATGTAGCTAGAATTCTCAGCTATACCCCAGGTTAGAGGTTTTGGGACGCGAATACTAGCTGTTGCTAACATTTCCTCTAAACCCAATGCCTCAGCCTCAAACATCGCAACTTGGGATGCAAGGTTTTGCTTGACGAAGTAGGTTATCTCACCATTGGAAACAGCATAACCTTGGTTGATGCAGCCGCCACCAACCGCTCGCCGTTGCTGACTCTGAAATTTTTCGCCAGTCACCTGGCTAATATGAGCATCGATTTGAGTCCACATGATTAAATTGGGGATGAGGGAGCAGAGAGCAGGGAGCAGGGAGTAGGGGAAAGAGGAGAAAGAAGTAATATTTAATTCTGCCCCTGCCCCTCTGCCTCTTCCAATGCCCAATGCCCAATTTTATAATTTACGGCTTGAGGACAACTACACCATAAGCATTTGGGGAAAGATACTCTTTGGCAGCTTGTATCAAGTCAGTTGCATCTTGGCTGTGAATATAATCTAGGTAGTTAAAGGCGGGTTCTAAATCTCCCACCAAAGACTGATAATAACCATACAACCCAGCGCGATCGCTTGGTGTTTCATTGCCAAAAACAAATCTGTTAGCTACTCGCCGCCGCACACGGGCAATTTCTGATTCTGTGACCAACTGGGTTTGTAGTTTATGAATGTGTTGAGCGATCGCATCCTCTACAACTGGTAAATTTTCCACTGCACATTTAGCTGAAATATAAAATGTCCCTTGCAGCTGATTGCTCATGTTGCTCACAGAAATTGAAGAAACCAATCCCCGTTCTTCTCGTAAATCCCTCACTAGTCTTGATGTCCGTCCGTGTCCCAAAATTCCTGCTAAAATATCCAGTCCATATGTGCGAGCTAACTGGGTCATTCCTGGAACCCGCCAAAGCATCACTAGCCTTGCTTGCTGAAGACTTTCATCTCTAAATTCTTGACGGACAATTTCTGTAAATGGTGACTCAGGATTTAATATTGTATACTGACCACTTACCGCTCCAAGCTGACCGTTATTAGCTTTTGTAAATCCTTCAGCAACGGTTGCAATTAATTCTTTCACAGGCAAATTGCCCACAGCTACAGCAGTAATTGACTGGGGTTGATACCAATTAGCGTGAAAATCCCGCATCTGCTGGGGTTTAAGTTCGGCAATCACCGATTCTGGCCCTAATACCGCACGGCGATAAGGTAGCTCAGTAAACGCTGTCTCCATCGCCCGTCGAAATGTCCGCCGCTGGGGATTATCTTCTGAACGCCTAATTTCTTCTAAAACTACTAATCGCTCACGTTCAAAAGCATCATCAGGAATACTAGCATTAGATACTACATCTATTTGTAGTGGAGCAAGCTCGGCAAAATCTTTGGGCGCAGTGGTTATATAGTAATGAGTATAGTCTTGGCTAGTAGCGGCATTGGTAACAGCACCCCGTTCTTCAATTAGACGTTCAAACTCGCCGCTAGCCAGTCGTTCTGTTCCCTTAAAAATCATGTGCTCTAAAAAGTGAGCCATGCCGTTAATGGCATCAGATTCTACCGCTGAACCAATTTTAATCCATATGTTGAGGTTTACAGCTTCAACTGGCATCTGTTCCGCTATGATTGTCAAACCATTGGGCAACTGATGCAAGGTTGGGGTATTAAGACGAGGAAATTTCCGCAGGGTTGAAGTCATTGCTACTTGTGTGAGGAACTGTGTTACTCCTTTATCTTATCTGTCACCGAAAATCATAAAGCGCAAGCCCCTGCTTTTAAGCAGCGATCGCTAGTTTACCCAGTGCGCCAAAGTTGTTTGATGAGTGTAGCAATATACTGTAGGCGCACACGCTGTCATGCATGTCAACTTAGTACAGTTTTGCATATAAGCGTAACGTTTTTAATGCAGGGGAACGCATTGGCATTGTAAACTGACGCATTAACATTGTAAACCCATGCATTGGCATTGTAGACCGACGCATTGGCATTGCAGGGTATACCTCGTTTACCTCGTTAAGAGTTTTCGACTCTTAATGCCCTTGATTGAGGCTCCGCCTCCCTTACTCGCGGCAGAGCCGCAATGAGCAGCATTTTCAGCCAGAGACTGGAAACGAGGAAATGACTAATGACAAATTAATAAGGGCATTGCATAATTGCGGGATGATTTTACTAGTTTTGTGGCATGGGCATCTTGCCACCTGTGCCAACTTAATAGAGCTACTTTTGGACTAAATTTTCCATAATAGCGTGATTTTTGTGACGACAGCTTGTTCATTTAGGTGACGGTACTTGAACTGGTAAAACTGGCGATCGCTTATTTTCGGTGTCTAATGTTTCAAGCCGCAACTATTGCGGGAATATCTTCGTTGCGCTTGGGATTTACTGTTATTCTCTCTAGTTTTCGACGTGCGATCGCTGATTTTCATCCCGGACAACAACGAGCAAATACCCTTTTTTTCTCCTAGCTAATCATTGAAATTTGGGAGCCAAAAATTCCTCCAAGACAGGGCAGAACTAACCCCAGACTCAAAAAAACCTCGCTGAAAGTTTTCGTGTAGAAAACCAATCTACAGAGGAATGGGAACTAAATTTCAACCGCTTTCCTACACCCCGCAAGGAAGGTTTCAGTTTTCTGCCCCATCTTGCCAGAAATTGCTGCTACCCGCTATTTCCAAATATTCAGCATTTAATCAAATCTTTATTTACTCTTTACTTATATTTACTCGGAAGATTCTCCAGCATTTCTCTCACTTAGATTTTTATTTATATAAAGAAAAATATCCGTTTACAAATGGTTTACACTAGCACTTATCAGCCTTGAATAACAGATGCTTATTCTCATCACCAAAATTTGATAGTTTGTCACTACAATCGGATAATTTATTGGGATAATTGAAAAGATAAGAATTTTACTTTCTGGCATTTGGCAATTATGAACCCTAACCTTAAAGATATATCTTCAAATCCGCCCCGTCGTCAAATTCTCAAAACTGCTCTTACCTTTGTGGCTGGCTTAACCACAACATCACTGGTATCTTTTTTGATTCCCAAATCCACAAAGCCAGCACAAGCAATTGTTGTGCAACGACCAAATGAGTTTGAACTTAAGGGCGAAGGTACTGACATCAAGTATTCAATTCTCAATGGAGTTTCACAGCTTGATTACAAAACTCAAAACATTTCCCTTCATTTCAGTGGTAATCAAATTCAGACATTAAATACTGATATTGGTACACTAGTCACGGTAATTATTAGCAAACCACCAAACCCTAACTTTGGAGGAAATATAGTCAGACTCAGCTTACTCATACCAATAATCAACTTAGTTATCGGAAATCAAGAAACTCCTGTCCAAACCGAAGCCATTTTAACTACTGAAAAAACATCAGGATTTATCCGTACTCCCCTGTTTGGACAATTACAGTCATATGAGACTCTTGTACTCAAGGGAACCGCTAGACACCTCTAGATACGGCAATTCAAGAGATATCGCTCCTTAAGAAAAACTGTTGTTGCCCTTAATAGCAGCCGACTCAATCATCAATATGTTCAACTTAGTTACAGTTAGCCGTCTCTCTAACAACTGACAAATACTGTAGTGGCTCTGTCCCATGACTGATTTGAGACACCCAATCTTTCAGATTTGGGTGTTTCTAATATCTATGTTTCACTTCGCTACACGGCAAGGTGCAGGGGAAAAAGCTCTTTTATAAATACAGTGGAGAGCGATCGCCAGGGGCACGCTATTCGCTCTTGCTCTTTTGGTGTGGGTTATGAATATCTCCAAGATATTACAACGCTTTTCAAGTAATTGAACTACACCACTCCCTACTCCCCGTCTCAGTTGTGGTCTAAATACCTGAAAATGCTATAAAACTAATTCAAATCATTTCTTGGTAATCAACCCCCTAGATTGCTCCACCAGGCGAATGAATTCACCCCGATAGCCCTCCTGGTCTTCCCCCTTCCCTTGAGTTGCCAATTTGATCACCAAATCATAGTTAGCATTCCCTTTATACTCAGAGTCACGCAGCACCATCCCAAAGGTAGCCACCGCCGCAGCAAATCTCAGGTTTGTGGAGGGTATCTGGTCGGCTCTCAAATCATCATCTTGGATGGTTTGGGTAATCAGTTGACTAGTGCTGTCCTGAGGCAATTTATAGCGTAGTTTCACCTGCATCAACTCATTACTGGCAGCATCCGGGGCAGTTTCACCAGAACGCTGATACCGCAAGGGGTCTACCTCTGGCAGTTTCACATCGCTTTTCGTGCCGATGGGAATTATTTCATAAAGTGCTGTGACAGAATGACCAGCCCCAATATCCCCTGCATCTTTCTTATCATCGTTGAAATCCTGGTTTTGCAGCAGGCGGTTTTCGTAGCCAATCAAGCGATATGCCTGAACTTTCGCCGGATTAAATTCCACCTGAATTTTCACATCCTTGGCAATGGTAAACAGAGTTCCCCTCAGATCATTAACTAAAACCTTTTTGGCTTCCAATAAGGTATCGATGTAAGCGTAGTTACCGTTACCCTTATCAGCCAGTTGCTCCATTTTTCCGTCCTTATAATTGCCGGTACCAAATCCCAACACCGTCAAGAAAATTCCCTGATCTCGCTTCTGTTCAATTAATCGCGTCAGGTCGGCATCACTGGAAACCCCGACGTTAAAGTCTCCATCGGTAGCTAAAATTACTCTGTTATTACCAGACTTGAGGAAGCTTTGTTTGGCTATCTTGTAAGCTAGTTCAATGCCCTGACCACCAGCAGTGGAGCCTCCAGCCTCCAAGCGGTCAATCGCCGCCAGAATTTTTGATTTCTGACTACCAGGAGTAGCAGGTAACACCAATCCAGCATTCCCAGCGTAGACTACCAAACTTACCCGGTCTTCAGGACGCAGTTTATTCACCAGCAATTTCAGGGACTGTTGTACCAAGGGTAATTTGTTGGGGTCATCCATAGAACCGGAGACATCAATCAGAAATACTAGGTTGCTAGGTGGTAAGGTTTCACTCTCTAGGCGTTTACCTTGCAAACCCACCTCTACCAGCTTGTGTTCAGGATTCCAGGGAGCAGCAGCAACTTCGGTGGTGACAGAAAAAGGGCGATCGCCTTTTGGTTGGGGATAACTGTAAGTAAAATAGTTGATCAGTTCCTCAATTCGCACTGCATCCTTGGGTGGTAATTCCCCTTGAGTAATAAATCGTCGCACGTTGCTGTAGGATGCTGTATCTACATCAATGGAAAAGGTGGAAAGGGGGTCATTACTGACGCGATGAAAGGGATTATCCTCAATCCGGTCGTAGTTTTCTGTATTGAATCTGCTACCTGTTTGTGGCTCTGGGGCAACTCTTCCAATACTGCTACCAGCTTGGAGTTCAGGAATATTCGCACGGTTAGCAACTTGAGGAAGAACAGATGAGTCAGACGGAATACTAAGGGGCGGGGCCGTGGGTAAGGGTTGAGTCTTTCGGGTAGACTCGGCTTGAGTACGTTCTCTGGTAGTCTGAGTAGGAGTGATGGGACTACGAGTTTCCAATTCATCTCTCGGACTTCTTAGGGTTGCTAACTCCGGTGCGAATTCAGACTGCAAGCGTTGCAGAGTTTTCATATCCGCTTGGGTAACTATCTTGGGGTCAGTCGCTATTAGCTCATTGCTCCGATTTAGACAGGCATTCAAGACTGCGGCAAATTCAGTCCGGGTTACAGGAAGTGTGCCAAAGTTTTGGACGGTGACAACACAACTATACTGTTGTACCAATGCCTGGAGTGCTTGGTAGTCTGGGTGATTGGGTAGAATCGAGGTTGTTGGGGTAGAACTGGAAGCAGTCTGATTGGCTGGAACCGCAACCATAACAGACTGACGTAAAATCGTAATTCCTGCTGACGGTATTAATAACAACAGTGTTACAATACTGACTCGCTGCCAAATTTTTAACTGAATCGGGTAAGACATGCTTAAATCCTGACACTAAATTTGTTCTGTTATATCTGAAGTTGCTACTTACCAAGAATAGTCTTGAGCAGCCTGGGATTTCATAACCGTTGCAGTTTTGGTAACTGTAACTTATACAACACTAACCATTGCCGTCTAGTATCAGGGTATATAACAGTATTTATTGGTATCGATTTAATAATCCGGGTCAAGCAATTACTCAGTCGCTCAACTCCAAAACACTCAACAGTTTTTCTGACAAAGCAGTTAAATAAGGGCGAGTTAGCTTTTCCAAGGACTGCAACTCCCTTTTTGACTGTCTCCAAAGAGTGAATCAGAATATATTTGCTTCAGGCGATCGCACAATTTATTGGTATGAAGTGGGACAATTAGACATCTCTGGAAAAGAATGTAGAGACGCGAGATTGGACTGGGCTTCTCTACGAGACGCTGCGCGAACGCCCCGCTGGCTAACGCGTCTCTACAAGGGTTTCGGTGAACGCTTACATTGCGTAGCCCGCCTTCTCTACGAGACCGGAGGCGAACGGCGTCGCTGCTCTCGGAGCTTAGGTTTGGTTAGCTTGAAATCTAGCATATTTAGCCAGCCCTGTTGTCCAAATTTGTGCGTCCTTCTGGATAAAATCTTCCCGTAAATCTGGGGCAACCTTAAACTTGAGGAGTTCTATAACCACACCCTTTGAACCCTGTGTTTCTTAATTTGCCAAAATAGAGTTGTAGGCTAGAATAACTACGCTTTTAGCATAGCTTGATTGCCTACACTCAGGAGCAAGGGTCGGCTGGTTTGAAATAAGTAAGAGGAAGGGAGTATGGACAACAACAACTGGTTGCAACAGCTAATGATGGTGGGTCTTGGCACAACGTCTTTAGTAGCAGAAAAACTGCGCCAAGTCAGCGATGATTTAGTTAAAGACGGTAAGCTCAATCCTGAGCAAGCCAAGGCGGTAATAGATGATATTGCCCAGCAGTTAAAGTCGGAACAGGGAAACTTCGATGTCCAAATGCAACGGCAAATGCGAAATATGATGCAGGATTTGGGGGTAGCTCGCCAGTCGGAAGTGGACGAACTACGAGGTAGAATTGACCGTTTAGAGCGTCAACTGCGCGATTTGGAAAATAAGCTTTGGCGTTAGGATGTCCTTTCTGATTTAAACTAATTGTGTCCTGTTGGTAATGTTTTTGCCAGGATACCTAAGTAAGGAGAACTGATTTTGAAACCAATTTTCCTCAGCGTGGCGTTCATGCTGGTGTGTGTTGTGCTGTTGATTGTGGGGCAAGTAGCCAGTAAACAGAATACTGCCATTGCTGCCCAGTTAACCCAAACGCTGCCAGTGCCCACAACTGTAACTGAAAACAATATCTTAATTGCGAGTAATACTATGTACGCTTCTGATGCTAATGCCGTAACTACTCCCTCTGGATTAAAGTATGTCGAATTAAAAGAGGGGACTGGGGCGACTCCTCAACCTGGACAAACGGTTGAAGTTCACTATGTCGGCACTCTAGAAAATGGTACTCAATTTGATAGTTCACGCGATCGCGGCCAACCCTTCAGCTTTAAAATCGGCGTTGGACAAGTAATCAAAGGTTGGGACGAAGGACTTAGCACAATGAAAGTAGGCGGTCGTCGTCAGTTAATCATCCCTCCAGAGTTAGGTTATGGCTCTCGTGGTGCTGGTGGTGTGATTCCGCCTAATGCAACTCTGCTGTTTGATGTGGAATTGCTGGGAATTAAATAGGGATTGGGGCATGGAGATAATTAACAATATTCCATGCTCCATACTCTATCAAACCATTTTCTTAATAATTACTTGGTCAACCTAAGTTCTTGAACCTGGTAAATAGTTATTACTCGAACCTGCTAAATAATTATTTTGTCCAGCATAATTCTTAAACTTTGTAAACAGTGGCTCGAATAAAACTTTAATAGTACCTGTTGGCCCATTGCGGTGTTTAGCTACAATTATTTCTGCAATCCCGCGATCGGGAGTATCGGGAGAGTAATATTCATCGCGGTACAACATTATTACTAAATCCGCGTCCTGTTCGATCGAACCCGATTCTCTCAAATCTGACAACATCGGGCGCTTGTTAGTGCGTGCTTCTACCCCTCGACTCAACTGAGATAAAGCAATAACTGGTACAGATAATTCACGCGCTAAACCTTTGAGTTGACGCGTAATTTTTGATAATTCTTGAACTCGATTATCGCCTGCTCCTTCCATCAATTGCAAGTAATCTATTACAATTAATCCTAATTCAGTTCCAAGTTCAGCTTGCAGTCTTCTTGCCTGACTACGCATTTGTGTAACTGTAATATTCGGTGTGTCATCAATATAAATTGGCATCTCAGAAAGGATACCAATAGCATGGCTTAAAGGTTCCCACTGTGTTTGGCTAAGGCGACCAGTCCGCAGATAACTACTTTCAATTTGCGCTTCGCTAGCTAATAGCCGTTGGGTCAGTTGCTCTTTTGACATTTCCAAGCTGAAAACAGCAACTGGTAATTTATAAGAAGCGGCAATATTATGAGCAATATTTAAACAAAAGGCCGTTTTTCCCATTGATGGCCGACCAGCGACAATAATCAAATCAGAACGTTGAAAGCCGCTAGTCATGGCATCTAAATCGTAAAATCCGCAGGGAATCCCAGGTAAGGCGATGCCTTGATTTCGATCCTCAATATCCTGAAAATTATTAATTAGAGTATCAGAAATGTGAACCAAACCCGATTGGGGACGCTCTTGAGTAACACCGAATACTTTCTGTTCTGCCTGATCTAAGACAATTGGTAATTCGGTTTCTGTCTCGTAACCAAGATGTACAATTTCATTGCCAGCTTTAATTAAGCGCCGCCGCAGGTATTTGTCCATCACTAACCCTGCTAAGGCGTCGATGTTTACAGCTGACACTGTGCGGTCTACTAGAGTTGCTAACTTATTTCTGCCACCAATGCGAGCAAGCATCTCATGGTCAGTCAGCCAACTTGTGACTGAGAGCAAGTCTGTGGCTTTACCTTGGGCGTGGAGCCGGAAAGCTGCTTGATAAATATCTTTGTGAGCGCTAATATAAAAAGCTTCTGGAAGGAGGCGATCGCTAACTCGACTAATCGCTTCTGGATCTAATAAAATACCCCCCAAAATCGCTTCTTCCGCCTCAATATTTTGTGGTGGGAGGCGATCGCTACCAGACAAGTGAAAACTCAGTTCTTCAGCCATAAACGATTTTAGTTTTGAGATGAAAGCTAGTTGGGAGTTAGGAGCAAAGCCGGAGACTCCGAAGCTCCGGTTAGGAGTTAAGAGTTGTTATTCACCTTTGCTTCCCCTGCTTTCCCTGCTCCCCCTCCTGTCTTTTGACTCCTTCTTTGCAGTTAGCTAGCGACGACTTGAATATCTACTTGCGCCGCTACTTCAGAATGCAGCTTAATTTCGGCTTGATAAGTACCAAGGTGGTTAATATCGGGGATGGTAATGCCACGCCGATCTACTTCTTGACCGGTGGCTGCTTTAATTGCATCTGCAACATCTTGGCTGGTAATAGTACCGAAAATTGCTTCGTTTTCACCAACTTGCTTGGCAATTGTCAAACTGCCAACTTTTTCTAAAGATTCTTTTTGCTCAAGAGCTTGCTGTCTAAGTTCTAATTGCCGTTGACGCTCTTGCTCGCGACGGCGTTCTACTTGCTTGAGAATACCAGGAGTGGCATGGGTTGCCAATTTTTGGGGAATCAGATAATTACGAGCATAGCCAGGAGCTACTTCCACTAAGTCGCCAGATTTTCCCAGCTTGCTGATATCCTGATTTAAAACTAACTGCACACGTTTCGCCATCGTTTTTCGTTTTTCCTGTAAAATCTGATTAATTTGGGTTTGGGCAGCATAGCTCACAATGTCAGTGCTGTATTCCAAGCTTCTTTGCCTATACCCTAAAGCTTACAGATCGTAGCGAAAGGAAGGGTGCGATCGCAACTATTAGCGCTAGAAAATTGAAGGAATGCGGGGAGTGGGGAGTGGAGAAGATGGACTTTTCTCCAATGACGCCACTTGCTTTAAGTCGGCAGAGCCGGACGCCAGTCGCTCATGGGGAGCCACTCCGTTGCGGGGGTTCCCCCCGGATACTGTTGGCGAAAGTGTTACAAAGGCATAAACAAAAGTATTACAATTAAAAGCCACAACCACAGATTGAAGGTTTGAGCTTACGTAATACTTTTATTTACAAATATGTAGTACATTCACCAACAGTATCCCCCCGTTGAAGGAAGTGGCGTGGAAATCCCCTTACAGCAGGCGCTAGCCTCTCCCTTTGGGAGAAGACCGCGCTGGCTCCCCAACGCAGTGGCTCCCCAATGCCTAAAAGTTATTTCTCATTTCCCGTATACGCGCAAAGGTTTGTACTGCATCGCTACTCTTAACAGTTAATTGTAATGATGGCTGATCCCAACGTAAAAAAGGATTGGTTCGCTTCTCCACTCCCAGCAGCGAGGGGATGCTAGCTTCTCCTCGACTACGGTAAGCCTTGACTTCATTGAAGCGCCTTTGTAAGTCGGCGTTGTCGCCATCCACAGTTAGGGCAAATTGCAGATTTTTTAAAGTGTATTCGTGGGCACACCAGACGCGTGTATCATCGGGTAGAGAGCGCAGTTTGCTTAAAGAGTCCAGCATTTGGGTCGGTGTTCCTTCAAACAAACGACCGCAACCGCCAGAAAATAGAGTATCGCCGCAAAATAAATCGCCTGTCTCACCAACTTTTTCGGGGGGAAAGTAGTAAACGATGTGAGCGCGGGTATGTCCGGGAACGAAGACAACTTCAGCTATGCGGTTTGCAAACTGGACGCGATCGCCTTGTTGCAAAAACACCTGCTGTCCGGGAATTCTACCACGATCCTCGGCTCCTCCATAAACTATCAGTTGGGAGAATTTCTGCATTAATTGCTTATTACCACCCACATGATCGTTATGGTGGTGTGTGTTGAAAATTGCTACCAACTCAGCTTTTAATTCTGCCAGTTTTTCTAATACTGGTTGAGACTCAGCTGGATCGACGACGGCGGCAATATTTTGTTTATGGTCGTGTAACAAGAATATGTAGTTGTCTGAGAGTGCTTCCAGACGGATTACCTGCATTACCTCTGCCTCCCTCACAACATATATGTTTGGTATTCAGTAATAATCTTAAGATTCATCGAGTAACAAGGCTACTTGCACAAGCTATATCAAGTATTTATACTTTATTCAGTATAACTATAATCTCTCATTAAGCATAATAAATACTACTATAGGACTCCTATTTGATTTTTGAACAACTAAGCTACCTAGAAGCTTGACATACAAAGCTTTCCTTGTCAGTATATTGAGTAAGATTTAAGTAAAATTTATATATCTCTCAATAAATACACTTAAGAAAAGCAAAAGTAATCTGAATTTATCAGTGAAATTTCTCTAGTAATAATCGGAAATCAAAAGTTACATTTATTTTATTATTTTTGAATCCGATATCTAAGTAAGTTTAAATTTATTATTTCATTAAAATGGATTATCAAAAATATATTTTTTTGAAAAAAGTTAATTAAAAGGATATTGTTTGAAATTTTAATTTCAGGTCAAATAAAAACTGACAAATCTTTGATTTTTTTTGAGATAATAAATAAGAGTTTTGTAAGTTTTTAGGAGATATTTAGACAGCTAAACTAGATAATTTGGGTTTTATCTTTGATACAGATAGTCTTTATAAAGTAGTATGCAACTTAATCGAGTAAGCGTTTAATATTCAAGATGATATCAGTAAAATAATTGAGGATTTAAGTTAAAAAAAATTCTACTTTCAAGTACAAAAACTTTTAAATTAACTCTTTATGTAAACAACTTTATGAATTTAACAAGAGGATTTATTACCATTTTAACCGGACTTTACTCTTTTCAAGATTGTATTCATTTTTTAGCGGCGATTAGGAAGTTTCATCAAGAGCCGATAATTATTTTAATTGACCAAGTTCCGGTAGTTCTCTATCCGTTATTAAAGGCTTTCAAAAATGTAATTTTAAAGCCAGCGCCTGCTAATCAAAATACTGTTTTAGCATCACGGCAAGCAAAATTGGCTCTATATGCAGCCTCTGAGTTTGATAAAACAATTTACCTAGATTCAGATATTTGCTTGCTTTCCGATATCAACGACGTATTTGAATATTTGGATGAATATGATTTTTTATTAACTGAAGATGTGCAACCTTCTATTCTGAAAGCTACAAATTTATTGCGTGGCAAGCAAGAAGACCTTTTGCCAAATGTCTTGCCAATTCTGCAATCAGTAGGTTTACCGTTGCAAGCAGATAGTGTGCAGTATAATGGCGGTTTTATGGCTTTTCGGAAAACAGAAGTAACCAAGGTATTTTTTGAAGAATTTAAACGTTATTTTGAGATTGTCAAAAATAACCAAGATAAATTACTCCTAAAAGACCAAGGGGCTTTTGCATCTGCGATCGCATCTGTACGCCCTCACCTAAAAATCCTACCGCCTACCTATAATTATCTCAGTAAGTGGCAGGATGCTTATAAGATTCAGGATCAAATTAAAGTTCTTCACTGTACCTATCCTTATCGACCTCAGTATGCGAAAAATATTACTCGTTCCTTATATACAAGGATTTTTGACAGATTTGCTCAAGTATTTTTACCGAATCAAGTTACAAATCCTTGGCGCACTAAATAAAAACAAGTATAAAAATAGTGAAAAATTTTTCCAAGATATCGCTGTTAGTTTCAGATTTATCAAGTGCAGCTATATTACGTGCATATTTGATATCAACAGCCTTAATAAATTTAGAATATGAAGTTGAAATTATGGGATTTTTATTTGGAAATAACTTATATCGAAATCTGCCATCAGAATTAAATATTTATAATTTACCAGGCAAGAATTTCCCCGATTTTTTTGGAGAAATTAGCAAGTTTTTACCAAAAATTGATGGAGATATAATCTATGCTATAAAACCACAAATAGCAAGTTTTGGAGTTGCGCTGCTAAATAAAATATTTAGCCGAAAACCGTTAATTTTAGACATAGATGATTGGGAACTCAGTTGGTACGGTGGCGATGACTGGCATTATCGTCCCACACCTAAACAATTAGCTAGGGAATTGTTGAAACCAGACGGCGCACTCAGGAATCCTTATCATCCTTTGTATGTAAAATGGATGGAAGGTTTAGTAAGTAGCGCTGATGCTGTGACAGTGCATACTAAATTTTTGCAGCAGCGTTTTGGCGGCACATTTGTTCCTAATGGTAAGGATACTTCTTTATTTGATCCCGCTCGATATGATGCTGAGTCCAGCAGAAATCGTTATGGTTTATCTGAATATCGTATTTTAATGTTTCCTGGTGCGCCAAGACCCTATAAAGGTTTAGAAGATGTTCTTATAGCGCTGGATAAAATTAATCAGCCAGACTTAAGACTAGTGATTGTGGGTGGCAGTCCTTATGATGATTATGATCAGCAACTTCAACAAAAGTGGGGACGCTGGATTATCAAATTACCAAAGTATTCAGCTGATGTTATGCCTGATTTGGTAGCAGCGGCTCACATTGTAGTCGTTCCTCAACGAGATACCCCAGAAACTCGTGCTCAATTTCCCCTGAAGTTGACAGATGGAATGGCAATGGCTAAACCTGTATTATCAACCCGCGTTGGAGATATTCCCAAAATTTTAGGTGATACTGGTTATTTAGTCGAGCCTGCTTGTCCTGAACAACTTGCTGAACAAATTCAATTGATTTTTCAGAATTTAGAGTCAGCAAACCAGCAAGGTATGAAGGCAAGAGAAAGATGTGTAGAATGCTATAGCATAGAGGCTATGGCTTCTACGCTCAAGTCGGTGATTGCTCGGTTGTGAATCTTGATTGGGCATTGAAAAAGAGATTTTCATTCCCCGATTGTGCCAAAGCGTTCGGTATTCTATCTGGCAAAATATCTAGAAACTGATGTTGTAGCGGTCTAACTATATTTTAACGGAGTTGAGACATGAAGATTATTTAGTTTAATTTATTTGATGATTAACTTTGTTTGGCAAGTAATTTGTGAATAATATTAATAATTGAAAATTACATAAAAATATCCAATGTCTACCAGAAAACTACTACTAAGATTCGCTAAACCCTATCCAGGTTTGATTCTGCTGACAATATTGTTAGGATTTTCTGGAGCTTTATTTAATGGTATAAGTACAGCTTTAATTGTCCCAGTGGTTTTAAAAATTGTGGGGCAAGAAGTAGATTTAAGCAGCGCCCCTCCCATCTTAAGAAAGATGATATCTCCCTTTGATAATACTCCAGAAACTTACCGTATAGGAATAATGGCTGGGGCAATTATCTTCACAATTATTTTAAAGAACTTAGCTACTTATGCCGGCAGCTTAACATCAAGTTCTTTAACCCGAAAGCTGACCTCAGATATGCGCGAATCTGGGTTAAAGCTATTACTAGAAATTGATATAGATTATTATGCCAAAACGAAGGTTGGTGATTTAATCAATCGTCTTGGTGGAGAAATTGGCCGGGCTGCAAGTGCTATAGGTAGTACAGTCAAGATAGTTATCGTGGGAATCACGATTTTAGTTTTTGTCGGTTTATTGCTGTCAATTTCTTGGCAGTTGACAATTGCTGCTACGCTTTTGCTATCTTTGGTAACGTTAATAAATCAATATGCGATTTTCCGGTCTAAAAATTTTGGGAAGCAGCTGAGTGAAATGTCTAGAGCATACTCAATCTCTGTGCTGGAAACCCTGAATGGAATTCGATTGGTAAAGGCGACGGGAAATGAAGAAAAAGAATATGAACGGATTAAAAAATTAATTCGCGATCGCGAATTAGCAGATTTCCAATCTCAGGTGAATTCGGAAGTCATAACACCTCTGAGTGAGGTGATGGGTATTACAGCTTTACTGCTGATTGTACTTTTGAGTAAAACCTTGTTTGCTGACCAGGTTTCTTCTCTTTCTACCGTACTCTTGACATATTTATTAGTGCTGCTGCGAGTGCTACCATTGATTTCTCAGTTAAATACTATTCGCAGCAACTTTGCCAGTACCGCCGCCAGTATAGATATGACCAATGAGTTTTTAAGCCTGCACGATAAGCCGTTCATGAGCAAAGGTAAGCTCCCCTACACAAAATTAGAAGAGGGAGTGTCTTTTAATTCTCTTTGCTTTGCCTACCCTGGTCATGAGAAGTTAGTACTCAAAAATGTGAATTTATATTTACCGCGTGGCACGACCTTAGCATTAGTAGGCGGTTCTGGTGCTGGGAAATCCACTTTGGCAGACCTCTTGCCCAGATTCTATGACCCGATCGCTGGCAGTATTACTATTGACGGCACCGATTTGCGGGAGTTCGATCTTATATCCCTGCGAAAGCGAATGGGAATTGTCAGTCAAGATACCTTTCTTTTTAATGACTCGGTGCGAAATAACATCGCCTATGGGCGACAAGAAGCTACTGAGGATGAAATTATTACAGCGGCCAAGCGGGCAAATGCCTATGAGTTTATTAGCAAATTGCCTCAGCAATTTGACAGCTTGATTGGCGATCGCGGCGTCATGTTATCTGGTGGACAAAGGCAAAGATTAGCGATCGCCCGCGCCCTCCTCCAAAATCCAGAAATTCTGATTTTAGATGAAGCCACCAGCGCTTTAGATACCGTTTCCGAACGCTTGGTACAAACTGCACTTGATGATTTGAGTCGTGATCGCACCACCCTAGTAATTGCTCACCGCCTTTCCACAGTCCAAAAAGCCAATCAAATAGCCGTATTAGATCAAGGACAAGTGGTAGAGGTGGGAACCCATGAAGAACTTTTACAAAGGGGTGCTTACTACTCACGCTTGTACTCAATGCAATTTAGCGATCGCCCTAATAAAAGCTTGATTCAGACAAAAATCCTTAAGGCAATGCGCCTAAACTCCAAAAAATTTGCTGAATATCCTGAAGCTACTAAACACAATCAAAGCTGGCTCCGCATCTCTCACGAAATTCGCACGCAGATGAACTCGATGATTGGGTTACTGCGCTTATTACTTGATGATTTTGTAGAGAATTCTCAAGAACGGCAGGAATTAATTGAAGACTCTTATAAATCAGCTTGGAGAATTCTCAACACCATAGATGTTTTTGAAGATGTGATTAACTTGCAAATCAAGGGACAATTCATTTCAATTTCTGAGCAAAATCAAGATGTTATAAGTATCTATTCTCAAAGCTTTAATCATATCTCCATTGAGTTTCGGACTTCTCTTAATCTCATCCTTAGCTCTCTCCGCTCTCTAGCTGATAATTTGATATCGACTACAGAAGAACAAAATGGATTAATTACTGAAACTTATGAATCTGCTATATATCTGCTCGGTAATTTAGAAAAATTTGAGAATAGTATTAATATCTAAAATTATGATAAATACTAATTTAAAAAAACACTACATTTTTTTCATCAGTGAAGAGTTACCCCAGCCTGAGGCTCACCTAGTACAGTCTACAAATGCAGCTAATGCTGCCGCCAACTTAGGATACTCAACAGTTTTGGTATATCCTGACAAAGGTGTAAAAGCTATTAATCTAGCTAATCTAGCTCGTCCTTTTCAACCCAGACAAACACCAACGGAACTTGTTAAATATTACAACCTCCATGACAAACTAAAAGTTGCTCCCTTACCGATGCCTTGGCCAATTGACCATTTTCGAAGTAAATTTACGGACTCTAACACCATTGCCAGCAAGTATTATTTACCATTTCACATACTTCCAACTACCAAACTTGTCCACAGTCGCAACTGGAATTTTGTCAAAGCTGCCATCAAAAATGGCATTCCTGCAATTTATGAACACCACCACTACGAAGACAAGCCATTTGAGCCAGAAATTGTCACAAATCCGCTGTTGCAAATTGCTGTCACGGTTGTAGACACCATCCGCGAAAGCATGATTAAAAATGGTATGCCACCAGAAAAAGTAATTAAGCTGCACAATGGTTTTAATCGCTTGTTTATGCAGAGACAACCAGAAAAAGCTGCAGAATGGCGTCAAAAACTACTGCAAAACGAAAGCAAAAAATTGGTAGTTTATGCCGGAGCGTTACAGCAATTTAAAGGTATTGATGTACTAATTGATGTAGCTAATGAAATGCCTAATGTACAATTTGTCTGTGCCGGTGGGAAGCCAACAGAAGTCGAATATTATCAGCAATTGGTAAAGGAAAAACAGATTCATAATATTAAATTTTTGGGCTATGTCTTGCATAATGAGTTAGCATCTTTGCTACAAGCAGCCGATGTTTTAGCTCACCCTCATTGTTCAGGAAAAGCGGCAACTTTCACATCTCCCTTAAAGCTCTTTGACTACTTCGCCTCTGGAACTCCTATTGTCTCGACGGAAATTCCTTCATTAATTGAGTTTCAAGATACTCTGTCCATTACTGCTTGGTGTGAGCCAGATAACCCCAGCAAATTTGCCGAAAGTCTGAAGCGGGTTTTAGAAACTCATCCCAGAAAAGTAGAAGGTTATCCAGATAGTATCGAATTTGTCAAGCAGTTTTCTTGGGAAAATCGAGCGGCAAAAATCCTTAGTTATGTTGATGAATCTCTACTTCCCCAACTTATCGCATAAGGAAAAATGACTAATGACTAATAACTAATAACTAAAATGACTATTAAAACTGTAGGTATGATTAGCAGCTATCAAGGTTTAGAAACCAGAGCCGATTGGCTATGGCAACAAACCCCCAATCAATTTGGAGTTTGGGGCAATATGCAAATGCAGGCAATAGCAACAAAACCAGATTTTCTGCTGATGTATCAATTTGATTTTCCCCAAGCATCGCCGCAAAAATCTTGGTTAGATAACTTACGTAAACGCCAGCAAAAATCAGTAGTAAATATTGATTCTCTACTGCATGATGTCAACAAAGAGCGGATAATTTATTTACTAAGAGAACCACCTTTAGATGAAATTGTAGAAATAAATAATCATAATTACCAACAAGCCCAGAAGTATTGCGGCTACGTTTCTGGTCCTGATGATTTTGCTCCCACTCCCGACTATATGCCTGCTATTTGGTATCACTCAAATTCATTTCAAGATTTAAATGAAATGCCACCGCCCCAAAAGGTTGCCCCATGTAGTTGGATTACTTCAGGAATTAGCCGCACAGTTAATCATCGCCAGCGTTTAGACTTTTTGCAATCCTTACAATCTAGTGGCATGAAATTTGATTTATATGGGCGTAACTTACCAGAATGGGCGAAAAAGTCGGGAGAACTGGGTAATAAGTGGTATGGAATGGCACCATACTATTATAATCTGTCAATTGAAAACTATGCTGACAATAATTGGTATGTGAGCGAGAAACTTTGGGATAGTTTGCTTGCTTGGTGTCTGCCAATTTATTATGGTGGCCCGGCTGCTGATAAATTATTGCCACCGGGTAGTTTTTTAAGATTGCCCAGTTTAGATGAAAAAGGCATTGCTTACATCCAAAAAGTGACAGCTACACCTGATGCTTGGTATGCCGCTAAAGATGCGATCGCAGAGGCACGTCAAATCATCTTACACAAATTAAATCTGCTTAACTGGTTGTCAAACTTTGTTGCTCAACACTCATAAATTATGAATGGTATTTGTACTCTTGCTAATGATTATGTTTTCGATCAACTGGTAGCTTTGCTCAACAGTATTGATGTGATATTAGGTAAAGAAACTCCTGTTTGTATCTATCCTTTCGATGATCAGACACAGCGGATTGCTGACGAAATAGCTAAACGTCCTAATGTATTTCTTTACGATAATCAAACATCAATCAACCGCTGGGATAAATTTATGCTAGAGGCCAGTCCTGCTAGTATGAACAAAAATAAATACAGAATTTATGGTGGTCATCGACGATTTTGTGCATTTGATGGTCCCTTTGAGCAGTTTGTTTATTTGGATGCCGATACTCTAGTGATGAATTCACTAGATTTTATTTTTCAGAAATTAGATGAATATAACTGTGTTGTCTACGATTTTCAGTTTAAACATCCAGATAAAGTTTATAAAATTAATTCAGTTAAACTACTACAAATTTTTGAAAAAAATCGCATCTTAACAGAAATATTTTGTTCAGGATTTTACGCTTCTAAAAAAGGTCTATTTGAACCAGAAAAATTAGATAATCTATTATCTAATTTGAGAGCAGGTGAGAGGGAAATACTCTATTTAACAGGAGATCAACCCGTTCTCAACTATATGTTTATGAAGTCTGGTATTCCAGTTTATAACTTTGCCCATCACTTACCAAGTCATCAAATAACAGGTAACTCTGTTACTTCTGAACATTTTGAAGAAAAAGATAAAATTCTTTATGACAAAGGCAATCGACTAACTTATCTCCATTACATTGGTATTTCTCCTAATATCAATCAAGCAGTGTGTGCTGGAGAAAATATTGAATTTCCTTATCGAGATTTATTTCTCTATTATCGTTACTTGCACGAACCAGAGAAGCGCCCCGTCTTTAAAAATCCTCCTAAGAATTATAATGACGCTCCAGTACAAAATTTACTTACAAAAGCTTTACAAAAATTTAAGTTAATTAACCAAGGATAATTTATGAGTCGGGGAATTTATATTGTTGCCAATGATCGTGTTATCGATAATGCGATCGCTTTACTAAATAGCATTCGTTACTATGACCGAGAAGTGACTGTTTATCTCATACCTTTTAATGACAATTATCACAAGGTAGCAGAACAGCTTGCTACCTTACACAACGTTCAAATTTTCCCAGATTTAGAACTTATTGATAAATTTACCAAACGCATCGGAGAAATTTTTGATCGGGATTTCCTCGCCTTACCCAACAAAATGCGTAAATTGGTAGCGTGGTTTGGCCCATTAGATGAGTTTATTTATATTGATACGGATATTGTCGTTTTTGAAAAAATCGCCGACAATTTAGACAAGCTTTCAGAAGTCGATTTCTTCTGTTGTGATTACCATCATGCTAATGACAAGCTGCGAAATATCTTTTCTCCATTTGTGAAAGAGCAGCAAATTTTTTCTGCTGCCCAACTTCAAGACGTTTTCAACAGTGGCTTTTGGGCTTCGAGAAAAGGAATTATTACCGAACAACAGATGGATGAAGGTTTGCGAGAATGTACAGCGCATCGTGAATATTTTGATTTTTCTGAAGGAGTTACAGACCAACCCATTTTGAATTATCTTGTGCTCAAGCTAATTGCCAAGCGTGGTAATCTCGTCAAAGTTCCTGGGGGAGGACCTGGTAGTTGGGCAGGTTCGCAAAATTTCCAACAGCAAGACTACGCCCTCTATGACCGAGGACAACGGCTAAAATATCTCCACTGGGCTGGTACGCGGATTAAAACTGGTAGTCCCTATTGGCAATTATGGGAACACTATCGCTATCTTCATGAGGGTAAATTCGCCTTCATCCCCAAACTAACTCGCCGTTTATTTCCCTTTGTTGCTGCCCGCACTTAATATTAGGAGTATTTCAATGATTGATGGTATTTACACCTTAGCGAATGATGTTGTCTATGACCAACTAGTTGCTTTACTTAATAGCATAGAAACTAATGCTGGTAGACAAATTCCTGTTTGTGTAATTCCATATAATGAGCGGTTAGACAAGGTAAAAGCAGAGATTGCAGCTAGAGATAATGTCACCTTATTTGAAGACTCTGCTTCCATAGCTCGCTGGGAGGATTTTGGCACTCGGATCTGGAAAGCTCATCCAAGAGCGTTAAAACTGTGGCAAAAACTTGGCCTGCCAGACAACTATCGCATAGAAAGGCATCGAAAACTTTGCTGTCTGGATGGTCCTTTTGACAAGTTTATCTTCTTTGACGGAGATACGTTGTTGATGAAACCACTCAATGATGTCTATCAGAAGTTGGATGAATACAATTGGGTCACAAATGACTTTCAATATAAATCGGATTTGAATTATATTTTTAACTGGACAGAAGATAAGTTAGAAAAAGTTTTTTCTCTAGAAAACATTAGTAAGCATATTTTTTGTTCTGGTTGGTTTGCTTCTAAAAAGGGTGTTTTTGACGATGCTATGTTAGCAAACTTACTAGAAAAGTTAGAAGCAGGTGAAGCTGATGCACTGGCGTGGGCAGATTCCGATCAAACAGTTCTCAACTATTTAGTTTTACGAAGTGGAATCTCTTACTATAACTACGCCGTTCACGGTGCAGCGACTGGTTGCCATTGGACTTCTAAATTTGATGTGGTAGATAATATTCTTTACGACCAAGAACAACCTCTGACCTACATTCACTATATGAGTGTATCTTCTTCAGATTTTACGAGGCTTTGCGCTGGTGAAGATGTTAATATTCCATATCGAGATGTGTTTTTGCATTATAGATATTTAAAGTCACCAGAAAAAAGACCCAAAAGCTTTAAGCGTCAGAGTCCGTTAATGCGTCTGCAAAAGATTACTACAAGTTTTTTCAATCAAAAAGTCAATAATATTAAGCTTAACTATCGTAATTTAAAGAATAGAATTACTAAATAATTAAGCAAAAGAATCTTCGTATTTTCTCACGATTAAATTCGGATTGCTATAGCACTTTTCGGTTGTGGTGCAATATACTTGGATAAAGTAAAGGGCCTAGTAATTAGGGCTAGGGGCTAGATTAGTGTATTCCATCCACATGAAAACTGCTGTAATTATTTCAAAGCAGAAATACCTTGTATCTGCTGATTAGCGGTAATAAAAATTAAAGTTACTCAAAGCTGCCAGTCTTAAAGACAACGAACGATAGTAATAGCCGAAAAATTTATCTAGTTTACGTACCAGTTTTTGGAAAATTGAATTTTGGCGGTACTCAATCGCTTCATGCTGTTGAAAATATATCAGCGTTTCATCTGGATTTGCTTGTCCCTTTTTGATTTTCTGGCGTTCTACCCAATCCTTGAAATAAACAATACCGTCCATAGCATCCCATCGAACTGGTAATCCAGCCTTAGCAGCAGCTAATCCTATTGCATAACCCTCAGCACCATAAAAACCATTTAACTCACAGTAAAGTGCAATGGTTTCCCAGTGCCTGATAAATTCGATTTCCCGTCCATCTTGCCTTGTAACTATAAATAACATTTCCATCACAAACTGGATATTAGTATCTTTTAAATCCAGGTCTAGCTTTTGTGCTAGCTTGCTCAGAATGGTTAAATGTCTAGCTCTATTTGCCTTGTAAGCATCATTTACGGAATTAATATATTCTTGATTGTGTTTCACAATACTGGTACAACTTCTTGCTGTTATGCCAGCAAGCCATTTTATGTCTGGTTGTAACTTATCTAATATTCTGATATCTGCATCGACAAATATACAACTATTAAACAGTGATATTGCTTTGGCAATTACAAACCTTTTATCGTGGTAACAACCAATGCTCTGTTGTTCATGTTTAAATGCCAAAACATTAGAATATTTTTTAAATTCTTGTGGCTTATCTGTTAATACTATTAAGTATATTCCCGGCGAATGCTTTTCAATATCTTGAGCTAATAGGAAAGCATGAGAGCGATATCTTTTACCCAAAGCTAAACTACAAAAACAAACGTCTGGTTTTTCTTGGTTCATAAGGTTTTATTTAAAAATTAAAATTTGACTGAAACTAAGCTCAAAAATACGTTTACAAACAGCAGAATTATATAACTTGTTCCGATTTCAATCAAACACTATATTTACATATATGATGCGGGTGCTGACTACTGTAATAGTACCTATTTTTATTCAATTACTAAATCCCATGCAAGCCCTAACAGATGTGAAGACGTGATTAATTGCATCTCGACAAAGCCTTGATAAATCATCATCCCAAAAATCTAAATGCTCACCATCGCGGGTGAGCATTTAGGTTGATTTGTATATTAGTGAAGTGTCCTATATTTCAAGAGAGTTCAGTTAATAAGAACTTACAGCTATTTTCACGTATTTAGACCATGACTGAGACTGGGAGTAGTATAGTTCAATTACTTGAAAAGCGCTGTAACCATATTGTTTTAAATTATACCATAAAATCTAAGAATCTAAATCTAGAGATTGCATACCTTCGCGTTCTATAAAGGTCATCATACTTCCCAGCTGCAACCAAACTAGCAAACAAGTCAGCAGACTAATTGGTAGACCGACTCCTAAAGCTAAAGAGGAGGGAAAGCCAAATATTTCTAAGCCTGAAGACAGAAATAGACAAGTACCGCCAGTTATGCCGATAAATGGTACAAGTAATTGTTTCAGTGAAGAACGCGGTTTAGTATTTTCTGTACGTTCGCTTGGCCATTTCTGCACAATTACTTTCAAAGTGCCCGATAATGCCAAACCAGATGTTAATGCTGTTAGAAAGCCAACAAGTAATAGAAAATAAGGCGGTTGCACAGGAAAATAGTACATGAAAACTCCTAATTAATATTAAAGACTCTTTACTTTTTATTTATTGACTGGTTCCCAGCAAAAGACCCAAGTAATATAGCTTTTGGGAGGATAGCGGCTGCGCCTTCTCTGGATAACTCTGTTAAAATACTGATCGCTACATTTAGTAAACGATCCGGTTTTAAGTCATCTTTAACCAGGTTCCACAGGCGTTGGACATCTTCGGTGTGGAGGCGGTCATCTTCAGTGAGAGCAAGCACCAGCTGTCGCCGCAGAAACTTACCTTCTTCCGACATTAAATATTGAAACCCCATCTGGGCTGTGGGCAATACATCAAAGTTACTATCAGTACGAGCGATCGCAATCAAATTCTCTAACCGCTGCCACTGGAATTTACCATCTTTGAACAATACATTCAATAATCGTCGCCGTAATTCCGGCGATTCCCCTGTCAGCAACCGCCGTGCTATATAGGGATAACCCACTTCAACAATTTTGAAATTCGGGTTGAGGCTGAGGGCAATACCTTCCTGAGTCACCAAGGAACGAATAATCAAAGCAAACTTCGCCGGGACTCGGAAAGGATATTCATACATCAGTTCCGAGAACTCATCGGTAATAGTTTTGAAGTTAAAATCCTTGACATTTTTGCCAATGGCGTTTCCCAGCACCGCTTCTAATGCTGGTACAATCGGGCAAACATTCGTGTCTGGAGTCAGAAATCCCAATTTTACAAAATCTTCGGCTAAGTCGGTGTAGTCTTTATTCACCAAATGCACTAACCCATCGACTAGCGTTTCTTTGGTGGTTTCCTCCAACTGATCCATCATGCCAAAGTCAATATAAGCCATACGACCATCAGACACAGCAAACAAATTACCGGGATGAGGGTCAGCATGGAAGAAGCCGTGTTCCAAAAGCTGTTGCAATCCTGAGGTAACGCCAATTTGGATGATCGCTTCTGGGTCTAAACCTGCTTCGCGAATGCGTTGAGTGTCCGTTAGCTTGAAGCCGTTAATCCATTCTAGGGTTAAAACGTGGGTATTGGTATAACGCCAGTAAATGCCTGGAACTTTGACTTGCGGGTCGTTGCGGAAGTTGCTAGCAAATTTTTCGGCGTTGCGGCCTTCATTTATATAGTCAATTTCCTCAAATAGCTTGATGCCAAACTCGTCCACAATTAAAGTTAGGTCGTGACCGAGATTGAGGGGTAACCAGGGAGCTACCCAACTCGCCGCCCACCGCAATAGATAGAGGTCGCGTGTGAGAATCGGGCGTAAGTTGGGGCGTTGCACTTTCACTGCGACTTCTTCGCCGCTGACCAGACGACCACGGTATACTTGACCCAAGCTAGCAGCAGCTACTGGGTTAGGTGACAGTTCGCTAAAGCTTTCATGAATTGGACGGTCTAGCTCAGTTTCGATAATCTGGTAAGCGATCGCATTATCGAAAGGTGGTAACTGGTCTTGTAACTTTATCAGTTCTTCTAAGAAATCTTTGCGTATTAGGTCAGGCCTGGTAGAGAGGGCTTGACCAACTTTAATAAAAGTCGGGCCGAGGCGCGTGAGCAGTTCTCGCAACTGCATAGCTCGTTTACCCTTGTTCTGCTCAACTTGATCTTGCCATTCGTCCCACTTCAGACTGAGTATAAATCCTGCAAAAGACCAGATAATTCTCAGCAATCGCCACCAGGCTAGCCAGGGACGGTAACTATAGTAGCGAGCGATCGCATCTGGATTATAGAGTTTTAGTTGAGCAGGTTGATACTGACCCACGCCTTTTTTTGCCTCTTCAACTGAAAAATTCACAATGATTATTTTTCTCCTGACCCACAAGTTAATTGCAAGTTCAGGATAGCGGTAGTCTTTTATCTAAAACAACTAGAACTTTACCCTTTGAGGGTACTGTTCGAGGCGATTTTAGCCTATGTTACTGCCTACATTTGTTTATCTTTTTCTTAATTATACTTTATAAAACTACAACTACTTATCCAACTTTCAGATGGTTTTATCTTTTCTTAACCATTGCTTATAAAAATATAAATATTTACCTATGTATGCAAATTGAATAAACTGCGAAATTTAAGTAACTTTATTTACTAACAGTTACATGGAGCAGTAGTACTATTACTGTCTTGGATTTAATCATTTGAAAATTCCGACTGTCTTAGACACCCATTTAGCTTTGCCTGAATACTTCTGCGATGATAGTCTTCTAAAACACTCGTCCATAATGAAGTTGATAAAACAGCATTACAGGTGACTTAAAACTCAGCCCTAGTAGATTGCAACCTTCGCTGCATTTGATTAGTTAGGCATACCCTCAATGAACCGAGCTTTCAGCTACTGTTATAAATTTGGTAAGTGGTATTGGTTTTGCCACAATTATCAATTACCAATTAGCTACTTTTAATTATCATGTGGTGCTATTTAGATTTGGCCTCCAAGTTTTCTAAACGGCTTCTCAATTCCTGGTTTTGTTGTTTGAGTTGGTCGAAATCTTCACGCAATTGACGCAGGGTTTTTTCTGAACCAATATTCTTTTGCACTTTGGAAATTTCTTCTTCAGCATAACGACGTACACGCCCATCGGCTGTTTGTTCAGCTAGCGATCGCAAAATCCTGACTGCTTTGGGTGTTTCCATTTGTCCTAATGCTGCGGCTACCGCTACTTGCGTTAAAAAGAAGGTTTCTTTGGCTAGTTCTGTTAATTTTTCTAAAATCCGTTCCAAATTAACCGGACTTTGACCTACAGAAATCTTTCCTAAAGCGCGAATTGTGGCTAAACGTAGGGGTTGTGGTACACCGAGTTTGGTGTATTCGAGCAGCAGATTTAAAGCTGCTTCCGAGGTTTTGAATTCAGCTAAACCGGCGATCGCACCACTCCGCACAACTTCATTCCAACCCGCCTTTTCTTCTAAAACGGATTTTAGCAGCTTTAATACCTTGTCTTCCTTGGGTTTTTCTTCCAAATTTGCAGATGCGTAGGCGAAGCCCCTCGCAGAGATCGCCCCGATTACACGAGAAGCTGTTGCTTCCACGTAGTAGCTGGGATCGCCTTTTTGCAACAGCCCTCTCACCACTTTATAGCTTTCAGCAGTTTTGATTTGAGCAAGTGCTTCCACTACAGATCGTCGCACGTAGGCATTTTTATCTTTTAACCCAAGAACTAAGCCATCAAAGGCTTGGTCTAAATTAATTTGGGCTAATTGTTTAGCCAGTTCCACACGCACACCCCACAATGGGTCATTTTTTAAGGCCGCAGACAGTGCTTTCGTTGCTTCTAACCCACCTTTTTTTGCCAAAGCTTCCGCTGCATAGATGCGCGAAATCGGGTTGGAATCAAATTCTAACTGTGCTTTTAACTCTGGTAATGGATATTCCAAAGCTACTGTTTTCAGGTAATTATTCCCCACATCAAAGCTGATAAATTGGGGCTTATTTTCTAGTGGAAAGTAGAAGGTTTGTTCACGTTCATTCACCCGTACAGTGAAAGTAGTCAGTGTGGATAATGAAGGGTTGAGTTTGGCAGCTGAATCCTGCTGTACATAGCCAAAACCAATAGGTATTTTTAGATCAAACAAATCTTTACTGCCATTTTTACCTTCAGCAGCTTGGGTTTGAGTTACCGTAATTTTTGCCAAATTAGCATCCCCATCCCAAGAGTAAGCTACTTTAAAATCGGGATGACCACCACGATAAACGTATTGGTCAAAGAGGAACAAAAGATTACGTCCGGTGGCTTTTTCAATCGCCCTGAGTAAGTCAACTGTCTCTACGGTTTTGTGGGCATTATCTTCGATAAATGTTTGAATTGCCTGCCAAAACAATTCATCTCCCAATTGGGCCCGAATCATGTGATAAACACAAGACCCTTTTTCGTAGATGTGGCGATCGTAAAGTTCAATAGCTTCCCGGTAAACATGTGTTACCATTGGACGGCGGTAGCGGCTGCTATCTTCACTAATGTAACGACGAGCTTCCAATAAACGATAGTAAGCTGCTTCTTGGAGACTATATTCCTGTTCTGTCCACATCACCTCAGAATAGGAAGCCATCCCTTCCTTAATCCAAGCATGAGACCAATGCTTAATCACCACCAAATCACCAAACCACTGGTGCGCGAGTTCGTGGACAACTAAACTTTCTGTGTTGCGATTATCTAAGGCGGCGCGCTCATCCAGCAAGCATCTATCTGTTAACAGGGTTGTGGAAGTGTTTTCCATCCCTCCAAAAATGAAGTCATCGACGCAAACCTGGGCGTATTTCGGGAAAGCATAGGGATAACCATACTTTTGGCTCAAAAATTCGATCATACGGGGAGTTTTGCCCATGCTGCGTTTAGCATCTTCCTCCCGTCCCTTTTCTACGTAGTAGGTGACTGGTTTGCCGTTCCACTCATCCCGAATTTCGGCAAAGTCACCGACTGCCAAAGTCATTAAGTAGGTAGGATGAACTTGTTGCTGTGACCAATGGTAGATTTTGTAATCACCATCTTCTGTGGTGTCAATCAGTTCGCCGTTGGAAATCGCCACCAGAGGGTTGGGGACGCGGACGCGAATTTCTGAAGTAGACAGTTGTCCTGGATAATCAAAGCAGGGGAACCAAAAGCGAGAGTCTTCGTCTTCTCCCTGAGTCCAAACTTGTGTGGGCTTGTTTGGGTAGTGTTTGTCTGGTTGAATAAAATAAATACCGCGTTGCGGTTTTGCCACCAAGTAGGCGATCGCAATTAGCAAGCGTTTACCAATCTGGGTCGCCTCAGAAAGTTGGATGGAAAGCTGTTCCCCATCGTAGTCAAAATTTTGTGGCACATCGTCCACCTGCACAGACTCGATATTCAAGTTAACAGCATCTAAAGTTAAACGGTCAATGCCATTACGGATTGGCAAGAGGCGAATACTACAACTGCCCTGATAGCTTTGCTTGGGGATATCCAAGCTGAGATCAAGAAAAATATGCTCTACCTGTCCGGGGCGATCAGGGTTGTAGTGTGGTCTTGCTCCCGGTAACTCAAAAGGTTTGTGTCCGTTATTATCTGTATCAAAATAAGACTTCGACATTGATCCTTACTGACCTTGTAATCCTGAAAAGTCTGGCTTGGCTGGTGGATGTAGTTAAGCAAAATAGCGGTGTCTGTATTTCCCAAATCAACAAGGCAATATGGGGGTAATGACTCTTGTTTGGGATTGGGGAATTGAAATTAATCTCACCCGAATTTCCGAAGGTCGGTTGCCGATCCTTGAACTTTTTCCATATCCCTTCCGCATCTACTTTTTCTGATGTTTTGCACTTTTTTGTCATCGAGTCAAGAGTCTCTTGCTCCTCGGTAGATTCTCATTAAGTACAAATACTCCTAATTATTCTTATAACTTAGAATAGCTTGCCGCTGTTGAGCAGGCTATTTTGTTTGAGATGAACAGTATGTCATTTGCGGATTTGCCCCTCATCCCATTGAAGTATTCTTTAGAGTAATTTTAGACCACTAACTTATAGGATTACTAATTTTATCAGTAAATACCGATCAATGAGCCGAAATTATCAATAAATCCGAGAACTCTACAATGACACTTGTATAAATCTCGGTGACAATCTGAGCAAAAGAGGATAATAAAATGCCTGAAAGTAAATCAAAGTTTTTGATTCCTGCTGCTGGTGCTGCTGTAGTTGTAGCAGGAAGTATAGCGGCTTATACGTATTTTAAAGGTCCATCAGGAGGTAGCTTAGACGCTCTAGGCAGTGCTAAAGTAGTACCTTCAACAGCATTGATGGCAACTTATATTACTACTGACTCTCAAGCCTGGGCAAAGTTACAGCAGTTTGGCACTCTAGAAGCACAAAAGTTAGTGGCAAAAGGTTTAGAAGATTTCAATAAGCAAATGTTCAGTAATAGTAACGTTTCTTATGAAAAAGACATAAAGCCTTGGGCTGGTGGTGTAATGATTGCTGTACTGCCACCAAATCCGGTTAAATCGGCGCAGTTAAAAGTGCCGTCTGAAGCATATAAGGAACCGAATATCCTGATAGTAGTAGGAATCAAGGACAAACTCAGTGCCTTAAATTTTGCTAATAAATTGAAGTCACAAAAGGGGGTGAAATTCCAAGAATCTGACTATCAAGGTCAAAAAATTATCGAAACTACAGAAAATGGCAAGCCGACATATAGCGTAGTTTTAAATAATAGTCACTTGGTATTTGCCCCCGAAAAGCAAGCTGTAGAAAAAGCAATTGACACGTTTAAGGGACAGTCTTCTTTTGCCAGTAAAGAAGGTGCCAGCAGCATTCTCAATAAAGGAGTAGATGTCAAAAACAGCCTCGCCCAAATTTATGTACCAGATTATGCAGGCATGGTACAGCAATTAGCAGCCGCAAGTCCGCAGGCAAAGCAGTTACCTTCACAAACTCTGACGCAACTCAAGCAGATAAAATCTGTAGTCGCGGGTGTTGGTGTTGATGATGCGGGAGTGCGGGTAAAAACGATCGCCAATTTAGATCCGCAACTAAATAAATTTCAGTATCAATCAAGTCCTGGGAATATAGTGGGGCAATTTCCAATTGATACCTTTGCTCTGATTAGTGGAAATGGCATCAGTCGTGGCTGGGAAACGTTAGTAGAACAGTCAAAAGATTATCCCCAAATGAAGCAAGCTCTGGAACAAGTACGAGGACAACTGAAATTTGTCAATATTAACCTGGATAAGGATATTTTTGGCTGGATGAATGGAGAATTCGCCTTTGGTGCGATTCCATCTAATCAAGGAGTGTTAGCAAGTGTTGGTTTTGGAGGTGCTTTAGTATTTGATACTAGCGATCGCCAAACTGCCGAAGCCACCTTGACGAAATTGGATACCCTCGCCAAAACCCAACAAATCAACGTCGCCAACAGAAATATTGGTGGTAAAGACGTAACTGAATGGCAAATCCCCAGACAAGGAGCTTTATTGGCGCATGGTTGGCTGGATCAAGACACTGTATTTGTAGCTGTTGGTGGCCCAATTGCTAACGCAGTTGCTGATCGCAAGAATCAATCTCTCAACAATAGCGACGCTTTCAAAGCCGTTACTGATTCTTTGCAAAAGCCCAACGGCGGTTATTTCTACCTAGATATGGACAAAACTAAAACTGTGCCCTTGATCAATAGTTTTATCTCATCTAACGCTGATACCATCACTATCCTGGGTTCCATTCGTGGTTTTGGTATTACCGCCACTAGCCCTGATAAATCTACTAGTGAATTAGAGATGTTGTTAGCTCTCAAGCCGAATATTGCAAAATAAGGCAAATTAGACTGATGTCATAATGTGAAGTTTCCATGACATTAATTTTCAGAGGTCAGTCAGGGGAGGCAGACTGCGGTTATGTAATTCAATTTGCATCTAGACTGGACTCCAGCAAGTATGTCATAAGTAAAAAAAGCTGTTGAACGCGAATTAATTTATGACCGCTGCTGTAAATACTACTCCTGGCTTCGCTTCCCGCTTGGTAAATGGCGTACTGGCAATCAAGCCTTTGGCCAACCTAGCCAAGCATCAAGCTAGACAAATGATGATTAAACGTGCCGAAAGAATTGGCGTGCCTTGGACGCAAGAAGTCGAAACACTACAGGCGCGTGATTGGAAGGCTGATCTAGCTCAAGTAGAAAATCCTCAGCTTTCCTACCCAGAATACTACTTACGGTCATTCCATGCCTACGAAGGTGGAGACCTCAGTTGGAAAGCCGCTTGGGAGCTAGAAGTTGCTGCTCGTACTGTCCATGCCGGAATTTGGCAAGATGCTGGAGCCGAAGGAGATGCTAAACTGCGCCAAAGTTACCACGATATTCTCAAAGCCCAAATCCCCAATCAACCCCAAGATATTCTAGATTTGGCGTGTGCTGTAGGTTTGAGTACCTTTGCCATGCAAGAAATTTATCCCCATGCCAAAATCACAGGCTTGGACTTATCTCCCTACTTCTTAGCTGTTGCCAATTACCGCGCTCAACAACGTCAAGCTAAAATTAATTGGCTTCATGCCCGAGCTGAATCTACTGGGCTACCTGATGCCTCATTTGATTTAGTCTCAATTTTCTTGATGTGCCACGAATTACCCCAGTCGGCAACCCGACAAATTTTTGCTGAAATGCGGCGCGTGCTGCGTCCAGGTGGCTACTTGGCAATCATGGACATGAATCCCAAATGTGAAGTTTACAAGAAAATGCCAGCCTACATTTTGACGTTGCTCAAAAGTACTGAACCGTATTTAGATGAATATTTTGCTTTGGACATTGAGCAAGCTATTGTTGAGGCGGGTTTCCAAACTCCCACTATCACCAACAATACCCACCGTCATCGTACAGCGATCGCTCAGGTGAGTGGTTGATTATTTCTTTACTGCTGTGGGCAGCAATACCACCCTTGCTGCTGCTAGGGTACTACTACTATCGGGTGCCATTTGCCCCACCTCTGTTAAGGTTGCTGATGTTCTTTATCATCGGGACAATATCTGGAATCTTAGCCCTTAGCCTCGAATGGATTTTTGAAACTGTAGCCAACAAGATTGGGGACTGGCATCACATTCAGCTATGTCTGCCGACAAGCCGCTGCGCGTCTACGCTTACTGGTATAGCCTTACGGCAGCTTGTGGAAGTAGGCCCAATTGAAGAAGGCTGCAAGTTGGTAGCGGTTGTTGTCCCAACCTGCTATCTGCAACGCAGGTATCGATTACTTCACTCTACCCTTTTTCTCTTCACTGTAGCAGTTGCCCTCGGATTCACTGCCGAAGAGAATTGGATTTACCTTTTCCACGGTACCGCATCAATTCTTGACCGGACTATCGGCACGCCAGTCCACGCCATGTTCTCTGCGCCTTGGGGATATGCCTTAGGAATTTATATTTCCTCCAACACTCGGTTAAATCGAGACAGGAAGTTCATTTTTCGGGCTTGGCTAAATTCTGTAATCTGTCATGCCCTAGTTAATGTCCTATCTAGTGCTTGGCGTTACTCACTAACCCTGCGTTTCCTTAGCTATGGTTTATTTCCATTTTTATTGTGGATGTTTTGGCGACTAGAACAATTACTGCGAAAAGTGCAAGGCAAACCCGCCATTACCCTGATCTCAGACCGTACACCCCAGCGCCGTTACTGGCAGAGGAGTTTAGTGCTGTTTGCCCTCGTGCTGGGTGGAAATGCTATTTTTGGGCTGTTTCTCTTAGCCAGGATTCTAAGTCCCTTGAGTCCGTCGAAGCTTTTTGATACTGATATTTTGTGGTTTATATTTACTCGCTTTTTACTAAATCTCTTTTTTGGAGTTTTAGCCTGGGGGATTTATCGCTATTTGCGACATTCCGCCCGTCGTCGGTATTTTTAAAATATGATGAAAGGAAAATGCTAGGGGGTTTCTATGCAAACAACTCCACTGCGTTGGACGACTGCTGACCTAGAGCTATTTGCTGGCGATTCTCGTTCCGAGACACTTCGTGAACGCAGAAATCGCTATGAGATTATTGATGGAGAACTATTTGTGACTAAAGCACCGAACTGGGATCATCAATCGAGTTGTGGCAAGATTGTTACAGTTCTTAATAATTGGTCAGATGAAACTGGTCTGGGTAAAGCTGCGTAGATGCGGAGCAGCTTGTCGTCAGACATCGCACCTGGAATTATTTTCTCAGATTCTGACAATGTGATCCCTGATGTGGTGTGGGCAAGTCATGAACGCTTAAAACACTTGCTAGATGAAGCTGGACACCTCACGGGCGCACCAGAGTTAGTAGTAGAAGTTCTGTCACCTGGCGAAAAAAATGAGAAACGCGACAAGGAAACAAAGCTAAAGCTGTACTCGGTGCAAGGGGTTCAGGAATATTGGATTTGCGATTCTATACAGAAAAAAGTTGAGGTTTATCATCGTGAGCAGGCTGCATTAAAGCTAGCAGTTACTTTATTTAATCAAGATGAATTGACAAATCCTTTGCTACCTGGTTTCAACTGTTTAGTTAGTAAACTTTTCTAGCTGGGCATTGGGGAGCCAGTGCGCCCTTGCGCTCTGCCGACTTGTACCCTTACAGGGAAGCAAGCTACGCGCAGCGTCTCCGACAGGAGAAGCAACTGCTGTCATGGGGATTATATAAATTCCCTATGTCCTATGCCTGGATTTCCAATTAGCTAAACTCTGGCTAATACTGGCTGATTCACGCCTGCACTGGCTGAATTTGATTCTGACTCAGTACAGTAGATTTCACAGGAGTTATTAGGACTTTCAATCAGTTTCACTTTGTAAAGTTTAGCTCCCAATTCCTGAATAGGCGATCGCAATAAATTACCAATGTAAAGTGCGATATTCTCAGCAGTGGGCACAACTTCGGCAAAGTAAGAAATGTCTTTATTTAAAAAGGTGTGATCGAATGGCTCTACCACATAATCTTCTACCACTTGATTCAATGCCCCTAAATCAACAATCATGCCGGAGCGTGGATCAATTTCCCCTTTGATGGTAACTTCTAAATGGTAGTTGTGTCCGTGACCGTGAGGACGGGCGCACTTACCGTAAATTTCAGTGTTTTCTTCATTACTGAGGTTAGGATGAGCTAGCCGATGGGCGGCGCTAAAGTGAGTACTGATGGTGAGGTAGGCTTCCATTGCGTTTCCCATATAATCTGCCCAAAGTTCAGGATGTTCAAACAACTGCACACGGACTAGAGGCAAATGGGATGCTAACCGCTGCCAGATGATCCGTGCAATATTCTCAGTGGTGGGCAGAGTTTGTTGAAATTCTGCCCACACATCGTTGAGATAAGAGAAGTCCAATTGACTGGTAACTTCGCGTTTAATTACGTGTTTCACATTAGACAAGTTCAGCACCATACCATATTCATTCAATTCCCTGGCTAGGGAGATAAATAAGACATAGTTATGTCCGTGTCCCGGAAATCTAGAGCAAGCACCAAATTTCTCAATATTCTCGGCTTCACTCAGTTCTGGCAACCAGTAACGATGACTTGCCGAAAACTGGGCGCGGCGATTAACAATACATTGCATGATTCAACTGAAGCAAAATTTAAAATTTCTTAATCTTTCTCTGTTTCCAGGATAAACTAATTTCTCTGTCAGTGGTTAGAGGAATAATATACGGAGAAAAATGCTCCTCAAACTTGGAGTTTGAAAGATGACTGCTTTTCAAGAGAATTTGCCTTAACCTGTCACGAATGATGCTGGCATGATCGGTATTGCTGATATTGCCTTAAAATTTGTACCTGGTTTCGGCAGCTTGCTGATTGCTGGGGCTGGTGCGATCGCTACACAAGGTTTAGGGGATGCTGCGATTATATATTTTCTCAGCTTACCAAAGGCAAGAAATACAGCCTCCTAAACTATTGATTAACTGAAACTTGTGCCTCACAGTGCAATCTCGTAGCTATGCGGAATAGTTCATGACCTGTGTGCAAATAACGCTCATCGTAGTTCAAAGGAAAGTAACCCAACTCATCGAGTCCATCTGCTACTTGATCGAGGCTGTAGTAGAGGTGAGCCGCTGTTCTTGCTAGACTAGGGGGATTCGGCAGGGAGCGAAAAGTAATTTGTGCCTGCTTCAAGTCATCTCGACAGGTTTTTAAGTATTCCTGAAATTCATCTAATAACTGATCATCAAAGGGATCAGCGGCTAATTGCTCCATTTGTTCTTCTAACGAATAAAGAATAGTACAAAGCAAACGATTGACTGGTTGGTAAACTTGGCGCAGCCATTCCTCGACTTGCTCGTCAGCTTCCCGTCCTGTTTTTCGTCTTGTCTGGTAATGTTTTTGAGCTGATGCTGTACGCTGTAGGCGATCGCTATTTAATTTTTGGGAGTCATCTTGCAGTTGTTGGTCATAATTACGGCGATTTTGGTTGTCGCCTAAAACCTCATAGGCTGCATTGATGCGAATTATCTGCTCGTGATCGGCTGTTTCCTGATTACTGTCAGGATGAAACAACTTAACCAAGCGCCGATAAGCTTGCTTAATCTCCGCTTGGCTGGCACTTGGACTAACTTTGAGAGTTTCGTAATGGTTAGAAACGTGCTTAGAATTGACCATTAATTCAATGTATCGTTAACTGACGCTAACGGCCAATCTTGCCTCCAGGTCTTGAAACAACGGTGTACTCAAATACCTCTCACCAAAACTGGGCTGAATCATTACAATTAAACGTCCTTGATTTTCTTGACGTTGGGCAACGCGAATTGCTGCACATAAAGCTGCTCCACTGGAAATACCAGATAGTAGCCCTTCTTCTTTTGCCAAACGCCGACTGTAGGCGATCGCTTCTTCATCGGTGACGGTAATCACTTCATCAATCAATTTTATCTTTAGTACTTGGGGAATAAATCCAGCGCCAATTCCCTGGATTTTGTGCGCCCCAGGACGTCCCCCAGATAAAACTGGGCTATTGGCAGGTTCAACTGCGATCGCCTTAGAAGTTGGCTTGCAGGCTTTAATCACTTCTGCTACCCCAGTGATCGTACCACCTGTGCCCACCCCTGCCACGATTATATCTACTTGTCCATCAGTATCTTCCCAGATTTCAAGGGCAGTAGTTTCCCGATGCACTTTTGCATTGGCTGGATTGCGGAACTGCTGCAACATATAGGTATTTGGCGTAGTATTAACTATTTGCTGCGCCCGCCCAATTGCCCCACTCATACCTTCCATACCTGGTGTTAGTTCCAGTTCTGCTCCATAAGCACGCAACATTGCTCGTCGCTCCCCACTCATTGTCTCTGGCATTGTCAAAATTAATCGATAACCCTTAGCTGCTGCTGCCATTGCTAGGGCAATTCCTGTATTTCCAGAGGTGGGTTCTACCAATACTGTCTTAAGAGGAGTAATCAGCCCCTCCTCTTCGGCAGCGTTAATCATACTCACCCCAATCCGGTCTTTAACTGATGCCGATGGGTTCATACTTTCCAGTTTCACCACAATTTCAGCAACACATCCTTCTGTTTGGGGAATCCGGTTCAACTGCACTAGGGGTGTACGACCAACCAGTTCTGTAATGTTACGAGCAATTCGCATAATTTAGTCCTTAGTTATTAGTTCTTTAGTTATGAGTTATTAGTCATTGGTTAGTAGTTACAAGCAACAAATAACAAATAACAAATGACTCTTGACTAAATGTAGTACATGATATCCAATTGCCGCCGTGAATCTCGTTTTTCACAAAGATCCTGGAGCGTATATTTTTGCAACACTGAATTTGCTGCGTGACTTGCTTCTTGCCAAATTTCTTCTATAACCGAACTGTCTACCGTTTTGAGATTAACGTTTTCTTCACAAGTCCGCACCTCTAACCCTTCTAAACATTCCAAAATTTCAAAAAGGATGATTTTTCGAGGTTCTCGCGATAACAGATAGCCACCTTTTGATCCGCGCTGACTCTTGACTATACCTCCACGCCTCAAGGTTGCTAGTAGCTGTTCCAGATAGCGATCGGGTATGTTTTGTTGTGCTGCAATTTGTCGAATTTGCAGCGGTTCGCCGCTTTCGTAGTGAGCTGCCATCTCTAATAAGGCCAAAATTGCATATTCCGATTTACAAGATAGTTCCACAAGCAGTAATAAGTTAGGAGTTAGGGGTTAGAAGTTAGGAGTTAGGAGTTATTCAATTTGGATTTTAGATTTTTCTTCAACCTAAAATCTGTCTGAAAAGTTCTGATGCCTGTCTTGAAAAGTAACGCTCCTCTCTTACAAAGTTCTGATGCCTACGGCGGGCTACGCCAACCAATAGCGTAGCCTCTCGTAGAGAAGAGGCTGCGCTATTCATTGAGACTCCGCCTCCCTTACTCGCGGCAGCAGCCCAATAACAAGCATTAAGAGCCGGAGGCTATAAACGAGGTTTTAAAGGGGTTTTGGCTGAAGTTGACACCAATGCATTGTAATGCCCACCTACTGTGGTCTATTCATAAAAAACTCGCCATAACTCATAACTTCTAACTTTTCTATTATACTCCGGTTACCTACTGGGGTTTATTCGTTGCTGCTATCGACAACAAAAAGCCCCGCCTGATGGCGAGGAGAAATAGAGTTCAAAATTGTCAGTAGATAGTCAACACTCTAGAAGGTGAAAGTTGTTCTGAGCGTACCGATAAATGCATCATCGTTATCGCTGTTTTGATCAGGAGAGGTCAACCAGATTACACCAGGGGTGATTGAAACATTATCTGACACGCGATACTTATAGAAGCCTTCAAAGTGATAGGGTACATCATTACCAGTACCAGCAAAAATTGGTCGGTTACGGGAATAAGGTTCTACACCAGCAAAAAGACCCAAGACGTTACCCTGTTTACCAAAATCAACTAAAGCAACTCCAGCACCATAGCTCCAAGCATTATAATCATCACCTGCACCGAAGCCAGTGATATCGTGGTAAGAGATGAAGCCACTAATTGACAGCTTGTCGCTAGGTCTAAAGGCAGCCGACACACCGTAGGAGTTGGTGGAAGCTCCACCTTGTAAAGTATTAGCTTGTCGAGTACCGACTGTAATAGATCCCAATGTTCCATCTGATGTAGAACCTGAGTCAAACAAGAAACCACCTGCGCTATATCCGTGGACGTAAGTAGCAGCTAAAGCCAAGCGATCGCCAACACTAAAGTTCAACTGTCCTAAAGCAGCATAGTTACCCTCGGTCAGGCCTGTACCAAGAACAGGAGTATTAGCTTCCGATGCTAAGTAACCCCCAGTAATTGAAGTCCTTCCCAAAATCCCACCACCTTTGCCAAGGGGTAGATTGATTGCTATACCGGCACCGCCACCAATCCGATAGATGGGACTTTCAGAAGCAAAGGTAGACAAAGCGCCGTTACCGCCGTCGTCAGTGCCGTCAAAAAAGTAAGGGTTGTTGACAGCAGCATATTGGCTGTGTCGTCCGCCACTAGCTGCAAGGTAAACTTGGGCTGGGCCTATGGGAACTTCATAGGTCAATCGGTCTATCCTGACACCGTTGTTACCAGTGCTACCGACTTGAAATGTTTGTCTGCCTTCCGCATCACCGAGAGCAGTGAGATCATTATTAGCGTTATCCCTTAGTGAAAAGGCTTGTGCATTACCTGCTGCCAGACGTGTGTGCAAAACATCTCTACCAGTGAAGCTAGTTTGCAAGTCTAAACGTACCCGATCTTGGAAGACGGTATTGTTAGCGTCACCAGTATTACCTCCAAAGGCATCACTAACGGCAAAAACGGCTTCACCGACTAGTTTGGTGGTAGTGGAGAACTGATTAGCTTCTAATTCAGCAGTTCGCGCTTCTAGAGAATCTACGCGACCGCGTAGAGTTGCTAATTCTGCGGAAAATTCTTCTTGTAACCGCTGCAAGGTAGCTAAATCTTGTTTGGTTACCAAGTCAGCTGTGGCTGTGGCAATCAATTCGTTAACCCGATCTAAACAAGCATTCAAACCAGCGGCAAATTCATAACGGGTCAAAGCACGATTACCGCGATAAGTAGAATTTGGGTAACCTGCAATACAACCATAGCGCTCAACTAAGGACTGCAATGCTTGGAATGCCCAGTCAGTGGGTTGTACGTCAGAAAATTGAGAAACCGATGTTACTTGAGACTGAGAGTTATTTTGGTTGCCTTCGTTGCTGTAGCGATTAACTTGATCTATCGTTGTTTGAGCCAATGTTTCTGACTGTTGGGTAACTTCCGTTACACCCGGTTGTTTGGCTGCTGATACTTCAGTGGTTGTGCTTGGAGCCGCAATTGCTGTTGTCGAAACTAACAATGTTGCTCCCAAAACTGCTGGGCTAACCACTAAGGATTTCCACAAGAGATTAGACATCTTTTCTTTACTCCTCACACCTTGTTTAGATAATTGTATTCGTTGCACTTAAAATCTCAAAAATGTGACATATCATTGAAACCTGTGCATCAGGCATAGTTGCCACTACTACAATTTTAGTTTTTGCAAAGCTAATAAACGATTAACTTAGGGTTAAAAAATTATGTGATTAACTTATGCAAAAACATATCTTTATATCATAACATTATAAAACATCTGATCTAGATGGCAAGATCACAGCGATCGCCTTAATAACTGTCACACATAGTTATCTAAATATCTAAGCAGGGAGTAAGGTTTAAATTATTCGCTCCCTAGTTGGCTAAATTACTCAAAGCTTTAGATACTAGCAGCTTGTCAGTAAAAATCACTTCTTATACTTAGTCCTAGTGGAAATCGTACACCAGTTAAAATACGCTGGCTCGGCTATACAAACGTAGGCAAAGCATTCCCGTAGGGTAGTCCGTCTAGTATTGTGATGACAAACACAAGATCAGGAATCAAGGTTTTTAAACCCGCACACTCCAAAACAAAATCCGTACCTCTACCCTAAAGTTAGTTGATTTGGGAAACCACCCGCGCTACATCAAAGTCTGTCAGCGTCAGCCCGCCTGCATCATGTGTTGTGAGTGTAATCTTTACTTTATTGTAAGAAATCTCTATATCTGGATGATGTCCTGCTAACTCAATCGGTTTCACCAGCTTATTGACAAACTCAATTGCCTGGATAAAATCCTTGAATGTGCAGGTAGTCTGTAACTTGGAGTCTTCAACAGTCCAACCTAACAGAACCTTTGCGTGTTCTTGAATTTCCGCTTCAGTGAGTAGTTGTGCCATATCAAAAAATTCCTATATATTTGTTACATCTTGCATCTGACAAAGGCAAACCCCTTTTATTTTCCACAAAAAGGATAGGAAGATAAACTTGCTATTGCTCACATCTGGTCAGTTGCCAAGATTTAAGCCAAAATATTTTTATTTTTAAGAAAACTTAAATGCATTGGCTTTGCCCGCAGCAGGCATCGCCATGTAACATTTTCAAAAGCAACGGTTGATACAACAAAAGTCACCTATAAAAAACTATCCGCCCTGATTTAGATCAGGTGATCTAAGTCAGAGCGGTCTAGCGGGTCTTCAGGTTGCAACCAGACTGCCGGAAGGAACTCCGAGCTTGCCTAGCTACTTGAGCTAACTTAGTCTCTCAAGATGACTAAGGCTAACTTTTAGAGAACAGCCCCGGCACACAGCCGGCTAACTGCAACCTGATGACCCATGCATTTACTACTTTCAATCATGGGCATCACCTCCTTATTGCCTAAGCGGTCTTAGTCTCAAAAGGGCAGAGCATTTGCTCTGGGTTTATAACCTTCATCTAAGATAACACATAAATTTAGAGATATTAACCATATATAAAAAAATCCCCCACCAAAAGGCGGGAGATGATTAGAAAATGGGGAATCTTGACACTTTATTGGCTTGTACCCAGGAAATTATTTAATCTCAATGGTGTCAATTACCCCCAACTACAACCCTTATTCAGGTCATGAGCGGTTTTTATTTATTAGAGAGCGTTACCACGTGGTAATACTTCCTCAGGGAATACAAATTGTTCGTGGGGTTGATCTTGAGGAGCCATCCAAGCGCGGATACCCTCATTCAGCAAAATGTTTTTGGTATAGAAGGT
>NZ_JBALGC010000136.1:0-9420 GCF_036916575.1 Nostoc sp.
GGCGTCTCCCTTTGGGAGAAGACCGCGCTGCCTCCCCTTTGTGGTTCGTTTTTCTTAATTTTCGGGTAAGTCCTGCTCTTAACCCAAGCGTATTGGGTAACAAATATCGATATCCAAGAAAGTGTCGAAGAACTGGAGACGTTGGTACGTCAACAGAATAATGCACAACGTAAAAGTTCGGTTACAAGCACTTTACATGATTAAAAAACAAGGTATCAACGTCTGTGCGTAACTTGCCACCGTTCGCAAAGCGTCTCGTAGAGAAGGCATCGCTAAAATACTTGGGAGGCATCGGAGTACGGTACAGAGGTGGTTAGCGGATTATCGTGAAACCTTTGGTGAGTGAGTTAATCGTTTAGGTGCTTGTCATCAACAAGACACTCAAAAATTTTATGAACAACGATTTCATCGGAATTACTTGTTCTTAAACCGAAGGTTATTTGATGTTTTATACTCCGAGGACAGGGCGGAGTATCTAACCTCATTTATCGTATCAGCCGTTTTCAGTAATTCCTTTTTAAAATTGCCAAGCTGTATTGCCTATTTTCCCGTCTCCAGTTGCTCCCGTTGCTTACCATACTCCCGCAGCTGCTTCAAAAGGTCTTCTTGGGATGAGTTAGAGATAGACGGACTGGGGGTTGGTTGAAGGTTGGTGTCGGTACTGACAAAATTAGCAGGTGAGGGATTAATTACGTAGATAGGTAGGGACTTGTCATTAAACATCGCTTGTTGGGTTGGTGCTGGGGTAGGAATTAGATTCTTTGGTTTGCTCACAGCAGCTTTTACCGAATCTAGAGTCGTAGCAACTTGCACTTGTTGCTGCATCTGTTGTGTAGAAGATACTAAACCACTTAGACCATTCACCAATTGCCGCAAATTTTTTCGGAAACTAGGATCACCTGTCAATTCATCCAAATCAGATGTAATTTTTTGGCTATTTTCAAACGTTACTCGTGCTGAATCTAAAGTTTGTTGCAGCAGCACCACATTCTTTGGATCGTTTAAGGTTTTAGAAGCATCGCGTAAATTAGCTGAGGCTTGTGCTGCATTTGCTGAAAGAGTTTCTAAATTGTTGAGTAATTGTCCTTGAGTCAAGCGATTCACAGCTGGTGATAAGCTACTGACTGTAACACGCAGTTGGTTGCTAGTTTCAGTGATATTGTTCAAAGCGCCAACCAGCGCAGAACGATTTGTTGTCAACAGATTATCCAGGTTGTTCAGCAAACGATTTGCTTGAGTTGCAGTTGCATCAAATTTATTTAGTGTTTGATTCGCGGATGCATTAAGTTGGTTTGTCGCTCGTTGCACTGAATTAGCAGTGGCTGAAAATGTATTTAGTTGTTGTCGCAAGTTTTTGGTCAAACCTTGTAAATCCTGACTTAGCTCAGTAAAACTTGTTACTGCGCCTGTGGTAGTTTCTAGAACCCGATTGACATTTCTATAAAATTTTGGGTCATTGTATGCATCAGCTAGCTGAGTTGAACTGCGAATTAGGTCATCAACACTGATCCCAACCTGACCTTTTAATCGAGAGCCATTACAGACTATGAGGCTGTTATCACAATTTTTATCTAGGGGTTTAGCAAGCACAACCCCAGCAGGTAATGTTGCTTTTGGTGTGATGTCGATAATACTTTCGCTAATTAATCCGCTTTGATTAGCTTCCACCACTACATTCCGGGGGATAATTAGGTCAGTTTGGGCAATTTCAATCTCTACATCAATGGCATTTGGCCCTGGTCGAACCTGGGAAATAGTTCCTACCTTAAAGCCACGATAGCGAACTGGTGATCCCTTTTGCATTCCGCCAGCGTTAGCAAATTCCACAATAGTTTTGTATGAACGACCACCAGTAGTGAATCTATGTAACCAAAAAAAGAGTAATCCAAATACCCCTAGTCCTAGTAGGAGTAACAACCCCACAGAGCCTTCTCTAAATGTTCGCCCAGACGCGAAGTTGATTGTCATAAGACCTCGCATTTTTTTGCCTCCACCAACAATCAATTAGGAGTTAGGAGCAAAGCCGGAGACTCCGAAGCTCCGGTTAGGAGTTATAAATTATGAATTATGAGTTGAATTTAACTCTCGCTCCTCAGTCTTAACTCCTCACTCTTAACTCCTAACTCATAACTTTTAAGTTTCTAGCCGACAAATTGAATCGGTCCTTCCACACTTCCACTGACAAATTGTCTGATCAACGGATTTTCTGTGTTGGGTATTTCACTAACTGTACCCTGCCACTGCACTTTACCTTCATAGAGAAATATAACTCTATCAGCTGTACGGCGGCCAGTACTGGCTTGGTGGGTAACAATGGCATAGGTGCCACAAGCTCCATGTGAACTTTGCAAATAACGGATTAAATCTTCGATTACTGTTGAGGCAATGGGATCAAGTCCAGCTGTTGGTTCATCGTATAATAAAACTTCTGGGCCTTCTGTGGGACTATCAGGGTTAGACATAATTGCACGGGCAAAACTTACCCGTTTTCGCATTCCCCCGGAAAGTTCGGCTGGGTAGAGGTGACCTGTTCCTGGCAAACCTACCATCTCCAATTTTTCTTTTACCAAATCTTGAATCCGCGATCGCGGTAGCTTTGAATTTTGATAAAGTAAAAATCCCACATTCTCGTCTACCGTCAGCGAATCAAATAGCGCCGCCTGCTGAAACACCATGCCAATGCCAATCTGCTGGCCACCATCCTCAATCAAACCGTCTCGCCGCACTCCTTGCACATAAATTTCTCCTTCATCGACAGAAAGTAATCCCGCTATTACCCGTAAAATTGTTGATTTACCAGTCCCTGATGGGCCAATAATCCCCAGTGCTTCTCCCCGATAAATTTTCAAGTCTACATTATCTAGAACTTTATGGCTACCAAAGGACTTAGAAACACCTTTGAGTTCAATCAATGGTTCAGTCATTAGTTATTAGTCATTGGTGATTCAGTGAACCAGTACCTTGGTGTTAGCGTAGCGTAAAGCCTACGGCATAGCTTCGCTTAGAGCGACGTAGGAGCCTCGGCAGTCCGGTCTTCTCCCAAAGGGAGACGCCAAAGGCGATGGGGGTTTCCACGCCAGTTGCAACAATAGTGGCTCGCCGCCCAACGCACTGGCTCCCCATGAGGAACTGCCGTTAGCGTAGCGGTAGCGAGTAATCGAGCGTCAAGGGTTCCCCAATTTGTTCGCACAGCGGCGACCACAGGAAAAGCAACTGGCGTTAACGACATTCGCGTAGCGGACGCACCAGAAGGAGCATCACCCAGAGAGTCATTAGTCAGTATGAAAATAAACAAATGACTACTGACAACTAACAAAGGACAAATATGCCCAATAGTGATGTCATCGTTATTGGTAGGGCATTGTATGGTACATTATAAGTATATGACTAGCATTCTAATTAGCAAACTTTATTTTTTTAGCATAATATTTAGTGATTTGCGATGTTTAAGTCCCAGAACCCCTCAACGCAAAGCTGACGAAGACACCGTAGTAATTTAACGTCTCAGTAAAACGAAACTAAGACTCTAGTTTTCAGTAGTCATCAGTAAAATCATATAGTATAAAAATACTAATCTGTACTATAACTACTTAGATAAAAGCTACGACAACAAAAACTAATTAACACGTTGATGCCAGATATAGTAATTCTATTTGATTTGTGAAAATCAAAAGTTTCGGATTGGCGACTTTTTAGATAAGTCATAAATATTGTTGTACACGAATGATTAAGTAGGGCTATATAAACATTTAGTTGATTACCATTCAAAGTTATTATAATTAGCAGAGTTCTTAGAGAATTTGAGACATTAATAGCATCTCCCGTCAATCTTAGAGTTGGCAAGTGCCAAAATAATTCACTAAGATTGTAAAAATTACTCATAAAAATCAACGTAGATATTATGAATAGTAACTCAGAGCAGTTTGCAAGTGATAATTCCTCTGGTATTTGTCCGGAAGCGCTGGAATATATGATTAGGGCAAATCAAGGTAGTGTTCCAGCCTATGGAAATGATGAATGGACTCAAAAAGCCGCAGATTATTTTCGGGAACTCTTTGAAATTGATTGCGAAGTATTTTTTACCTTTAACGGTACAGCAGCAAATTCTTTATCTTTAGCTGCCCTTTGTCAGTCATATCATAGCGTCATTTGTCATGAAACATCTCACATAGAAACAGATGAATGTGGCGCACCAGAATTTGCATCTAACGGCTCTAAACTCTTACTTGCTCAAGGTAAAAATGGCAAGTTAACATCAGAGGCAATAGAGACAATTGTCACTAAACGTACTGACATTCATTATCCCAAACCTAAAGTTATTAGCATCACACAATCAACTGAATTAGGAACTTTATATTCTATTGAAGAACTTCTGAAAATTAAAGAAGTTGCGAAAAAGTATAACTTAAAGATTCATATGGATGGCGCTCGTTTTGCAAATGCAGTTGCCGCTATGAATAAAAGCCCTGCTGAAATTACTTGGAAAACTGGAGTGGATGTGTTGTGCTTTTGTGGTACAAAGAATGGAATGGCATTAGGTGAAGCCATTATTTTTTTCAACAAAGCGCTAGCAGAGGATTTTGATTATCGATGCAAGCAAGCAGGTCAGCTAGCCTCAAAAATGCGGTTTATCTCTGCTCCCTGGTTGGGTTTATTGGAAACTGGTGCTTGGCTAAAAAATGCCAGACATGCCAATCAATGTGCTGATTACTTAGAAAATCAACTATTAAACATAGAAGGTGTTGACTTGATGTTTCCTAGAGAAGCCAATGCCGTGTTTGTTAAATTACCAGAACAAGTCATTCACGCCTTAAAAGCAAAGAATTGGCAGTTTTATACATTTATTGGTGTGGGAGGAGTACGTTTTATGTGTTCTTGGAACACAACAAAATCAAGAATTGATGAATTGATAAGTAATATTAAAAACGCAACTATTTACAAAAGTTAAATATGAAAAATCTCAAATAATGAAAGAAGTACAGCAATCTTACCCTCACGATTCAGTAAAAAGCTGAATTTTATACTTATTTAATCGGCTGATTTATAGCGTAATTACTATTGACAAAACTGATTTTGTCTTTACCTGTCACGAATACTGAAGGATTAACCCAGATTCTGCAAGAAGCGAACTGACTCATGCGCCTTTGGTAGAAATCAGTTCTTGTTAATTTGTAGCTGAGTTAAACCTAAATTTTGCTTTTTACTATTTTCCTGAAACTAGGCAGTGGTAAAACTTTCAGCATCAAAAAGCCAAAATGTTATTACTCCTGTACTAGACGTTGGTTTAATTTATATATTAAACTACACTAAGCCGATAGGAATAGTGGCTTTTTATGGAAAGCGTTCAAAACGTCAGTCAAGAGTTGAATGTAACAGGAGATACAGCCTTGGAGCATTTACAACAGTCTACTCCAGAAGAGTTCAAAAAAGACATTTTCAAAAAACTCAGAGGTGGATTTTTTCTAGTACTGGGATATTTGTTGTCACCTCTATGTTGGTGGAATGACCTACTATTCAACCTGCCAATAGCATATGGTTTTGGGTATGCATGTAGTTTACTTTCCCCAAAATTACTTTTACCTTGTTCAATTATAGGATACTGGCTCTCTAATATTGTCGGAATTCTCTTAATGCAATTCGGTTCTAAGGACATTTTTCAAAAAGAACCCAAAGAGCATAACCTCAAAAAAGAATTATTCACAGGTTTAATTTCTTCAACAGTTTATACCCTGTTGATTATCTTATTGATCCAGTTGAAGATTCTCGATTCTCCCGTTTTATTCTCCAACGGTTAATTGAGTTTATCACGTTTCTACAAATGAATCGATTGTAGGGGTACACATCTGTGCACCCCTGTGTCTTATTTAGCAGATATTTTGTGAAAAATAATATCAATTTTCATCAAATTTTAAAGTTTCACTTAAATTCACCAATTTTGGAGCCTCCTTACTTACAATTAATGGTAGCTTCCCATTCCATTTTTCTATTGCTTGCCTTTGGAGGATTTCTGGAGTTAAACCGTCACGTAATAATCTGTGCGCCTCAGCCTCTCCTTTTGCTAAATTAACTTTTGCTTCAGCCTCCTTTATTGCTTTCAGCGCGATAAACTCTGCTTGTTTTGCTTCTTGTTCAGCAATCTGCTTCGCCTCCACCGCCTCACCAAATCGTTCTGAAAAATAGACATGAACTAGAGAAATATCATCAACTGCAACGTGATAGCTACCCAGTCGTGTGGACAATGCATCATCTACTCCATCTTTGACTTCTCCTCGTTTAGTAATAATTTCTTCAGCAGTATATTTTGCCATTACTGCTTTTAGTACTTCTTCAACTGCTGGGTTAATAATCCGAATGACTACATCTTGTTCATCTCCAATTTCTTGAAAAATGGCATTTGCTTCCTGGGGAATAATATGCCAGTTGAGAGCGACATCGGTGAAAACATTTTGTAAATCTTTAGAAGAAGCCTCAGCAGAAATTTCCTGTTTTTGGACTCGAATACTCAGCTTTTTCACAGTATTGACTACAGGAATAATTAAGTGAAGTCCTTCTTCTAATATCTGGTTTTGGACTTCGCCAAATTTCATCAATACACCACGTTCGCCTGCATTTATAATCACACAAGGCGTGAGAAAGATAGTTATCAGGAACAAAAGAGCAGTCAGTTTACCGGCACTGTTAAAAGTTATATTTTTTCGCATCTGTGTGAAACATGTATGCGTTTGGCATAGAGACACATATTTAGGAGTTGTAAGCTTCTTCTGGTCATCCTCTTATAACTTTGGCTCTAAGTCAATTTTCATGTGACTTTAGCCAAGGTAACAAATCAGTATTACCAATAAGTAGTAAGTTCATGACTGAGCAGTTAATGTGTTCAATGTACAGACATATAGGTAAGCCGCAAATGTGTACTTCACTACCCAAACTTGGAGATAGTGAAATTAGAGTAGCTTTATGTTTAGCTAAATTACTGTAATAGTATCGAAAAACCGTAGTATTTGAAAAGGTAGTCTGCTTTTAATTGAGTAAAGCAGCAGGGCAATCAAACTGTTAATAATCAAAAAACGTGCCCAGATGCTTACTCGTTAAAACTTCTGGCGTCCAAGGCACTTGAGCAACAATCACTTCCGTAATGGCAATACTCATCTGCGTATCATCGGTGTAGCTGCCAGGAATGAGTCGAAAACGCGGATGTTCGACGTATCGACTCAAATTGTTGTTAACAATCATCTCGTCAGCATATTCAAAGCCTGCACCGTAGTCATCTGCGATTGCTAACTCTAGCAGCATATTGGTATTAGACTAAAAACGGACGCGCCAGAAAAAAGCTAGCAATTGATTTAGCATCTACCGGCTCTCCCTCCAGAATAGCTTTCTCTAATTCTTCGGGGGTTAAAAACACAGTTTCGATATCCTCGTCTCCATCTTGTGGTGGTGGTGTCTCCAGCTTTTCTAAATCTCGTGCGAGAAACGCATAAATAATCTCATCAGAATAGCCGGGTGCAAGGAAAAATTCGCCTAGTTTGTCCCATTTTTGGGCACTATAGCCAGTTTCTTCTTCTATTTCACGCTGTATTGTCTCTAAGGCATCTTCATTTGGTTCTACAGTTCCCGCCGGAAATTCTAATATCCGTCCTTGAATTGCAAAACGATACTGGCGTACGAGTACAAGTTTACCCTCTGGTGTCACCGGCACAGCTAGGGCACCACCAGGGTGACGAATACATTCCCATTCTCCTTCCGCTTTATTAGGCAAACGCAAGCGATTAACTTCAAAATCAAACTTGCGTCCTTTATAAAACAAGCGTTGTTTTAACAGTTGTGGTAATTCTCTACCCAATGGCATAGTAAAATCTGATTATCTGTGAATACAGAGGTGAAATCAGCGTTCTTCTACGTTTAAGGATGGTATTTTTAATTGCCCATCCATAAATGTACACCAGAACAGTCTACCTCTTTGAGCAGTTCTTTAATAACACACCCAGAAACTGGTTCTATCCAATCTGCGGCTATTTCTGCCAGTGGTACTAACACAAAGGCCCGATCCCGCATTCGTGGATGGGGAATCTGGAGGTTTGGTGTATCGACAATAAAGTCATCATATAATAACAAATCCAAATCCAGAGTTCGTGGTTCCCAGCGTTGCTGACGCACACGCCCAAACTGTTGTTCAATTCTTAACAAAATTTCTAATAACTGCTGGGGTAGCATTTCTACCTGCAATGTGACGCAGCCATTTAGGTAATCTGGCTGTGGTGGCCCGACGGCTTTGGTTTGATACCAGTTGGATCTGGCTTCTAAGAAAATACCTGGTGTTTGGGCTAAAATCTCTATAGCTGTTTCTAAAATGGTGTGTGAATCGCCGATATTACTACCAAGGGCAAGGGCGCTTCGTCTGGGTTTTGCGTAGGCGTAGCTCGCCGTAAGCATCCTACTCTCCTTAAGTAAGCCGTTTTCTGGCTGTCTTTGCGGATACTTCGCTGCGCCTGTTCCAGTAAATGCCAATAGTTTTTATATTCAGAATTTCAAATTGCAGCATTTTTACAAAACTAAATTAACTAAATCTAAAAAACATTTTTTTCTGGTGAATTTAGTTAATTATTTATAGGATATTATACTAACACAATAGTGGTGCGCTAACCCCAAAGCTGATTGATGGTGGTTATATAGTTACTACTTTGAGCAAGGAACTGACGTGGGGAAGCTTACCTCCTGGTTCAAGCGAAGACCAACCAATTTGAGTGACTCTGGATAAGGAGGAACAAATGAGAGCTTACCACCAGCACATGTGGCGCAGGCGAGGCAGTTACTGAGCAAAATGAAAATTTTCCCATCTAAAATGAGGGCCAATCAGGCAACTGGCGGTAAACCACTCTATCGTCGCATATGGTTTTGGGCAGGCTTGGGTGTAGGTGGTGGGGTAGTTGCCTTGCTCTACGGTGTCAGTTTAATAGATCGGACTTTACCAGATAAGGCACAGTTGAATGCCGTGCTCAGAGAGCAAACACTGACCATCAAAGCTGCTGATGGCACTATATTACAACAACAAGGTGAAGCGACTAGAGAACAGCTAAAGCTGGAACAAATACCAGATAATTTAAAAAAAGCTTTCATCGCCTCAGAAGATAGAAGATTTAAACAACACAACGGAGTTGATCCTCAAGGGATTATCAGAGCGAGTTTGAATAATTTGCGATCGCAAGGTGTGGTAGAAGGTGGTAGCACCATCACCCAACAGCTAGCGCGGATTCTGTTTTTGAAACAAGAACAGACAATCTGGCGCAAACTCAAGGAAGTTCGCCTAGCACAAAAAATGGAGAACGAATTAACCAAAGATCAGATTTTAGAGCGTTACTTGAATCTGGTTTATTTGGGTGTAGGTGGTGGGGTAGTTGCCTTGCTCTACGGTGTCAGTTTAAT
>NZ_JBALGC010000137.1:0-56483 GCF_036916575.1 Nostoc sp.
AGAGATTGAGGATAAGTTTGGACACTAACTTAGAGAAGTCACCTCCTCACTCAGAACATGCGACATCGTGTCGCACTGACCATATCATCGGCATAACGGACGTATCTTAGAGAATATTTTTTCGATAAATCATTGATAACCCAACAATCAAATTCATGTAAATATAAATTTGCTAGCATTCCCGAAAGTACACCGCCTTGAGGGATACCCTGAGTTCTTATAATTCTTTGATTATTTAAAATAGGCTTATGATGATGAAAAAAACGGTATCCGTATGTTTTGCAACGTTGATTTTTATGTGGAAGTCCACCAGCTTTTATAAACCGTATTAATAATTTATTAGTTAAAGTATCTTGACCAAACTTTCTCTCTATAATTTCAAAAAGATATTCGTGAGACAGCCTATCGAAAAATTTTACTATATCAGCATCTAAGGCAAATATAAAACCTTGTTTAATATAATGATGAATCAAGCTTGCTGCATAGGGTGCGGACTTTCCCTTTCTATATGCACAAGATACTTTATCTAGTCTAGATGTGGCTTTAAAATCTTTTTCTATTTCTTTGTAAATAGCATCATACAATACTTTTTGGACAATAACATCGCGTATAGTCGCAATCGATAGAACTCGCTTTCCACCAGACGGCTTAGGAATTTCTATTTCTCGAAAAGTATAAAACTGATATGTACCTTTAAATAATCTATTTGATAGAAGCTGACAACGTAAATCAAGTTCTTTTTTAAAGGTTTGGTAAGAAATACCGTCCACCCCCATCTGAACTTTTGGCTCACCCTGCTGGAAGAAGTCCGTTTTTTGTTGTTCGTAAGCTTTAAACGCAGCCTTTAGCTTCTCCGGCTGAAAGTATTCAGTGAGTAAATCGTCCAAATCCTTGGACATAGTTTTATTTTGTAGTGATTTAATTATTTGGAAGTGCTTACTGCTTAGGCGGACAGAGAACGCTAGACACTCCCTCAACCTGTCTCCTCTACGATGGTGTAGAGTATAACCACTACCTATTATTTCTAATAGGTATAAAGAAACTCCTAGTAAGGTGGATCTTTATTGTTTATTCCATACCTGGATTTTATCACAGTTGGAAAAGCAGCCCCCTTGGGATAAGACACTTTTAGGCATCTTCCGGCAGGTTCAAAGACCTAACCCAGCATTATTAGACAGCATATCATCAGTTATTAGTCAATTGCTTCTAACTAGAAGTTTCTATACCAAAAAAACACAAATTAAGTATTATTACTCGAAAACAGATAGAGTGGATTCATTAAAATCATTCTACAAGACTTGTCAAAATAATTTATGCCCCAACAAACTCCTGAGTATATTCATGTAGAACTGCCTACCGTTCAACAACTCACCAGCATGGGTTAACAGTACATTCAAGGAGATTGGGACAATGCCAAAGTTACCGAATTTTCAGCAGGTTTTTAAGAATTTACGCAGAAACATATACGCACTCGCTAATGGATGACAGCTAATGGTAAAAAACAATTAGCGATTCGTAATTAGCAATTAGCACTATGGCAAATTTTCTCCAACCGCCAAGGTTACGCATTAGTGAAGACACTGAAGAAGAACGACGCGCCACTTGGCTGGAACTGTTTTATGATTTGGTTTTTGTAGTTGCAGTTTCTCAACTCGCCCACAATCTCAATGAGGATATCTCTCTATCAGGATTATTTGGGTTTGTAGTTTTATTTATACCAGTTTGGTGGTCATGGATTGGCACTACATTCTACGCCAACCGCTTTGACAGCGATGATGTGGGACATCGGCTGCTGATTGGTATACAAATGCTGACAGCAGCAGCAATGGCGATTAATATCCACCACGGTTTGGGTGAGAGTTCCCCTGGTTTTGCTATTTCCTATGCTCTCGGTCGGGCTGTGCTTGTAATAGAGTACGTCCGTGCTGGAAGACATATCCCCTCCGCACGTCCTTTGACTACTCGCTATGCTATTGGTTTTGCGATCGCAGCCTCTTTATGGCTAATATCAGCATCTGTACCCATTCCTTGGCGGTTCGGATTTTGGACATTGGGAATCATTATTGACTTTGCTACACCCCTAACAGCACGCAAGTTCCAACTAGGGTTACTCCCCCACGCTTCCCACTTACCCGAACGTTTCGGGCTGTTTACCATTATTGTTTTAGGCGAAGCAATTATCGCGGTGGTTAATGGTGTTTCTGAGCAGAAATGGGATACTTTAACTGTAATTTCCGCCGTGTTTGGTCTAATTATCGCTTTTAGCTGGTGGTGGGTCTATTTTGATAACCTGGGTGGCACACCTATTGAGATGGCGCGAACACATGGAAGAGTTGGTGTTGTCAATCTCTGGCTCTACACTCATTTACTGCTAGTGATTGGGTTTGCTGCTGCTGGAGTTGGCGTAGAACAAATCTTGTTGAGTAACCCAACTTTACCACTATCCGATTCCCAGCGATGGCTCATCTGTAGTTCAGTAGCATTATGCTCTCTGGCTGTCGGTATTCTCCACAGATTTGGAGTGATCCGTTATTGCAAAATCCGTTCCCAGTATCGACTTGGGGGTGCAGTTGTGCTGCTAGCGATCGCCATCTTAGGCAAAGGTTTGTTACCTGTTGGAGTCATTGCCCTTGTAGCTATAGTTTCTGCTGGGCAAGTAGTTCAAGATTTGTATCAGAGTCGTCCTACTACCCGCTTGGTTGACCCAGAAATCTAGCTCATAGCGCAGTAGGGGCATACAGATGTCATAGGTGTCAACTTAAGCTGAAAGTCAGTCTAGAACCAGCTTTTAGAGATTGTCTCCTTTGTCTGGTTCCCAGTCATAGACTGGGAATGCCTAATGGGAGGCTCTGCCTCAAGACTAGCGGCACCGCAATACAGACTATTCTCGTTCACCTTTCATGCAATCCGAGGTCCCTTACAGGAGTTTTCATGTATTTGAACCACATCTGTCGTAGGGGCACAGCATTGCTGTGCCTGTGGGGCGTGGTCTATTTACCTGAAAATAGCTGTAAGTTGACACCAATGTACAGATGTGCGCCTCCACGACGTATTTTCTAAAACGCATCTATCCTATGGAGTATTTTTGATTTAATTCAAATAAATATTTATATAGTTATTTAAAGATAATGTAATCTCAGCATTCAAAGGCGACCCTGTAATCCTGAGAACTCAACGCATTGCCCTCTATCAGACGTGACAGAACCAAAGGGGGAATGTCAAGATTATTAGATGTACCTTTGGTTACTGAAGTCAAGCTAATGAAATATTTATTAATATTATTTATAGAGAAGTGTAAATTCAGCGTCAGGAGTCAGAAAAAATTCCCAATGGCAGGTATTTCTCATCAATCACCAAATTCTTCATCAACAAAGCAGAAGCTCATGAACGACCAGCAACCATCAAACTCTAAGGAATTCGTCGGAAATCTCAAGAATGGGATTTGGCTATTTGGACTGTCATGCTGGGTATTTGGCATTACCGATCGCAGTATTGCTTCATTTGCAGATGGCTATCTATCTGCTTTGGATTTGACGCAACTATTCACAGCGGCTACGTTCTTTGTGGCGTGGCTATTTTTGAAACCGACATCCAGAGTTTAAGATCGGCAACTGGTTGAGTATCGAGTCCCTCTTGAGGCTAGTACTGCAAGGCGGAAGTCACTCATTCAAAAGTATTATGGAATGGGCTTTTTAGGGATTTTAAATGGTTGCTCTATTTACGTCGTGGCGTACTAGTCTTATAAAGATTCAGAAAGTTATCTATTTGATTGATCGCCTAAAAATGCATCTGGCATGATGGCTGGTAGATTGGGTCATAGTAAACAGCTAGTCATAAGAGAAAAACCAGTCCATTCGATCTGCCCATGCTATCGCCAGTACGGCTTTAAGTACAACTAGGAATCAAATCTTATAGTTCATTATCCACACGGGTATCGTTATCGGGCAGTTCCTCAGAGTCAGGCAAGCAAGCTAATGGATTGTACTCTAACATGATGGGTTCGGGGATTTTTTCACAATCCAGACTTGTTAAATTGTAGCTAGATTGTATCTTTTTGCTTTTGAAGTCAGAGTTATAGCTTCTTTGATTTGAGGTATCTAAAAAATTTTTCTAATTTTCCGGAATTGATTGTGCTCAAGTGGTAGTCTCTATCAGACTACCGATTTATACTGAAACTCTATAACTAACCTTCGGGGAATATAACCCCATTTCGGATTAAAAGCCCGGTCTTCATGGCTGGGCTTTTGACAAGGAACTTATAATGAATGACGCAGGGACGCAGGGACGCAGAGATTTATGTCTAGTAGGATTTTGGAGAATTGCTATTAAAAAATGGGGCAACTCTGGAAAATCATAGAATTACCCCGGATTTTAAAAGTTAGGAGTTAGGAGTTGGAAGTTAGGAATTTTTCTTAACTCCTAACTGTTAACTACTCATGAAATTAGGCAAACGCAGCGGTTTTCACATCGTTATTCGATAGAATTTCTTGCAACTCTTCAGCATCTACCGTTTCTTTATCAACCAACATTTGCGCTAGCTGATCTAGAATGTGACGGTTGCCCACTAACACTTCTTTAGCGCGTGTATAGGCTACATCCACAAGTTTGCGGACTTCTTCATCAATGGCGGCGGCGGTTTCTTCAGAGAAATCGCGTTCTGACATGATATCTCGTCCAAGGAACATATTACCTTGCTGACGACCAAGAGCGACTGGACCCAAGCGATCGCTCATACCAAATCTGGTGATCATCTGACGCGCAACCCGTGCTACCTGTTGCAAGTCGTTAGAAGCACCAGTGGTAACTTCTTCTTCACCAAAGATTAATTCTTCAGCAATCCGACCACCCAAAGCCACTGCCATCTGATTTTCCAGATAAGCGCGGCTGTACAAACCAGTGTCCATCCGGTCTTCGCTGGGGGTAAACCAAGTTAAACCACCTGCACGACCGCGAGGGATGATGCTAATCTTCTGCACAGGATCGTAGTCTGGCATCAAAGCACCGACCAAAGCGTGACCAGCTTCATGATATGCCACCAAGGTTTTGCGCTTTTCGCTCATTACCCGGTCTTTCTTCTCTGGTCCTGCTAATACGCGATCAATGGCGTCGTTGATTTCATCCATCGAAATTTCAGTCAAATTTCGGCGTGCTGCCAGAATTGCGGCTTCATTCAGCAGGTTGGATAAATCTGCACCAGTAAATCCAGGGGTACGACGAGCAATTTTATCCAAGTCCACATCTTTCGCCAAGGTCTTACCACGGGCATGTACCTTGAGGATTTCGCTGCGTCCAGAATAGTCGGGACGGTCTACTACAACTTGACGGTCAAAGCGACCAGGACGCAACAGTGCTGCATCTAGGACATCGGGACGGTTGGTAGCGGCAATAATGATGATGCCAGTGTTGCCTTCAAAGCCGTCCATTTCTGTGAGCAACTGGTTGAGGGTTTGTTCCCGCTCATCGTTACCACCACCTAAACCTGCACCCCGCTGACGACCTACGGCGTCAATTTCATCGATGAAGACGATACAGGGAGCATTGGTCTTAGCTTGCTCAAATAAATCGCGGACGCGGGATGCACCCACACCTACGAACATTTCCACAAATTCCGAACCGGAGATCGAGAAGAAGGGTACACCTGCCTCGCCTGCTACGGCACGAGCTAGGAGGGTTTTACCTGTACCAGGAGGGCCAACTAATAGCACACCTTTAGGAATTTTTGCACCAACTGCGGTAAAGCGATCGGCGTTTTTTAGAAAGTCTACGACTTCGTTTAATTCCAACTTGGCTTGGTCAATACCAGCAACATCGCCAAATGTCACCTGAGTTTGTGGTTCCATTTGCACTCTGGCTTTAGATTTGCCAAAGTTCATCGCTTGGCTACCTGGACCACTTTGAGCGCGACGTAGCAAGAAGAATAAGCCAACCAAAAGCAATACAGGAAAAAATAAGCTGCTCAGTGCCTTAAACCAAAATCCTTCATCGGTTTGGGGCAAAACAGAAATATCAACGCCTTTTGAAGTCAGAGTATTGATCAGGTCTGGATCGTTGACTAAGGTCACAACCCGTTTATTTCCGTCATATTTGGCTGTAACCAGTGCTGTAGAGCGGTCTGCACTCAAACTGACTTTTTCTACTTTGCCTTGTTGAACTTCTTGAATAAACCGACTATATCGCCATGTCTCTCTGCTTTGAGGTTGTTTGTCAAAAAATGCTGTTCCCAGCGCAATGACGACAATAAACAGCAGCGCGTACAGCCCTGCATTTCTCCATCTTTTATTCACTAAGGTCTATCCTCCTGTATTTTTCACCCGTTAGCTCTCAGCGTGCGCTTTGCGCCATCGCCTAGCGTCTCTGTTCAAAGAGGTGATTATTAAGAATTATGTTAACTTATCTTAAGTGTAACAAAGTGGCGTAGCTCTCATGCTACAAAAAGCTCCCTTATTTGCTGAAAACTAGGATGGTAGGGATTATATTCTAGCGACCCTGTGGGCTGATGAACGGTATGAATGGGAATAACTTCTACCACACTATTAGTGTAGGCGATCGCTTCAAATCTCTGGACTAGCTCCCCGCTCCAAGTTTCTTCCTGAATTGGCTGCTGGTGGTTTTGCAACCAGTTTACAAGTTGCGAGCGCACAATTCCCGGCAAAATTCCTGCCTTTATTGGCGGCGTCCACCAACTGCGATCGTACCATCCCCAAAGGTTGCCTGTACTGGTTTCTAGCCAATTTCCTTGGGCATCGACTAATATTGCTTCTTGAGCATCTAAGCTAGTTTTTGCCAACCAAGCACTCAAATAGTTTCCAGTTTTATGGGAGGGGAGAGAGCGATAAAATTCTGAACTAGCAACGGCACACACAACGCCAGTTTTTTGTTTTTCTGTCAAATCCTCTGGTAATAATCTGCCAGTTATCCATTCCCGTCCATCAGGAAAGAGGGTAATTCTGAGAACGGGGAAATGTGCCAGAAGAATTTGAGCACCTTGACGCAGACGATTCCAATCGGGTTGCTGCCAACCAAAAGTTTGTAATGAGGAAAGTAGGCGATCGCAGTGTGCTTGCCAATTGGTTAAATTACTATCTAGCGAGTTTTGATAAACCCGCAACGTTGTAAAAATAGTCGCCCCATAAAGTAACCCCGGATTGTTAATGTCTAATTCTAGGGTTTGAGAGTTAATTAATTTACCATTATACCAAAAAATATTATTTGTCACAATCAGATTTATTGTAGCTACAACTCTATTGAAAAGTGATGACTTGTAATGCTCATGCGCTGCATTAAATAAAACCTGTGAGCTGCAAATCGCTGAACACCAGAATCTAGACTCAGGTGTTCACAGTTATGATTTCTTGCATATTCAATTAGCCAACGAAATAACTGTTGACCATAGCTATGTGACCGATTCAACTCATCAACAACTAAATCATCAATATATAAAAGCTTCCCTGATGCTAAACACGTATAAATGCGAAATCCAGCGATTGCCACAGTTTGATTCTCTACTTCCAAAAATGCAAGTTGATATCCTTCTTTGATTTGATATCGAACTTGTTCTACAAAATTAGCCTGCTCAAGGTGAGGGCGCAACTGGGACATAACAGGAAAACACCCTAATATTTGAAAGTCAGATTCTACCAATTGTATTGACATTAATATTCTCCTACTCAATCATGCATGATAAATTTTTAACCCATTAGTTTATATTATTCTTGACTTCACTTCTAAGAAACTCTTATGACTAATAATTTAATCTTTTGGGGGAAATACAATTTTATGAGTACCTTCAGTAGTTGTAATTACTTTTCCTCCCAAAGCTTCGATTTCCCTAATTGCTCGTTTCCGAGTTCTCTGATCAACTTGATTATTTAAAACTATTGCCCAGGTAGCAATTTGAGCATATTTACTGTTAGGATTTCGATTTAAAAATTCAGCAGTTCTTTGGGAAGTATGAGCGATAAGCTGACTCTCTGCATCTGAAAATTTACTAGCCCACTTTGCCGCCGTTGCAAAAGATTTTTGGGCAGCTTGAGCGTTGCCTAAAAATAATAACTCATCAACTCCTTTATAACGCCACACGTAATAAGACTTTTCGGGAACCGAGGGAGATAGTGATTTTAAGCCTTTCTCTGACAATGCGATCGCGCGTTCTGGCATAGCAGCATACAATGAAGTACTGACGGAAAGACTCCGATACGCTGCTAAAAATCGCGGGTCACGTTCTAGAATGACTTCAAAATATTCTGGACTTAAACTATAACCTGTTTTATCCCTAGCTTCATCATCTCCGAAGTACTGTAAGAAATTGAGATATACCAAATCTGCAATGAAATTATCATAACCAAAACTAGGTATTTTTTTAAGAAAATTAAGACGAATATTTTCTGTTTTAATGTCTTTATTTAAAGTTTCTAAGGAGGCAATTTGTTTGCTAATTAGCAGTTTTTGCATTTGAGGAAATTGAAGTAAGCCAACTCCTAATATACATACACAAGCTACTATAGGTGTAGCAAAAGTTTGACGAGATAATAACATATTTTTTTTGTCTTTCTCAGCATAGTCACATCATTGTATACATAGTGGCATAGGAAAAGTCGGCCAGTACTTGCACTTCTAGACTTTGCTAGGTCAAATAGAAAACAGGTTGACTAAAATAAATAAATTTTATATACTTAACTGTTTTTATACGAAATTTTGTTTTGACTCTGAGATATACTTTAGGTTTCTTTGTCTATAAGTAGGAGCTAATTTATACCGATTGTAACGAAAGGCCCAAAAGCTAATTAAATAATTCTTTCAGAATCACGCCACTTAGGACAACGGGGAGAACCTCTACCGTAGTGCTGAACTTACCGCAATACAGTGGCTCCAAAATCTAAAATGGTGTTATCCTTTGTATCAGATAAATTTGACTTTGAGAAATCATAACTTTACTTTTCTTCAAAAATTTTTTTTTAAATTATTAAGTTGTTTTGACTTTAGTTACTTTTATTAAGTAAAAGCCCTGAAAATTTTGACATAACCTAAAATTGTGTTTTGTTTATATTTAAATCTGTAACCTCCAAAATGTCATGGTGAAAACTTCTGCTAACGAAAACATAGAAAGTAATGGTCAAGCTAGCGAAAATGAGGAAAATAATAGTCAAATTAGTAAGCCAAGTAGTGAATTTAAAAGAAAAGTTAATCAGTTGAATACTAAGGGAGAAGGATTCAATATTAATGACGTTATTGATGCTATTCAAACCGCGATAGTTGAAGTTGTTGAGTTAGAAATTACTACTTGGGTTCCAGAGTCCTCTACTCAGTTGGAACAACCACAAGGGCAACAAATTGCTAAACCAGGTAATCGAATATATACCATAATCAATCTAATTGATGGTGATATAAACAATGAAGTCGGTAGTCAATTTATTGGTAGTGGCCCATATACAGAACTTCGCGAATTTCATCTAAGTCAAATCAAAGAAAGTCGGGAGATTATGCAAAAAAATATAGAAAGTTTGCAGAAGTTGTATGGATTTTTTATAGAAATTATAAAATCTCGTAAAACTTCACAACAATCATTATCCCGTCCCCAATAAACGTTATCTATTAACAGTCACACTAAAATACCTACAGCGACTTAGCATGATCTGTAGGTTACTTTGCTTTTCTATTTACTTAAAATTAAGAATTTATCCCTATGTCTAATAATATTCAAAAGCAAGCCAAAGATTTGTTAGAGAAATTAGTCTCGTCTGTAGAGGGATTAGTTGATGATATTACAGCTTTAGAAGTAAATACGATGGTTGTGGAGCAAATTACTGGCGCAAAGTTTAATGCTTGGCAAGCATATCAAGAGATTTATTCAATAAATGACAAAGACTACTTTGATGTCAAAAAAATTCCAAATCCAAAAAATTTAACAGAAGCAGAAAAAGCTCAAGCTCAAGAGCTACGCGACCGTTATACAAGTCTATTTTCACAATTAGAAAGAGAATATTTTTACATTCTCCTTGAACAAAGTACTGAGAATAGTGAAGACCCCAGGATAACACAATATCAGGAGCGTCTTAAATATAAGGTGGAACATAAATCAAATATTATTGAAGATGATCCGATATACATAAAACTAGCTCAACCAATATTGCCTGCTCCAACTCCTGTTGCAGATAAAGAAGATAATAAAAAATTGCAACAAAGGTGGCAAGAGATTGAAAACCTTTTGAATAATGGTAGATTTATTCGTACCTTACGTAAAATGGCTGAACTTAAAGCTGCACTTGATGGTGGTGAGATTACCAGCGTAGATATTGATATTATTTATGCTCAAACTGTTATGCAGTTAGATGGAGATATTATTAGCCGTTACCATAAAAAGCTATTTGAATTAGCTGAAGGAGATAGAGATTTAATCCTCAAAATACATAATGAAGGGATAGTTGCCGGAGAAAAACAGTGGCGTGGAACACTAGATTTTCTGATTGGTATTGTACAAAGTATCGCAAAATTATCCCGAAATGAAAGCTTATAAAACACACACAGATCATCAAGCTGATCTTCAACTCTCTTTCTTTGTGCAAATCCCTCAAGGCATTCCTATTGAACTTGAAATTAAGGTTGAGCCAGCACAGTATAGTTTTTATCTAAATCAAGCAGTTTTAAGACAAATTGAGCAAGCGCGAAAAATAGGCTGCTCTCTGTACATTCCGCCAAAATTACTAGCTTATCTTTGGTACTACAACTACTTTAGTGATAACATTTGCTTTAGCAATAATACTGTGCAATACAAAAAATTAGTAATTCCTAAAAAATACTTTCAAATTTTTGATAATACTTTTATAGTAAGTTTTATTAAATTATTTTGGAGTAAATCATTACAAAAAAAATCGATATTACAGTATGGACTTACTTTTAATTCTTATTATAGAGAAGATACATCAGCTTTATATTTTTGGAAAGAACAAGATATTGTTTTACAAAGCAATGTCTTATTTTATGGCGACATAATTCACAAAATTAGGAGTAGTTTTCTCCAAAATCCTGAGTGTTTAAATATTGTTTATGTGCATTATTGGCTTATTGAGCAAATACTAAGCTATCTTCGGACTAAATTAAATCTATTAGCTTGGGAGCTAGCTTCGTTGTTCCCTGCTACTTTTTTAGCTTGGAAATTACATTTAGTACAATTACTATTATCAATACTTGCTGGGCTAGTAATATCTTTTATATTTGCTACTATTCGCTATTGGCTTGTTAATCAACTTCCGAGATGGACTTTTATTAAGTCTCAATATCGAAATTGGCTGGCGTGGGGACTAACTTGTCTCACTCCTAGTATTTTTAGTCGCAGTGATTTCTTATTTTTGCTATTTTTGTCATTACTTGGGCCATTATTACAATGGGTTTTTAGTTTTATACTGGGGCAAGTTGGTAAAGGTTTTATGCGTTGGTTACTAGCTTGAAAATTGGGCATTATGCATGTAGCTCAATAACTCTTTTTTAATAACTGCTAACATTGTTGAGCGATCGCCCTGCTCCTCCTGTTTCCCTTATTCTTATTCCGGTAAACCCTCTACCCGCATCAAATCCAATTCCCGTTCAAATATTTCATCAATTGGCAACATTTGACCATCAACAGTCATAAATTTATGATCTTTTGTTGCCCGAATCAATGAACCATCTTCTAAACAATACTCAAACACCTCTTGTTGTCCGCGATCGTGCCACTGTACCACAGGTTGCGTATAAATATTTCCATTATTATCAACGCTGTACACAGTACATTCAATGCGTTTTTCTACAATTTCCCCAATCGGTAGTAATCCATATTCTACTGTCAATATTTCCGTATCATAACTTAAACAATATTCAGCAAACTTCAACATTTGCTCAAATAATTCATCCGCAACTTTTTTCTGAACGCCATTTTTAGCTGCGCCATCCACGAATTTTTCTCGCTGCTTTTGCATTTCAGAAACTTTCTTTTTACCCATTGCACGGCGCAGCAAGTCAGCTTGTCCTAAGGAATATCCAGCCATATCCTGAGCAATTTTCATGATTTGCTCTTGATAGACCATAATTCCATAAGTTTCGTCTAATACTGATTCTAGAATTTGGTGTTGATAATCAATCTGTTCTCGACCATGTTTGCGGTCAATAAACTTAGGAATCAGTTTCGCATCTAATGGCCCAGGTCGATAAAGTGCCAAAATTGAAGAAATATCTTCTATATTAGAAGGTCTCAAATCTCGCACTATCTGACGCATCCCAGAGGATTCTAATTGAAATATCCCTTCTAACTCACCTGCTTCTAATAGTTCATAAGTTTTTTGTACATCTTTTGGCAAAGTGCTATGTTCACCTTTAGCTAATATCTTCTGTGCTTTTCTTTCCTGGCGGGTGATTTCATCAGGATCAACACGATATCCTTTAGTTTCTTGAATTAAATCAAGGGTTTTTTGAATCAGCGTCAGATTCCGTAAACCTAGAAAATCCATTTTCAACAAACCCATTGATTCCAGGTCTTCCATGAAATACTGGGTAATCACGGAACCGTCATTATTCTTCTGTAGCGGCACAATTTCATCAAGTGGATCGGCAGAAATTACCACACCTGCTGCATGAACACCAAAAGTTTTGTTAGTTCCTTCAATTCGCATTGCCATATCAAGCCAATGGCGAACATGCGGTTCTTTATCATATTTATCTTTAAACTGTGGTTCTGGGGTTTGATTAGAAATCATCACTTTGAGTTTCGTTGGTTTACCCCGCACCACAGGAATTAATTTTGCCATTTTGTCAGCTTCCCCGTAGGGAATATTCAATACTCTGGCGACATCTTTCAAAACTGCTTTAGAAGTTAAGCGGTTAAAAGTAATAATTTGGGCAACTTTATCTGCACCGTATTTATCAGTTACATATTCAATAACTTTATCCCTTTGCTCAATACAGAAATCCGTATCAATATCAGGCATGGATTTCCGTTCTGGGTTCAAGAAACGCTCAAATAGTAGCCCATGATGTACAGGGTCAATATTAGTAATTCGCATCGCATAGGCAACTAATGAACCAGCCGCAGAACCCCGACCGGGGCCTACAGGAATATTATTATCTCTAGCAAATTTGATGTAGTCCCATACAACTAAAAAGTATTTGGAAAAACCCATTTGCTGAATCATTTTCAGTTCGTATTCCAATCTTTCTTTATAGACTGAATCGACTTCCTGGCGAGATTTACGATTTAACCGTTCTAAAAGTCCGCTCCATGCAACGTCTTCAGCGTAAGTGTCAGCAGTATGACCAGAGGGAATTGGGGGAGTAGGAATCTGAGGCTCACCCATAATATGATAAGGCTCAACTTTATCGGCCACTTCTTCAGTGGTGGCTACAGCTTCTGCAATCACATCATCTGGTAAATGGTCACGAAATAGCTGCTGCATTTCCTCACCAGATTTCAGATACTCTGTGCCGCTATAACGCATCCGCTTATCTTCAATAATTAGCTTACCAGTTTGAATACAGAGCAAAGCGTCGTGGGCTTCAACGTCAAAACAAGAAATAAAATGCGAATCATTAGTAGCAACAATTTTAATACCTAGCTCCCGCGCAATTTTGACTATTTCAACATTAACAATTCGGTCTTCTTGAGAACCGTGGTCTTGAATTTCTAGATAATAATCATCACCCAATACATCTTTATACCACTGAGCAACTTTCCGGGCTGCATCTGGTCTACCGCTAAGAATCGCTTGGGGGACTTCTCCACCCAAGCAAGCACTGGTAACAATTAAACCTTCATGATATTCTTTTAATAAATCTTTATTAATACAAGGACGAGAAAAAATTCCTTTGCCTTGAACACCTTTGAGGTGAGAAATTGTGGTTAATTTAACTAAATTTTTATAACCTTTGGTATTTTTAGCTAAAACAACTTGATGATATTTCGGACGGCGTTCTTGTTTCTCGATATCGCCGTTAATTACATACATTTCATTGCCGATAATCGGCTTAATATTTTGACTACGGCAGATTTTGATCAATTCAATCGCGCCATACATGACGCCATGATCAGTAAGGGCGATCGCTTTCATCCCCAGTGCGATCACTTGATCCACCAACTCTGGTAGCTGACTTGCCCCATCGAGTAGACTATAGTCACTGTGAATATGTAAAGGAACAAAGGACATAAGTAATTCAAAATTCAAAATTCAAAATGTTTGCGTAGCCTCTGCCAGAGAAGAAATACAACTACTGCAAGCATTAGAGCTACTGATAGTATACAGTTTCAACGCTAATCAGCTGATTATCTAGGGGTCTACCCAGTCGCATACCCTTTCAGCCGGATTTTGCAAAGCAACGGGATCTTAGATTAACTTGTTTGCGAAATTTTCACTTCCGAAAGTGAAGTTTTAATAGTTACATCAATTACCAGCACCAAGCATGAGTCCAACAGAGAGCACTACTTCGCCTGCAACCAAAGCTAGCCCTTGGTGGCAGCGTATCCCTCTCACATTGCAAATTGTCATCGCCTTAGTAGCCGCCGTCAGCGTCGGAATTGCCCTTGGTGCGGGGAATCCTAATCCAAGCAATGCCGCCTTAATCAACAATTTAGCAATTCCGGCTGAATTGGTGTTAAAGGCTCTCCGTGCCTTGGCTACACCCCTGATTCTGGTAGCGGTGCTGCATACTTTGATGACTACCAACATCCCTGGTACAGCAGGTCGGCGCCTAGCAGTGCTACTTTTAACTAACACTACCGTAGCTATTTTAGTGGGACTTTTGGTAGCGAATGTCTTGCATCCGGGGACTTGGGGCAATGTAGCCACATTAACAAATACACAAATAACTCCTCAGAATCTTGACCCTTGGGGAATACTCAAAGATGCTGTACCGGAAGCTGTCCTCAAGCCATTAGTTGATAATAATGTCATCCAATTAATTGTTATTGCCCTGAGTTTTGGCATCGTCCTGCGGGGATTAAAATCTGAACAAATTGCCCAAGGGAAAAAAGGATACCAGCCGATAGAAGATGTCATCGGGATTTTGTTTGAAGCGGTAGTCCGTGTCCTCAACTGGGTAATTGCCTTAGTGCCTTTGGCAGTTTTTGGGATTGTTGCTAAAACTGTTGCTATGCAGGGATTTACACCATTTAAATCTTTGGGTGCATTTATTGTGGCGGTGCTGTTAGCACTGGTATTGCAGGCGTGCTACTACCTCACCAGAGTAAAATTTGGTTCTTGGGTACACCCGCTAAAATTCCTAGCTGGCGGTTCTGATGCGTTTTTGACAGCTTTCTCAACTTCTTCCTCTGCGGCGGCAATGCCCGTAACCTTTGAGGTTTTGCAAACAAAAGTCGGTTTAAGGGAATCTTCTGCTGCCTTGGGGGCATTAGTAGGGGCAAATTTCAATAATGATGGTACTGCTCTCTATGAAGCAATGTCTGCGTTGTATATTTCTCAACTGATTGGGCAACATCTAAGTCTAGGACAGCAGTTAATTGTCATCCTTACCTCTATTTTTGCATCAGTAGGTGCGGCGAATATTCCCAATGCTGGATTGGTAACGATGACACTGGTGTTCACTTCTGTAGGCTTACCTACCCAGTACATCGCTTTGCTAGTTACTGTAGACTGGTTTCTAGATCGCTGCCGCACCGCGATTAATGTCATGGGAGACATGACTGTCAGTGCTTTACTTGACGGCAAAAAGCCTCGTTCTGTAGACGAGGCTTAGTGTGCCAGCTTTTATTTGAGTGCAGCAGCTTTTCAGACATCTAATGCTGTTGAGGCCCTTTAGCGTCACATTCTTTAATCCAACAGCGTTCTAAAAGTTGAAGACGCCAGATCAATGCAAAGCGTTGGGGATTCAATACTAATTTAGGATTGCGACTAAATAAAGCCTGGTTCAGATACTGCCAAAGGGGAAATTTAATTTTGGTATGTTTTGGAGTCATAAGAACAACAAAATATTATAAAAGTTTAGTAGCAATAGTTGGCATTTTGTCTAGCAACTGCCTGATACTGTTTTTCTAGTTAAAGACTACACTGCCGAATAGCACTTGTCTTAGTGGCAATTGCGGAATTTCAGTAAGTGAATTCATGTTGTTTCCGCTTTAATACTGAAATTGCACGCATCATTTTTCTGATTCCATATCCTGTGAAAAGTCATACCATTTCACGAAATTCCTACAGATACATTAGTAGGGGCGTACAAATGTACGCCCCTACAGCAGATTCATGTGTTGCAAAGATTTTTGTCAGCGATCGCATTGCCATCCAGAATCTTAACTCAGTGACCTGTTATTGACACTAGGACTTACGCATCATACATATGTACTATACAAAATTTCGGCTTTTTGAGCCATATCTAACACCCAACACAGTAAATATGCGACCAAATCAGCCTTGTGAGTAGCAACTGAAACGGACATGCATAATACACATTAGAGTTAGTTTGTACAGTGCGTAAGTTCTAGACACTTGCACGACTAAAAGTCGATGGGATTGTTATTTGACAGTGACACCAGTCACTTTCAGGTTGTTACTATCGATGTCGGTAACGTTAGCCAGCAAAGTATTTGCTTGAATACCACGGCAGTATATTGGCAGCCCTAGCAGTTTGGATGTGTCTAAGATCCTTTGCCACACCAATTTTTTAACTCTTCGATTCTACCATGATGGTAACTTTAGGCTTTCTGGGGAGTCGAAATATTAGTTTGTTCGGATGCTGGACGGGGAAAATTTGGCAAATCAATGCTGCTGTGACTGGCATTGCGGGTTTTGAGTGCCAAACGGTAACTCACACTTTGCAGTTCTGCCTGTAGGTGGCGGTTTTCCCGTTGTAGTATTGCTACCTTTTCTCTCACTGGCGTCATCCGCTCCTCAAACTTCCGACGGTAAATTTGAGGCAACTCTTGTACTACTTGTTCCAACATCCGACTGCGATCGGTAAGTTCTTGGACTGAGTGTCGCAATTGGTAAATTTCGGAGTCACGAGTTGTAATTTGCTCTTGGTAGAACGCCACCTGCTGCTCCACAGCTTGGAGTTGTTCTTGTAAAGCCTGTAACTGGGTCAAATCGCGCTCAAGCTCTGGCTGCTGAGGCATAAAACTAGTGTTACCCTTTACCAGGCGGAAGAGTTCTTGAGATAGTTGTTGGACTAATTGATCGCGAAGTTGCAACTCTTGGCGTAGCTGCGATACTTCCGTAGAGAGAACTTGAATATTGGGTGTATCAGATTGGCTCACAGTAGCTTACAGCTCCCATTCAGAATCTTGTCCACTTTTAGGTATAACTGCGGAAGTACTACCTTTGGCAAGTATTTGTTAATTTAGTATTCCCAAGTAAGTCACGAAAAAAGAAAAAGACAAAATTTTCTTGAAGGGCATTGGGCATTTGTACTGAGCGAACGCAAGGTAGAGAAGTATTGGGAATTGAGCATTGGGTATTAAGTTTCTTCCCTAGTCCCCAATCCCCATTACCCCTTATCCCCAGAGGGGGCCCCGAGTTCCCCAATCCCTAGTTTCTCAAACTGTTGCAGCCACTTTAGCAGGTTTTTCTTGTTCGATTTCCTGCTTAATTGTCAGATAGCGAATCACTTCTTCACTCAGGCGCATGGCGCGTTCAAACGGGGCGATCGCAGTTGCAGGCGCAGTGTAGTTTAACTGAATGTAAATGCCATCACGGTGTTTTTTGATTTCATAAGCCAGACGACGCTTACCACGATTTTGAATTTGGATATCCTCAGCCCCTTGTTCACGAAGCAAATTCTGATATTTAGTAATTGCTTGCTCTACCTGTTCCTCTCCCAGGTCAGGACGGAGGATGTACATTGTTTCGTAACTTGTAGTCATATTTTTCAATTTCCTTATGGGCAAAAGTGGCTGCTGATGTTAATTTATACCTAGTTTTAATTTAAAATGCCAGTATTAATCAACATCTGAAGCAACAAGGAACTATAATCTTACCAGTTTTCAATTTGAATCATTAGCCAAATCGCCGAAGTTTGGATTTTTTGGATGTCCCTAATGAAAACTAGATCGGGAGGCGACCCGGATATTTGTTTAGCGATCGCTTTCAGGCTCAAAGGTCAATCGGTTAGCGAAAAAGCTAACTGAGGATTGCTACCCGTTCACAGCAACAAAAAAGCAGATAAAAGGATATTCATCAAGGTTATGGCGCAGCGTTATGTGCGAATTCAAAATCAAGAAGGACAGATTTACTATGGTTTACTACAACTATCCCTCAATGTGCAGGTGCTAGATGCTCCGCCTTGGTTACAAGGACAACCCACTGATTTAACTTTGACACCAGAAAATTACCAAATTCTGGCTCCCTGCGCTCCTTCAAAAATTGTCGCGGTGGGTAAGAATTATGCAGACCATGCAGCCGAAATGGGAACTCCAGTACCTTATGAGCCACTTATTTTTCTCAAGCCGCCCACGTCGATCATTCCGTCTGAGAGAGAAATTAAGTATCCTCCCCAGTCGCAACGAGTTGACTACGAAGGAGAGTTAGCATTAGTGATTGGCGATTACGCCTTTGAATGTACACCAGAGGTAGCCCAAACCAAAATTTGGGGCTACACCATCGCCAATGACGTAACAGCGCGGGATTTACAAAAACGGGATGGTCAATGGACGCGAGCTAAAGGTTTTGATACCTTCTGTCCCTTGGGCCCTTGGATTGTGCGGGAATTAAATCCAGGAGCGAGATTGCAGACTTTTGTGAATGACAACGCTAATCCAGTTCAATCTAGCTGTATCGATCGGATGGTGTTTGCCCCCGATGTTTTAGTTTCCTATATCAGTCAGGTGATGACGCTACTACCTGGTGATTTGGTGCTTACAGGTACGCCGGAGGGTGTAAGTCCATTGCATCCAGGCGATCGCGTCCGTGTAGAAATTGAAGGTATTGGTCGCCTGGAAAACACCATAGTGGCCCGTTAACTTCTAACGCACTTGCATATATACTGCATCGGAAATCGCCGGAATTTCCGCATAACGTCCCAGTAGAGACTGGACGGCAGAATATCCAACTGCTGCTACAACGCCTAAAAAGATGGTGTTAGCTACTGTTTCTATTGCAAAGCCAGTTCCAGGAACCTGTCCTAAAACTCGCACCAGTATGGAACACAAAAATATAACTATGTCCAAAAGAATCGCCTGCATTGTGTTGAAACGAATGAAATGACTGATTTTTTCGTTTCTTACCACTAATAGGAACAAGGCAAAGAACACAATTATTTGTCCAAATTGTCCTAAACTACCGTAAATTATTAGCACTGGTTGCAGCGGTAAAAGCAGAACTCCTAGTGCTGGAAACTGCTTTAACAAAAAGCTGCCAAAGACTAAACCATCAACTAGGGGCAGCAAATAAGGCAAGGAAGCAAAAATTCGATCTGAAACTGTAGTAGACCCGCGCCAAGACATTATGCGTTCTCCTCTGGTTAAATTTCTATAGTTACTTGAGCTTAGGATAACGCAGTTGCTTGGTCTTGCTGACAAATTCAACTATTCTATATAAGCGATGCGAAAGCCCATCATACACTCATACTGGTCTGGCTGCTGTTGAGTAAGTTTGCGAATGGCTTGACCACAGCGCAGTTGACCCCCCCGCCAACGGGGTTGACCGCTCCCGTCAGCGAGTAAACAAGACTGGCAAACTTGCTCAGGGGCAAGGATTTGCTCGTCCATTAAAATGACTAGCATCAAATCCCTCCTGTAAATACTTATTGTCACCCACATTTCACCTAGGTGAGACACGCTTTGTAGCGGCTCTTTGAACCGCTTTAGTTAGGTTGGGCGCGTTTTGCTTTTATTAAGTGTTGTGATTTGCGATGGCGCTTTGCGCCCGGCGTGGGCGATCGCAGAGAACACTTAAGAGCCACATCTACCTCTTTGTAGCAAAAATGTGGGCAATCACAATTTAATAAAAATTGTCAAGTGAATCTTAATCTATTGTACGTTGTGTCTATTGTGGATTGGATATTTTAGTAAAAAATAATACAAACTTATTCGCACTAAGTAGAGCAGAGACAGCCAATGGTATTCATTGCATCCCTGTTAATTTAGCACTGGAGAGTGTCAAACTAATATTCAGAAAACAACAAAAGCTTTACGCACAAGCAACACGGCGACCCATTGAAATTCCCTTAATGCGATTAGTTAAAGTGCAAAAATTCAAGTAAGTAAAATTGAGTTAACTTGATAGCCATTTAAGTAATGCATTTACAAAATACTGAGGTAAACTTGCAAGCAAGGTAATACACAATATCACTGGGCGGCTCGTCGGTCTGGGCATCACTTATAATGGAACACTGGCAATTTCTAATACAGAAACAAGGCGCTCGCTCGTGGCATATCCTAGAATCGCCAAATTTGGAAATTTTGGAAGGGCAGTATAGAATTTTGGCTCGTTCAAACCTTCCTAATACAGACGTGGAAGTGCGGGTAACTCACTCTTCAACCCAGGAAGTTCAACCAACGCGGCGAGTTTTCAAGCGATCGCGTCGCACTGACTCAGAAGGCTTAATGGCGGTCATTCCCTTTACCTACTTCCAGCCGGGAGTTTGGGAGTTGCGCTGTTCCGGCGATTTGATGTCGGAGCTGCTTGGTAAATCTTGGCAGCACAGTGTCCAATTTCAAGTATTGTCCCAGCAAGGAACAGAGAAAGCAGGGGAAGCAGAGGGAGCAGGGAGAGCAGGGAAAGTAGAGGGAGCAGGGCAAGCAGGAGGAGAGAAAAAAGGCTTATCCCAAGCGTATTGCCCTCAATCCCACTACTCTGAGGAAAGCGAGGCGACGTCAGCCCACGTGAAAACATTAGATAAAGCGATCGCTGTTTCCACAAAAGTGGCAATTGCTACAGATAGGAACCCTACTACCACTGTTCTGCTAGATGAAACGGAAAAAGATATAGTTATCGATGAGCCTGTGAGTCCTGTGTGGCTCAAAGGTGAGACGGCAGAGCAGATTTTACAAAATTTAATAGATTTAACTTTACCTGCTTCTGAACTCTTGCCAAAAGACGAAAAGGTTACAGATTCTCCAGCAACACAACCACCGCCACCATTACTGCTAACTTTAGGTCAGGATACTTATATTGCTCGTTGGGGACAAGCTCTTAAAATCAATGGGCACATAGAACTCAAAGAAAAGACAAATCTAGATCAGGCTGAAACATTATCTCCGAAAAGCCTGCGGGCGCTTGAACTAGGAATTGAAATGCGATCGCCCAAGAACTCGAAAATCTTCACCCAGGTACGGCAACCCTTATCAGACCAGGACTTGCCCTTCACCATCAATACTTCAATTGATATTCCTGCTGACTGTGAATCCAAGTTAATTTTGGCAGATATCAGTTTGTATGGTAGATTCGCCGATGTTGGTGAAGTTATCCGGTTAGCCAGCCAGTCCTTCACCATTACAGCAGATGTAACGGAATTACTGGCAATCACAGCCGCAGCAAAACCTAATACATCCTTAAATGACCCCATAACACCATCGGACTCATCTGCTGCTTTCACAGAACCAGAGGCAGCTATAGGGCTAGACTTGAAACTATTCAATCTGGTCAAGATTCCAAAAACAGACCAGTCTCAGATACTCAATCCATCCCCAAACACACCTTTACCACCGCAAATTAATCTGCAAGTTCTGCGAGAAGCCACCTTACGCACATCTCAGCTCAAGAATTCAACTACTTCGCCTCAATTGCCAAAACTGCCTCCTGTTCAACCTGATGCCAACACTCCCACAGATGTTGTTGCAAAACCCTCTACACAGCAGGTGCTTCTAGAAAAGGATACTACTATACCTGCTATCAACTTGGAGCAATTGGTCATCAGGCAACGTCGAATGCCAAAACTCGACGCTACTTTTCCATACTTGAGACGGCTACAAGCTTTGCCAGGTGATGTAGAGGAAGTAAAAAGCAATGTCTCCCCAGATGCATTGCAACTTCCAGCGGCTGAAGACTTACTACAGTTAGACGCAACTGTAGCTGAAGATGAAACACCTGAATTAGTAGTAGGTGATGCACAATTCCAAGAAGAATCTGTTCCTGAAGTAGAAATCCAGCAAAATACACAATTCCAAGAAGAATTTGTTCCTGAAGTAGAAGCCCAGCTAAATACACAATTAATTACAACAAGTAACCTTTACTCATCTCCTTTACTCAGGAAGTGGATGGAGAGCCAAGGATACTCTTTGCCTGAATCCATTAATGATCTGCAACCTGAAGACTACGATAATTATGTTCCGGCGCCGCAGACGTCGCTTTCTCTAAGTCCAGAAAATGCAAATGTTGATATCAACTTGCCGTTAAACCTAGATGCCAACACGGATAAGAATTTGAGTGAAGGTTTGGACTCTTCAGAACTTCTGCTGACAAAGACGCGCAAGGAACAGGGGACATGGGAAGAAGTCCCAGGGTTGGCTTCCGATCTAGGGAATTTTGGGGAAGATGTAGACACAGCCAAGGAAGTGGATCTGGGGATAAAAGAAAATACGCAATTAGAAAAAGTATTAGAACCAACACTCTCACCGCCATTGTTAACACAACTACCGCCCCCCCCTCCGCCGATAAAAATAAATATAGCCTCAGCTTGGTTGGCGCAAGAAATCGTTGTCGATGATACATCTAGTGAACTGGAAGCCGATGCAACTAGGAGTTACCCCTTTGAAGAAGAGGAGCAACCACTATTAAATTTATCCCCTTCCTTACCTGTAATTACGGCAGCCATTGAGCCTTTGCCAATTCCTCAGATGCATGTGCCAGAAGGCGAACTAATCGCTGGCAAGTCTATCATGGTGCACGTAGTACTGCCTGAAGTACCTCCGGAAGTTGTTGTCAAGTTATGGCTTGAAGACTATCAAACTCGCTGGTTACTAGATGAACCCCATCTATTGACAAATTTACTACCTAATGCACTGGGAGGGTTGGAAGTGATGACGCAATTAAACATTCCCTTTGGCTGTTTGGAAATTCGCTTGGAAGCGATCGCACTTGATCCAACAACCCAACAAGAAAGTCACAAAGTCACAATAGTGCGAACTGTGATTCCTCCAGACTTGCCAAGCTTGCAGCTAGATGAACTCCTGGGTATGTGATTGCGAGTAGCGAGTAAAAATAGTAACTTAGTGACCAGCCAGACAAGGGAGAATTATTCAACAAATCTCTCTGTTGTCTCCCTCTACTCTCCATCTCCCAATATTGCCTGTGTTAAAAATATGAAAGAATTTCAAAAATCTGGCAGAATTTGCAGTAAGCTCATTTTGAATTGTAATGTGATTTGATAGGAACCCTTACTATGGCAGTTTCTTTTTTGCCTTCTATCTTGGCTAGTACTTCGTACTTGTCTTCTATCCTCGTTCCCATAATTGGTTGGGTTTTGCCAGGTGTAGTCTTCGCATTTCTATTTTTATACATTGAAAGCGACGATATCAGCGATATTAACTGATACTGATGTAGTCATTAGTCATTAGTCATTTGCAAAAAAAACAAATGACATAGACGCGCCAGCGGCTACTCTTCGAGAACGCCAAGGGCGAACCCGCAGGGTATAACAAAGGACAAATGACTATTGACCAAAATTAATGCCGCCCATCTTGTAGAGACAGGCGGTTTTTTTAACGTTGATTTCTCAACAAATGCTAGAAAATTCTAACTTATAATGTTCGGTTCAAACTAATGTTAAATTGAAGAACCGAGTCCGGCATAGGCACCATAAAAGAAAATGCCCAAGACTGTAATTATACCTAACCCTGCAATCGTAGCGACGACCCACAGGGGAATTCTCCCACTTCCAGACACAGCTTCTCTCCTCCCTTAACAACAAATCAACACACGCACAATAAACAAAGATTAACAACAGTAGTTCCAGTTAGTTAAAGAAGTAACTAGAAAACAGAATACCCAGAACGAAAATCATTAATAATCCCAGGTATAGCGAAGTCCGGTTTAGTTCAACCGGCTGATTATTGGGATTGGGGGATCTTTCTACCATAATTACTCCTAACGTTGAATAAATTGCATTGCGGCGATCGCGCCTAAAAAGAATACAGTTGGTACACCTAAAGTGTGAACTGCCAGCCATCTAACGGTAAAAATTGGATAGGTAACTGGTTGATTGATATTGTTGCCGCTAGTCATGATCTCAAACTACTTTCCAATAAATTGTTCAACTTGTTTTTTAGCTTCAAAACGGTTCTTCACAATTGGCACTTCCTGCCGTGCTGGTGTGAAATACTCATTGGGACGAGGTGTGCCAAAAGCATCATAAGCCAGTCCAGTTTGCACAAATAGCCAACCGGCAATAAACAATGCCGGGATGGTGATGCTGTGAATTACCCAGTAACGAACGCTAGTAATAATGTCCGAAAACGGACGTTCTCCAGTGGTACCTGACATTTAGATCCCTACCTTATAAATTGAGTGTTATTGAGTTTATTATCCTACAAAGTTAAGAAAGAGTTACAAGTTGCAACGTTCTTCTCAGAAATTAGGTATTGGGGAACTCGGGGCCCCCTCTGGGGATAAGGGGTAATGGGGATTGGGGATTAGAAAAACTCTTACCTAGTCCCTAGTCCCCAGTCCCCATTAAGCTGCTTCTGGGGAAGTTGTTTCAGGGTTTGGTATATATTTGAGCAAACTGCCGCGATCGCCAATTATAAATCCCCGCTCTGGCTCTAAGAACACAATCTTGTATAAATTAGCCGCAATTTCTTCTATCTCACGGTCTTTTTCCCAGGTTTTGCCACCGTCGGCACTGCGTAACAAATTACCGCTACCGCCACCTACCCAAATTTCATTGGGTGTGCGATATGCCAAATCCAGTAAACCCCAACTGGTAGATAACTCTGGATATTGTGCCTTTTGCCACTCGTCAGGTTTAGTTTCGTCGCTAAACTGAACTTGACCTCCTCTAGCTAACAACCACAATTGCCCATTTTCACCAAAGCCCATGTTTTCTACCCGCCGAGAACTATTGCGGTTATGGGGTACCCAAGCATCTTGCCCTGGTTCCCAAGTTGAGTAGAAACTACCCTTAGCCGAAACTGCAACATATTTACCATCAGCAGAACGCTCTAAGTTACGCACCACACCCACTGCTGATTCCACCTGGGCTTTCCAGTTTTTGCCGCCGTCTGTGGTCTTATATATGGCTCCAACATTAGTAGCCATTTCAGCTGTATTGTCTGCTAGCGCCTTAACTGCGATCGGGCTACCTGGTAGCTTTTCGCTCAGGGGAATACGCGACCAAGAAGCACCTTCATCGCTAGTGTGTAGTAACAGTCCAGGCTCTCCAGCAATCCAGCCTTCTTTACCTGCAAAACTTACTGAGTCAAAGCGATACTTTTGCTCTTCCAGTTGCAGTATTATTGGTTTCCAGGTATTACCACCGTCATTGGTTTCCAATAGGGTGGCATTGCTACCTACTAAGTAGCCATGCTCAAGGTTATCAGTAAAAGCAATATCCAATAAATTCGAGTCTGTTGGCACAGAAATGACTTTCCAAGGGTTGTAGCTAACAGAGGGGACTTGGCTACAACCTATGCACATCACGACTACTATTAACAAGGCAAATATTCGTTGCCAACCTTTAACAATTGAATGCATCAGTATTTCTTAGTTATTTCTAAATTTTTGTCGGAGTTGGCAGCTAGGATGCTGGAAAATCCTACGTTTTTCATTTTGAATTTTATTAGCGCAGTGTAAAACCTCTCGTAGAGAGCGTTATTGGAATTGCTTAAGGGCTGTCATTGTAAGCCGTAGAGACTAATAAAAAACAAGAAACCAAGAGCCAAAGCACCAAAAATTAAGATATTCTTTTGGGCTGGCGTTAGGTTGTTGACACCCAAACCATAACCGAGATTTTCTTTGAAGCCGGATGCAGTACCGGCAGGGCCAATGTTGGCAAAAGCGGTCTTTTTAGCAGAACAAACTGGACAGTGCCAATTCATGGGCAGTTCTGCAAAGAGTGTCCCGGAAGGAATATCATGCTTGTCATCTCCCTTCTCAGGTTCGTAAATATAACCGCAGGCGCGACACTCGTAGCGGTCTAACACCGGAGTCTCAACAGCTGGTTCGCTCATGGCTAAGGCCTCGCAGAGAAGAAATCTTAAATATACGTTAAAAATTATGACATAATTGTTAGACTTTTCTATCACTAGCAAAAGCGAATCAAATACCTGAAGTGGGTCTGTTTCCCAGATTTCAGAAAAACCAAACAGATATAATGTAAAAGAAAGTTACGCAGTTGAGGGATTGCGGACTGGGGATTAAAAATAAAAAATTTGGTATTAAGGATAAGGGATCGGAGATTCAAAAGGATTTCCTAGTACCCAGTACCCAGTACCCAGTCCCTAGTCTTTAGTCTCCACTCCCTACTCCCCACTCCCTACTTAAAATACTCCATAAGCGGTAGATACTCATTGTGTTTGTCCTCAGCGGTTACGAGTACCTTCTAGGCTTCTTTATTATCTGTAGCCTAGTACCAGCCTTAGCGCTCTCAGCTTCCAAGCTCCTACGACCCAGTGGTTACGTCCCAGAACGTCGCACCACTTATGAATCTGGGATGGAACCCATCGGGGGAGCCTGGATTCAGTTCAACATCCGCTACTACATGTTTGCTCTAGTCTTCGTCGTCTTTGATGTGGAGACTGTGTTCTTGTATCCTTGGGCGGTAGCTTTCCACCGTTTGGGGCTATTGGCTTTTATTGAAGCGCTAGTCTTTATTGCAATTCTTGTAGTCGCTTTAGTTTACGCATGGCGTAAAGGAGCTTTGGAATGGTCTTGAATTCTAACTTAACAACCCAGGGCAAAGAACGAATCATCAACCCCATTGAACGGACTACAATCACTCAAGACCTTTCAGAAAACGTCATTTTGACGACGGTTGACGATCTCTACGACTGGGCGCGGCTTTCTAGTTTGTGGCCGTTGTTATTTGGTACTGCTTGCTGCTTTATTGAGTTTGCAGCTTTAATTGGTTCCCGATTTGACTTTGACCGTTTTGGGCTAATTCCCCGTTCTAGCCCCCGCCAAGCCGATTTAATTATTACGGCAGGGACTATTACGATGAAAATGGCTCCGCAATTGGTGCGTCTTTACGAACAAATGCCAGAGCCGAAGTATGTAATTGCGATGGGAGCTTGCACAATTACTGGCGGAATGTTCAGCGTTGATTCCCCTACGGCAGTGCGCGGAGTCGATAAACTGATTCCTGTGGATGTGTACTTACCTGGTTGTCCTCCTCGTCCAGAAGCAATTATCGACGCAATCATTAAGCTGCGGAAGAAAATCTCCAATGAATCGATGCAAGAGCGGGGTAAAATTAAACAAACTCACCGCTACTACAGCACGACTCATAATTTGAAGCCAGTAGAGGAAATCTTAACTGGTAAGTATTTGCAGTCAGATACTCGCTCTGTACCACCGAAGGAATTGACGGAAGCGATTGGTATGCCAATACCACCTGCACTACTGACAGCAAAGGCACAAAAGGAGGAACAAACCCGTGGCTGAAGAAGAATCTCAAGCAGTACCAGCAGACGAAGAAGAATCTAAACCAGTACCAGCAGCGAAAGAAGAGTCATTGGTACAAGCGGGTAAAGTTTCCCAGTGGTTGACAGAAAATGGCTTTGACCATGAGTTTTTAGCACCAGACAAGAATGGTGTAGAGATAATTAAGGTGGCGGCAGATTTCTTGCTTCCTACTGCTACAGCCCTTTATGCTTATGGGTTTAATTATCTCCAGTGTCAAGGTGGCATTGACCTTGGCCCAGGACAAGAATTAGTGAGTATGTATCACTTGATTAAAGTGAGTGATAATAGCGATCGCCCCGAAGAAGTTCGAGTTAAGGTGTTCTTACCACGGGAAAATCCCGTAGTGCCTTCTGTGTACTGGATTTGGAAGACCGCAGATTGGCAAGAGCGCGAGTCTTACGATATGTTCGGGATTATCTACGAAGGACACCCAAATCTCAAGCGGCTTTTGATGCCGGAAGATTGGGTAGGTTGGCCTTTGCGGAAGGATTACATCTCGCCTGATTTTTATGAGTTGCAAGACGCTTATTAGATAGTGTTGAATGGAGACGCGATGAATCGCGTCTGTACAATGTAGTGCTGAGTTTTGGCAGTGATTAACCCCTTTCCGGTGGCGGAGAGGGGTTATGTTTTTGGTCTTTCATGTAAAGTTAGTTGACAAAATTTGCTGTAATTCATTGACTGTATTTACAGTTTTAATTGCCTTTTGAATTGTTTTTAATTTCTGCAAATCCGTAATTTGAGAGATTATCGGCATCAATTCTAAACCTTGATTGCCAAACTTAATTTCTAATGCCAATTCAATCCCTGAATATAACTCTTCCTTTCTTCCTCGCAGTTCTCCGCGTGCTTCTCCGTGTGCTTCCCCTTTGCTAAAAATTTCTTGATACCAAGGCGACTGCTCTAAAAGTGCCATATCCCACCTCAAAATTTGCTGAACTATTGCACTATCTAATACAAACGTAGCAAAAAATCCTAATACTGTTTCTAGTTGATTCAATTGTTCATCTGCACGCAAGATTCGCAATGCGTCCCGAATTGTAGGTAGACTCATTATCACCTCCTTTGAGAATGGGTACAAACGGCAGTAAGGATGGTAAGGGTTGTTGAAAAGCAATCTCGACATCAACTTCCCACAGGTTAATGACACGGTAATCTTGAATAGCACGTAAACCAGCAATATTTAATGCATAACTTGTCGGTATTTGAGCGTCACTTGCCTTGAGGATATTAATTAGTACTGGATACGTTGGCAAATTATATTTTTCTTCTGCAAGTGCTGCATAGGCACGCATTCTACGCGGCATTTCTGGTTTATAGCGCAGTTGTAATTCATTAAGAACAAGAAATTTTCCATACTGGGAACTTTCGACACGGATTAAAACATCACTTTCTCGACTTATCCACTGAAATTCTGAGTTGAGAATTTCGCCAGCAACAATATCAGGAATTTGTGTTACCCATTTTACCCAGTTATCAGGTGCAAGGCTGATTAAGCGTTTGGTGCTGACATCGGCGGGTTTGCTCATGGGGTTGTAAACGCACTGAAAGTTATCAAATAATTGTACTTAAGACTGGATTAGAGAAATTCAGATTTTTGATTGGACTACTTATGAGAAAGCGATCGCACCCAATCTGAGATAATTTGAGTGCGATGTCTACGATGGGCTTTGCCTACGCAATTCCTGAGTAAAGAAAATTTTTTAACGCAGAGAGACGCAAAGGGAAGCGCAGAGGTTTGCAAAGGAGATGTCTAAGATGTTCAGTGAAATTTCTTAGTAATCGGAATCGCTATCTCTACCGTTGTATCTATAATTTATAGGAAAATTCCATCTAAATATTTAAAGTAATATGTCAGAAACACCTCCAGACGGCATTTGGATTGTTACCGATGAAACGCCGCAAATATCGATTCCTGATGGTGCTAAAGGCGGCAGTACGAATATACATAATTGGGGAGACGAAGCTATCAGGGAAAATATTGGTAGCAAAGGGGTAGGAGATGCCGTTAAAGTTAACGCTCAAAAATTAGAGCAAAATATGACTAACTTTCTCAAAGTAGTGGGAAGTTTGTTTAGTCAAGCCCAACAGCAAGCAAAAGTCAACTCCAGGATGCAATTAGATGAAATTGAGCTGTCGGTGGAAATTAGTGCCGAAGGAGAAATTAAATTAATTGGCAGTGGTGCTAAAGCTGGAAGTAAAGGAGCGATTAAGCTGAAGTTCAAGCGTCAAGAATCACAGTGAGATGGCAAAAAATTGGGCGATCGCGATCGGAATTAACCAGTATGATTATCTGCAACCGCTAAACTATGCCAAGCGGGATGCACAGTTAATGCAGGAGTTTCTGGGCAATGAAGCCGGATTTGAGCGGATATTCTTCTTCTCGGATGATTCCCCTGATGTTGCTGGAAAATCGACTCGCCCAACTCGTACTAACTTACTGCGAATCTTGCGGCAGTTATTTGACAATCCCTTTATGGGAGCAGGGGATAATTTCTGGTTTTTCTTCAGTGGTCATGGGATAAGATACGCTGACCGTGATTATCTCATGCCCTGTGATGGCGATCCAGAGGATATTGAAAACACAGCAATTGCGATTAACTTTGTCACTGAACGCCTGCGTCGCTGCGGTGCTGATAATGTTGTCTTGATTCTAGATGCTTGTCGCAATGAAGGCAAAAAAACAGGTGAAGGGATTGGGCGACAAACTGCACAAGAAGCACGTCAGCAAGGAGTTATCAGCATTTTTTCTTGTATTCCCCAGGAGTATTCTTATGAAATTGAAGCTTTACAACAAGGTGCTTTTACCACTGCATTACTAGAAGGGTTGGGAATTCAAGGTAAGTGCGCTACTGTTGAACGATTGGATCAATATCTCAAGTTTCGCGTGCCTGAACTGGTTCGCCAGTATAAGAAAACAAGGCAAACGCCTTATGTGATTGCTGAACCTGTGAATAAATCTCACCTAATACTTGTGCCACGATATGCAACTCTAACGGATATTGCCACGTTAAAAAATGATGCTTACCAAGCAGAAGTAAATAGGAATTTAGATTTAGCAGAGCAATTATGGATTCGGGTATTAGCTGCGGCTTCAGGGCAAGATATGGACGCAGTGAGAGGTTTACAAAGAATTGAATGGTTGCGAAGTAGTTCTGCAAATCCTGATTTACCTCAGCAAACAATTCCACAACAATCTAAGTCAGTTACAAATACACCTATAAGTAAACCTTCTCAAACACCTTCCAAGCCAATCTCACCATCTCCTGTTAATAATACTCAAACTTCTGGTGCGGGACAATTTCCAACATCTACTATTTCAACACCTTCAACACCTGCTTCCTCATCAAAAAACCTAATATTACCTAACTGGTCACGACGACGTGTAATTCAAACTGCTGGGTTTGCAGTTGCTGGGTTGAGTTTAACAATTGCAATACCACATTTTTGGTCGTCTGGTGATAATAGCAAAAGCGACACCAATACAACAACAAATTCCCAGGGAAATATCACCAACGGCAGTACCCGTGAAGCAAAACACTTTGTTGAAGATTTAGGGAATGGTGTCACCCTGGAAATGGTACAGATACCAGGGGGAACTTTTATAATGGGTTCACCGGAAGGAGAAGCAGGGAGAGATAAAGATGAAAGTCCACAGCATCAGGTAAAAGTGCCTGGGTTCTTCATGGGTAAATATGAAATTACCCAGGCGCAGTATCAAGCAATTATGGGTATTAATCCTTCCTACTTCAAAGGTGAGAAACGACCTGTAGAACAGGTTAGTTGGGATGATGCAGTAAAATTTTGTGAAAAGTTGAGCAAGAAAACACCAAAAACCTACCGATTACCTAGCGAAGCAGAATGGGAATATGCTTGTCGTGCTGGAACCAAGACCTCATTCTATTTTGGCGAAACTATTACCACTAAGTTAGTAAATTTCGAGGGTAAAGAAACAACAAATGTAGGAATATTTCCAGCAAACTCTTTCGGTTTATACGATATGCATGGTAATCTATACGAATGGTGTAAAGATGTATATAATGACAATTACCAGGGTGCGCCAAAAGATAGTAGTGCGTGGCTGACTGGTAAAGATAATAACATAAAACTGCTGCGTGGCGGTAGTTGGCACGACGACGCTGGGGATTGCCGTTCTGCCAATCGCGATAGGGACGCGCACGCGAATCGTAGCAGCAATGTTGGTTTTCGCGTGGTGGCGGTGGCTGTGGCGTGAGTACTCCCCATTCTCAGAGTTGATAAGTGGGAATTTATCGAGCGTACACCAGGAAGTCCAGACCTGAACCAGCGAGGAAGGCGACAACCTCCCAATATCAAACCGAGTCGGATAGCTTGGTAGGTTGCAAAACCGAACAGTTGTTCGACTCAATTAAGAAATACCAAATATGGATAAGATTATTTGAGAATTTGCAGTAGCAAATCAAATTATAAGTTTGTTACAACAATTGTTGCAATGACTTAAACGTTTCTTATACATGGAAGAGTAATTGTTGCAAAGCTTTAAGCATTTGTGGCAACGACTTATATATTTGCAAGAAATACTTAAAGGTTTCTTATACATGGAGAAGTAATTGTTGCAAAGCTTTAAGCGTTTGTTGCAATGACTTATATTTTTGCAGTAAATACTTAAGCGTTTCTTATACATGGAAGAGTATTTGTTGCAAAGCATTAAACTTTTGCTACAACTGGTGATATATTTGCAGGAAATACTTAAACGTTTCTTGTATATGGAAGAATATTTGTTGCAAAGCATTTGCGATCGCACTCAGCTCCATCGTCATTGGTGCGCTCGTTGAACTGGTTAAAATTAAATTTCCCTATCCTGCTTAGATTTCAGATGTTAGGATCTCTTACAACATGAGATGAACAACAGATGAAAGCGATCGAAGTTACTGGCAGGATTGATCCTCAGGGAAATCTGGTTCTAGATCAGCCAATTCAGGAAACGACTTATCCTCATCAGGTTCGGGTGATTGTGTTGATTCCAGAGCAGGCAGAAGTAGAAGAGGATGACCTTGATGATACACCCGTTGAAGAGATTAAAGCCAGCTTGAGGAGAGCCTTGCAGCAAGCAAAAATGGGTCAACGCCTGCCACTATCTCAAATGTGGGAGGGAATTGATGCCCAATGAACAGCCATCGGTATTCATCGATTTAACTCCTGAATATAAACAAAACCTGGGCGACCTTTCAAAGAGATTTCGGAACATTCGCTCTGATGTTCAACCGATTATCGAGCAATTACAACAAGGAAATATTGTCGATGATGCCTACGGCGGGCTACGCCTACGCATTGGGGGCATTGGTAAGGATTATATTATTTATAAGGTGAGAGTTCGCAACAGTAGTATCCAAAAAGGTAAGAGTGCTGGATACCGATTGATTTATCAAGTCGAGTCACCTACAAATATTTTACTACTAACGATTTATTCCAAGTCTGACCAAGAAGATATTGGTGCAAATCAAATCTTAAATATTGTGGCTGATTTTTTTAGTCAGGAAGGTTAAAACTACCAAGAGATTTTTCCTTGCACAGTCAGTGGTGCGCCACTGTTATTAATGTAAAAGATGCATAAACGCAGAGCCGCTTGTTAATAGGCATCGCCACATTACTAAAAAGACTTACGCAAAATCTGAAACACTGCTAAGACTGCGTAAGTCCTATGATTAGCACAAGCGCCACTTCTAAATTTCTGGGAATGTGAGGAATGTCAATTTTTGTTAAGCGCAAAACCCGTGATGGCCAAAAGCGATCGCCTTACAGCGATCGCCAAGCGCTACAGCAAAGCGCCGAGAGCCAATTTAAACGCCAATTTTTCGGTTTACTTTTGGTAATTGTAACCTGGAGCCTAGCTATGGGCTGGCTTCTAGCCTTGGCAACTAACGCCCAAAGTGCTACTCCTACCGCTGAAATTGGCACTGTTGACGTAGTGCCCGCACAGTACCAACTGGGGCAAGAACTGTATTTAGAAAACTGTTCCACATGCCACATCGGCTTACCACCAGCCGTTTTGCCCACCCAAACTTGGAAAAATCTCCTGCAAGACTCACAGCACTACGGCGCACAAATAAAGCCTTTAGTCGATCCGCAGCGCATCTTAGTGTGGAAATATCTTTCGACTTTCTCCCGTGTTCAGTTAGACGACGAAGAAACACCCTATCGCGTCAACAACTCACGTTATTTCAAAGCTTTGCATCCAGGAGTTAAATTACCACGTCCCGTCCAGCTTGGCAGCTGTGTCAGCTGTCATCCCAGTGCTAGTGATTACAATTTCCGCCGCCTCACAGCAGAATGGAAGTGAAGAGTAGACTCTATTCTCCCACTCCCTCTCTGGCCCCATCTGGGGGCAAAATGATACTATGAAGAAAGAGTAAATATAAGATAAGAGTTAAAACCAATCAGTTTACTAAATGATTGGCTAATTTTTCTCCTGTTTTTGAGTTAATTCTCATTTCACACCCATCCACGACCAAGATGGTTGGGTTGGGTTAAATGTTTATAATCAATGCCGAACCTTTAATCCCCATCCCCCTTGATTCAGTTCTATAACCTGCCATGTTAAAACTTTTGTTGGGCGACCCCAACGCTCGTAAGCTTAAAAAATACCAACCTTCTGTTACTGAAATTAACCTTTTAGAGGAAGAAATTAAGACTCTTTCTGATGATGAGTTAAAAGGTAAAACCGCCGAATTTAAACAACGGCTTGCCAAAGGCGAAACTCTGGATGACATTTTGCCAGAAGCTTACGCAGTTGTCCGGGAAGCAGGACGGCGAGTCTTAGGCTTGCGGCACTTTGATGTCCAACTCCTTGGCGGGATTATTTTGCACATAGGGCAAATTGCCGAAATGAAAACCGGTGAGGGTAAAACATTGGTCGCCACCTTACCGAGTTATTTAAATGCTCTGACTGGTAAAGGTGTACACGTCGTCACTGTGAACGATTACCTGGCTCGTCGGGATGCGGAATGGATGGGACAGGTGCATCGATTCTTGGGGCTGAGTGTGGGGCTAATCCAGGCAAGCATGACTCCCAGCGAACGCCAGAAAAATTACGACTGCGATATTACCTATGTTACCAACAGCGAGGTAGGGTTTGACTACCTGCGGGATAACATGGCGACATCAATGGCAGATGTAGTGCAACGCCCGTTCAATTATTGCGTAATTGACGAGGTAGACTCGATTTTAGTTGATGAGGCGCGGACACCGCTGATTATTTCTGGGCAGGTGGAAAGACCTACAGAAAAGTATCTGCAAGCCTCTGAAATAGCATTCACACTCAAAAAAGACGAGCATTACGAGGTGGATGAAAAAGCTCGTAACGTGCTATTGACAGATGAAGGTTTTGCTGAAGCCGAAAATCTTTTGGGAGTCACAGATTTATTTGACCCTGAAGATCCTTGGGCGCATTTTGTTTTCAATGCGATTAAAGCCAAAGAACTTTTCTTGAAGGACGTAAATTACATCGTCCGCAATGGGGAAGTGGTAATTGTTGATGAATTTACCGGTCGGGTGCTACCGGGACGACGCTGGAGTGATGGATTACACCAGGCTATTGAAGCCAAAGAACACGTAGAAATACAGCCAGAAACTCAAACTCTAGCGACAATTACTTATCAAAATATGTTTTTGCTATATCCAAAACTCGGTGGAATGACCGGAACGGCAAAAACGGAAGAACCAGAATTTGAAAAAATTTACAAACTGGAAGTCGCGGTAATTCCCACGAATCAAGCCAGAAGACGCGAAGATATGTCTGATATGGTCTTTAAGACAGAAGCAGGCAAGTGGGGGGCGATCGCTAGAGAATGTGCCGAAATGCACGAACTTGGTAGACCTGTGTTAGTGGGAACCACTAGTGTGGAAAAATCTGAACTTCTCAGCCGACTGCTGAAGCAGCTAGAGATTCCCCACGAATTACTCAACGCCCGACCAGAAAACGTCGAGCGTGAGGCGGAAATCGTCGCCCAAGCCGGACGCAAAGGTGCTGTTACTATTGCTACTAACATGGCTGGTAGAGGAACAGATATCATCCTAGGTGGTAACTCCGAATATATGGCGCGTCTGAAGCTGCGGGAATACTTCATGCCCCGGATCGTCATGCCAGAAGATGAAGACACCTTTGGCGTTCAAAGACCAGCCGGATTGCCTACAGGACACGGCGGTGGTCAAGGCTTCGTCCCTGGCAAAAAAGTTAAAACTTGGCGGGCTTCGCCAGAAATTTTCCCCACCCAATTGACGAAAGAAACAGAAAAACTGCTCAAAGAAGCAGTAGAAATTGCAGTGCGTGAGTATGGCGATCGCAGTTTACCGGAACTGGAAGCCGAAGACAAGGTAGCTATAGCCGCAGAAAAAGCTCCCATTGATGACCCCGTGATTCAGAAATTGCGGTCAGTATACAACCGCATTAAGCAAGAATACGAACAATTTACTACCCGCGAACACAATGAGGTAGTGGAAATTGGCGGTTTGCACGTAATTGGTACAGAACGCCACGAATCGCGGCGGATTGACAACCAGTTGCGGGGACGTGCAGGACGACAAGGCGACCCTGGAAGCACGAGATTCTTCCTCAGTTTAGAGGATAACCTACTGCGGATTTTTGGTGGCGATCGCGTTGCAGGGTTAATGAATGCTTTCCAAGTGGAAGAAGATATGCCCATCGAATCTGGGATGCTTACCCGCAGTTTGGAAGGCGCCCAGAAAAAAGTTGAAACCTATTACTACGACATCCGTAAGCAGGTGTTTGAGTATGACGAGGTGATGAACAATCAACGTCGTGCTATTTATGCCGAACGCCGCCGGGTGTTAGAAGGTCAAGATTTGAAAGAACAGGTGATTAAGTACGCTGAAAAAACGATGGATGACATCGTTGACTACTACATCAACATAGACTTGCCCTCGGAAGAGTGGGAGTTAGAAAAGTTGGTTGAGAAAGTCAAAGAATTCGTCTATCTGCTAGCAGATTTGCAACCTAGTCAATTAGAAGATATGTCAGTCAGTGAGATTAAAGTCTTCCTGCACGAACAGGTGCGAATTGCTTACGATCTCAAAGAAGCGCAGATTGACCAAGTTCAACCCGGACTTATGCGCCAAGCTGAACGCTTTTTTATCTTGCAACGCATTGATACCCTGTGGCGGGAACACCTGCAACAAATGGATGCCTTGCGCGAATCGGTGGGGCTGCGTGGTTACGGTCAAAAAGACCCACTGATTGAGTATAAGAGCGAGGGTTACGAACTCTTCTTGGATATGATGGTTAACATTCGCCGAGATGTGGTGTACTCGTTGTTCATGTTCCAGCCACAGCCGCAGCAAATGGTGCAAGCATCATCAGAGATGGTTTGATATTGAGTTAGAAAATAATCTTACGCAGAGACGCAAAGACGCATAGTTGTTTTTGCGTTTTTGTTGTATTGAAAAAATATCAATTCAAAAAAATCTAAATAATATTAATTCCTTTGAAATTAGCATAGATGTAGCCCGCCGTAGGCATCGCTTGTGGGTGAAAAATCATCTTGAAGAAGATGAGGAAAAACTACGGGTTTCAACGTAAACGAGGTTTATTATCTGTATTGCTAATAACAAGCTATCTATTTACTTAGTATTAAAACTTCTAAATATTTATATTTAATACAATTATTAATCAAAGAAATTATAGAAATTGTATTTAATTTGCTAATCAGGATTTGTTTTTCTGATAAAGTTTAGTAAAGCCAAATTTTACCTCTTCTTTGTACTACTAACACGTCGTAACAATACCTATTTTTTTGATTAGCCATCAAGGAGGAGAAGATATAAAAAATCTTGTATTATTCAAAGATAACGTGTAATTAAATACACTTTTCGATTTTCTATTTGGTGTTGTTGCCGCAGTATTTCCCAGATATTCTCAATGAGAACTGAGGCAGAGAGAATAATATGTTTTTAGACATTTTAGCTAGCCTACAACGGTTATTTGTAGGTTACATTCCAGCCGCTGTATTGGGTAGTTTCATAGGATATTTAATAGGCATGAATAGTATGATTTATCAGCTATTTAGGCTGATATTTCAGATACCACATAGTATCCCTCCTATAGCTTTGCTACCTATTGCCCTAATCGCGTTTCAAGAGAGCGACACGGCTGCTATTATAGTAGTTTTTATCGGAACTCTCTGGACGATGATCATTAATACAGCAATAGGTATGCGGCATTTTCAGAGACAGAACAATAACTTTCGAGTAGCTATATTTCATATATTTCATGCTTTGAAAGTTAGCATTTGGGTAGCCTGGTTTATAGTTATTGCTACAGAAATGTTAACAGGGCCAAAAGGACTTGGTTTTACCCTTTGGGAAGCTTATAAAGCTGGCAATGCCGATTACATAATCCAGGTAATCTTATACATCGGTATCATTGGCTTTTTGCTGGATCAGTTACTAGATTTCGCAGCCTATATTCTCTCGCAAATGGTTTCAGATGGGAAAAAATCCTCCTAAATTTTATTTAGGCTTATGGACTGCACCCTGCCAGCTAATAGTTTGCTTTGCAGAACGTATTCCCAAAGAACGAGTCGCTACGACTTCAATATTAACGTTGACACCAGGGCGTAGGGCTTCGTCAGGAATTTTGAGCTTACCCAAAGCGAGAGTAAAACGGTTGTAGTCACGAGTCACAAGTTCGTTAGGAATATCCCCTTCATATTCAGTTTTGTAGGCAGAAAAACCGTCCTGTGCGCGAAATTTCACGCGAAACTAAGTATTAATAACATCGGACTTTGCTGCCAAATCGACTATTTTTAAGTTGAGGTTTTGTCCGGCATCGGCAAACTCTGCCACAGCTAACCGAGTGACATCTTTGACAAACCACTAACTACCTGATTGCTAGTCACTGGGGATTCTATCAACTGTCCTCTTCAAAAAGAAAGCACTCAAAAAGGTAAGAACTGGAGCAAGACTGAGCCAAGACTTCCCAAAAAGTCAACGAAACTGGGTCTACCAGCGCTTACCTTCTCATTGACGGGTGTTTGCAGCTCTTTAATAAAAGCTTGGGCTGTTAGCGTTCCAGGGCTGTTGTTTTGAGATGTAAACAATTTTTCAGCAACTTGGGCATCTTGGAATGCACCTTCTCTATCTAGTATTTGGTAACGGGCGACACCGCGAGCTAAATAAGCACCCGCATATTCTGGTTTAATAGCGATCGCTTGATTAAAATAACTGATTGCTTGCTGTTGGTTGCCTTTTTGCGCTTCTGCTACACCCCAAGCATAAAATTCTTCTGGTGAAGCAATTTGTAATGGTATACCAACTGCACCCTGGAAGTTAGCGCCATTCAGGTAAGCACCAGTCAGTTCTGCATTTGCTAGATAGGTATTTCTCAAATCAGCACCCGCTAAATTTGCCCCACGAAATTTAGTTTCGCTCAGGTTAACACCAAATAAACTAGCACCACTCAAGTTTGCACCCCGCAAATCTGCGCCGCTCAAGTTTGCACGGCTGAGGTTAGCACCTGTGAGATTAGCACCGCTCAAATTGGCTCCAGATAAGTCAGCCATCACTAAACCTGCACTGGTCAAATCGCAGTTTTGACATTGTTTGGTTGCCAATAACTGTTTAACATGTTCAGAATTTGCTGCTTGTACGGTTGTTGTTAAACTAATCGTGGTTAAAAATGCGGCTACACCTAAAATTTTGTTTTTCATATTCGCGTAATATTTTTTACTCAATATTCAACATTAACTGAGACGGATTTATACTTCAGCCTATGATATAAGCAATCTCAACAATTTGCCCTCTGTAGTTGCCTATATCACTTGTAAATTTGAGTAAACACTATGACCCTGTATTTCTTGCCTCTGGCAAGGAATGCAGGGATGATGGGTAAGACCATTTATGAATTCGCAACAGAATAATTATGTGGTTTCCCTTTACCCTCTTTCTCATCACTGGCGGAAACTGGATTCAACAAGCTTACCCAGTTGCCTTTTCCGGTAACAATTGTCAATGAACATCATTCGTCAAGAAAAATAATACACCTCCACGATAGTCAAAACTGATGTCACAACACTAAACTCACTGCAAAACATTGCTTCAAAGAAAGCATCTGTAACATCCAAATAATGAGTATTTTCTGTAATCAAGTAAAACAGTGGAGCAGTATCCAAGCCTACAATTTGCCCTGATAACTGGACTAGCCATTGTCATCTGGGATGCTCTGACTCAGGAGCAAATCTCTTTTTTTGCTTTTGTATACCCTGATTTTAAATAAATATGAGACTATAGAAATATTAAGACAGTCAGGAAAACGTGAGTCAGCAAGACAAACTCTTAGAAAAAATTCTCTCTGGGACTTCTGATACAGACATCCCTTTCGCTCAACTGTGGCAACTTTTATATAAACTAGGCTTTGATGAACGGATTCGTGGCGATCATCGTATTTTTATCAAAGTCGGTGTTGAGGAAATATTAAACCTGCAACATAAGAGAGGAAAAGCCAAAAGCTATCAAATTAAACAAGTTCGGGCAGTGATTCTCAAGTATAAGCTAGGAACTAAAAATGATGTTTCGGTATGAAATTATTCTCTACTGGAGTGAATTAGATCAAGCCTTTATTGCTGAAGTGCCAGAATTATCAGGCTGTGCTGCTGACGGCGATACTTATCAAGAAGCCCTACATAATGTAGAATTAGTTATGCAGGAATGGACAGAAACAGCTAAGGATTTAGGGCGTCCAGTTCCTGAGCCTAAACCGCGTTTTATGTACATTTAATTGATATACAAGCTAAGTAAAACTGATTTTTTAGCATCATCATAAATATAAGACTCCTATTTTATTTTTGACAAAAATTAAAAGCAGATTTAGATGGACTTTCAAAAATTTCAGATTACTCTGAAAGACTCTAAGAGGATGTTTAAAAGTATTTGGCTGTGATTTTAGGCACTTATTGATCCCCCCTAACCCCCCGATAAATTGGGGAGAACCTGAATCAAAGTCCCCCTTTTTAAGGGCGGCTCTGCCGATTTGTCCCTTGCGCGTCTCCCTTTGGAGAAGCACGTGGGGTGGACTTAGGAGGATCTAAAACGTTTTGATACCTATAAGAGGACTTTTAAAACATCCTTTAATACCAATTCTCCATGAAGATGCACTTAATCTTGAAAAACGAACCGCCAAGAACGCCAAGAACGCCAAGGAAGATAGAGGTAATTATTTAGTGCAAGCTTTTAGAGAATTGGTATAAGACCAAAGTCAGGAATAGCAGCCAGATAGTACACCCTTTTTTTAGCAATCCTGTTCTCTTTACTCTCTTCCTTCACCACTTCGACTTGAGCAATTGCTGGTACATTACTTCCCGAATCCGATTTGATTTTTGAAAAAATCTAAGTATATGTAGGGTGCGTTAGGACAAAATCCGTAACGCACCAAAGCCTTTGGACGGTGGCGTACTTTCATCTAACACACCCTACGTATATTTCAAAAATCAAATATGACTGCTATATCTTTCAATTGGTTTTTTACATCAAAGTACGAGATAATTTTCCAAAGATACAAGGGTAAATACCATTGGTTCAGCAACCAGAACTCCAGGAAACTTCGTCGATACAGTCAACCCAGCGCGTGCTTAAAAGTTTAAGCACTTACCGATGGACTTCGCTGGGAGCATTGGTCAGCCTATTGTTGTTGACGATCGCAAACACAGTTACCCCGCAACTATTTCGGTGGGGAATTGATCAGGGGATCATCAAACAAAACCTCCAAATTGTGCTATACAGCGCCGCCTGGATGGTAGTCGCGGCGATCGCTCGTGGTATATTTAACTTTGGACAAAGCTATTTAGCAGAAGCCGTATCTCAGGGTGTAGCCTATGACCTGCGAAACAAAATTTTCAGCCAGATTCAAAATCTTAGTTTCAGCTATCATGACCAGGCGCCGACTTCCCAACTGTTAACCCGTGTCACCAGCGACATTGAGCAGATCCGTACCTTTGTTGGTACTAGCTTGATTCAGGTCGTCGGTTCAGTTGTGACATTGGTGAGTATTTCGGTGATTTTGCTAGTGATGAACTGGCGACTGGCGCTGATTACGCTGACAGTAGTACCCCTAGCCGGATGGGTGATGGCGCGATTCATTACCCGAAATAACAAACTTTTTCGGCAAATACAAGAGCAACTGAGCGACCTCAATGCTGTATTGCAAGAGAACTTGCTAGGAATACGGGTGGTGAAAGCCTTTGTGCGGGAATCAACCGAAAGGTCGCGTTACACGACCATGAATGATGCCCTAATCAAGGCAAACATGAAGACCATTAGCGCCATTCGTAATACCTTCCCGTTGATCTTTTTGCTGAGTAATTTGGTAACACTGGCAGTTTTCGGCTACGGGGGAGCACAGGTAATTGGGCGCAGATTTTCCATTGGCGAACTGGTGGCGTTTAACTCTTACCTAGCGTTGATTTTGCAACCTATTTTGTTGATTGGATTTGCTGCCCCGGCGATCGCTCAATCAGCTGCTTCTGCCGAACGAGTTTATGAAGTTGTAGATGCGGAGATAGAAATTCGTGATCGCCCCGGTGCTATACCATTTGACAACTGCTGTGGTAGAATCACCTTTGAAAATGTTTCCTTTCGCTATCCAGGAGCGACAACCGAAACTCTCAAAGAGGTTTCCTTTGAAACCAAGCCTAACGAACTGATCGCCGTTCTAGGGATGACTGCTTCCGGAAAAAGCACAATTATGAACTTAATTCCTCGCTTTTACGATGTCACAGGGGGAGCGGTTCGCATTGACGGACGGGATGTAACAAGTTTCACACTAAAAAGCCTCAGATCACGTATTGGCATTGTATTTCAGGAAACCACCCTCTTCTCTGGTACAATCCGCGAAAATATTGCCTATGCAAAACCCGATGCAACCCTAGAGCAGGTGATTGAGGTTGCAAAAACCGCACAAATCCACGATTTTATTACTAGTCTGCCTGATCGCTATGAGACGATTGTGGGTGAACGGGGCGTGGGCTTGTCTGGTGGACAAAAACAACGAATTGCGATCGCTCGTACCTTACTGACCGATTACTGCATTCTGATTTTGGACGATAGTACCTCGGCTGTGGACGCCAAAACCGCTGCTCAGATTCAAGCCGAACTAGATGGCTTAATGCGCCAAAAAGTTTGTACAACTTTTGTAGTAGCTCAACGCATTAGCACCGTCAAGAATGCTGATCGGATTTTTCTCATAGATAAAGGACGATTGGTGGCACAAGGCACTCATGAGGAATTGATGCAAACTAGCCCGCTCTACGGTGTGATTTTGGAATCTCAGGTAAAGCCGAAGGAGAAAAATCATCCCAAATTAGCATAATTAGTCTGGCTGAAAATTTTGATCATAGGCTTACGGTCTTGATAATGCAGCAATTTTTCTAACAACACTTAAGAAAGCTTGCAATACCGAAGATTCGCTATTCTTTCGCCATACAATCGCCAACGCAACTTCTGATGAAGCAGGCTGCAACTCACGATACACCAAGCCCGATCGCACTTTTACTTTAAACTGTGCCGTTAGAAGATGGGCTTCTGAACAGTGCCAAAACCATAGGTCTTTATTGATATTAAACGATGAAAAATCTATACCTTTAGGGTAGTGCTGCTGCTGAGTTGAATCACTAAAAATAATTACAAAGTCCAAAAAGTCCAATTGATCCAAGGAATTCCCATGATTACACCAGATAGCCAAAATGCCTTCTATGAAGCGTTAACTCCCGATAATGCAGCCATGCTGCTGATTGATCATCAGGCTGGACTTTTCTTAAAAGTTCAGAGTATGAATCAGCAAGTGCTAAAAAATAATACGATTGCTCTGGCAAAAGAGGAACATCATGATTAAACTGTTTTACGCTCCAGGAACTTGCGCTCTTGCGCCTCACATTGTTCTCGAGTGGCTCGGTGAACCCTACGAGTTGCAGAAAGTTAAGCCAAGCGACCCAGAGTATCTCCAGATCAATCCCTTAGGACAAGTTCCAGCGATGATCGATGGCGACGGTAGCGTGATGAATCAAGCGGATGCACTGCTGAAATATCTGGCTCACAAATACCCAAATGCCAAGCTTGGCGACGATGGTACTCTGCAAGATGCTTACGAACTTGATCGCTGGTTGGCATTTCTCACAGGCGATGTCCATCCAGCCTTTGCTCCGTTCTTTGTTCCGCAGCGTTACACAACTGATGGTAGCGAGACAATTCGACAGACCGTCAAGGAAGCGTCTTATCGGCTGATTGATCGCGTCTATCAGCATTTAGATAAGCATTTAGATGGCAAAACTCATTTGGTCGGTAACCGTCGCACGATCGCTGACCCTTATGCGTTTGCGATGACGCGCTGGGGCAACTCTTTACCCAAACCGCTGTCCGATTATCCCAACCTCTACCGCTTCTATCAGCAACTTTGCGAAGACGCAGGCGTACAACGGGCAATGGAACAACAGGGCATTAATTAATGTTTATTTCGAGAAAGTTTTATCCTGGGAAAGCAACTTCAAAAGTAACCAAATCGTAAATTATAATAAAGACTTTTAATCTCTTCAAGTAACGCTTGATAACTCTCGAAAAGAAGCTATGCCGTTGGTGCAGCCTCTCGTAGAGAAGACTTTACGCTGTGCTAACAGCAGTCGCTCATGGGGAAAACCCCCTACAGCCCTACGGGCATCCTACGGCAGGTGCTAGCCTCTCCCTTTGGGAGAACACCCTTAAGAGTGACCCTCAAATACTCGCTACCGCTACGTCCCTTGGGCGTCTCATAAAGCCTGCGGCATAGCTACGCTTAGGGGACAGCCTCTCGTCGAGAAGAGAAGACAGCCAGTCGCATCTCCCTTGGCGCTAGCCTCTTCTTTTGGGAGAGGCTAGCGCCAAGGCAACAAGTCAGGAAACCCGCCCTTCGCGCCTGGCTCACCGCCCTGCTGACGCTCGAAGACTCGCTACCGCTTCGCTAACACCAAAATCTAAAATCCAAAATTTTTATGAGAGGCACAGTTCCCGTTGTTGCATCTGAAGAAAAAACAAGTCAGCAACTCTCCACCCTGCGACGCTTTTTGCAATACGTTCTACTCTATCGCAAAGAAATTCCCATCGCGCTGACATTAGTATTTATTGGTGCCGTAACTCAGGCAATTGGGCCGTTTTTTATCGGCTGGTCGATTGATCACCTGATTGCACAAGGGAATTTGCAAGGACTGCTAATGTTATTAGGGCTACTAGCGTTGAACTATGGGCTTGGTGTCTTGGCAATTCGGGGTCAAATTATTCGAGTCGGCTGGATTATGCAGCGATTGCTGGCTCAACTGAGGCAAGACATTTTCATTAAAATCCAAAGTCTGCCACTTAGCTTTTTTGACCGCAGCGAAGCAGGTGATTTAATGAGCCGCCTGCTGAATGATGTTAATACTGTAAATCAGGCATTTGGATTAACGATCGCCCAAATGCTAGGCAACACTTTCAGTTTGGTCGGCATAATCATTGCTATGCTCTCAATCAACCTGCAACTCGGTTTGTTGAGCAACCTGGTTGTGCCACTGATGATTTTTACCACAAGCTTGTTTGCACGTTGGGCAAGAGCCAGGTTTCGCGTTACCCGACAAACTATTGGGGAGCTTTCCGCCAAGTTGGAAGAAGATATTGTCAGCGTGCGAGAAGCACAGGCATTTAATCGTGTACAGATGAACATCGCAGAATTTGACATTCTTAACGCCGCCAATAGAGATGCCAACGTCCAAGCTGTGATAATTACTTCGGCCTTTTTGCCCTCCATCGATTTTCTCAACACACTAGCAACCGCAGGCGTGCTAGCTTATGGTGGCTATCTTGCAGTCACCAAAGCTGCAACAGTGGGTGTAGTGACATCCTTTTTACTTTACGTCCAGCAGTTTTTCCGCCCTATCCAGATTCTCAGCCAGTTTTACACCCAAGCTCAATCTGCCTTCGCCGGATTAGATCGGATCTTTCTATTGCTAGATGAACCGTCAGAACTCAAAGACGCACCCGATGCAACAGAAATGCCACCTATTCAGGGTGAGGTGACATTCGAGAATGTCAAGTTTGGTTACAACCCAGATCAACTGGTTCTCAAAGGGGTGAATTTGCACGCTGATCCAGGGCAGATGGTTGCGTTAGTAGGGCCGACCGGTTCGGGAAAAAGTACAATCATTAACTTGATTTTGCGCTTCTACGATGTATCTGGCGGTGCAGTGAAAATTGATGATATTGATGTGCGTAGTGTTACTCAAGCAAGTCTGCGGCGTCAAATTGGCATCGTCCTGCAAGACAATATTCTGTTCAGCGGCACCGTCGCCGAAAACATTGCTTTTGGCGCTCCTTACACTACCCAAGCTGATATCGAAGCGGCTGCACAGATGGCAAATGTGCATGAGTTCATTACCTCACTGCCACAGGGCTATACAACTCAATTGGGTGAACGAGGCGCTCCCCTGAGCCAAGGACAGCGACAACTAATCAGTATTGCTCGTGCGGTGTTGATCAACCCGCAAATTCTGATTCTTGATGAAGCAACCAGCAGCATCGATACCCGCACAGAAGCGCTAGTACAAAGTGCGATCGCCCGCTTGCTGCAAGGTCGTACCAGCTTCGTGATTGCCCACCGCCTCAGTACAGTTACTCAGGCAGATCAGGTATTAGTAATTCAGCAGGGACAAATTGTAGAGCAGGGTACTCACGCCGAACTGATCAATCAGCAAGGTGTCTATGCCAACCTCTATGCCCTGCAACTGGGTGTAGCAGACAATGGTTCTTCAAAATGAAAAGTAAAATATATATAGCTCGAATTTATCAATTGCCAGCAAAAAGAATGAAGCTACCTAACTTCGATTCACAAACTATTGATCGCATTATTGAAATGGCATGGGAAGATAGAACATCTTTTGATGCCATTGAGGCTCAGTTTGGGCTGCTGGAGAAACAGGTAATTGCCTTAATGAGGCGCCAAATGAAGGAATCTAGTTTCCAGATGTGGCGAGAGCGAGTCACCAAACGCGATACAAAGCATTTATCTAAGCGAGAATTTCTTGTAGGTCGGTTTAAATCGCACAATCAAAAAACGTAAGTAAGTGGGTGAGCGTAGGCGTAGCCCGTCGTAGACATCGCTCTTTGTGATGTGTTCAATTAAAATATCGTCCAGAACCATCAGAGGCTAAAATACCTGAGAAGGAATAAGCCTACGAACGCTCGTACCAGTTGAGTGAAAACTACCAAATTCACCAAGCACAATGACGAAAGTTATACTATATATCGCAGCTAGTTTGGACGGCTACATTGCTCGCAGTGATGGAGAAATTGATTGGCTATCAATCCTAGATACAGAAGGAGAAGACTACGGCTACACAGCTTTCTTTGAATCGATTGATGCTATTGTCTTGGGTAGCAAGACATATGAGGTAGGGCTTAGTTTCGATGAATGGCCTTATCCGGAGAAAAAATCCTTCGTTTTCACACAGCGCTATCTCAAATCTGACCGCGAGGACATTGTGTTTGTTTCTGACACAGTAGAACAAGCGTTAGCAAATCTAGAAGCTCAAGGTTTTGAAAACATCTGGCTAGTTGGTGGCGGAGCATTAATCAATTCGTTTCTTCAGCACAGCTTGATTGACGAATATATTATTTCAACTATTCCAATTATTTTAGGTGGCGGTATACACCTTTTCCCACCGTCTAGTCCTGAAGAGAAATTGGAGCTGATTAACTCAATACAATATCCTACTGGTTTACTCCAAGCACATTATAGGCGAAAAGGAAATGTTTAAAAATTTATAATTGTGCTTCAAGTGGTGAGAAGTCCGAGGGTCGGCTTTGGAGGCTCGGAACTTCAAGCAATTTAAACTCTACCTAAAACGTCACTGCCGTTATTAGGCATCGGGTATAAACCCTTTTTAATTAAGAATTATGAATTAAGTTGAAACACCCTCAAGAAGCTTTTGAACAGCGCTGCTGAAGTCTTCGTAAGGAGAAACTCCCACAATGGTTTCTGCTAAAGTACCATCTTTGAAAATTAAAACCGCTGGAATACTGCGAAGACCAAATTTTTTGAAAATCGGCTTGTTGCTGTCAACGTCTACCTTAACGACTTTGGCGCGACCTTTGTATTCCTGGGCGAGTTGATCCATTAACGGACTGATCAGGCGACAGGGGCCACACCAAGTAGCAGTAAAATCAACAACAACGACTTTCTCTTCACTTTCAGTTAAAACAGCGTCAAATTCGCTTTCTTGAATGTAAGCAACTATGTCAGTATCAGTAGACATTTTTTAATTCCTTAGTGTCAAACTCAAATTTCAGCAAAAAGCTAACTATACAAACTATACTCCCTTCTGAGTGTCAGATTCAGCACTCACCTACATTGAGAAACCGCCGCAACTGAGTTTTGCCCAGTTGCGTGGATTTAATAACCTATAACTTTCTTACGTAGGGTGCGTCATGCGATCGCGATCGCACCCTACTAACTAACCTCATCCAAAAACCCATGCCTTCAAGGCGTAGCAGCTTAGTCATTCTCTTGATCAAACAGTTCTAACAACCCAATTGTGCCTACAAAAAAAGTATAAGTAGCATATTGTATTGGCATCTTTTTTCCTGAATGTGCATAAAAAGCTGCTATAATGCTTTCGATAAAATGGCTTGTCATGGCAAAACGCTCAATCCAAAAAATTGGATTAAGGCTGCTTGGTACATTCCTATTAGTTAGGAATGCATAAATATTCCACGATTCTAATCCAATTGCGCTTGTTATAAGCACTGTAGATATAATTTTTACTAAGGGAAAAATGTTTCTCTTTATAAACTTTAAGTTCATACCATAAAAAAAATTGTTTAACATATCAACAAGACTCCGTGAAGTAACAGACAAGTTAATGTATGTTATCTAAAATTTCGCCTAAGTCAACCAATCTTATATCATGATTTCTATTTTTCTAAAAGCCTGTAAAAATATGGACATGGTGTATTAAGCCAATATTTCCAAACTATTAAGATTGGATCTGTGAAAAAACCTATGCAGTTTTCTTGTTTGAGGATTTTTCGTTAAAAATCCGCTCCTTACGAGGATTTAGCAAAATAGCATTGAGCGTCTGATTTAATACCTCAAAGACCCGAAAAAATAGAAACTAAACTACTCAGGCAAGAATAAACGCTATCCCCGGAAACACTACGAGTAATGGAGGTTAAATCACCAGATATTTAAAAAATGAGAGAAGTGTGGAATAATACATAGGTGGTAAATTTAATTGCACTCTAGAGATTAATAAGAAATGTAAAGCTATGATTGCTCAACATTACAATTCAATTCATGTTGAAAACAACTTGCTTAAACAAATCAAAATTAAAGAAAATCAGCTAAAAATTGCACAAGAATCTAATATGCTCTATGTAGCAGAAGCATTACAGAATGAATTATTAAAGTTACAGTCTCAATTATCAGAGCCGCAAGATGTTGAAATTCAAGCGTTGATGAGTTTATTAGACGATTAAGATTGTAAATTTGTGTTGTAAAGTTTGTTCAAAACACAAAAACTCTGTTAATAGAAAGCAGAGCATAATGATTCTGATGCCTGAGGGTGTGGTTTAGATGCCATTTTTTCCCTGAATGCTGTGAACTATAGTTGGACTACCCTAACCGCCCCTCATGGCAGGCTCACTACTTTTACCGCAACTGAGGTCGCTTCGATTGTTGTCGTATAAACCTTAGTTGGTTAGGAAGGGCATCTCCACCCACTTCTGGGAAGCTAAATGGTACAGGTCCATCTAACAGGATAAAACTGAAGTCTGCGCCTTTATTTGTTGCATTGCCATGACAACCCATGCAGCCTCCCATGTTAAATTGTTTACCTTGGTGGACGACATTCGCATACTGATTTTTGGGACCGAAAGCAAATCCTGGGATCTGATTTTTATAAGCAAAGTCGGTAATTAAATTCTCATTTGTGTTCTTGAACTGTCCACTGAATAACTGCAAGTTTAAATCAGTCTCTACCACCTCGTTAGCTAGGTAGTAGTTGGCGACATCCGAACCAGTGTAGGGCTTACCAGGAGCATTCGCATCCTTAGTCAGAGGAACCCACTGGATATTCACCAGCTTGTAGTTGAGCCAAGGAGATGAGGAAAGACCATGAGCATGAATATAGTTTGAAATCACGGAGTGGGCATATTGATTGACTGCAATGATCTGATCAGGAATTGGGTTGGCGCGCCTGTTAATGCTGATTGGCACTTGAGGCAGCGCCGACGCGCCAAGGATATTCTCATAATAGAGGCGTAGATCGTTTGGAAGATGATTTTCCGGTGCGCCTGGAGGCTTCAATGGATCAAATTTTTGTGTTTGTTTTACATCATCCATCCCGGTGGCAGCTGTCTCGTATATTGCGTTCGGATCAGGATTTCGAGGCTTGGGTGTATCGCTAAAGATTTTGGGGTCAAACGGGTTACTTTTAATAATGCTGGGATTTTTCAACTGACCATTTACGTCCTCAACAGAAGTACCATCTTTTTTGGTAATATTGTCAGCTTGACTAAAGGTGGCGAAGATGAAGTAGGGAGCCGATGGTGTCTTTTGGATAATGTGCAAAGCTCCCATGCCCCAGTCTTTTTCAGATTGTATAAAGCAATAGTTACCCTGTCCCTTAGTAGACGATTGGTTTTTGTAGAAGCGCACAGGGGCAACGTGGAACTTGCTAGTATCTTCATCTGTGTTTAAGTGACGCCAAGCACTCTTGACCTCGAGCGTGTTGTATGGCAAGGAGACAAAGGTAGGATTAGTCGGGTTTGGGATTGGATATTCCTTCGACTTCTGGATTTTATTTATGGTGTTTTGTGTAGCTTGAGAAAAGGAGGTATTCTTGTTTGGAACACGACTATCAAAAGTATTCCATTTTAGATTTTTGACATAGTCGTACTCTTGCTCGTTCGCTTTGGCCAGGTATAAAAATTGCTGTCCTGGGTAATTTGTAGGAGCTTTGCCAGCGTACATGCGATTCAGTCCAATTTCGTCCGCTTCATCTAAGTTAACGAAAGCATTTCTTTGTGGGGCAGCGCCATTGCAGCTATATATCTGACCATCTGTGGTCAGAACCTTTGCAGGATCGTAATAGTAATGCGGTCCACCTCTAGAGGGAGAGCCATTATAGAAAGGTTGGTTGGCTTGGTTGCTATTCCCTGGATAGATTTCTATCTTATTTCGCAGCGTTTCCCATACAAGGGGCTTGTCATCTGAACCGAAAGGTAAATTTGGTTTCGGTTTGCCCGCAAGTCGGGGTCAGCGGGCCAATTGAGGGCAATGAACTCTTTCCAGGCAAAGATGGCAGCCTGCCTCAGAGTGGCCTTTGATGCGGGAGTACCATCAGAGAAAATATCTTTAGGTATATTGCTACTGATGGTGATGCTGTTGGGGTTATTTGCTTCATTCGTCAATGTCCGGGTGGGATAGCCCAGAAGTAAAACGTTAAAGAGTATTATTCCAAATAACACGAATAAAATTCTGATTAGACTTTTTCTTTTCATAGTTCTCCCAAGCCATTGTTGAAATTTACGTATTGACAAAATTTGGATTGTATGGTCATTGCCGTAATAGACATGAATCACCACCTAACACATTTTATGTTCAAATTAAATGCGTTACCTTCATAAGTAGGTGAACAAAAATATTTGCATTCATTGCAAACAATGATGTTATATGATTGATTCTGTTTAACTACTTACTTCAGTACAATCATCTGTACTTTTCAGCACAAAATTAGATGCGCTTACGTTTTCATAAATAAAGACAATATATGCAAACTTGCTAGTTTAAATAGTTGAGCAAAAAAAAGTATCTTTTCTTATAATTTTTTAGCATTTGCTCTTTTGAAAAAAAATTTGCGATTTACTTAACTTGCTCTAGCAGGGGCAGAGCTTCTAGCCAATTATTTCCCTGTGTGCCCTGAAACCTTTTGTCAAATAACAGCCTAAAAGGGTAGTGTACAAAGGCACTCCTGAATAATTGAGGCGGTAATGGAACAGTTAAATAACATAATATCATAACCAGCAGATGACCTGACAATAATCATCTATTGGTTGTCACAAATGCACATCGAAAGTTCGCTCAAATTCCACAAGCGATCGCTATTTTATTCACTTTGATGAACTGCAAAACCCAAGTACCAATTCTGATCAACCTACAAACTGTTAAAATTCTATCCTTGTAAACATGGCTTTTCAGTTGGAATCTTTGATTTCGACTTTATCCAAAATGAACAACTAAGTTTTCTTTATCCGGCAAAAACCCTAGCTTTTTAGCCAAAACCTAGCCTCCTAGCGAGGTTGCCCAACATCAACTTCTTAAGAAGGGTTAGCAGGACTTAGAGGATGTTTGAAAAATGGTGGTTGAGGTATCCAAAACTTGAAATCCTCCTTAAAAAGGAGGACTTTGAGAAGGTTTTCTCCCCTTAAAAAGGGGGACTAGGGAGATATCGGTACAACGATAGACTTTTCAAACAACCTCTTAGACAAAAATCAAGTCCAAATGTAGCCCAAACTAGCGATATTCGCAGTAAATAGTCACGAGCAAGAGTCAGCCAATCAAAAAATCAAAAGACATCGCTGTTGCTTCTCTCTTTTAAAGTGGATGGAAAAAGTGGTTTATTCGACACATTACTTTCGATTTCCGCACTCTTCAGATTACGGAGTTATTTCAAAAATAAAATAAAAGTCCTATAGAATAATAATTATTACTTAGATAAAATGTTAGGGTTTTGCTGGGTCTGTGGTATTTTTATCGGCGGTACTAAATCAATTTTAAGAACAGGTTTAATTGAGCGCAGTTGCCTTTGGCTAAGGATTTTAATTTCTCTCTCAATCGAGTCTTTTCCTTGCCTAAAAAAATCTTGAGAATTATATGGAACCAAGTCACGGGATAAATGTTGAGCTTGTGCTGGAGTAAGACTAGGGAAGGGTTGTTCAGCATTGGCAGAAGTCTGTACAGCTAGGAAAAAAGCTGTTGAAACCACAAAGGGTTTTATTTTTATACATCGGGTGAATATCAGGTTCAACATGATTGATAGATTTGTTGGATGAATGCTGATTCAAACCATCTTGTGTTGGTATGCTTATAATCAAAGTACACTTATTGGCTTGTGAATTACCTCCCACAAATGGGTGAATTAATCAGCTAAACTATCTTGCAAATATCCGGAACTGACTGATCTCATCCAAGGTGCTAAAGAGTAAACAGCCCTCTATGCAAACTACACCCATAAGCACAGTTATGGGTGTAGTTTGCATAGAGATGTGAATATTCTTAATCGCGGCATCGCTAGGATGGGGCACATCCAAAGTAACGCTAATGGACTAGCAACCTCTACTCGAAAAAAGCGAAAGCCTGGTTCAGCATGTAGCTAGATGAAATTAGAATCCCCTCTCTAGCAAGAGGAGAGTGTCAAACAAGAGCTAACGTAAACTTACACTTTTTAAGGAACTGGTTAAAAAATTAGCCGTCTAGAGTGAAGAGTCATTGAGCCAATTGGGCACTTGGCATTTGTTCTCTCTTGCCCCTCTGCTCCCGTATGCTTACCCTTTTCATTCGGGGGTTACGTGGTTAACAATGGGTTGAATGTTTTTGAAATGATTCAACCTTATGGCTAGAACTGCAAATGAATATGCTGTATACCTCCTACTGGAAAGTGGTCACCGGGAAGAAGTACGTTTTCCTACTATTCAAGAGTTTCAGAAGTGGTATAGCGGCGAACTTGTACCAAAGTCTGCTTCTAATGACTTTATTAGCGTGCCGATTAAAAATATTCAAGGGGAGTATATGGTAGTAAGACCCGCTCGGATCGTGGCAATCCGCGTAGAACCCATTTTTAGTTCCAGTGTTGAGAGATTCAACTAAATGATAAGAAAAACCCTTGCTTTGCTTTCCTTAAGTTTGGGAATTGCCGTTGTAAACCCTCTCTGGTCGGCTGTTGCTCAGGTTCCTAACTTATTGCCGTTGCCAATACCGATTACTCCTGATCTCCCACCTTTGCCAATACCAACTACTCCTGAGGTAACGCCACCGCTAAAACCAATTGCTATTGGAACCGATTGTACGCTCCGGCAGACTTGCCTGGGTTGGGATGACCAAATTTGGGGTCAAACAGGTAAAACAGGCGACCGCAATGCGTTGTTGGCTTCCATTGACAACAGTCTGCTTTACTTAACAAAGAATGACGCGATCGCAGCATATCAAAATTATCCAGTTAAGGAAATTACCCTTGATCGCGTCCGCACGAGTTTGCTACGTTTCCGCGAACTGGTTATCGGTTCTAAGTCAGCAGCGCAACTACAAGCCGCTGTCCGCCGTGAGTTTGTCTTCTACCAGTCTGTGGGCAATGATGGCAAGGGTACTGTTAAGTTTACTGCTTACTATGAGCCTGTTTACACCGCTAGCCGTGTCAGGACTTCAATATATAAGTATCCTCTTTATAGGCTACCACCTGATTTCAGCCAATGGCCTAAACCCCACCCAAAACGAATTGATTTGGAAGGGAAGGATGGTTTAAAAGGGAATAAAAGCAAGTTGCACGGTTTAGAACTGCTTTGGTTTCGCGATCGCTTTGACGCATACATGGTACATATCCAAGGTTCTGCCCAAATTAAGTTAACTAATGGCAAAACAACGTCAGTTGGCTATGCAGGTGGAACTGATTACCCGTGGACTAGTATCGGCAAAGAACTAGCCAAAGATGGCAAACTGCCACTAGATGGATTGACACTGCCACGGATGACTGCTTTCTTCCGGCGACGGCCGCAGGAGTTGAGCAATTATCTGCCACGCTGGAAACGATTTATTTTCTTTCAAGAAACTGGTGGTACCGCAGCTACAGGCTGTATTCATGTGCCAGTGACAGCAGAACGTTCTATTGCTACAGATAAGTCTCTCATGCCACCGGGAGCGCTAGCCCTGATTCATAACTCATTTCCCTATCCTGTCAGTGGTGGCAAACTAGAGAGGCGTACTGTCAGCCGCTTTGTGCTAGACCAGGATACAGGAAGCGCCATCAAAGGCCCGGGCCGGGTGGATTATTTCATGGGGTCTGGTAAACTAGCAGGCGATCGCGCTGGCATCACAGGCGGCAATGGTTCACTATATTATTTGCTGCTCAAGGAATAAAGTTAGGAGTAGAGACGCGACGCCAGTCGCTACAACGGGGGGAACCCCCGCAACGCGCTGGCTCATTAATCGCGTCTGTACAGGAGTTAGGAGTTATTAATTCAAAACTCATCACTCCTCACTCCTCACTCTCCCTAATAGGGTGGATAAGCAAAATCATCTTCATCAGCATAAACGTAAGAGTTGGAAACTCCTGCCATTGCCAATTTAGACGTTTCTGATTTTACAGGTTCCTTCCCAAAATCTTTGTATTCTTCAAAAGTCTTGCAAATCATTGCAGACTCAAGAGAATCCGAAGCAATTAAATATTGTGTTAAAGTTCCTACCGTGGGATGTTTGTATTCTACAGTTGAAGCTACCAGAACTGTATTTGGTTCAATACCTCTTTCTTCACACTCAATTATCGGGCAAAAAATCCCGTGAGCGTGGAACAAAGGACCTTTTGGTGTCAACGGTTGCTTGCGGTAAACAGCATAAGCCTTTTCTAGTTCAGCAACGAATCCACTAACTACTTTGCCTTGTTGATATTCGCAGTAGGTTTTGCTGAAACTCGCTCCGGCAGCACCACTAAGAGTTAGTTGTAGTGGTGATTCATGTAAAAACTTTTTATTCTCACCCACTATAAAAATTAGATAGCGAGTAAAGGTTTTAAATTTAAGTTTGTCGGCTAAAAAAGCATCATAATTTTCTTTGAGCGTACCCAGTTTTAGACCACTTTCCCGGTCTTTGACAGACAATGGCCCGCGACGCACTATAACCAAGTGTGGACTAGTGGTAATAAAGACCGTTTCAACTCCAGAGCTAAATTCATGCTCCACTTGCTGCCAATTATCATCTGGTACAAAGCCGACAGCATTGGCATTATCCAGTTTAATCGCCAAACCGTGGGATTGCATACCATCTGTGCCATACCGAGGATTAATCATCTGACACCAGGGGATGACTTGAGAAGGCGGTGCATTGAATTTCTCGTCTTCAAAGTCGAAATTAGCAGATGCTTTCATCGTTTTAGGCTATCAAAGTGTTTTATTGAACAAGTTTATCAGCAGGCACTGATCCTGGGGAGCCAGAAGCAGAGCGTTGGTACGAGCATCAGCAAAAGTCAAAAGTCAAGGCTTCGGCTTCTCTACGAGACGCAGTCTCGGTCACCCGTCCCTTGCGCGTCGCCCTTAAAACAAGGACGAACGTGGCGTCAAACTGACGTAGTAGTTTTTCCAGAGTAAGGCAGAATCAATCTATCTTGCAATCCCTATTTCGTTTTGTAACAACAAATCCTCATCGAAACAATGCTAGGCATTCAGCACTTATTGCTCAGTATTGTTTCGGGTAACTCAAAGCAGCGAGAGTCTTTAAATCAGGCACTTCTAAGTCAGGTTGACTTAGTGCTGATCCTGTGGCGCTAACTCCTTTTTGCTCTGCTCGACGGTTTACCCAGACTGTTGATAGTCCCAGAGATTTAGCTGTAACGATATCGTGATATACACTAGCAGCAACGTGTAATATCTGCTCTAGCGGCAAAGCGATTCTCTCAATAGCCAGTCTGAAGTTGTTTAAGGAGGGTTTGTAGCTTTTTGCCTGTTCTGCTGTGATTATCTGGTCAAATTCAACCTCCAAATGCTTTGCCGAGAAAGCAAAGAGATCGTCATCGACATTTGAGATAATTACCAGCTTAAACTTTTGCTTGAGGGTTTTAAACCTCATCCATCTTGAAAACTGGAGTTTTTCTAGAAAACATATTACTGTGAATAAGTGGGTGTAGAGAATGAAACAGGAATGCTCAAAGT
>NZ_JBALGC010000138.1:0-4352 GCF_036916575.1 Nostoc sp.
AATAACTTTATTCCCAAATTGTTAGCTGCAACTTCAACAAAACGTCTTCAAATTTATTGGACTTTACTTAAAATTATTGCTCACAAGGCTGTGAGCGATCGCCCTGGCAGAAGTGAACCACGAGTCCGTAAACGTCGCCCAAAAGCTTACCCCTTGATGACGAAACCTCGGCATGAATTACAAAAACAATTGCAGACTGCTTAAACCGCAAGGGTTCCGGCTTTTCTTAGTGCCATTCGGTTTTGATACCCTCAAGTTACCTTGTTCATTAAGACGCTCAACCCTAATGAGGGACATGGGGCGTGTGGCAGTTTTACGAAAGTGTAAATTTGACCACAAGCTCACCTTAACTCGCCCTAATTTTGAATGGTTTAATTTTATACTTTGAGTGGCTTGACTCCATGTAGAAGGTTCGTTCAGTTTGAATTTCTCACCATGCTTCCTGGGTCGCCCTTTGCCAGAATATGGTGGCGGTGCGCCCCATAAACACAGGTTTGAACGCAAGCGTACCAGAATATCTGCTCTAATATTGGCTGTCTTCAAAACGAAAGGAGCACACCCATATTCACTATCCCAAACCGAAATTGGTCTAGTTGGTAAATGTTCACACACTTGTTGCAGCTGCCAAGTTGCTTTCTGTATCGGGTTTTCCCAACTGCTAATTCGCTCATGTCTCAAGGGTAACGCCCAACTGCCTGAATCCTCTGGTATCCACGCAATGGTGCTATATCCCTGACCAATAGTAATCGGTTTATTTCCAGGTACTGTGGCGCTGTTGTGTTCAATTGTCCTCTCCTGTAGAGTGACTGCATCCGGGCGCGACCAGGCAGTATGGTCACCTGCTAACAACGGACGGCTCTGCGTTGGCATCTGTTTGATATATAACTGCATCAATTTTTGTTGCTGTGGTCTGCTATCTTGTAATGCCTCGTAGATACTTGGCCACTTACGTCTAAATACTGCTGATAGCGATAAATCTGCCAAACTATAGGCGTTACGAGTCAGCAATATTGCATCCGTCAGTTAAAAATAGGACTTACGCAAAAACCCTCTCAAACTCTCGTTTCTCCGTGACCTCTGTGTTCTCTGTGGTTCGTTTTCCGTTAACTGTGCGTAAGTCCTACAAAAGTCACATCATGCGCTCTACCTAAATGCTCATAAGCGGCTTGACGAAATTTTTCAAGTTTGGCAAGTTTCATATTGGCAGGTGAGAGTTGGTGGTTCTTCTCTCATCTACAGGCGTTGGGAGTCTGTGTCAACCACAGACTGACTTCAGAAAATTTTATACTAACGATACGTACATTCCTTTGTTAACAGTCACCTGCTTTTAATCTAAACTCCAGTCAAGCTGGCTTTAGTGTTTGTTGTTTTGGTTTCGCACTACTTTTAGCGTTTCGTCAAGGGCGGAGGCGAGCCGATTCATGCCGGCCTGGTTGGGATGGTAGGACACGAGGCTTGGCCAGCCTGGGGTGGTGGGCGGCTCGAAACCTGCGACGAAGGGATGGGCGGAGCAAGCGTCATGGCTGGAACCGATCACGGAGGAGCGCACCACTGGCGTGCCTGTCTCTTGCGCTACGCCGCCGATGACGTCCGTCAGGCGTGAGTAGATCGCCTGCATCCGCCGGAGATCGGCCAGACTAAGCGGAACAGCCGCGCAGCCTGGCGTCTCCGATCTCGGCAGCACGGGCAGGTAGCCGATCATCACTAGGCGCGCCTTGGGCGCGCGCCGATGTACCTCGGCAACGACTTGGCGCAGTGAGCCGGGCAAGGCTTGGAAGCGCTGATCCACCTTTGCATCCGATACGACCTTGCAGTCCGCCCCACCCCTGTGGCGGCAGGAGTAGCCAAGGAGGTTGCCGACATAGTTGACGTCGTTGCCGCCGACCGTGACGGTAACCAGGCGGGTGTCGGCGTCCACCGCGTCAATCTGGGGACGCAAGCCGTCCTGCGAGCGTTGTAGGATGTCGGTCGTGGTCGCGCCGGAACAGGCGACGTCCACGAGGTTCAGGTTGCGTCGCGCCGCCAGCAGATGCGCGTAGTTGGAGAGCGACCGCCTGCACCCGCCGCTCCGCCCGTCGAGTCTGCCAACGCCGGGTCCGGCAGCGTAGGAGCTACCCATCGACACATACTTGAGCGGACGGGTGGCGCCGGACCCGGCTGCAAGACTAGGCGCACGGAAGGGCTGAGCGGCGACGCCGGCTACGGCCAGCGACAACGCTGCGCCGATGCCGACCGCGGCTCTTCCTGGTGTAAGCATGAGCTTCTGACGGAGCATTGGTGACACGTTAAGATTATGATCCATTTGTCAATCTACCTATAGCACGAAAATTTTATCAAGAACCGCGATAGAAAACATTGTTTTTGGGTTAGTGATCGCCAGAACTTTTCGAGATTCTCCTTATCAGTCAAACTTGTGCAATCGCTGATCGCTTTTTCTTTCCAGAGATTTTTCTCCTGACCAGACATGTCTTTTTTTTGACTATTTTTCTCTAAGTGTTATTTTCCCAGCATTAGTATTTAGTCTAGTTCCCGGTGCGAAACTAAATTTCCAAAAAATAAGGATACGGATTTAAGATGTTTCCAAGAACTAAAATCAAGGTTTTTAGGCTTTATAGAATGAGCCTTCTGAGTTTCGCACCGGGAACTAGTCTAAACTCCAGAATTAATGTATGTAACGAAATATGCATCTGACTTACTTACCGAAGGGATGGTGTTGATGCTGGCACTTAACTCTTGATGACAGCAGTTTCAAGATTTTTGGTTACTTTTGCATAAAACACAAAACAAAAGAAGAAGAATATTACATACCAAACGAATTATGTATAAACCAAGGGACAACGCTTTAAAAGTCCCCTATTTTATTTCGCTTTTCAAGTGCTGCCCTGAGCAAGGAGTTCAGGGCAGTTTTTCTTATACAAGTGGCCTCCTTTGAGTCTTGCACCCGTTGGCCAGCAGTGAGAGCTTACGCCAATGATCTGGTTGCCTAAAATATTTATATTAAAGAACTTTCAATTACCTAGCTTGCTGCTAGCTAGAGGCTAGGATTACGAATTACGGATTAGTATAAGTGGGTGTGCTAGAGTTTTGTCTCTACAGACAATGTATGATTCTTGGGAACAGGGTGCAGAATAGAGCGTGATGAAAGCAGAAGTAGCGTATAACGGATGTTGGCGATCGCCCATAACAACAGACCTAATTACCGCAAGTATAATTGGGTTGGGACAAATTGCCCTCTGTGGCGAAGAGATATACACGTAGATGTAACAACATTTGCTGCATTATTTTGTAACCAAAATTTACTGTTGACTTTCATGCGTTTTGTTAAATTGCGTTGAAATTACTAGTAATTTTGATTTTTTTGTTTAGAATTAGTTTCCTATAAGTTTTTGTCTTTCCTCATTTAATATTTGATTATGGAATTAGTATTGGTGAAGCTAGGAGGTTCCTTAATTACTGACAAGGATAAACCTTATACTGCTCGAAGAGAAGTTATAACACAACTGGTTGAGCAAGTGAGCCTAATCAAACATGAAAATCCTAATCTGAAACTGATTATTGGTAACGGTGCTGGTTCTTTCGCCCACCAATCAGCGAATAAATATAATACAATTAATGGTTTTTCATGTGATGAAGAAAAACTAGGGTTTTGCTTAGTTCACCAAGATGCTTTAGATTTAAATTCCCTACTAGCTAAAAGTTTTTTACAAGCAGGTTTATCAGTGGTAAGTTTGCCACCTATTACTATGATAATCACTCATAATAAGAAACTATTTAAGAGTGACTTTAGTGTAATAGAAAGTAGTCTAAAAACAGGTTTGATTCCTTTAGTTTTTGGTGATGTCGTTCTAGATCAAGCTATTGGTGGTACTGTCCTCTCGACAGATGCAATGCTTGCAGAACTAGCGAAATACTTCTATCTTCAAGGTAAGTTTAAAATTCGACTAATAAATGTTGGAAATTATGCAGGTGTATATGACCAAGATGGGCAAGTAGTTTCCAATATTACTCATGCTAACTATTCTCAGATTAAACCTTTCTTGGGCAAGAGCAAATCAGTAGATGTTACTGGCGGGATGGCTAAGAAAGTTGAGGAGTTTTTGACTATTTCTAGTTTAGGGATTGACTGCTGGATAATTGATGGAAATATCCCAGGGAATTTAGCTTCTTCAGTTTTAGGTACGCCAACTCTAGGCACTTTAATTAGGGCATTTTAACTAAAATGATTTCAAAACTGTTGGTAGTTAATCCGAATTACTTATCCCTCTTTTGTCACTTTGGGGAAAGAAAAATCAACATAGGATTCAACTGGCAATAGGGAAACTGACTGGACTCGCCCGAAAATGATTCATAAA
>NZ_JBALGC010000139.1:0-101420 GCF_036916575.1 Nostoc sp.
TGATTGGGCAATGACGCAAAATAATCTGGGGAATGCTTACGTTGAGAGAATATTAGGAGAGCGAGCCGAGAATATTGAAAAAGCGATCGCAGCTTGTACAGACGCACTCGAAGTAAGAACCCGCAGCGCCTTTCCTGTTGATTGGGCAATGACGCAAAATAATCTGGGGAATGCTTACGTTGAGAGAATATTAGGAGAGCGAGCCGAGAATATTGAAAAAGCGATCGCAGCTTATTCTGCTGCACTCGAAGTTACAACCCGCAGCGCCTTTCCTGTTGATTGGGCAAGGACACAAAATAATCTGGGGAATGCTTACCGTGACAGAATATTAGGAGAACGAGCCGAGAATATTGAATTCGCGCTCAAGGCTTGTTCTGCTGCACTGGAAGTTAGAACCCGCAGCGCCTTTCCTAAAGATTGGGCAAGGACGCAAAATAATCTGGGGAATGCTTACCGTGACAGAATATTAGGAGAGCGAGCCGAGAATATTGAAAGTGCGATCGCAGCTTGTTCTGCGGCACTGGAAGTATTAACCCGCAGCGCCTTTCCTGTTGATTGGGCAATGACGCAAAATAATCTGGGGATTGCTTACCGTGACAGAATATTAGGAGAACCAGCCGAGAATATTGAAAGTGCGATCGCAGCTTACTCTGCTGCACTCGAAGTTAGAACCCGGAGCGCCTTTCCTAAAGATTGGGCAGCGACGCAAAATAATCTGGGGGAAGCTTACCGTGACAGAATATTAAAAGAACGAGCTGAGAATATTGAATTAGCGATCAAGGCTAATACAGACGCACTGTCAGTTTATACCCGCAGCGCCTTTCCGGAAAATTGGGCAGCGACGCAAAATAATCTGGGGAATGCTTACGATAGCAAAATATTAGGAGAACGAGCCGAGAATATTGAATTAGCGATCAAGGCTTATACAGACATACTCGAAGTTTACACCCGCACTGCCTTTCCCCAATATTGGGCAAGGACGCAAAATAATCTGGGGAATGCTTACAGTGACAGAATATTAGGAGAACCAGCCGAGAATATTGAATTAGCGATCGCTGCTTATACAGACGCACTGTCAGTTTATACCCGCAGCGCCTTTCCGGAAAATTGGGCAGCGACGCAAAATAATCTGGGGAATGCTTACGCTCAGAGAATATTAGGAGAACCAGCCGAGAATATTGAAAAAGCGATCGCAGCTTGTACAGACGCACTCGAAGTTAGAACCCGGAGCGCCTTTCCTGTTGATTGGGCAATGACGCAAAATAATCTGGGGATTGCTTACCGTAACAGAATAAAAGGAAAACGAGCCGAGAATATTGAATTAGCGGTCAAGGCTTATACAGACGCACTCGAAGTTAGAACCCGCAGCGCCTTTCCTCAAGACCATGCAGAAACTTTGTTAAATCTCGGCAGGTTATACCAAGACGAAAAACAATTTAACTCAGCTTACAATATCTTTGTTAAGGCAATAGAAACAGTAGAAGCTTTGCGGGTTGAAATTGCTTCTGGCGAAGAAGCCAAGCACAAACAAGCAGAAGAATGGAATCAGCTTTATATACGCATGGTGGAAGTTTGCCTAGCATTGGCAAGAGATACCGAGGCATAGAATATATTGAACGTAGCAAAACCCGCAATTTAGTAGAACTGTTAACCAAAGCAACATTAACGAGTCCAGAAAAATTGCCTTCAATTGGTAGCAGCATCCAATTTTCAGAAATTAAAAACCTCTTAGATAACGAAACAGCAATCATCGAATGGTACATTTTTAATGATTGTTTTCGGGCTTTCATCATCACCCGCGACAATGATAAACCAGCAATCTGGCATTCTAGTCAACAAGACTTAAATGCCTTAATCGATTGGACAAATGAATATTTGATTGACTACTACAACCCGCAAGACCAACAATATAAAGCCCAATGGCAGAATCAGCTAGAAGAACGCCTAAAAAAGTTATCAAAAATTCTGCATATTGAGGAAATATTATACCAAATACCCAAATGTTACAGATTAATTTTTATTCCTCATCTCTACTTACACCTGTTTCCTCTCCACGCTTTTCCTGTTAAAGAATCATACCTAATTGACTTATTCCCCAAAGGTGTAAGCTATGCACCCAGTTGTCAACTTCTCCAACAAGTCCAACTGCGTCAGAATCTTGATTTTAAATCTTTATTTGCCATCCAAAATCCCACACAAAACTTATACGAAGGAGATTTAGGAGCAGTTGCAGCCATTAAGAAACAGTTTATTGAACATCAGATTTTGAAGCAAGACCAAGCCAAAAAATCAGCAATTCTCTGTATTAATGAAAATCCTCACAATGTCACACTACATGAAAAATTGCTGAAAGCTAATTGTGTTTTTTTCTTCTGTCATGGATACTTTAACCCTAATTATCCCGAAAATTCAGCATTACTATTAAAAGATTGTTTTGTCTCTTCAGAGTCAGTTAAGGTAGATTATAAACATTATATACCTGTACCTGGAGATGAAGATATAGCAGTGGATTTGACAAAATGCTTAACTTTAGCAGATATCATTACTCACTTCAAACTAGAAAACTGTCGCCTAGTCACTCTCTCTGCTTGCGAAACTGGTTTGACTGACTTCACAAGCACCAGTGATGAATACATTGGTTTACCCAGTGGTTTTTTGTTAGCTGGTAGCACCAATGTAGTTAGTAGCCTTTGGACTGTCAATGCTACAGCTACAGCTTTATTGATGATAAAATTTTACGAAGAGCTAAAGGAGAAAAGTAATATTGTATTAGCTTTAAATAGAGCACAACGTTGGTTAAAAAATACAAATGTCAAAGAATTTCAAGATTGGGTGAGTAAATCCTCACTAAGTATAGTTTGCCAGATAGAAATAAATCGATACTTTTATAATTATGAAAATACCTCAACCAAACCCTTTGAATCACCTTTTTATTGGGCTGCTTTTTGTAACATAGGTAAAGGAGTTTAGAAAATGTCAGTTTATAAAAATAGCATTTTAGCTTTTATTCAAGTGCTTGACTCTCAATCGAAATTGATTCCAACTCAAGACTGGAATGAATTGCAGCAACTACCTAGTCAGTTACCAGACGACGATGAGGAAATCTCAGAAATCATAGAAAATTGGTTGAAACCAGAATCCCGTAGTCAACTTCTAGAAGCTTACAAGCAAAATCTGCAATCACTCAGTGCTGCATCTCCTATTGATTTAGATAAAAACTTAGGAATAGCGAATAGTAAATCACAAACTCCAGTCAATCAACCTAGTGAATCATCTAAGGAACTTCTAGAAAATACGATAAAAAAGAACTCTCCTTTATCTGACAATACAAAATCCAATCAAAAATCGTGAAGAATTTCAGCCTTAGCCTCTATGCTTTTCATTTACGCAATACCCTAACTGAACTTCCCGATGAAGTTGTGCCATGTGCTAATCTCTTGTGGAAAAATCTGGTAAAAGTGGGTGAAACTTCGCTGACTTTTGTTGGGTTGAAAGATTTACGCTCAAAATTAATTTGTTATCAAAATGGTAAATACGACCCGAAGCGGGAACAAGGAAGAAAAACAGAATGGTTAACTGATTCGGGAACTTTAGATTTGGGTAGTCTCCCTACAACAGAAGGCTTTAAAATTAATGCTAATCTTCAGCCTTTCTTGCTTAACGATACCTACGCAGTTGATTTAACTCTGGTTCCAGAACCATCAAATATCTCGATAGATATACCACAACTGCAACATTTTAAGTCAAGTTCTTTACTACCATCTAATATTCAAGCATCTTTAGGACAAACATTATGGATTTATGGAGAAGTAGATCCAAGTGAAGATTGTGATGTACTAGCTGAGAAATTTGCCAAAGCGTTAGTAGCCGGTACAAAGTTAAATCCTGTAGAAAAACAACAGGGAGAACTGTTTGGTAGTCTTTTATTTAAATACCAAGCAATTGACCCCGATGAACCAGATAATCCTGCTAAACAATGTCATATTTTAATAGTCATTAATAATAGTCAAGCTTCAACAGGAACACTTGCAGGAAAAGCCTATGACCAGTTGCGAAGTTTACTCGTGAGCTACCACAAAATACTTTATATTTATCAACTAGCTCGTCAACGCTACGGAGACGCAAGAAAAATTTACAGCGATTTAGAAAAAAATAAAATCCAAAAATTTAACAGTCTGATATCAAAAAAATCAATAGACTTAGCAGACTTAGCTGGCTTAAAAAAGTTAATGGGAGAAATTTTCAAAAAAAACTTTGACTACACCAGATGCTTGCAAGATTTACAAACGCACCACACAGCAATTACTACTAATATTACTAATTACAAAATTTGTTTAGATAATATTCAAACTATTGGTAACGGAAAGAGTCCCCAATTTTGGCAAGATTTTATTAATAAGGACTGCAAGAAATGGCAAGAACAAATACAAACAGATATTAACTATCTCACTCCAGGTCAAAAAATATTTGGAGAGATGGTTTCTACTATCCGAGGTATAGTAGAAACAGAACAAGCAGAACGCGATCGCATCTTAAATAATAACATCCAAATATTAGGTATAGGCTTTGGCGGTGGTGCGATCGCCTCTGGTATAATCGTCCAACACATCGACAAAATCAACCAACCTTTAACGGCGATATCTCCCAAGAATCCACCCCATCCGTTTTATGCATCTTTATTGTTGAGTGTTTTAGCCACATTCTTTTTTATTGGCATAGGTTGGGTGATAACTAACAGGACTTACGCAAAAATTGCTAAAAAGCTTAACAGGACTTACGCAAAAATTGCTAAAAAGCTTAATTTATCGAACCGCCAAGACGCCAAGAGCGCCGATAATTCGGAGAGTGTGCGTAAGTCCTAAACTAAATGCCAATATTATCCTAGAGATAAGAAGTAAATAGAGAAATGATAGAACTCTTGTAAAGACGGGATTATATCAGTTTGCAGTTGATTGAGTCTAATAAAGACCTAACAAGAACAGCCCCTTCCCTGCTAGCGTTGGGGAGTAAGCCTCAAAGCCTCTCTCCTAAGAGGAGAGAGGAATGGAAGTGAGGTCAAAGTCCTAAAAATCTTGATAATTCAAGAAAATTTAACCGTTTTTATCCGCCGAGGAATGTATCCTCGGCGGATTTTTGATGAAAAAAAGATTCATACCAATGTATTTCTCCCCATTCTTTTGGGAATCATAAGAGGAAGAATTACAAACCGTAAGGTATTACTTCCTGAAATATTACATAATTTTTAAAGGATAATTATGTCTAAACGCAATTTGCCCAAAGACCGTAGCACCAATTCAGTTGCTCTAGAACCAGAAGTTGCGATCGCAATCCTTGGGTTGTTTTCCGCAGGGGCTGATGGTGAAGGTATTTCTTCAACAGAAGAATATGCTTTGAGTGAATTTCTTAGTCAAATTGACTTGTTTGAAGATTACTCCGATGAAGACTTTGAAGAATTGAACGAAAAAGTCGTCAGCTTGATTGAAGAAGAAAAACCAGAAGATTTAATCGCTCAGTCCATCGAATCCTTACCCAATAAACGTTATCGCGAAGCTGCATACATCACAGCTATCTTAGTGGTAGGCATTGATGAAGAAGTACCCGAAGCTGAACAAGATTATATCTCTGAGCTTCAGGAAGCCTTAAAGATTTCAGACGAACGCGCACAGGAACTTATAGACGGAGTGTTCGGAGAGGAAGAAGAGGAAGAAGAGGAAGAAGAGGAGTAATCTTTTTTGAGTTGCAGCCTCAGTCATCTACCATCTTTAATTGGGGTTGCTAATTTAGAGTATGAAATAATTTTGTTTGAGTTAATTTTTTCAGATTCCCAACTTCTTCATGAAGTCGGGAATCTTGCACGTTATCAAAATTAATCCAATAGACCACTAATTAGAAATTGATACATTTTTAAATGCGGCTGTATCTGGCACAAAAATGTCCAAATTATTGATACTATCGGGAACTCTTAGCCAGATATAAGCATCTGCGGAGGCTTGTGGACGTACTTGGAACAAAGAAACGCTTCCTGTTGAGCGATTAAGAGCAACTCCTTTGTAGGTTACGCTAGTGTCAGGATTGCGAGCTGTTGTACTAGCAACCGATATAATATCACTACCAACAACTCCGTCTGTGGCAAGGCGACGAATACGCATTTGCACATTTACCACATCACGGTTTCCAGTTTCTGGATCTTTAATTCGCTTTGCTGAAAGTAACTCAACTTCTGCCTTTTTGCCAAAAGCAGGCTGCACAAATTGACCAGGGCTAATTGCTGAGGTTGTAGCAGTGGCTGGCAATGATGAAGCCGTAGCTTGGGGAGAAGTTGTAGCTGTACGACTTGGCACTTGAATAGGAATGGTGTTAGTGACTGTATTATTGGCATTTAGTGTCTGCCGTAGCATGAAAACTTCGTAAGCTACATAGCCGCTACATCCTAAAGCCAAAGTAGAGAGTAATACAGCTACACCAGATAAAAATGTACTCACACCATTGCCTCGATTCCGTATTTGTGTATATTCAGGTTGACTTACGTTTCTATTTTGTAGTCCCATAAACTATGTTTGTGCGTAGGCGCAGCCCGTCGTAGACATCGCCCACCTATGAAATATGCAAACATCTTCCTTATACTGATTAAGTAACTTTACTGAGCTAATTCTTCTCTCTCCGGAAAGAAGTTGTTAGCAAGATAAAAATATCTATCTTTAGGATAAGGAGTATTGGTGAGACTTAAGATTTTAAATCAACCACTGGGTGTTTTGTTAATATTTTTGACTAGCCAGATAGGATTTAGTTCTAGAGTTGCGAAAGCACAAACCCCAGTTGCACCAACAACTACCACAAAATCAATTTGCTCTACCCGACTGGGAACAGCTATAGATGCTGTAATCAATCGTCCCTTATTCAGTCGGGGGCGCTGGGGAATTTTGGTGCAACCCCTGTCAACCGGGACAACTCTTTACAGTCGGGATGCTCAGAAATATTTTACTCCCGCGTCTAACCTCAAGTTGCTGACAACGGCAGCTGCATTGCAGCAGTTGGGTGCTAATTTTCGGATTCGCACTTCAATTTATCAGAATGGCAATGGTGTTTTACGTGTTGTCGGTAGGGGAGATCCCAGCTTAAATGATACTCAACTGCAAACATTGGCACATCAGCTAAAACAGAAAGGTATTACCCAAATTCAGAAGTTGATAGCTGATGATAGTTATATTCAAGGGGATATTGTTAATCCTACCTGGCAATGGGAAGATGTGGAGTCAGACTATGGCGCACCAGTCAGCAGCTTTATTCTAAATCAAAATATTTTTAGCTTAAAACTTGTACCACAGGCTGTAGGTAAATCTTTACAAGTGCTGTGGATTGATGCTGGCGAGGCGAAACAGTGGCGGACAATTAATCAGTCAGTAACCGTTGCCCAAAATCAACCAAGCTACGTTAACGTTACCCGCGAATTATCAGGAACAGTATTACGAATTCAAGGACAACTGACAACAAATTCTGAACCGTCTTTAATAGATTTGCCTGTAGTTGACCCTAATTATTACTTCTTACGGCGCTTCCGTACTGCTTTGGCAACAGAAAAAATTACCTTGGGGCAAACATTAGTAGTAAGTGGTGGCGTTAATCAAGAGGAAATAGCATTTGTAGAGTCGCCACCTTTATCTGAATTATTAATGGAAACTCTTCAGAATAGTAATAATCTTTATGCTGAAGCACTTCTGAGAACATTAGCTGTAAAAAAACCCAGAATGAAAAATCAGACTAGCGCTGATGTCGGTTTAGAAGTTGTCAAAACGAGTTTAACTCAATTGGGAGTTAATCCAGCAAATTATATTTTAGTGGATGGTTCGGGTTTATCACGTCGTAACTTAGTGACACCAGAAGCTTTTGTACAAACTTTGCGAGGAATAGCAAGAACACCAGCAGCATATGTATATCGCGCATCTTTACCCGTGGCGGGTAAAAGTGGAACTTTGAAGGGCCGCTTTGAAAACACCTCTGCTGAGGGCATTGTGCAAGCAAAAACAGGTACGTTAACGGGTGTAGTTTCTCTATCTGGATATATAAATGCGCCTAAATATGAGCCATTAGTTTTTAGTATTATCGTGAATCAATCGGAACAACCGACAACAGTTGTGCGCCAAGCTATTGATGAAATTGTTGTGTTGTTAACACAGTTACAGCGTTGTTAACAAATGTTTAGAAATGCAAAATTTCGCGTCTCTACATTTGCCTACTATGGCAACTAATTGAAGCGATCGCAGTATATAAGACTCATATTTGATTTTTGAAAAAAACTCAGTACACTTTTATTCCTTCTTCCCAGTCCCCAGTCCCCGGTCTTCACGAGTAATTCAGGAATCAAATCGGATTACTATAGGATGATTCAGATAGACAAAGATAGCGAATTTCGCCGTTGTATTTGGATAGATATATCGGCAATGAACAGATCCACTCAAACCTTGCAATCCCACAACTTCAAGCTGTGGGAATGTCAATAATTCTGAGTCCCATGATTACTAAGTCGCGTTCAACGCTGTCAATTTCGGCAACTTTAGGTAAATGTCCCCAATGCTCAAAACCAAACGTTTCAAAAAGTTTTAAACTGGGTTGATTGTGGGCAAAAATGAAGCAGACTAGAGTCTTTAAACCCAAACTAGGACTTTCGCTAATTGCTTGTGCTAATAGTTGTCGTCCCAAACCACACCGATGAAAGTTAGGGGCTATGTAAATACTAATTTCGGCAGTCGTACTATAGGCGGGCCGCCCATAAAAGGATTGGAAACTAAGCCATCCAGCAATTACTCCCTCTACTTCGATTACCCAAAGTGGGCGTTGTGAAGGCGATCGCGCCTTAAACCAAGGAAGGCGACTTTCCACAGATACTGGCTCTAAATCAGCGGTTGCCATCCGGCTAGGAATTGCAGCATTATAAATTGCCACAATAGCAGGCAAGTCAGTTTCAGTTGCATGGCGAATAGTCATTGCTACCGTCTTGGAGTAAATCTTGAGAAAATATTCAAAAATAATATAGCGTTACGATAACATTCCATTATCAGATGACGAAAAAAATGATTATTTAATTAAAGATGCTTTGAAACTTGCAGAATTAGGAAAAGTTTCAGAAATATTCAGACACATTGAACCAGCAAGAGTTAGACAATATTACAACCAGAAACAAAAATCAGTTACTAAAGATAAAGAATACTCTCTCTAAAAATCATCTATTTTTTACTCCTGGAATATGGATAGGTGCTTGATTTTTATTTCGTTTATTGCGTTTGTGTAATACAATAAAAACAAAATACCAAGCTAACCCTCTTTATGAATACCTTCCTATCTAACCAAAATCTGCTTATTGATTCCAGCATGATTACAGAAGGCGAAGCGGAGGCTATAAAGGAACTTGAACACATACTCAATCAGGAAAATAGTCAACTAATATTAGTCACAGCAAACGGCGAAGAAATGACTATTACTGATTCTGTATTTCGTGTATTACGCCAAGTAGTGCAGGCAATGGCATTAGGTAAAAATGTATCTATAGTTACACATAATCCCGAACTAACAACACAACAAGCGGCTGATTTGTTGAATGTGTCACGTCCCTATCTGATTAAATTATTAGAGCAGTGTGAGCTTCCTTATATTATGGTAGGAACTCATAGACGGGTGAAATTTGAGGATTTAAGAAAATATAAACAGCAAAGGGATACTAAACGTAGACAACTGCTAGATGAATTAATAGGCGAAAGCCAAGAGTTAGGATTTTATGAGTAAGGTGTTCTCATTTATTTACTGAGTATTATGTATCGTGCTGTGCTAGATTCTTGTGTACAGTAGAGAAGCACCAAGATTTACAAACAATATTAAATCCCAAACTTGATAACCTAACCTGAGCCACTAAATGTTACATCTAGTATCGTTGAGCGGTGAAAAACCAACGTGAAAGCACAAGTATTTAGAGGCGTCAATCAACTGTCTTACGAAGATATCCCAGTTCCAACCCTAGAACCAGATGAAGTGCTGGTACAGGTGCGGGTAGTGGGGTTGTGTCAGTCAGATATTAAAAAAATTCGTTATCCACTGTATGAACCGCCGCGCATTTTTGGACATGAAACTGCCGGCATGATCGCAGCATTAGGCAATGATGTCAAAGGTTGGCAAGTTGGACAAAGGGTAGCGGTGATGCACCACATCCCCTGTATGCGTTGCGCCTACTGCCTAAATGATAATTTCTCCATGTGCGATGTTTACAAGAACATCTCCACAACCGCAGGCTTTAACGCCAGTGGCGGCGGTTTTGCTGATTATGTCAAGGTTCCCGGACATATTGTCCAAAATGGCGGGTTAATTCCCATCCCTGATAACATCAGTTTTGAAGAAGCTAGTTTTGTAGAACCGACTAACTGCTGCTTGAAAGCTGTGAAAAAAGCCCAAATTGCCCCAGGACAAACTGTGTTAGTTACTGGTGCTGGGCCAATTGGGTTAATGTTCATTATGTTGGTGAAGTATTTCGGAGCAAAAGCGATCGCCACCGATTTACTACCCTCTAGAATCGAAAAAGCCTTGAGTGTCGGTGCAGAGGCGGCTTTTGATGCTCGTGATCCCGATTTACCAGCAAAAATCCATGCCCTAACTGGTGGACTGGGTGTTGATGTTACCCTGCTGGCTGTTCCTAGTGATAAAGCTTTCTTTCAAGCACTTGATTGTACCCGCAAAGGTGGCAAAATCTTGTTTTTCGCCGAATTCCCTGATGAGGTGGAAATTCCGATCAATCCTAATATCCTCTACCGTCGAGAAATTGACTTGATCGGCAGTTACAGTTCATCTTATCGGCTTCAGAATCTATCAGCTGATATTGTATTTAATCAGCAGATTGACGTGCAAGCATTGATTAGCGATCGCTATCCATTAAAAGATTTATCAGCGGCTGTGGAAGTTGCGATCGCACCCACACCGGATACTTATAAAATCTTAATTTATCCCTAAAAGGGAAATGAGGGGGATGAGGAAGCAATTATTCTCCCCCTGCTCTCCCTGCTCCCTCGTCTTTTTGTTAAATTCAAAAAAATGCTTATTACCCAAGTTGTAGTAGCTCTACTAGCTTTCTACGTCGCCTGCAATCTCGGAGCAAACGATGTTGCTAACGCAATGGGAACCTCTGTAGGTTCCAGAGCTGTTACCCTCAAACAGGCACTAATAATTGCTGGGGTATTAGAGTTTACAGGTGCTGTATTGTTTGGGCATGAGGTAACCCAAACTCTAGCGACGAAAATTGCTAATCCCGCCTTATTCGCTGCTACGCCTCAAATATTCGTTGTTGGGATGGTAACAGTGCTAGTTTCCTGTGGTGTGTGGTTGCAAATTGCCACATCACGCAGTTTACCTGTATCCTCTTCTCATGCGGTTGTTGGTGCGATCGCCGGATTTAGTTGGGTAGCTTTGGGAGTAAATGCAATTGATTGGTCATCAATTGGCTTAATCACTATTGGCTGGATTTTAACGCCGTTAATTAGTGGTGCGATCGCCGCTTTATTCTACAGTCAAATCAAGTACTGGATTTTGGATCAACCTAATCAAGTAGTGCAGTTACAAGAGTGGATTCCCTGGTTGAGTACTGTACTGCTAGGTGTATTCGGTGTAATTGTATTACCATCGCTGACTGAACCACTAACCAATTTTGTAATTGAGCTTGGTTTTACAATCCCTGCTTACGACATTCCACTGTTAACGGGTACAGTAGCAGCAGTTGGACTGACAATCATTAGTTGGCGACAGTTAGGGGAGACGGGGGAAGGGGGATTAGAGAAAAAATTTTTACCCCAAACTCAGGAATTACCATCAATCCAAAATACTAAATCTCAAATCCAAAATCCCGTTGAGCGCCTATTTGCGCGATTCCAACTGCTAAGTGCTTGCTTTGTAGCTTTTGCTCATGGTTCTAATGATGTGGGAAATGCGATCGCTCCTTTAGCTGCGATCGTCTACATCAATCGTACTGGTAGCGTACCTACAGATGGTATCACTATCCCCATTTGGATTTTAATCCTTGGTGGTGCTGGTATTGTTGCTGGTTTAGCTGTCTGGGGTAAAAAAGTCATCGCCACCATTGGCGAAAACATTATTACCTTGCAACCTAGTAGTGGATTTTGTGCCGAACTTGCTACTGCTACCACCATCCTCATCGCCTCCCGGCTAGGTTTACCAGTCTCCACCTCCCACGCTCTCGTCGGTGGTGTAGTTGGTATTGGACTGGTGCAAAATATCAAGTCGATTAAATTCAAAACACTAAAAGGCATTGCTGCCGCATGGCTAATTACAATCCCCGTGAGTGCTATTCTTAGCGCTGCCATCTTTAGCATCGCCCGGATTTTATTCTTCTAAGAATTATTAATATTTTCCTAACTTTTTCTTCTACTGCATCTACTCAAAGTAAAACCTAGACTGCAACAACGCCAAAAAAGCGTGCTTTTGCAGAATTGCTGCTAATTCATTAGAATGTTGTGCAGGGGATAGCGTAACTTTGAATTTCCACAGAAAGATACTTTAATCTTCATTTAGAGATGTAAACTGTCACACAAGTTACATTCCATACGAATTTACAGTTAGTTTCGCAAGTCAGACAATTTTGTGGCGGTGTTTGGCGATAAGTCGATTTACGCCTACGCGCACGCATCTGCAAGTATTTGCCAATCACTATTGGCAGCAAAACAATAAATATTTATTTGGAATGAGATTTCTTTAAAAGTAAAAATCTCATTGGCAAATATATTGATGGAAATTAAATTGACTAAATACTTGTCAATGCTGAAGAGAAGACCGTCTAGTAAGCAGTAGAGCAAATTTGATGCTTTGCGAAGCTGTGTCTAGTATGACAGAATTACGTTGAAATGCGGAAGTACTGTTAAAATTTTTAATTTATCTGACAAAATACAGGAAATTAGGATGAGCGCCAATAAAGTGTACCGGAAGCAGCTTTATCGTCAAGGTGTTAGAGGTTAGAAGTTAATGGGGCGATTCGAGAAGCAACCAGAAAACCCAAGAGTTAGAGGCGAGCTACCCAGAGCAGCAGAAAATGCTCTTTGGGCTGTAGTTGAAGACTTAGAAAATCTTCAGCAGAATGTCCTCAGAGGATTGCAGGAAGACGTAAAGCGCCTTCAGTCAGAAAAAAATCGGTTATCTGATGACATTCAAAGCTTGGTAGAGGAAAAAGAGCATTTACAACAAGTGCGCCAAATCACTGAGCAGCAAGTGTTAATTCGTCAACTGGCAGAAGTTCTAGCAAAGCATATATCTTCACAACTGCAATCCTCTCTGGCAACTTTAGCTAACCAAACCATAGAGGGCAAATCTTACGAACAAGCTGCGCTGAAGTCCGCCGAAGTGAGCAGCAATGTAGTAGGTGAAATCAATGAAAAAGTCGAACACATGTTTGACAGCCTGGATGATACCGTTACTGTTACCTTTAACTCGCTGCAACAGGAGCTGAAGAACTATCAAAGTAATCTTTCCCAACAGTTGTCACGGATGTATAGCCAGCAGCAGCAAGGGGAAACGATTTTGGCGGAGTTTGTTAATCGCCTGCATGGAGAACTAGAAAAAACTATAAAAGAAACTTCACGCAAACCAGCAACAGCAGGTACACCGACTGTTTTGCAGTTTACGGAGCCAGAGAAAAACAGTTCTTTTGAGACATCCCCACCACCGTTTGGCGAAATAATAAAAAATTCCTCTGAGCCAATTTCCCCGATCCCTAATAAATTTTCACAAGGGGAAACGACATCACAACCTCCAGTTGTTAGCGAAAACGCCGCGAACCCAATTCCTGTTCCCAGCAAAGACTTGTTTCAAAGGGAAACTAAATCAGAGCCGACTACTGTTAGAGAAAATACCGCGAATTCAATTCCTATTCCCAGCAAAGACTTGTTTCAAAGGGAAACTAAATCAGAGCCAACTGCTGTTAGAGAAAACGCCGCGAACCCAATTCCTGTTCCCAGTAGGGACTTGTCCCAAACGGAAACTAAATCAGAGCCGACTGCTGCTGTAGTTCCGCCACCAAAGGACAATGCCACCGAACCAATTTCTGTCTTCAATAAGGACTTACCGGAAAACAAAACTACATCAGAGCCTCCGACTGCATCCGTGCTACAGCCGAGAGCAATACAACCTTCACAAAGGAGAAACGCTGCTGAACCAACTTCTGTTCTCCGCAGAAACGGATCACAGAACAAAGCTAAATCCTCATCTCCAACTGCGCTGGAGTCGCAGCCAAAAGCAAAACCTCCAGAATCCCGATCGCACAATTCCTCAGGGTTATCGCCGCTCCAAATTGGTTTCTTGCTGATTGTCTTATCGGCAGTGGTATCGTCGCTTTACAACGTAGCCATCAAGGTAATTTTCCACGAAGGTTCCCAGATTTTTGGAGTATTAGAGGTAGAGCGCTTGCTAAGGCCGACTTTGGGCAATACTCTGTTAATTTTGACGCTAAGATTTATGGTAGTAGTACCACTGATGGTACTGTTGTCTCCCATACTGCATCCTCGATTGTGGCAAGACTTGGAAAACTTGGCCGCTTCAGTCCGAGGAAATCCCACATCTGCTAATGCAGCTACCAAGCAGATTTTACTGTTGTCGATTGTGAGTGGGTGCTTTTTGTTTTTATCTCAGGTACTAATCTACATTGCGATCGCTCAAGTCACGACTGGAATGGCGATCGCACTGTTCTTTGTCTATCCGATGGTTAGTGGTCTATTGTCGTGGTTTCTGTTTCGCGATCGCCCCACTCTATTCCGCATCGCTGCGATCGCCGCGATTTGCTGCGGTGAATTGTTGGTTTTAGGAGGTTCTCCCAGCATAGGTATAGGTAATACTTCAATGGGAAGCAGCGCCGCTATTCTTTCAGGTGTAGCTTTTGCTGCCTACATAATTTTGACGCGGGTTTGTGCTAGCAAACTGCATCCCGTGACTTTTACTTTAATTAACTTCGCTACCATGTTGTTGTTGAGCTTTATCTGCTTGATGCTACCTTTACCAGGCAGTTGGAACTTGGTAGTTGACCCCTCTAAGATGCTGGAACTGGTTTTAAGCGCGTTTATTTTGGGTGTGCTGACTCTTGCCGGCTATTTACTCAACAATGTTGGTATTAGTAAACTAGGTGCTTCACGCTCGGCGCTCATCGGTGGTAGCATCCCAGTTTTAACCGTGATTTTTGCTGGGTTAATCATTCAAGAAAATTTGGATATCGTGCAAATTCTGGGAGTGTTGTTAGTAACCTTTGGCGGGGCTGCTTTCAGTTTTGAAACAATGCGAAATCAGGTTAAACCTTCTAGTCCTACCAATTAAATGACGAGTTCAATCAGCTTAAGTGTGGTGGGAGCTACTTTACCTCCCATCACTCTTTGCGTCAATCCTGACACCCACTTGTAACTTCTCTAAACTAAGCTAAACCATATATAGTTTGCATAATCTGAAATTGTACATTTCTTGTGGGGTGGGCGGAAAAGCCCGCCCAATATATGCTTTCTCACATGTGGAACAGCTTAATGCGATCGCAGGTATTCCATATATCCCTGAATATTTCTACTCATTTCGAGTGAACGAATCGCACCTTCGGGCTAAAAGCCACGAAGATTCTAGCCCGTTTGACAACAAATAAATTTGCCGTTAGCGCTACATCTGTGCTTCTTTGAGACAGAGTTTTGCGCCTATCGCGTAAGCCGATAATATATTTTACGGATTTAGCCTGATACAGGTGGGGATAACATTTGTATATAGCGCAGTAATCAAACAGGACTTCACTTGTAATATATTTTTATAGATTTAGCCTGATACAGCTAGGGAAAACACGTATATATAAGCAGTAGAGTAGTACTGGCTCAAGCAATTGAGCACGAGTACTTGCTCACACAAGAGATTGGCAAGGAGTTAAGACCATTGCAGCACATTTTGCAACTAGAAGATGAAGAAGTAGTACAAGTGTTTAGAGTAACCCGTTTTTTTAGTGTGGGAGACTAAATAAGTGGGCAAGAATAAATTAAACTATGTTACGCAATATAAATTGATTAAATTGTCTCCCAGTAAGGGTTTCAGCCATATTTAAGGCTGAAGCCGCTTACTATAAACCTTTATTTATTCACGCCAACTTATTTATTTAGGTTGGTGAGATGGTATATTTATTTCTGTCGGTCTGTAGTAATCAATTTGGTCTGCGATCGCTCAGATGTCTAGAGAAAGAAGCTTATATTGTAGCCTACTGCGAATTATCTTCCTTTTTTAGCAGCAAAGTATCTACACAATTCAAGTCTCTCAAATATATAAAACAGCGAGGTAAAAACATACTTGAAAGTAGCCAATGAATTAGTTAAATCATGAAGTTTTAAAATTTTTTCATGAAAAAAATATAAATTCATTGAGCAAAAATCTCTAAATAATCATCAGATGGAATTCAATATGTTTTATTCTAGGTATGGCTAGTAACTAATTATTCGGTTATTAGTATGATAAATAAAGCCTGATGACTATGCGATTAATTCAGACTAAATCGCAGCTTTTTGGGTCAAATTATTAACCCAAAAAGATAATTAATAATCGGATTTTAAGTAAAAATAAAAATATTATCAAACCATGATTTAATCAGAAGATAGATTATTTAAATACTCATTATTTAGGAAAGTTTAAAATATATAAAGTTATTCCAAATTCAAAAAACAATGATATGATAAGGAACGAAATTTGAAAAAACAACAGGTATTTTGAAATTGGAATTATTTGCTGTATTTGATGTCTACTATCTTCCCTCAAGCCAACGGCTTATATTGCCGAGACATCACTGGAGGTTGTGAACAAGATAATAGTTGACAACGAGCCGTGTGGCTCAACCTCTAAATATGGCTACACCTGGTAAGCGATTTATTTTTAGACTACCCCCAATTATTTCTAGCTATCTGTGTACTAAAAATAATTCGCCAAAGCTGAAAAAACCATCTTTTTTGAGTAACAGATATTCCAGATGAACCGCGCAAACTAGTTTTTACTCCAAATCGCCATAGTGCCATAATTAGGTGTAAGTAGCTTGACGTTGTTGCTCTTGAAAGATGAAAAAAACTCCAGAGAACTTAGAGGCTTTGTAGATTACTTGCAACACAGTTGACTTTTGGGGCGTAAACCGCCGTCAATCTCAACTTGGTGATATCTGTAATTTTCCGGTCAGATGCACAGACAGTTATAGTAACAACCACCGAATCTGCTTGTGTACCATAAAATATGCGAAAACGGTAGTTTGCGCTACCACTGATTTCATAGTTATCGCATACTAATATAGTCTGAAGTGAAGACATTGCCTTTAGCCAGGTGTATACTACCTACCATTTTTCACTCGATTAAAAACTGTGTAAACGTGCTATTCAATTGTCTGTAATATGAGTAACGACATAGATCTGATCAAACGTCTTGACCCCAGTGCGATGGATCAGATCATGCTTTATCTGGCTTTTAGTGCCATGCGGACGAGTGGGCACAGGCATGGGGCATTTTTAGACGCAGCCGCAACAGCAGCAAAATGTGCAATTTACATGACCTATTTGGAGCAGGGACAAAACCTGCGAATGACAGGGCATTTGCACCACCTAGAGCCGAAACGGGTAAAAATTATTGTAGAAGAAGTCAGACAGGCGCTCACAGAAGGCAAACTGTTAAAAATGCTGGGTTCTCAGGAACCTCGCTATTTGATTCAATTGCCTTATGTCTGGCTAGAAAAGTATCCTTGGCAACCAGGGCGATCACGTGTTCCTGGTAGCAGTCTGACAAGTGAAGAAAAAAGACAAATTGAGCAAAAACTGCCAAGTAATCTACCTGACGCCCAGTTAGTTAGCTCTTTTGAGTTTCTGGATTTGATTGAGTTTTTGCACAAGCGATCGCAAGATGACTTGCCACCCGAACACCAAATGCCTTTGAGTGAAGCTTTGGGTGAGCATATCAAGCGCCGTCTACTCTACTCAGGCACAGTAACACGCGTTGATTCTCCTTGGGGAATGCCCTTCTACGTTCTTACCCGTCCTTTTTATGCCCCAGCAGACGATCAAGAACGCACTTACATCATGGTGGAAGATACCGCCCGGTATTTCCGGATGATGAAAAATTGGGCAGAACGGCGACGAAATGCCATGCGCTTGCTGGAAGAACTTGATATCCTCCCAGAAAAAATGGAGCAGGCTATGGAAGAATTGGATGAAGTTATCCGTGCCTGGGCAGATAAATATCACCAAGACGGAGGTATTGCGGTGATTTTACAGACGGCTTTTGGCGAAAAAGAAGACTAGCGCCATTAGGCGGAATTCAAAATTTAAAAAGCTGAGAAAGTAAGCTTTTTACTAATTTTGTCCCTTGCTTAACATTAGGGATCTGGTTGCTCTATTTACATTGTAATACTGTACTAGTAGTACAAAAGTCACAAAATTGCTTGTGACTTTTGTATTGTTAAGTATTTAGTTTGCTTGACACTCTTCTACTTAGAAGAAGGAAGATTCACAACGTATCCCTTGCAGAATGTTATCCAGATTGTTTTACAAGTTCTCCAGCTCACCTAGTTTGTCAAATTGGACCAAGTGAGATTTTCATTAACTACGTCTTTCCGCGAGAATATCGTATACTTTTGCAGAGTTGCCCGATAAATTTTTATGTCTTGTACTGACATGGATATTTTAACACTTGACGTGCCAATTTTAGATTGAAGAATTAAAAATTATTTCGGTTCATGCGCCGTCCTTATGGACAAAGCAAATCCAAAATCCCAAGTTTAAAATCCTCAAGCCTCGTACCTTTGTGGTCAAAGCTAACCCTGTTAGAGGCAATCCAAAATCCTTGCATTGGTTGACGCTGATTTTAATCAGCGATTGCCCTACATCTGACGAATGTAATTACCGGAGTTTTGGGCTTCTCGTCTACCTGATAATTTGCTTTTCAGAGGGCAATTTTAGCGGGTTTTAGATGAGTAGTGTCGCTCCAATCAGAGTAGGATGGGCATTACAATGCCCATCCTACTAATTAACTAACCTACCATCCTTGTAATTTAATTGGTGCCGGGTTGCGCTGGAACAACCGGTTGTGTTGGAACAAGCGGTTGTGTTGGAACAAGTGGTTGCGTTGGAAATGGAGTAGTCTCTAAACTTGGACTTGATCCCGTAGGTATTAAAGTCGGCGGTGTAGACGAAGATGAAGCACCGATAACGCTGTCACTAGCACTAATACAAGTATCCAATACCTGGGTAGGGGGAAGGTCGATTTGACCGCGCAAGCCAACTACACACTGACCAAAGCGCACGGGCAACAAACTGCGACCACAGTAATCTAAAGCTGCCGGATTAATTGCTTCCTGAGTACTTGAACTGACGCCGACTACACAGGTAGCTAACTCCTCAGGACGTCGGGCCTTTCCACAATAGGAAAGCGCATCTGTGGCGGCAATTTGAGTCTGCTTTTCAATTTTAACCACGCAAGCAGCCAAATCTCTTGGACGTAGTGCCTTTGCACAAGCTTGTGATGCCGCTTCTGCCGTTACACCCACCTTCAAAACGCGACCCGCACAGACACTATAATCATTGCTGTAGGAGGCAGCAACAGCCACATTAGGCAAGATCGTTGTCAACCATCCAGCTATAGCCAAAACTGGTACTGTTAAAATCCTGAAGGTGGAACTGCCTTCTTTGTTCTTACCTCTGTTAACCACTTTTTTGCTCATTGACATTGCCATTCTCCAAACACCCAAAGTTATGCTAACTCAAATATTTGAAAAATCCTCTGGAATAAAAGAATTTCAGCAAAAGCAAGGTATAGATATAATTAATTATGCCGGAAATTGTGTTAATATAACTGTTTGAAAGATAAGTAGGCAACGTAAAAAGTATTTCAGAGTAAGAATACTGCGTAAACCAATCTGATGATTGAGTAGTCTACGAAACTAAATAAACACAAAAAACTTATTGGCAAGAGTACGGCGGGGCACGTCGGAATTCAGGCTTGGAAGCTAGTGCGTCGGCTTAACCGACTTAAAGCAACTGGTGCAAAGAAGCTGCCTCTACATTGGTAGGATACGTCATACCAAGGCAAGCAGCCTCAAAGAACCAAGAATTCTCTGATTTCTAATCAGTGGAATGTCAAAATTGAATGTTTGCGTAAAGTTTAAACAGGATTAGATTAAGGAAACTCATGTCCCGATATAGAGGGCCACGCCTCAGAATTGTCCGTCGCTTGGGCGACTTACCAGGATTGACTCGTAAAAGCGCCAGACGCGCTTACCCGCCAGGTCAGCATGGTCAGAACCGCAAGAAGCGCTCTGAGTATGCTATCCGTCTAGAGGAAAAGCAAAAGCTCCGCTTCAACTATGGTTTGACTGAAAAGCAATTGCTACGCTATGTGCGGAAAGCCAGACGTGTTACTGGTTCTACCGGACAAGTGCTGCTGCAATTGCTAGAAATGCGCTTGGATAATACCGTTTTCCGGTTGGGTATAGCCCCGACTATTCCAGCAGCTCGTCAACTGGTGAATCACGGTCACGTAACTGTTAACGGTCGTGTAGTTAATATTGCCAGCTACCAATGTCGTCCTGGAGAAGTAATTGCGGTCAGGGATCGGGCACAATCACGGAAGTTGGTGGAAACTAACTTGCAATATCCCGGTTTGGCCAACCTCCCCAGTCATTTGGAGTTTGACAAAAATAAGTTGGTTGGTAAAGTCAACAGCGTTATTGAGCGAGAATGGGTGGCACTACAAATTAATGAACTACTTGTAGTGGAATACTACTCACGACAAGCGTAAGTAGAGACGCGATTAATCGCGTCTGTACAGGAGTTATGAGTTATGAGTTGAAAGACGATAATTCCTAACTCCTCACTTCCAACTCCTAACTATTTTCATCCGCCAATTTGCGACATTGTGCGGGTATATGTACCTAAAACGCCAGAATCGCGCTCTTTAAAGTTAATTTCTGGCTTGATTTTGAGTAAATGCCTGACTTGCTCTTGTAATTGAGCGGTGCTTATACCAGAACGCAGAGCAGTTTTTAAATCTATTTGACCAGTTTCGTTCAATAAACAGGGACGTAGCCAGCCATCGGCACTCAGGCGCATCCGATTACAACGATCGCAAAAACATTCTGACATCTGGCTAATAAATCCCAGTGTCCCCTTCGCACCGGGAATTTGAAAGACATCAGCAGGGCCAGCACCACGAATTTGAGATTCTGTCAAGCTCCAGCGATCGCAGATACGTTGTCGTAACTCGGCTGAAGATACCCAACCGCGATCGCCAAACAAATGCACATTACCAATGGGCATAAATTCAATAAATCGAACGTGCCACTGTTTGTCAATTGTCAGGGCAGCTAAATCGAGAATTTCGTGATCGTTGACGCCAGGAATTACCACCACATTCAGCTTCAGGGGGTCGAATCCGACGCGATAGGCAGCTTGAATCCCATGCCAAACTTGTTGCCAACGAGAACGGCCCTGATTACCGATAATTTGGTCAAAAATGTCGGGATCAAGAGAGTCAAGACTAATATTAATTCGTCGCAGACCAGCATTGTAAAGGTTTTGTGCCATCGGAGCCAGCAAAAACCCGTTGGTGGTCATTGAGAGGTCTTGAGTTTGGGGGAGAGTTGCGATCGCGCTTACCAAATCCACCACCCGCGGACGCAATAAGGGTTCACCCCCAGTCAAACGAAACCGATTAAAGCCTACTGGAATAAATACCTCTTGAATTAAGGTGAGTAGTTCCTCATCACTCAACAGCTGTTGCTTGAGAATATAGTCCAGTTCTACTCCCTCTGGCATACAGTACTGACAACGAAAATTGCAGCGATCAATTAAGCTAATGCGGAGGTAATCTACCTGGTTCATCGTTTTATTTTTATCCCTTCCTACTATACTAATCCGCTTTGATTTTTTAAATTATTTGCGTGGTGCGCGTTCGCGAAGCGTCTCGCAGAGAAGCGCAGCGCAAGCGCGATAGGCAGGGAGTAGGTAGAGACGCTACTCGTCCCATCTCTACGGGAATAGGGAATCAGCCTTTTCGAGGTGTAGGTCGTTTTTTCACGCAATCAAATAGGAGTCCTATATATTTATTGTAATTCAAAATACCTTACTCCCCCTTAAGTGAGAGTCCACAGATTGTGGCATAATAAGCCGATCGCGTCCACTAGTTAGTCATCAATCGTGCAAGACACCGACTCCATTAACGACCTTGCTGCTGCCTTACAACAGCCAGTAGATATCAGCTTTGAACTGCCCGATCCAGAAGATGAACAGATTCTAGAGTCAGATTTTCAACAGCAGCTAGAAATAGCTTGGCAGGTATGCGATCGCTTTGATTTGCAAACTGAAATCTGGCGGGGGCGAATTTTACGGGCTATCCGCGATAGAGAGAAAGTCGGTGGTGACGGACGCGGTACGGGCTTTCTCCGATGGCTAAAAGAGCGAGAAATCAGTAAAAGTCAAGCATATTCCTGGATTCAACTGGCGAATAGTGCCGATACTCTCATCGAAGACGGTAAACTTGATCCCGGAACTGTGAACAACTTCAGTAAACGGGCTTTTGTCGAAACCTCCAAAGCATCCCCCCAAGTGCAACAGATGGTGAGTGAAGCCGCACAAAAAGGTGATCGCATCACCAGGCGCGAAGTGCGTCAACTCAACGATGAATGGACAGCCATGTCCTCAGATTTATTACCCGAAGCAGTTAAGGAAAAAGCAGCAGATAACACCCTTCCCACACGCTACATCGCCCCACTGGTGAAGGAAATGGAAAAACTACCAGAATCGCACCAAAAATTTATCCAAAAGGAAATTGCTGCTAACCCTGATGTGGATACCCTCAAACAGGTAACTAACGAAGCGCGAAACTTGGCGAAATATCTTAAAGGAGCGGCTCAAGTTCAGGCGCTAACGCAAGAAGATGTTGACATTGAAACAGCCTTAGAAGAAGCGCAAAGAGTTGGCTGTTTGAGCATAGCTGCTGATTTGGTAAATCAAGCATCGCAAATCGAACAAACGATCGCTAAACTTTACATGACTTGGAAACGGATTGGTAATTTAGCAGATCGATTATATGTAGATACAGGTGCAAGTACACCCAACTTGCGATCGCTCCTCACTTGCTTGGAACCTCTGGGTGGTGAAATTATGGAATTGCAACTTAGTGGCGCGACTGAACACACTGTACGTCTGCAAATTCAGGAGACGAGTCAGGGAGTGGGGAATTAGGAGTTAAAAGGGCGGGTAGAAACCGCGTCTACACGAGGCTTTACCCACGGAGGTGGGTTTTAAACTTACAAAGTCGTACATTTGTAAACAATAGATGGTATGAGCAGCCAACAAAGTCAAATTTTAATGAGCAGCGCAAGATGTAGCGGTGAGCGAGGAGTTATGGGGCGACGCAGTGGGTACTTGAGCAACCAGAACCACATTCCCATTAGCATCTATTACCCATCCTTGGGCTTCCACAATTTGAATAGGTTCATTGACATAATTCACCTTCTGTGATTTTTCGTCTGTGTTTCGCTGCGCTTGAACAACCACTCTTTTCTGAATACCGTCAGCACGATTCTTACTCTCTGGCTTCAGTGTGATCCAATCTGTCAGCACTGCATCAGCCATCAATGGCTCTGTGGGATCGGCTGCTATTCCTCCACGTCCAGTCACAATAAATGAACTCCTGGCTATTTTTCCACCAGAATTACACCTAGCAACAATTTGCCGCGAAGCATCAACCACATTTACGGGCAATTCTACTAATTCTTTACTGGGATCAGCATCTGGTGAGTTGATTTGTACTGTGCCATTTAATGAAGGATTTTGCTGAGAAAATGCCGTGATGTCATTTGTTGGCAGGTTATTCGGGTTTATTTCTTTTAGATCAAGTCTCTCTACGTCTGCACGGGTACGCGGTACAAAACCAAAGATGTTTTTAGCGGTGATTGTGATTTTACCACCAGAGCCAGAGAAGGCATTGGCAGTGATATCGCTATTTCCAGAGGGAGGCGCGACGATGAAGCCATTAGGTGCATTGATGATGATATTACCGCCATCTCCACCAAGCCTTGCTGTATCGGCGTTAGTGGTTATTTTACTTTCGCGGCGCATCAATAATAAGTTCTGCACCTGTAGCGTAATATTCCCGCCTTTACCAGACTCACTATTAGATGTGAGTTTCCCTTTGTTGTCCAGAAGTATGGAGCGAGCGGTTATATTTAAATCGCCTGCTTTCCCTAAGTTATTTGGATCTCCGATATATATTACATTTTTTCTAGCTTGGCTGCTCACAGTTATTGCAGCCCCATCCTTGATAATTAATTGCCCTGTAGTTAAAGTCAAGTTTCCGCTATCTCCAGGCCCTTCAGTTCCAGAAAACAATCCACTGAGCCTAGAACCATTTGGTGAGGTTCCAATTAGTTCTACCGATTCAGAGGCGTTAACCGTCAAGTTTCCTGCTTTTCCTGTATTTGCTGGTGTAAGTTGGTTAGTGATATAATTATATATGCCCTCAGAACTTGTTGATATTCTTGCCCCTCCTTCGATACGCAACTTTGTAGTATTAATTGTGATGCTGCCAGCGTTTTTATCATTATAAGTTGCACTAAATAATCCACTCGATATTAAATCACTACCATCTCGCAAGACAGGAATGGAGGCGCCGCCGATTAGTTCTACAGAGTCTGAGGCGTTTATGATCAATTGCCCGTACAATTGTGCTCCATCTCTGACCACCAAGTTTTTAGTAGTAACATTTATGTTTCCAGAGTTTACGGTGTTATAACTTACATTAGACAATATCGTACTTAGTCCAAGTTCTACAGACGCTCCTTGTATTTGGATATTGCCGCCATCTTCGCCACTAGCATCTACTATAGATTGAATCCCATTTTGAGCGGTTAGTTGAATTGTCTGGAAATTTTGAACGCCTTCATATCCCAATGCCCAACCTTGGTTCGTTGGACTTAAACTGACCAGACTATTACCAGCGACGCTTCCTAACTCAATTCTTGCTTGCTTTCCTGTGATATTTCCGCCCTTTAGCGTTATATCACCGCCTATAAGTGCCAAGGTTTTGCCTTGCTGCACCTGTAGACCAACGCCTTGTCCAAAGTTATTAGTTGCGCCATCTGGTTTTGCTTGGGATTGATTGCGGATGGGAGCCGCAGTTGCTCCGAATTGTAAACCAATGGGAACACTTAGTGTCAGTAAAGGTGTAGTTTGAGGAGATGTAGCACTAAACTTTGTACCATCAGCAAAGTTCAAGTTACTCGCCGTACTTGCCACAAATGAACCGCCGATATTTAAAGAAGCATTGGGCCCAAAAACAATGCCGTTAGGATTGATCAGAAACAGGTTAGCTGTGCCGTTAGCTTTCACAATGCCATTTATATTAGAAATAGAATTACCTGTCACCCGACTAATGATGTTTTGAATATCTATTGCATTGTTAAAGTGGGCTGTCCTTCCTGCAGAGACAGAAAACTGTTCAAAGCTGTGGAACAAGTTTGTACCACGAACTGCCCCACCATCAATCTGGTCTATAGGCTGACCATCGATTAGCTTTGGTGTAATGATTGAACTTTCAGATCCAAGTGTGCCATCCTTTTGTATTTGCGCTAAGGCAAAACTCTCAAAGAAAGTGAGCACTCCAGCAATTGCTAAAGTACTCACTATCCCTAACTTCCAGCACCAACTGCTACGATCTCCAGACATTACAAACTTGCACCCAAAAACTAAGAGTCTATTGAAATACTGCTCTTTGCTAATTAGGTATGGTGATACTTAGGATTATCTCTTTAGCCTAACTAGTAAATGCAAAGTTTAGCATTTTTATACTCACTAGAATAGACCTCTTGCAAAAGTCCCAAAATCAGGTATGTCATTCTGTCCGCGCAGCGTTCCCGCAGGGTACGAAACGCAGTGGAGAGAAGAATCTCACTAGATGTATCGCTCCGCTTAATATGACAATTTAAGCATTTATGCAAGAGGTCTAATAAACTCTTTATGGTACGAAGATTAAATTATTTAGCAGTTACAGCCGTTAACGTTGCCAGTTGGGCAAGGAACACACCAGGAATATTGCGTTAGCACAATTTCTTGTTCTATGCCTGCATTACCAATTTCCTGTTCTGTGCCTGCATTACCAGATTTGATTTTATTTGGATCAAGATTGCACTGCCACTGAACTACCAGGGCTCTATCATCTAATACTCCGTACTTCTCAAGCACTGCATATAAGCCAGCGTTATTAACGCTTTCAAGCAGTTTCTGTTGAACTTCGTCTTGTAACTGCTGTAATGTTTCAGGGTTCATGACTGTTTCCATTTCCTACAGGATATATATAATTGTTATTTCAGCTTGGCTAAAAATAATTACGCATAGCGTCAAAAAACTTAAGATTTTACTGCTGGATTTCTTTTAGCCATTGGTGATCTATAAGGGACTTCCAAATAAAAAAATATCTAACTACTTCTTGCAGGGTGGAGAGAAGTCTGAGTGGCGGAAATCTTTGCTCAAACTTTCCGCAAAATCTAAAATTCGGACAGCTTCCCCGGCTAATTCTTAATCCCCGTCGCAGCAATACCCTGAATAAACTGACGCTGACCGATGAGAAATAGTACCATCACTGGAACTGTCGCTATAGTCACCGCCATCATTAAGGGCCAATTATTTGTAAATTGTTCCTGAAACTCAGCCAACACCAGTTGTACCGTTCCTTAATTCCGGTCGTGTCGTAAATACCAGAGGCTTAAACAAATCATTCTACTCGCCGATGAAGGTGAACAAAAACAGCGTCAACAACGCCGGACGGGCTAAAGGTAACATTACCCGCCATAAAATTTGCAGTCTGTTTGCCCCATCTATAGCGGCGGCTTCCTCTAACTCCACGGGAATTGTCTGGAAATACTGACGTAACAAGAAAATGCCAAACCCGTTGACAGCAGTGGGTAAAATCAACACCCCATAGGTATTTATCAGGTGTCCCTACTTCAAAACTAAAAAGATTGGAATCACCAATAACTGAAACGGAATCACCAAAGTTGCTAAAACAACCAATAGCAGTGCTTGACGTCCCCGAAACTTCAGCCGTGCTAGGGCGTAACCAGCCAAAGCGGAAGTGACAATCTAAAACGCCGTCACAGCGATCGCTACCAAGGTAGAATTAGCAAACGCCAGCAAAAATATTTCCTTGTTGCCATGCAACCCGGTAATTAGCTAAAGACCAGTTATTTTTGGACAAATTTTCCGGGCTGGCGGCCAACCGTGCAAAGGAGGTGAAAAAGACCACAAACACCGGTAGTAGAACGATAAATGCCCCTAGCAGTAACACTACTAAGCTGAAAAAATTGCCAGATTTCAGATTCGGGTTTGGTTTGGACATAACTTGAGGTGCAAAGCATTTGTTTCGCTAGTACTAGAGCATCGCCCCCAGCAACAGTTAATCTATAAACATAGTTACTTGTTAAGTTAAATTAAACCACAGTGATTATTACCCTCAGTTCATAGGGTAAATTTAATCCTGGTGTTAAATAATTCAGGTTTACAGGAGTAAAGATACCATGCAGCAGCTTGCAGACCAATTTAAAGAATTAGATTTCAAAAGCGAAACATACAAAGATGCTTATAGCCGGATTAATGCGATCGTCATTGAAGGCGAACAAGAAGCTCATGAGAATTACATTACACTAGCCCAACTGCTGCCAGAATCTCATAATGAATTGATTTGCCTATCCAAAATGGAAAGTCGCCATAAAAAAGGATTTGAAGCTTGTGGACGCAATTTGCAAGTAACCCCAGATTTGCAATTTGCCAAAGAGTTTTTCTCCGGACTACACCAAAATTTCCAAACAGCGGCGACGGAAGGGAAGGTCGTTACTTGCTTGCTGATTCAGTCTTTAATTATTGAATGTTTTGCGATCGCAGCATATAACATTTACATTCCCGTCGCCGACGCTTTTGCCCGCAAAATCACGGAGGGAGTTGTAAAAGATGAATATAGCCACCTCAACTTTGGAGAAGTTTGGTTGAAAGAACATTTTACAGAATCCAAAGCTGAACTAGAACAAGCAAATCGCCAGAACCTACCTATCGTCTGGAAAATGCTTAACAAAGTAGAGGGTGATGCCCACACAATGGCAATGGAAAAAGATGCTTTGGTAGAAGACTTTATGATTCAATACGGTGAAGCATTAAGTAACATAGGTTTTACGACTCGCGATATCATGCGCTTGTCAGCCTACGGACTCATAGCCGCTTAAAAAAGTGCTGAGTCGTGAGTGCTGAGTTATCAGTCAAGAGTGAAGAAATTATCTGAATATTAATTCCTTCTTTTTTACTTAAATAATGCCGTTTGCGACTTTCTCTCAAACCTAACCCCCAACCTCAACCCTTGTGGCGTTGGGGAGCAATAATCAAAGCCTCTTTCCCTATGGCAAAGAGGAATGGAAGCGGGATTGCAAAAATAAGTCGCACATCGCGTTTAAATATTATCTCAGCACTCAGCACGAGCGCGAGCAGTTAGATATAAGGCTTCCTTATATCTGAACTTCTCCCAAGAGGAGACGCCAAAGGCTAACGGTGACTCAGCACTCAGCACCCACATTCCACATTCCATACTCAGCACTGCTGAACCACTTATCATTCCACGCGCTCAAGACAGCATAAGCTTAATAATCACTACATGTTTGGTCTAATTGGACATCTGACTAGTTTAGAACACGCTCAAGCGGTGGCTCAAGAATTGGGATACCCAGAATATGCCGATCAAGGGCTAGACTTTTGGTGCAGCGCCCCGCCGCAAATTGTCGATAGCATTATTGTCACCAGTATAACTGGGCAAAAAATTGAAGGACGGTATGTAGAATCTTGCTTTTTGCCGGAGATGCTAGCGACTCGCCGCATCAAAGCCGCAACGCGCAAAATCCTCAACGCCATGGCCCATGCACAAAAGCATGGCATTAACATCACAGCTTTAGGCGGATTTTCCTCGATTATTTTTGAAAACTTTAAGTTAGACCAGTTTAGCCAAGTTCGCAACATCAAACTAGAGTTTGAACGCTTCACCACAGGAAATACGCATACTGCCTACATTATTTGTAAGCAGGTAGAAGAAGCCTCAAAACAACTGGGAATTGATCTATCAAAAGCGACTGTTGCTATATGTGGAGCAACTGGGGATATTGGGAGTGCAGTTACACGCTGGTTAGATGCAAAGACAGATGTCAAAGAACTCCTGCTGATAGCCCGTGACCAAGAACGTCTCAAAGAGTTGCAAGGCGAACTGGGGCGAGGAAAAATCATGAGTTTGACAGAAGCACTGCCCCAAGCTGATGTTGTAGTTTGGGTTGCCAGTATGCCCAAAGGGGTGGAAATTGAACCCACCACTTTGAAACAACCCTGTTTGTTGATTGATGGTGGCTATCCTAAAAACTTAGCGACGAAAATTCAGCATCCTGGTGTACACGTGTTAAATGGTGGAATTGTAGAGCATTCCCTGGATATTGACTGGAAAATTATGAAAATCGTCAATATGGACGTGCCAGCCCGCCAGTTGTTTGCTTGTTTTGCTGAATCAATGCTGCTGGAATTTGAGAAGTTATACACGAACTTTTCGTGGGGACGCAATCAGATTACCGTAGACAAAATGGAGCAGATTGGTCGGGTATCAGTGAAACATGGATTTAGACCGCTGCTGGTTTAGAAGTTAGGAGTTAGGAGTTAAGAGTTAATAACTTTCATAAGTCCACACCTTCTAATACCTAACTCCTCACTCCTAATTCTTCACTCTGAAAAACTCATAACTCGTAACTATAACCCCTACGATGGCAACTACCGAGCGTAAACCGCTACTGTTAGATTTTGAAAAACCCTTAGCAGAACTCGCAACCCGAATTGATCAAATTCGGCAACTTGCAGAAGAAAATGGCGTCGATGTTTCTGGTCAAATTCGTCAACTAGAAGCACGCGCCATGCAACTGCGTGAGGAAATTTTCACTAGTCTATCCCCGTCCCAGCGATTACAAGTCGCTCGTCATCCGCGTCGCCCCAGTACTCTCGATTACATTCAGGCTATTAGTGATGAATGGATGGAATTGCATGGCGATCGCTGTGGTGGTGACGATCCGGCTTTAGTTGGTGGTGTCGGTCGTCTGAGTGGGCAACCTGTGGTGATGTTGGGTCATCAAAAAGGTCGCGATACTAAAGACAATATTGCTCGTAACTTTGGAATGCCTTACCCTGGCGGCTACCGCAAGGCGATGCGGTTGATGGAACACGCCAATAAGTTTAGTATGCCAATACTAACTTTTATCGATACGCCAGGAGCTTGGTCTGGGGTAGAAGCAGAACACCAAGGTCAAGGAGAAGCGATCGCCTACAACTTGCGGGAAATGTTCTGCTTAGATGTGCCAATTATCTGCACCGTCATCGGTGAAGGTGGTTCCGGTGGCGCACTCGGTATTGGCGTAGGCGATCGCCTGCTGATGTTTGAACACTCCGTTTATACTGTCGCCACTCCCGAAGCCTGTGCCGCCATTTTGTGGAAAGATGCCGCCAAGGCTCCCCAAGCCGCTGTTGCTCTGAAAATTATTTCCCACGACCTGAAAAAGTTGGGAATTATCGACCAAATACTGCCTGAACCCACTGGTGGCGCTCATTCCGACCCATTAAAAGCCGCTACCACTCTCAAGCAAGTGCTGCTAGAAAATTTGGACGAACTCAATCGTTTACCTGCTCCAGAACGCCGCCAACTGCGCTATGAAAAATTCCGCAAAATTGGTGTTTTTACAGAAGTTGCCCACTAACAGTACTGCATAATGATTGATTAGCCAGCAGCAATGCTATAATTGCCTATGTGCTTAAAGATTTTTAACAATCTAGCCATAGGCATTTGCATGTTTGGTAAATCTACTCAATTTGATTGAGTGGGTTTTGTATTATTAAGTAATCTAATTTGAGTGGATGACGTGGTTTTCCAGGCGATGATTTGTTGTCTTCACTGGTAAAGCCTATAAAACCTACAAGATACCGAATATTGCACTGGATTATAGCAGTTTCTTAATAGAACTCATCAGATTTTTAGATTCCTTTAATCTCTTCAAACCGAGAAGCGTGAATAATTGGTTAGTAATAGGCTTTGAGAACTGCCAAAAAATTGGAAGACACCATGAGTGTTGAGCAAAAACGACGCGCTCTGATTACTGGGGCAAGTAGTGGAATTGGGAAAGCAACGGCTTTAGCCTTTGCAAAAGCGGGAATAGATGTGGCTTTAGTCAGCCGTTCTTTGGATAAGTTGGAGGCGGTAAGAGAAGCTATACAGCATACTGGGGTGGAAGCAAAAGCTTACGCTATAGATTTAGCGCAGCTGTTTGAAGTAAAACAAAAGATCCAAGCGATCGCCTTTGACTTTGGTGATATAGACATTCTGGTAAACAATGCTGGCATAGCTTATACAGATACTTTGAGCGAAACTGCTCTAGAGGACTGGCAGATGGTAATTGACTTGAATCTTACCAGCGTGTTTCAGTGCATTATGGGGATTTTGCCTTCAATGCGCGATCAAGGCACAGGCACAATTATCAACGTCGCCTCAATTGCCGCCAAACAACCGTTTCCGGGTTGGGGAGCATACAACGTTAGCAAAGCTGGTTTGATTGCCCTCTCTCAAACCCTAGCACAAGAAGAACGCACCTACGGCATTCGTGTCACAGCTATCTGTCCGGGCGCAGTCAATACCGAACTTTGGGACACAGAAACAGTCCATGCCAACTTAGACCGTTCCAAAATGTTAACCCCGGAAATTGTCGCTCAGTCAATTCTCCACACAGTCTTGTTACCACAACAGGCAGTTATTGACGAATTGACCCTAATGCCCAGTGCTGGCGCACTCTAATTGCCAAGTTAGGAGTTAAAAGTTAGGAGTTAGAATTTTTAACTCATAACTTATAACTCATAACTAAATTCAAACCATAACCAAGACTGAATCATGACTATCGCTAGTTCCAACGGTTCCAACTGCTCTCAATCGCCTTTGATTCCCGATTTGGCAGAAGCCATAACTCCTAGACCGGATCGTAATACCCATAATGGGCGACAAGTGGATGTGTTCCCGCCAAAAGAAGAACAGATGGAGGAAATGATGGACGCCGTGCGGACACTAATATTGGGAGTTGGGGAAAACCCCGAACGCGAAGGACTCCTCAAAACACCTAAGCGAGTGGCCGAGGCAATGCGGTTTCTTACCAGTGGCTACAATCAATCCCTTGAAGAACTCGTTAACGATGCCATCTTTGATGAAGGGCATAGCGAGATGGTACTAGTTAGAGATATTAATTTCTTTAGTCTTTGTGAACATCATATGCTGCCATTTATGGGTAGAGCACATGTTGCTTATATCCCCAACCAAAAAGTTGTGGGATTGAGTAAGCTGGCCCGCATTGTTGAGATGTATTCCCGCCGCTTGCAAGTACAAGAGAGGTTAACCCGCCAAATTGCCGAAGCAATTCAGACTATTCTGGAACCTCAAGGCGTAGCCGTTGTCATGGAAGCTAGCCATATGTGCATGGTGATGCGGGGCGTACAGAAACCTGGTTCTTGGACTGTGACTAGCGCAATGGTTGGTGTATTCCAAGAGGAACATAAAACCCGCGAAGAATTTTTTAACTTGATTCGCCACCAAGTAGCATTTTTTTAAATGGTGAGTCCTGAGTTAAGAGTTAGGAGCAAAGCCGGAGACTCCAAAGCTCCGGTTAGGAGTTAATTCACAACTTGTCACTCCTAACTTCTGGGTAAATCAATGTTCTTTAAACTGTGAAATAGAAGTGCTACCTTATCTAAATCTTTATCTCCAGGTGAGCGTTCCACACCACTAGATAAATCAATGCCGTTAGGACTAACCTGACTTAAAGCTTCCACAATATTATCTGCTGTTAATCCTCCTGCTAAAAACCAAGGGCAATTGGGGTTAAATTGCTCTAGCATTCTCCAATCTAAGGTTTTGCCTGTACCACCAAGTTGTTGGGGATGGTAGGCATCAAGTAGTAAAGTATCTATGTATTTAATGTAATCAGCTGCGGTGTCAAGATGCTCAAGACTACGAATTCTAAGTGCTTTAATAATTTCGACATTGGGTAAAGCTTGACGTAATTGGTAGCAAAAATTTGGTAACTCATCTCCGTGTAACTGGACACCAGTCAACCCAGAATCAACAACTATCTGACTGATTTCGGGGATGCTCGCGTTAGCAAAAACACCAATTGTGTCAATATTTGCCGGGAGTTCTGCCACTGCTGCCCGAATTTGGGATGTAGTCACGTAACGAGATGAGGTGGATACACAAATAAATCCTAGTGCCGTTGCGCCCAGAGAGGCGATCGCTATAGACTGCTGTGGTTGAGTGATGCCGCAAATCTTAACTCGCATGGAAATCTGACAAATTTAAAATAATCATCAAGAAAGTCTAAACTATCCGAAAAACTTTTGTACCTTAGTAATTTTATAATTTTGTAGGTCTACATTTTAGGAGACAAAAGCTTGATTTCATCTATTTTATTAGCAGCAGCTGCATCTGTTCCCGCGACACCTGCGTGGAATCCTATAGTAGGGGTGATCATCAGCGTCAGCAGCTTAGTAGTAGTTTTGCTAAGTACTAAGATTGAAAAACCCCTAGTTGGCCCCAAGTTCCCTATCCTGCCGATTAGTATTCCAACATTCGTTGCAGCGATGGCTTTTGGTCATATTATCGGCATTGGTATCGTTTTAGGACTGACTAACATCGGTCGTCTGTAGTTTTGTGACCAGAGAGGCGTTACAAGTAACGTTGCGCTCAATACAAAACTCCTAAAAGCCATTTTGGTTCTTTCTTCAGCAAGATAACTCATAAGCATTAGCCAGTCAGCCTTTGTGTAGTCACTCTAACTGAGGAGAGAGGTATTAACCTTCCCCTTGAGAGAGGATTCAACTACTTCATCAGCCGAGGATTTACGTGGCTTTAGAGACGGGACTAATCCTTTTTCTAAGACTTATTTAGTTAATTGATGCAGGAGAAAGAACCATAATGTCATCAATGTTATTTTTTCAATGTGACACACTTAATATGAGGGGGAGGCAGGGGGTAGAAGAAATAACTTATGCCTAATGCCCAATGACGCCAGTGACGCTCCTGCGTCGCTACCGCTACGCTAACGGAGGCCCGCCCGTGCGACTGACTCCCCAATGCCCAACAGACATTAATTATCTATTCTAGAAATAAGAGCATTTCGTCACTCGGCACTACCGAATTGATGCTCAAAATAAATGTGTATACAACTATGTGTAGTATCTCGGTATAAAAACTACTGAAGATATCTAGTTTTAGGACAATGTAATGCAAACAAATTGGAAAATTGGGTCTTTATTTGGAATTCCCCTGTTTTTAGACCCGTTATGGTTTGTAATTTTAGGGTTGGCAACTCTCAACTTTGGGGTAGCTTATCAAGAATGGGGGACTGTTATAGCTTGGAGTGCTGGAATCGTTATGGCACTGTTGCTATTTAGTTCAGTGTTGTTACATGAGTTGGGTCATAGCTTGGTAGCCCGATCGCAAGGCATTAAAGTTAATTCAATTACCCTATTTCTATTTGGCGGGATTGCTGCTATTGAAGAAGAATCTAAAACTCCTTTCAAAGCGTTTCAAGTAGCGATCGCTGGTCCTTTGGTGAGTATCATACTCTTTTTCCTGCTCCGCCTGATAGTTACTGTGATACCGGATACTAGTCCACTCAGTGTCATGGTCGGAGATTTGGCGAGAATTAACTTGGTAGTGGCTCTATTTAACCTGATTCCCGGCTTACCTCTAGATGGGGGACAAGTGTTAAAAGCAGCACTATGGCAAATAACAGGGAATCGTTTTCAAGCCGTACACTGGGCTGCAAAGGCGGGGCAAATTTTGGGTTATGGTGCGATCGCTTTAGGATTTGTTGTAGATTTCTTGACAAGAGAGTTAGTAGTTGGTTTGTGGATTGCGCTGTTAGGTTGGTTTGCTGTCCGCAACGCCAACAGCTATGACAAGGTGACTACATTGCAAGAAAGCCTACTCAAGGTAGTGGCGGCTGATGCGATGACTCGTGACTTTCGGGTAATTGATGCTGACCAAACATTACGCTCTTTTGCTGATTTATACTTGTTGGAAAGCGCTCCCTCACAGGTTTATTTTGCGGCTTCTGATGGACGTTACCGCGGTCTAGTTTCCATTGACGATTTCCGTTTAACTCAAAGGAGTGAATGGGAAACCCAAACTTTACACAGCATTGTGCATCCCCTGACAGAAATACCTACTATTGTGGAATCAACATCGATAGCTGAGGTAATTAACAAGCTGGAAAATGAGCAGTTACCTCGAATTACCGTGCTTTCTCCCGCTGGCGCTGTAGCTGGTGTAATTGATCGGGGAGATATTGTGCGATCGTTGGCACAAAAGTTAAATTTGCGAATGACAGATGCTGAAATTAAGCGGATAAAAGAAGAAGGTAGCTATCCGCCTGGGTTACAACTGGGAGTAATAGCGAAGTCAATTGCAAATTAAGTGTCATACACTCGTCATAGTTTTGCAATAGATTCGTCAAAAGCTTGTGTGATATTTAAATTGGTATTTGGTTACAAAATGCTTTTTTTGGGTAAAAGGTAGGAAATCCTACCTTTTTTATTTATTTATAAAAATTTAGCGTAGGCGTAGCTCGTCGTAGAAATCGCTTTTACCTTACTTGTCTGGATTTACAGGGGTTGATGGTAAATTATTACAGAGATGGCGCTCGCTCTCCACATTAGGGTTATTCTGCAAATAGTCACCAAGGCGATCGCAGGCCCCTTGTATCAGATCATCGAATGATTGAATGTGCCACAGTTGAGCGATACCATCATCACCTGCGGTAGCTAGTAACTTTCCATCGCGGCTAAAACTAACGCTCTCGATTTGAGAACCTCGATGCCCTATCCAAGTTGCAAACTTTTCACCTTGTAAATTCCACAACTGCACTTTACCTTTCTCCCCACTACCGACAATCATCTTGCCATCGGGGCTAAACGCCACGGCTTTTAGTTTGATGCCAGGTACCTGCAATGGCTGATGATTTGGTTGACCTTGCAAGTCCCATAAGCGGACAGTACCATCATCTCCGGCGCTGGCTATTTGCTTACCATCTGGACTGAACGCTGTGTCATAAACAGGGCCTAGATGACCTTGAAATGGCTGTGCTAACTGTTGACCTTGCAAGTTCCACAAGCCGACAGTACCATCGTCTCCGGCGCTGGCTATTCGCTGACCATCCGGACTAAAACTGACGCTGTTAACTTTGCCTAGATGACCTCGAAATGGCTGTGCTAACTGTTGACCTTGCAAGTTCCACAAGCCGACAGTACCATCGTCTCCGGCGCTGGCTATGAGTTGACCATCCGGACTAAAACTGACGCTGCGGACTTTGCCTCGATGACCTCGAAATGGCTGTGCTAACTGTTGACCTTGCAAGTTCCATAAGCGGACAGTACCATCATCTCCGGCGCTAGCTATGCGTTGACCATCCGGACTAAAACTGACGCTGAGGACTTTGCCTAGATGACCTTGAAATGGCTCTCCTAATTGCTGACCTTGCAAGTTCCACAAGCGGACAGTATTATCATCTCCGGCACTGGCTATTCGCTGACCATCCGGACTAAAACTGACACTGCGGACTGTTGTATGTTGATGATGCTCTCTAAATTGTGCCTGCTGGTCGTTTAAATTCCACACACGGACAGTACCATCATCGCCAGCACTAACTATTAGCTGGCCATTTTTGCTGATACTGACACTTCTGACAGGCCCTTGATGCCCTTGAAATATATCTAACTGCTTACCTTGTAAGTCCCACACACGGACAGTCCCATCTCCAGCAGCGCTGGCTATTTGCTTACCATTATGGCTGAATGCCACATTCCAGATTCTACCTTGATGCCCTCTAAATGGCTCTCCTAATTGTTGACCTTGCAAGTTCCAGAGGCGGATAGTATTATCTTTTCCTGCTGTCGCTAGTAGATGACCATCCGGGCTAAATTTGATGCTGCTGATATCGTCTTGCTTTCCTTCCCATTCTCTCAACAGCTGGCCTTGCAAGTTCCACAAGCTAATAAAACCGTCATCGCCAGCACTAGCGATGATTTTATCGTCTGGACTGAACGCTACGCCCCAAACTAGCTTTTCTTGTTGTTGAGGCACAAGTTTTCTTGTAAAGGGTTGCCCAATGGGATTGCCTTGTAAGTCCCACAAGCGGACAGTATCGTTTGCTCCTCCGGTAGCTAAAAGCTGACCATTTGAGCTAAAACTGATACTTTTGACAAAGCTTTGACCTGCTAACAATTTTTTTACAACAAGATGACCTTGTAAGTTCCACAGGCGGACGGTATCATCACGGCCGGCAGTAGCTATTAGTTGGCCATCTGGACTAAAAGTAAGATTAGTGACCAAGTCTTGCTCTGCTGACCATTTTTTTACAAGATGACCTTTTAAATCCCACAGGCGGATAGTGTCGTCATCTCCAGCACTAGCCAGAAGCTTATTATCTGGACTAAGAAAGCTTCTAACTGTGCCTTTAGCCCCTTCCATGCGAATGCGTTCTCGGACTGAATAAACTGCTTCTTGCAGCGTTCCTGTCACTTGATTTTGTAGCTGTTCACCCGGACTAAATAATCGCAACAGTGGGTGTTGTAGTGACCTTCCTGCTCGTAGGCTATAAATTAATGCATCTAACCCTTGCTGCTGTAGCTTTGCTTCTGCCGTTTCTCTAAAAGCACTGGTTTCACCAATTTTTGCATTTCTTTGACTAATCAGCGCCAAAACAGTTAACACGAGAAAAATAACATTGGCTCCGATCGCAATCCGCCATCGCCAACTAATGTTCCGGCGTTTCTGTAAAACACTTTGTTGGACAAATTCTGTTTCTAACTTATTAAACCAATTGTCATGAGACTGGAGTTTCTGATTCAATACATCAAGATAAGGATTACTATTCCAAAGAAACTGTATAGGTTTCTCCCTCAAACGCTCTTGTTGATGCTGTCTTTGCTGTAATCCTTGAACAAGCAAAGTTATGATTTTTTTACTAAATTTGCAAGATAAGTTTTCAACAACGTAGAAGCAGCGATCTAACCGATCAATTACAGTTTCAACTTTGGCTTGCAAACCTGATGGCTGTTCCTTGCTGGCGACACTTTCCCACTCTTCGGCAGCCGGTGTCAGCCGCCGTTGTAAAATTATGTCTTCTTCTTTTTTCCACTTGAGTAATTTATCCCATCCCTGTACTAAAGCATCATGGGCTGGCTCTACATAGGGTTCGCCTTGAGAATTAGAACCTTCAATGATTAAGCGGGCTTCAGAAAAACGTTTGATGACTGTTTGCACGCGATCGCTTTCTTTCTTGTCAGAGTAAATTAGTTCAGACTTGGGAACCTGTCGCCTTGCTAAGTCGCCACCCTGCAATGAAATCATTCGCAGCATTACCCGCCGTACTGTGTTTTCATAAGCGGGGTCTGAAGCAACTAGTTGATCGTATTCTTGGTTAGCACGTTTGGTTAGAGAACCAACAACTCTTCCCAACTCTTCGTAATCTTCCTTTTTTAAGGCGCGGTTGTCCCTTCGTTCCTCTAAATATTTCAGGTACAATTCGCTGAGGGTGAAAGAAAGTAAGGGTAAAGCACCTGGCATTTGTACAACTTCGTTGATCAGTTCATCCACCAGGCTGGGAGGGTCGAAATATACCACTTTTTCAGACGCTGGTTTCTCAATTGCTTCCCGGAATTCATCCTGGGTCATTGGCGGGACGACAAATCGGGTATCATCATTCCAAAAGTCTTTGAGTATAGAGTTTTGAAACTGACCCTCAAAATCGAGTCGCAAGGTGATAACTACATGGATTTTGTCAGGATATTTAGCGATCGCATTCTTGATCAATTTCTGAAACTGCTCTCGTTGTTCGTCACTCTTGCACAGGGTGATTAACTCTTCATACTGATCAACTGCCAGCAATAACTTAATCTGGGGATTAATCTTGCTCCAACTTTCAATGATGTTTACTAAAGCTTGCTCGTCTTTTACCAATTGTGAAGCAGTAATTGTATTTGCAATTGGTAAACACACCTGTGCTAAAGCCTGCAAAGGACTTTCCCCTGGACGCATGGGATCTAAAATCTGAAACTTATGCTCCTGGGAATGACGTAGACGGTGTAACAATCCGGCTTTCATTAAGCTAGATTTACCCGTTCCAGATGCACCTAAAACTAATGTCAATGGCTGTTGGTTAGCAACTGCTTTTTGGTATAGGTTTTCAATCAGGTTTTCTCTACCAAAAAACAAGTTACTGTCTTTTTCGTCATAAGATTGCAATCCTCGATAGGGATTATTTTTGAGATTAAGTGATGGTGCATCCTCCAATTTATCTCGGTCAAAATTAGGTAGTAGGAAGATGAATTCTCCTTTGTCATGTTTTCTCAAAGGACACAGACTTGGAGTTTGCCGCTTGTAATTATTTTCTGTGACAACTTCAACTTGATCTCGCAAATACGAGTACAGTTCAGTTGCCGTAACGATGCCATCATCATTCGAGTCAGCTTTTTTGTCAGTTCCGCGTAGGGCATCAAAAAGTGCTTTGGCAAAGGGAGAGTGAACCTCGTTACCTTCTTTTACTTCCCCCCGCACACCCAAAGAATCCAAGGCTTTTTGATCGTCTGCTGCGGAAGTAATTACTTGCCAAGCTGCATCGCTGATAAAGCGATCGTAGCGTTCTTTATAGACTGTGACTTTGGGTTGAATCTCTCGCTTGAGACTTGCCCAACGAAAAGCGCCTGCAAAACAGCAATCTAAAATTGCTAACATGTGCCGACAAGGGAGTTCATTCAGGGCATCATGTAACTCCTGCATCGGCAAGTAGGTATTACTATCTCCTAAAGTGGCATCTTGCGGAATCAAATAACCTACTGGCCCCTCTTGATTTTCTAGAGCCTCTAAAGCGATACCATGTCCAGCAAAATAGAAGAGGATGCGATCGCTCTCGGTAACTACCACTTTTTCGTTGTCAAAAGCTATTTGTCCTTGTTTGAAGTCTTTAATCAGTTGTTTGAGTTTGCTAAGGGTAACACGTTTATTCAATAGCAACTGGACTTCATATTTATTTTGTGCTTGATATTGCTGTTTAAGATTCTGATGTTGCTTTTGGACAATTTGAGCAAGTTTGTGAGCATCAGAAACCGCTGTTTCTAACTCTCTAATACCATTTGCATAGTCATTGATACCGATAATAATCGCAAAATTGCGGTTGAATTTATGCATAAACATTAGTGGTCCTCATCTAATATTAATTCCAGTTGAATACTTATGAAAATCTCACGCACATACACAGCATCACGTCGCTTCTCTACGAGACGCTGTGCGAACGCTTCAAATTCAAAATTCAAAATTAATGATCCCCATAAATAAATTTAGAGGCTTGTATCCTTTTCGTTTTCGGTCAAGTCTGATGCCTTTAAAACAATACTTTTAAGTTAAGATAAGTTGTACGACTAATAACCTGCCTTTTAAACGTTGCAATGCAACGTCTCTACACATATCAAATCTCTACAAACAATCCTTAAGTTAACTGTATTGGTAGATAATTTCTCAAGGCAACAATAATAAAAGTAAATGCTTATTTTTGCCTTTCAACTGTCTCCTTGTTTTGTTGGGCAATGATCGCTTTAATCAAAGCGTCTAACCCAACATCTGTTAATTGCGTACCAAAGTAACTTAGGTGGTCGCAAGCTACTTCTTGAACAAAGGGCGCAAGCGATCGCCCTTTGGGAATATTCTGGATACTATCTACAGTGACTGCAATATCATTCTGTACACCAAAAAAAGGTAAATTTACAACTTTCTTAAATAAACTTTGCTCTAGCCGTTCTAAAACACTTGATTTTTTCTCTAGCTGCTGCTCTAATGCTGCCGGAATAATAGATGTGTTACCAGCGATAATCGAGTAAGGAATGCCAGGATCTTCACTTGCTGCCAAAGATTTGAGAAAATCAGAGTTTGGGTTTAACTCAGCTAGGGCTACTCTAATATTTTTTTCCAGAATTCCCATCAAACCTGTCAGCACTGTTACGGGCCAAGCAAGTGTAGAAAGTCTGTTGAGTCCAATACCCAAAGTCAGTTTTACCCAATCTTCAACAACTGGCCAAGGAGAACCTGCATTTGGTGTACCCAACATAATTAAATGTTGGACAACTTTATTACCTCCTTCTCGCTCAATAAACCAACGGGAAACTAGACCTCCCATTGAATGAGCAATAATGTGCAGCTCTTTACTGTGGTTTGCTCCTAAACCCACTTCTTTTAGCCGCCGATTTAAATTTTCAGCATTCTCTTTAATTGAAGTATTCAGATTTTCGTAGTCAAAGGTGAGAACTACATCGAAAAGTTCACTGATGGAACGCTTTTGTCCATCTGCTTGCAATACGGGGTGTTTAATGGTGTTGACTAAACTTTCAGTATCGCCAATAATGCCGTGAATGTAGAGGGCAATTCGTTTTGCTTGTGCGACTCGCTGCTGAACATCAACCACATTCCTTTTATAGGTTACTTTCTTGTCGTCTCCTACCTCAGCCACCGCTAAAATGGGATACTCAAATTCTCGTCCAAAAGACCGATTGATTACTTTTTCAAAGAAGATGCGAATAGACCCTTGCAGGCTACGTTCTCCCTGATTAACTGGAGCTGGTAATCGTTCTACCTCAATTTCTGTTTTGCCATCTTGAGTTGTTTGACCGCGACCTAAAGGTAAGAAAAATTCCCCATCATAGCCAACAGCAAGAAGATATTCATTGTCTGCTAATGGTGCATCTACTAATAACTTTAAAGGTGCATCTGGAGTGACAACTGTATAATCTTGAATTTCGTTCAATTCCAATACACTTAATCCCGGGTCAGTACCTCGACTGGTAGTAAATTGGAAAGGTCGAGTAACTTTTGCATCTTCTCGCAGGATAGGGGGTAAAATTTGATTTCCTAAATCTCGGCTGACTTGCGGTGTCGTAGTTAGGCGAGCATTTGCCACCAAGTTTGGATGCACTTGTAATTTTACCCCTGCTCCTAATAATTTTTGTTCTGTCTGAGAAACTGGGGTAGAGTCTAAAGGACGTACAGTGGTAATGCTAATTTCTTGTACATACCAATCATCATACTTTGCTGCACTTTTGGCTTTGATTTCACGATTTTGAGTTCGATTCATCAAACGGTCAAGACTACTTTGATTTGCAGATTCTAATTCTCTTATGGCAGGTGGACGAGGAGCATCAAGTTTATTCTGAGTCAGCAATTTAGCATCAAATTCCTCATGACTGACTATCAATTTAATCATGTCTTTATATTCAGTAATTCCCTGTGACCACAACTCGTCTGGAACTTCGAGTATCAAATTTTCGCCGTCTAAAGCCAGTGCTGATTCTCCTGGTTGCAGCCTGATGCTACCTGCTTCAAAAAATGGGGCGCTAATAGCGAAACTGTCAGAAAGGTTGACTAAGCCAAAGTAAAGTGGCATCTGACTTTTATTGGTGAGTTTCAGTTGAAATTCCGGATTTTGCCACCTACCATCCCTATACGTATACTGTAAACGCATCTGCGGCAATTGAGATGATTCTTCATTTTCAAAGAGCAGTTTCATCTCTACATCATTGGCTCTGATCTCAGCTGCTGGATTTGAGAGTTCTGCAATTGTTGTCCAACGGGAAATATGTTCTAAACGTTCAATTGCCTGTTTTGCATTGTCTGGACTATAACCATCAATTTGAGCTACTAGAGGTCGGTCATCTGTAGGTCGGGCAATCAAATACTGTTGATCACGACAAAGTAGGCGAAACTCGGCTTTACCAACTTCTTTCTCCTCACGCACATAGGGTGAAGCTTTACCATCAAGTCCAGCTGTTACTAATGCTTGGTGTGCGAGAGTTACACCAGCTTCATCTCCCTGAATGTGAACCCCTAAAGGTGGTAGCGGTAGGCTGGTGACAACTGCTTTAAAAGAAGTACCATCAGCAGTGAGGTTTGGCACATCTTTAATATCTACCTGACTCTGCGTTGGTAGCACCCTAGTCACTTTTGCTGTACCCACAGACATTGCTGGGTCACGCAGGTCTTCGATATTGGCGTCAAAGGAAAATAGTGCTAGTAAAGTGATTTCGCCGTCTTTGGGTGGCTGCACTGCGTGGACAGCACCACCATCAATTATCCAGCCATAGTTTGGGTCATTTTTAACAATAAAGTAGGGGTGACGTTCTGCGATCGCTCCATCAAGGAAAAACTTGTTTTCATCCTCAGGATTATTCACTTCCAACTGAGGAGATTGGGCTGTAATTTTACTGCGGATGATGGCATTTGTCCGCCCAAACAAATCTCGATAAGTTAGCTTTCCGTTAGCTTTAGAAAGCGTATCCATCAAAAAATAAGAGAAACTACCCCGGTGTTTGTCACCGCCGTAGTATTCCTTCGCTGTTTCGTAGTCTCGACAAGCAGATAGAAGTACATGACGACCTTTGGGTATCTTCCACCCACTGGGATGTTTTTCTGGGTCACGGGAATCTGAAAGTTGCCTTAAGTCGACGAGAGAAAAAATAAAACTATCCAGTGGGCGTTCTCGCTTGTCTGTAGGGAAGCGACGTATTCCTGTCTCTTGCAATGGGTCTTTAGTGCCGGAACCAGAGTGGCAGCAATCCATAATAATGGTAATGTGCGGGTCTTTTTCTGCTACTTCGGCAATGAGTTTTCCTAATTCTTTATCTGCCAAATCCCAGCCGTTTTCGGTACGACTGTCATAACATACTAAGGTTTCATCAAGATGGTCTGGCTCTAAGTGCCAAAATTCTTTTGGTGCCAACTCCTGAGAACCGTGACCACTGTAGTAAAACAAAACTATATCATCTTGCCCAGCTTGACGAAGATGCTTCCGGAAACCATCAATGACTGCCTTACGGGTTGCCTGGTCATTCTTAAGGGTTTGTAAATGTAATTGGTATTCTTTTTGATCAAACCGTTCGTTAAGATACTCTTCTATTGCTGTAATGTCGTTTACACAACCTTGAAGTCGATGATTTAAATCAGGATAATTGTCAATACCAACTAGCAAAGCATATAAGTTACGAGTCATGATTATTTGTATCTCCTAAAGCTATGATTTCTAAACTGCTCAGATAATAATGATTGGGATTTTGGTTTATTTCCCCACTTTTATGTTGGTTGAAAATCTTTATTCTATGCACAAGATAACCGGATATCATAGGTTTTAGGACATTCACTAAAACCCTTATCAGTTGTATAAAATATCCAATTAAATTTAAAAAGTACCCCCACGGGTACTTTTCACGAGCAGCAAATCACAAATTTATTGAAGTTATAAGCTGTCGCGCCTATAAGTTGCCTCATAATCTGTTCGGTAAAACCTGCAAACCCTCTCCTCTGCTCCTCTGCCGTCTCAATGTGCAAATTAAAAACACAACAGCTTACCTAGTAAAGCACGGCATAAATAAGCCACCTATTCCAAATCAATGAAACGCTTATGCTGTATTCATTTTGACTTTTGACTTTTGACTTTTGACTTCCGCCTTGCGGTACTAGCCCTTAGTTGGTGTATTGGAGCGTATCAAGGTTTAATCCCCTTGGCGGCGACTACTATATTCTCGGTCTTGCTGTTAGTTTGCCCAAGGCTGGCGATCGCTTCAGATGATTGGGAAATTATTAAAACTTCAAGTTTAAAGTGAGTAAAATGTAAGTACGTGATATACTACGTCTCTGACTTACCCTGGTTTTATGGCACTGCCAATTGTTGCAATTATCGGACGCCCAAATGTGGGCAAATCCACCCTGGTTAATCGACTCGCCGGGGAACAAACGGCGATTGTCCATGATGAACCGGGAGTGACACGTGATCGCACTTACATGCCAGCTTTCTGGAATGATCGCGAATTTTTAGTTGTAGATACTGGTGGTTTAGTTTTTAATGATGATACCGAATTTTTACCACTGATTCGCCAACAGGCAATGACAGCCCTTGCAGAAGCGTGTGCCGCTATTTTTGTAGTAGATGGTCAAACAGGTCCCACATTGGCAGATTTAGAAATCGCCGAATGGATGCGTCAACAACCCGTACCTGTGCTACTAACTGTAAATAAATGTGAATCTTTAGAACAAGGCTTAATCCAAGCTGCGGAATTTTGGGAATTGGGATTGGGCGAACCTTACGCCATTTCCGCAATTCATGGCAGTGGCACAGGAGAGTTACTCGACGAGTTAATTAATCACATACCTACTATTGAAGACATCCCAGAAACTAATGAAATCAAAGTAGCAATTGTGGGACGCCCGAATGTGGGCAAATCGAGCTTACTCAATTCATTTGTCGGGGAAGAGAGGGCAATTGTCAGCCCAATTTCTGGCACAACCCGCGATGCTATTGATACCGTCATTGAACGAAACGGACAAAGCTACCGCTTGATTGACACCGCCGGCATTCGCAAAAAGAAACACATCGAATACGGCACAGAATTCTTTAGTATTAACCGTGCTTTCAAAGCGATTCGCCGCGCTGACGTGGTTTTATTAGTACTAGATGCTGTAGATGGAGTTACTGAGCAAGACCAAAAATTAGCTGGGCGGATTATCGAGGAAGGTCGAGCTTGCATCATCGTCGTTAATAAGTGGGATGCCGTCGAAAAAGACTCTCATACAATCTACGACTACGAAAAAACTCTGCAATCACGGTTACATTTTACTGAATGGGCAGAAACAATCTTTGTTAGCGCCTTGTCAGGACAACGGGTAGAAAAGATTTTAGAGCTGGTAAAAACGGCGGCTGAATCACACAAACGTCGTGTCAGCACATCAGTAATTAACGAAGTCTTAACAGATGCTGTGAGCTGGCATTCACCGCCAGCATCCCGTGGTGGACGTCAGGGCAAGATTTATTATGGTACACAAGTAAGTAGCCAACCACCAACGATCGCCCTCTTTGTCAATGATTCCAAACGCTTCAACGACAACTACCGCCGCTATATTGAACGCCAATTCCGGGAACAGCTAGGATTTAAAGGCACGCCAATTATTTTACTGTGGCGGAGTAAAAAAGTCCGTGATGTCGAAAGTGGTAATGTTAATAGAGCAACTCGCGTGTAATAATTGTCACTTGTCATTAGTCATTTGTCCTTTGCATAATGACTAATGACTCATGTTAATCGAGTAACTCACGTATAATAATTGTCACTTGTCATTAGTCATTTGTTTTTTGGCTAATGACTAATGAATAATGAATAATGACTAAACATGGATTTATTGCGATCGCTGCCACTTGGACTTTATTTAGAACAACCCCAAACTTGGCTGCATAAAATCGATCCGCGAGTCAAGTTTGCTTGGTTGATGAGCTTTTTAACAAGCTATGTTTTGGCTAACAACTTTTGGCGGGTGCTGCTGGTGGTAATATTGGTTATTGCCACTTTAATTGCTAAAATTCCCCGACGAGTATGGCAGCAGCAAATGGGTTGGCTATTAATGCTATCGTTTTTTGTCTTAGCGATCGCAGCCCTCAGTCCTGATGGATTGGGTGTAGATTATCAGCCACGCCTGCCAGCTAACGAACAAATACTAACCCAGCCAGCAAACTCTAATAATCTTGTTCAAGAGCCAGCAGTTGAGAAAAAAAAATACAGCTACGTGCTATTTCACAAAGGCCCGGTTAAAGTGACTCGTTACTCCTTGAGTTTGGCAGTACGCCTGAGTACACTTATATTTACCGTAATTTACAGCACTAACCTGTATCTGCTGACAACTGCACCAGAAGAAATCACATCTAGTATAGAAAGCTTAATGCAACCCCTGCGACGCTTCAAGTTACCTGTCACAGAAATTACTTTAACTTTAACCTTGTCCTTGCGCTTTATTCCCCTGGTTTTAGAAGAAGTGCAAAACTTATTTCGCTCTGTGATGACAAGGGCAATTAATTGGAAAAAGCTGGGATTAAAAGGAGCATTTAAGGTTTGGATGATAGTCGCAGAAAGATTATTAGAAAATCTGCTCTTACGAGCCGAGCAAATGGCGAATGCAATGATGGTGCGAGGTTTTACCAGTCCCAACGAGCATCGAGTCCAGTGGCACGATTTACGATTAAAAGGGCGTGACTGGCTTGCTATTGCAACTTTAATCTTATTCTGGGGAATACGGCTAGCTATCGGAACTGAAGTCTAATTTTGCACCGATAAAATGGTAATAGGTAATAGGTAATTGCATTTTGTCAGTGGTCAGTAGTAGTAAGTTATTTGTACTCACTACTGAAAACTGTCAACCAACTATTGACAACGCTTTTAAACAGTATGACCAAGGCTTGGTATTGGCGATCGCTACCCTTAGAAAAGCGCACAGGTTCGGAAGTTTTTGCTGCTCTTTTTCGCCCCACCGCCGCACCGGGAATTGCTACCCTACTGGAAAGTCCCTACCCAACGCCAATCGACCATCCCCAACTCAGCCGATATTCTATCTGTGCAGGTACTCCTCGCATAGTCGATGGTATTCCACAAATGTGGACACCACAAGTAGGAAAGGTTTTTCCCTTCCTAGAAAAGTTGTTACAGCAAAGCATAAGGAGGGATGAGGGGGACAAAAAGAAATTTCCTCCCCCTGCTTCCCCATCTCTTCCATCTCCTCACCTCCCTTTCATCGGCGGTTGGTTGGGTTGGCTAGGCTACGATGTCGCATGGGAAATTGAACAGCTACCCCGTGATAAAATTGATCCCCTGCCATTTCCCATAGCTTTTTGGTATGAACCAGATTGTTTTGCCGTTTTGGATCATGTCCAACAAATTCTTTGGCTAGCCGCCAGTGATGCAAGTGGACTCAATGAATTACAGGAGAAATTGCAGAACAGACAAGGGGACAAGGGGAAAAAAGTAGAATTTTCTCCCTCATCTTCCTTGTCTGGCCTCTCGCCCTCCCTCCCTGATTTTTTGACATCTCAGGCAGATTATGAAACAGCTGTAAACCAGGCGAAAAAATATATTCAAGCTGGAGACATCTTTCAGGCAAATCTTTCGTTGCGATTTCAAGCGTTTACATCGGCTTCTGGTTGGGAAATTTACCAAGCCTTGCAAAAAATCAATCCTTCTCCTTTTGCTAGCTATTGGCAGACGCCTTGGGGGGAAGTGATCAGTTGTTCGCCGGAACGTTTAGTAATGTTGCAAAATCAACAAGCCGAAACCAGACCGATTGCTGGGACGCGATCGCGTGGTGTCACACTAGAACAAGATATTCAACTGGCACAAGATTTACTCAGCAACACCAAAGAACTTGCAGAACACATCATGCTAGTGGATTTGGAACGTAATGATTTAGGGCGAGTTTGTGAATGGGGAACGGTTACTGTTGACGAATTGCTGACAATCGAGCGATATAGCCATGTGATGCATCTTGTCAGCAACATCAAAGGTACTTTAAAAGGCGACTACACTACCATCGATTTGATTCGGGCCACGTTCCCAGGTGGCACAATCACAGGTTGCCCCAAAGTCCGTTGCATGGAAATTATTGAAGAATTAGAACCCGTGCGGCGTAGCTTGTTCTACGGTTCCTGTGGCTATTTAGATTGGCGCGGTCATTTAGACTTAAATATCTTAATCCGCACCCTGCTAATGGCTCCTGCGTCCCCAGAAGGGAGAGAAAATTCTTCCTCATCTCCCCACTCAAGACTCATCTCCCAACACTCAGCACTTAACATTGTCTGGGGACAAGTTGGCGCAGGAATTGTCGCAGACAGCAATCCTGAGAGAGAATGGTATGAATCTCTGCACAAAGCTCAGGCACAACTGGCAGCACTGAAAATGCTGAATTCTCAATAAGGGTACAGGTAATAGGGAATAGTTTTCTTTCCACTCCTCACTCCTCACTCTCGTGTTAAGTTAGCTATTTTGCGCCATTGGGCGACAGTTGTGGCAGTATGGAAAGAAGTTGAAAAGTTCGCTGTTGCCGTTAGGAACTTCAAAGGGTGTTTTTCCTTGCAACGCCAAACTTTTAACAAGAGGATCAGGATTGTTTTGTGCTTGTCCCGACAGATTAGGAAATTGAAGTCATCAAAGCAGATGGTGATGTTTATCGACCAGCCTCTACTCTCTAAAATCCATGCTTCGCGGCTTCTGTTGTACCACTTCGCCTCACTACCACTAGCTTCATCTGCCTATTCAAAACTAGATCAAGGTCTTCGTAACCGCAGTTTTGCATTTTAAGTAAATATTCTGGCGAATGTTGGTATTATCGTCTGAATGTTCGGAATTCACTGCGAAAAGATATATATACTCCCACCTTGACTACACCTTGACTCTGAAATGACTCCAGAAAACGCAGAAACTTACATAAACCATCCAACTTGGGGTTTACTCTACAAAATCTGTATGGTTGATGAGAACCAGGATTTGTTCACCACACTTTATGCCCAGCGCTTATTTTTTTTGGTAGCAAATGACGTTAAAGGTGTTAAATTTCAGTCTCTAGGACGTACTGAGGCTAGAATGATGTTAGAAAATCGCTTACGTACCCTGCGTCGCAGTGGACAATCTCAGGAGTACGATCAGCTTCAGAGTGTTTTCCAACGCACCTTCCAATGAGCAGTTCGATTTCCGAACGTATTGTTATCATTCGCTCCTCACTGCCAACTTCAGTCCGATTGATTGCTGTTAGTAAGCAAGTTTCTGCCCAGGCCATTCGGTCTGCCTATGCTGCAGGAATTCGTGATTTTGGGGAGAGTCGTATCCAAGAAGCCGCCAGCAAACAAGCCGAGTTGCAAGACTTACCGGATATTACCTGGCACTTTATTGGACATTTGCAAAGTAATAAAGCCAAAAAAGCCATCGAACAATTCCATTGGATTCACTCCGTCGATAATTTGAAGCTGGCACAGCGCTTAGATCAATTGGCGCAACAGCTAGGAGTGAGTCCCCAGGTTTGCCTGCAAGTGAAAATTCTCCCCGATCCTAACAAGTCTGGTTGGAGTGTGCCAGAACTGTTGGCTGATTTACCTACACTCAATCAATACAAAAATTTACAAATTCAAGGTTTGATGACAATTCCGCCTTCCGGATTAAATGATTCCGAAATTTTAAGTGTGTTTAATCTCAATCGTGAGCTGGCAAAAGAAATCCAGGAGCAAAACTGGTCGCACATTAAAATGCAGCATCTGTCTATGGGTATGTCAGGCGACTACGAACTGGCAGTGCAAGCAGGCGCTACGATGGTACGATTAGGAACCATATTGTTTGGCGATCGCTCTTAGCTTATTAGTCATCAACCTTGCTCTTCAGTATTAATAAAGCTCAGGATTTGATGACAAGAATTTTGTCACAGACTGGTGCAATTGGAAACAAAGGATATAGTATTGACAAGAGCAATAGCCAAGGGAAAATGGGGTATAAAGAACTTTCCTTCGGACAAACCTTAGGATATAATCTTGACTCATTATTCTGTTTAGGCGATGCACAGACCTTTCCAACAAGTGTCAGTTCATCGCCAAAACCCGTAATATGGGCTACAACTAGCAATAGACTTGCTGAAGTATCCACCGATGTAGCGTAGTTTACCGCCGTAGGCATCGCTCCTAGCTCAATCAATCCTAAGCCAAGTCAATACTGGCAATTCGCACCAGGAGAGTACACACGCAATGAACAATATATTTTCCAAACTCAGAGACTTTGTGGGTCTAAATGAGCAAGTGGAATACGAGTATTACGAAGAAGAACCAGATACAGATAATAATTACCAAAACCTGTATCAGCAAGAAAATCCCCAACCAGCACCCCAAGAGAGCACAGCCGCTCAAAATCGACGCTGGCGGGAACCAGTGCCTACAATGGGAGATGATATAGCAGCAGGTTCAAAGCCAATGGGGAATGTGATTGGTATGCCAGGAGCAATTAACGGAATTTCGGAAGTTTTAGTACTCGAACCACGCACCTTTGAAGAAATGCCCCAGGCAATTCAAGCGTTGCGAGAACGCAAGTCAGTGGTATTAAATCTGACAATCATGGATCCAGATCAAGCTCAACGAGCAGTAGATTTTGTTGCAGGTGGTACTTACGCACTAGATGGACATCAAGAGCGCATTGGCGAGAGCATCTTTTTGTTTACGCCAAGCTGTGTCCAAGTTAGCACCCAAGGTGGCGTTCTTCATGAAGTACCACAACCGCCAGCACGTCCCTCTCGTCCTACAGGTTCTCCAAATCAAACCTGGGGCAACGAAACTAACCGGATGGCACAATAAAGTTAAATTAGTTGTTAGTCCTTTGTCCTTTGTCATTTGTCTTTGAAGTTATGATGGTCGCAAGCCTCCGTTCAGCAGACTTCTGTTTTTGTCATTTGTTCATTGTTGGTTGTAACCAATGACTAATGACCAATGACTAATGACTAGTGACCAATGACTAATGACTAATGATCAATGACTATAAAATTTGGCTTAATTGGTGGTGGGGTAATGGGAGAAGCGCTCTTATCCCGCCTGCTCACCCGTGGAATTTATCAATCATCAGAAGTCATAGTTAGCGAACCGCTACCTTCACGCCTAGATTTTTTAAAACAGCAATATGATGTTGCTGTGACAACAGATAATAGCCAGGTTTTCACTCAAGCAAAAGAAGTTGTGTTTTTGGCAGTGAAACCGCAGGTGTTTAGCGCGATCGCTCAAGAATTAGCACATATTCATATTCTGAATATACAACACTCACCGCTGATCATTTCTATCTTGGCAGGTGTACCTTTAAGTCAGTTAGAAGCTGCATTTGTGCAATTGCCAGTTATTAGAGCAATGCCCAACACCCCAGCAACTGTGGGAGCGGGAATTACCGCGATTTGTTCAGGTGCATACACCAGTCCCAAGCATCACCAAATAGCACAGCAAGTTTTTTCTGCTGTGGGGGAAGTTGTGGAAGTTTCAGAAGCGCTGATGGATGCAGTCACAGGGCTATCTGGTAGCGGCCCGGCTTACGTAGCGCTGTTGTTAGAAGCACTTGCTGATGGCGGAGTAGCCGCAGGTTTACCTAGAGCAATTGCCAATCAACTAGCCTTGCAAACTGTCCTGGGAACAGCGAAACTGTTGCAGGAAACCAAAATGCACCCAGCAGAACTCAAAGATCGTGTTACCAGTCCCGGCGGTACAACGATTGCGGGGATTGCCAAGCTAGAACAAGCAGGATTTCGTTCAGCTTTAATTGAAGCAGTAAAAGCTGCCACAGAGCGATCGCAAGAACTGGGAAAATAAGAGACTGGGGACTGGGGACTAGCTACTAAAATTCTTCTCTATACCCAATCCACAATCCCTAACGAAGTTGACAAAAGACTCGTTAGTATAGTAAACAATCTGGTTGCCAATGTGATTGAGTGAATTATCCTGCGCCGTCTCCAGAACTTGACTTAGGGTCTATATTTCCCTTTGAACTGGATCAGTTTCAAAAAGAAGCGATCGCGTCCCTAAACGCCGGACGCTCCGTAGTCGTATGTGCGCCCACAGGTTCGGGCAAAACATTAGTAGGGGAATACGCCATTTATCGTGCCCTAGCGCGAGGAAAACGTGTATTTTACACTACTCCACTGAAGGCGCTGTCGAATCAAAAATTACGTGACTTTCGAGAAAAATTCGGGTTTGATCAAGTAGGACTGTTAACTGGAGATGCTTCTATTAACAGAGATGCACCGATTTTGGTGATGACCACAGAAATTTTCCGAAATATGCTCTATGGCACACCCATTGGGCAAGTCGGCATCTCATTGGTAGACGTTGAAGCGGTGATACTTGATGAGTGCCACTACATGAACGATCGCCAGCGCGGTACAGTTTGGGAAGAATCAATAATCTATTGTCCCCGTGAAGTGCAACTGGCAGCCCTTTCAGCAACGGTTGCCAACAGCGATCAACTCACCGATTGGCTAAATCGCGTTCACGGCCCAACTGACCTAATTTACTCCGATTTTCGCCCAGTACCCTTGGAATTTCACTTTTGCAATCCCAAAGGGTTATTTCCCCTACTGAATGATAGTAAAACCAAAATTAACCCCCGACTTCAGAAGAAGAAGGGGAGAGGGGGAGAAAGGGAGAAGGGGAGAAGTGGTAGACCTGAGCCTCCTGGCATAATTTTTACCTTGAGCCAGTTAGAGCAACGGGATATGCTACCAGCGATTTACTTTATCTTCAGTCGCCGGGGATGTGATAAAGCAGTGGCGGAAGTGGGAGATTTATGGCTGGTAAATAGTGAAGAGTCCCAAATTTTACGGGAACAGATTGATGACTTTTTAGCCCGCAATCCCGAAGCAGGGCGTTCTGGACAAATTGCCCCCCTGTACCGGGGAATTGCTGCCCACCACGCTGGAATTTTGCCTGCTTGGAAAGCACTGGTAGAAGAACTATTTCAGCAGGGGTTGATTAAAGTAGTATTCGCCACCGAGACACTAGCAGCGGGAATTAATATGCCCGCCCGGACAACGGTAATTTCCACCCTTTCCAAGCGTACCGACACTGGACACCGCCTGTTGAACGCTTCCGAATTCCTGCAAATGGCGGGACGAGCAGGCCGCCGGGGGATGGATAAACAAGGTCATGTGGTGACAGTCCAAACTCCCTTTGAAGGAGCCAAAGAAGCCGCGTATTTGGGAACATCCAAGCCAGATCCCTTAGTCAGCCAGTTTACGCCCAGTTATGGCATGGTACTCAATTTGCTGCAAACCCACACCCTAGAGCAAACCAGGGAACTGATAGAGCGCAGCTTTGGGCAGTACATGGCCACCTTGCATTTAAGACCAGAATATGATGAAATTGCGGAACTGCAAACACAATTAGCTCAACTTCATGAGCAAATCGCCGCAGTTGATGAAAATGAACTGGCTGTTTATGAAAAATTGCGGCAACGCCTGAAAGTGGAACGCCAGATATTGAAAACCCTGCAAGAGCAAGCACTCTCAGATAGACAAGAAGAATTGGGGATGATGTTGGGCTTTGCAGTGTCAGGAACTCTGTTAAGTCTCAAAGGCAAAAACATCACAGTGTCTTCACCCGTAACTGCAGTGTTAGTGGGAAAATCGCCTGGTTCTGGTCAAGCTCCTTACTTGGTATGCTTGGGACACGATAACCGCTGGTATGTAGCAACCACAGGGGATGTAGTCGATTTGTATGCCGAACTGCCGCGAGTTGAGGTGCCGCCTGATGTGCTACCACCACCAGAGATGCCTTTGAAGCCAGGACAGTCACGCCGTGGCAGTGAAGAAACTTTTGCGATCGCTGTGCGTATTCCCGATCCGATAGAATCTTTACATCTGGCACCAGAAGTAGCAGAACAACTCAGTCGCACTGCTGCCGTCCAAGAGCAATTAGAAGCTCATCCCCTACATCAATCAGGTAATGCTGCAACCCTTTTCAAGCGTCGGTCCCGCTATGTCGAACTAGAAGCCGAACTCGAACAGTTGCAAGGGCAAGTAGAGCAACAGTCACAACGTCATTGGGAAGAGTTTCTCAATTTAATCGCAATTCTGCAATACTTTGGCGCTTTGGATAACTTAGTCCCCACACAATTAGGGCGAATCGCTGCCGCCATTAGAGGTGAGAATGAATTGTGGCTGGGTTTAGTATTCGCTAGTGGTGAATTGGGCAACTTAGATCCGCATCATTTAGCAGCAGCAGCAGCGGCTTTGGTGATGGAAACGCCCCGTCCAGATAGCAAGGTTAACTTTGAACTTAGTAATGAAGTAACAGAAGCTTTGAAAAAATTGCAGGGAATTCGCCGCCAAATGTTCCAACTACAACGGCGGTATAATGTAGCGCTGCCTATATGGTTGGAGTTTGAGTTAATTGCCATAGTGGAACAATGGGCGCTGGGAATGGAGTGGACACAACTCTGTGAGAATACCACTTTGGATGAAGGCGATGTGGTGAGAATTTTACGGCGGACGTTGGATTTATTATCGCAAATACCCCACGTTCCCCATTTGCCAGACTCTTTCTTGCGTAATGCCTATCGGGCGATGCAGTTGATTGATAGATTCCCTGTGAATGAAGTGGTTGAATAAACAGGACGCTCTTAAGCACAGAGAGTATTTGATAATTACTGAGCGTAAGAGCGTCTGTTCATCTTTGTGTCTTCTTCCTCAACATTAATTTCAGGGGTTTGGAGTAGTATTACAAACCCTCTCAACAATGAATTTAGATTTGAGCAAATAATAGTAGTGGTACGTAGTTAAAAATGCTTTTTTGGTTTCGGATATCTTCTATACATGATTAATCATGTGTATTTAACAGAAGTTATACCTTGCGAACAGTTCTCTTCAACCTTAGTACACCAAGCTTCCAGTACCCTGCAACTGACGCAAAGAATTTATACAGTATGGACAGTCGCATCCAAATAACTGAATTGCCCGATCGCTTTCCGCGTCAGTAAAGTTCAACATGGCAACATTCTGAGCTGATACTGATATGACAGTGGTTGAGGAACGTGTAGATGAGGTATATGGTTGCTTTCTCTCTGAATCTCGAATGCACACAAAATCTTTTCCCCCATGTGGGTTAGTGATACAAGTACGACCGTCTTGTGTGTGCATTAGTTTCTGTGTAATGCTAGTACTAGCATGGGCAGGATGAAATACTGCTAGCGTAGACATCATCGACACAAAAATTGAGGAACTGGAAAGCAAATTCAAGATAATTTTTTTGTTCATAGATTTCTTTGAGAAAATTGTCTACTAGCTTAGGGTATTCGATTCACTTTCAAACTTCAAGTGAATTTTCTCTAAGAATAGCTAGGTTGACACTTGTTATCTAAGAAAGTTCCATATTTACCCAGTTTGATCATAAATTAGATTGGTATGAACATAATACCTAGAACCCCAACTTTTTATCAAAAGTCGCGCTTTTATGTCCTGAGCGTTTGATGTTTAATTAGGTTGATCTACTTATCTGGTTAAAGTCTGCAAAGACTCGTAGCGATAAGGAAGTCGCAGTCTTCTCTACCTTGGACTGCACTTTCGCGTAGCGTTCCGTTGACGCAGCCTAAGGCAGAAAAGGAAAGGCGGTTCCCGTCGTTAGCGTACCTCCTACTAGACAAGCAAGCTACGCGCAGCGTCAACGAGGCTTAGAACTCCACTCTTTTACCTCCTGCTGCCCAATGCCCAATGCTTTAATCCCATAGACTTGCAGTGTTTCATCCCAGAGCTAGACGCGAAGGTTTTTATAATTATTTACCATTTTCGGGGAAATGTACCTCACAGAACATGAAGAGAAAAATGAGGTCGTGACCTAGCTAAAGTTCTGAGATTCCTGATCATGTATGAACTACTTCAAGCTATCTTTAACAGTGATGAAAAAGATGCTCTGCATCAGTTGATTTATGCGTTGAGTGCTTCAGGTAAGCGTTACTTCCTGAGAAATGAGATTTTACTCTTCTTTGCCGACTACTGTGATCAATCCCAAAAGCCAGCCTATTTTTACTACTCTTCTTCTGTTGGCAAACTGATACACTACACCCACGAAATAATTTTGGAAGAGGAAAATACTTGGTTGGTGGTTCGACCCAGGATTGCTAACCAAGAAGTTTGGAAACTGACAGCCAACTTTAGTAGGTTCGAGCAGATGACGCCTCAAGCGCTGCTAGATGTGAGAGATCGCCTAGTCAATCGTTACCAACCCCACATCCTGGAAATCGACCTTCAGCCCTTCTATGAGGGTTCCTCAAGAGTCGATGACGCCAGAAATATTGGTCAAGGTTTAGCCTTCCTCAACCGTTACCTGTGTAATCAATTGTTGAGTGACCCCCAATATTGGGTAGAAATGTTGTTTCAAGCATTACGTAGGCTGCAATACAATGATATTCGCCTGCTGTTAAATGATCGCATTCCCTCAGGTATTCAGTTAGCTAAACAAATTAAGCAAGCGCTGAAATTACTGAGTAAGCGTTCACCCAATGAACCCTATGAAAAATTCCGCTTTGATCTCCAACAACTCGGCTTTGAACCAGGTTGGGGTAACACTACAGCGCGAATCTCTGAAACTCTAGAACTCCTCGATCGACTCATTTACTCCCCAGAACCTGCCATCTTAGAAACATTTGTGGCCCGCGTCCCTGCTGTTTTTCGCGTCGTTCTCATTTCCATCCACGGCTGGGTGGGACAGGAAGATGTTTTGGGACGAGATGAAACACTCGGTCAAGTTATCTACGTCCTCGAACAAGCTCGCAGCTTAGAAAACAAACTGCGTGAAGAAATCAAACTCGCTGGTCTTGACCTGCTGGGTATTAAACCACATGTGATTATTCTCACTCGGCTAATCCCTAACTGTGAAGGGACATTTTGCAACCTGCGCTTAGAAAAAGTCCAAGATACTGAAAATGCTTGGATATTGCGCGTTCCTTTTGGTGAATTCAATCCAGAAATTACCAACAATTGGATTTCTAAATTTGAGATTTGGCCTTATTTAGAACAATTTGCTCTAGATGCAGAAAAAGAATTACTAGCTCAATTCCAAGGTAAACCTAATCTGATTATCGGCAATTACAGCGACGGTAATTTAGTGGCTTTTCTTCTATCTCGCTGGCTGAAAGTTACCCAGTGCAACATTGCCCATTCCTTGGAAAAACCTAAATATCTATTTAGCAATTTATATTGGCAAGATTTAGAAGACCAATATCACTTCTCGGCACAATTCACCGCCGATTTGATTAGCATGAATGCAGCCGACTTTATCATCACATCGTCCTACCAAGAAATTGTCGGTACACCAGACACCATAGGTCAATACGAGTCGTACAAGTGGTTTACGATGCCGCAGTTGTATCATGTGGTTGATGGGATTGATTTGTTTAGTCCTAAATTCAACTTAGTGCCGCCGGGAATAAATGAAAATATTTTCTTTCCCTACAGCCAAAAAGAAAAACGAGATTTTAACCTTCGCACCCAAGTCCACGACTTACTCTTTAACCGCGAAGACCCTCAAATCTTTGGTCATTTAGCTCACCCTAATAAGCGACCAATCTTTGCCTTTGCTCCCATCACCTCAGTCAAAAATCTCACTGGGTTAGCTGAATGCTTTGGTAAAAGTCAGGCGTTGCAAGAGCGTTGTAACCTAATCCTTTTAAGTAGTAAACTACATCCAGATGAAGCTACAAATCTAGAAGAAGTAGAAGAAATTCAAAAATTGCATGAGATTATTGATCAATATCATCTCTATGGCAAGATTCGCTGGGTGGGAATGCGTATCCCTAGCAGCGACCTCGGCGAAGCCTACCGGGTAGTTGCAGATTCTCAGGGAATTTATGTCCATTTTGCCCGCTTTGAATCTTTCGGGCGGAGTATTTTGGAAGCGATGATTTCCGGCTTGCCTAGTTTCGCTACTCAATTTGGTGGTTCTTTAGAAATTATCGAGAACCAGGAAAATGGATTTAATCTTAATCCTATGGACTTAGAAGGAACAGCAAAGAAAATTTTAGACTTCCTTGACCAATGCGATACTGATGCTGAATACTGGCACGAAGTATCAGAATGGATGAGTCAGCGAATTCATCACAAATATAATTGGCATTTACATAGCAATCAATTACTACTGCTTGCTAAAATATTTAGTTTTTGGAACTTTGTTGCTCCCGAAAATAACGAAGCCAGAGATCGGTACATGGAAACCTTATTTCATCTTATTTATAAACCCAGAGCCGAAAAGATTTTGGAAAAACACATGGGTGGGTGAGGGAGCAGGGGAGCAGGGAAGATGAGGGAGACAAAAGGGATAAGGAGAACTAGAGACTCGTTCATCCATCTCAAAGACTCAAAATCTCCAATTCCCAGTCCCCCCTATAGGGAAATTAAAAGTCAAAAAACTTTATTCGCCCCTCTGTTCTCCAGGAGTTCTTTAATTTTGAATTTTGAATGCGTGAATTTTGAATTGATTTGTCCCCAATCCCCAATCCTCACTTTATGCACACAAAAGGTCGTTCTCGCCATTTTATTTACACAGACTGGATATTAATCGAAACCCAGTTTGACCCTGAGCAATTGCAATCTAAAGAAACCGTCTTTACAATCGGCAATGGATACTTGGGAACAAGGGGGAGTTTTGAGGAAGGTTATCCTCATGGATTGCCAGCTACTTTTATCCACGGTGTCTACGATGATGTGCCGGTGGTATATACTGAACTGGTAAATTGCCCTGACTGGCTACCCTTGGTAGTGATTGTAAATGGCGATCGCTTTCGTCTCGATCAAGGTGAGATATTGCGCTATGATCGGCAACTTGATTTGCGTAATGGACTACTGATCCGTGCCTTGCGTTGGCGCTCTCCCAGTGGGAACACCATAGATATAAGCTTTGAACGCTTTGCGAGTCTGGCAGATCCGCACGTATTGGCGCTACGCTGCAATATAACGCCAGTAGATTTTGATGGGTTAATTGAAGTTCAAGCTAGCATTAACGGCTATCCAGAAAATCAGGGTTTCAATCACTGGGAAGGACTAGACCAGGGCAAGACCGACCACGGAATCTGGTTGCAACGCCGCACCCGCAACTCTCGAATTGAACTCTGTATGGCAGCTAAGGTAACAATATCAGGCGCTGAAGCATTTTTGCAAGTTAGTACCGCACCTGGTTATCCTACCTTGAGTACGAGCTACCAGGTTAAAGCGCAACAGACCGTTACGGTAGAAAAAATCGTCACAGTTTTTAGCTCACGGGAGATTGAAACACCAGTCCCAGCAGCTCAAGAAAAACTCGCGCAACTGGCAGACTACGCAACATTACTAAAAGCTCATGAACAGGCATGGGATGAGGTTTGGGAGCAAAGTGACATCCTGATTGAGGGGGATAGTACAGCTACTTTTGCTGTTCGTTACAATCTGTTTCAACTGCTGATTGCTGCCCCACGGCATGATGAGAAGGTGAGCATTCCTGCTAAAACCCTTTCTGGGTTTGGCTATCGCGGTCATATATTTTGGGATACAGAAATTTTTATGCAGCCCCTGTTTCTGTTTACGCAACCAGCGATCGCCCGCAATTTACTCAGTTACCGTTGGCACACTTTGAATGGAGCTAGACGCAAGGCAGCCCATTACGGGTATAAAGGGGCAATGTTTGCCTGGGAAAGTGCTGATACTGGTGATGAAGTAACACCACGTTGGGCTATCGGCAGTGATTTTTATGGTGAAGACGTGCGGATTTGGTGCCGCGATCGCGAAATTCATATCAATGCAGATATTCCCTACGCCATTTGGAACTACTGGCAAGCCACTGGTGACGATGAGTGGATGCAAAGGTGCGGCGCAGAGATTATCTTAGATGCCGCTATTTTTTGGGGTAGCCGGGTCGAATTCAATTCTGAGGGCGAACGGTATGAAATTCAGGGAGTGATTGGAACGGATGAATACCATGAATTCGTCCACAACAACGCCTTTACAAACCGGATGGCGCAATGGCATCTAGAGAAAGCGATCGCAGTTTATGATTGGTTGGTTGACAATTTCTTGGAACGAGCCACCGAACTAGAACAGAAACTAAAACTCACCCAACAAGAACGAACGCACTGGCAAGAGATCATCGACAAAATATTGTTTCTCTATGACCCATCAACAGAACTAATCGAGCAGATCGAGGGATTTTTCCAATTGGAAGATGTCAACTTAGCAGAATATGAACCACGCGATCGTTCCATGCAAGCCATCTTGGGTATGGATAAAACCAACAAGTCTCAAGTACTCAAGCAGCCAGACGTATTAATGCTCCTATATTTAATGCGAGAATCAGCAGATTTTCCCTATAACGAAAAAGCATTACAGACAAATTGGGACTACTACGCACCCCGCACCGATATTACCTATGGTTCGTCCCTTGGCCCAGCAGTTCAGGCCATCTTAGCTTCAGATTTGGGCAAATCAACCGAAGCTTACGAACAGTTTATGCAGGCGTTAATGGTGGATCTTGAAGATAACCGAGGTAACACCAGCGATGGAATTCATGGCGCTAATGCAGGTGGCATTTGGCAAGCTGTAATTTTTGGGTTCGGCGGCATCCAACTAACTGAAAATGGCCCCGTAGCCAATCCCCACCTGCCCCCTGGCTGGACGCGCCTGAAGTTTAAACTGCACTGGCGCGGGAAATGGCACGATTTCGATCTGCATCGGGGACAAGTCGCCCAAGACACAATTAGTCAACTAAAATCTTTCCAACTTTCCCTCTCCCCAAATCCCCCAAATTCCCAGTCACAAGCTTCTGAACACCAGACTTCCCCTGCCTTCTCTGCCTCCTCACCCCCCCCACTCCCCAGTACAGACGCGATTAATCGCGTCTGTACTCACTCCCCCAACATCCAAGGATTCATTTTCGACCTAGATGGTGTGCTAACAGATACAGCAGAACTTCATTATCTAGCTTGGCAGAAGCTAGCAGATGAAGAGGGTATACCGTTTAATCGGCAAGCTAACGACGCGCTGCGGGGTGTATCCCGTCGTGCTTCTCTGATGCTGATTCTTGGGGATAGACCGTATTCGGAAGCACAAATTGAGGAGATGATGGAGCGCAAGAATCGCTATTATGTAGAATTGATGCAAAATATGACGCCCAAGGATTTGTTACCAGGTGCGATCGCCTTCTTGGATGAACTGCGGCAAGCTGGTATTAAGATAGGTATTGGTTCAGGTAGCAAAAATGCCCGCACAGTGATCGAGCGATTGGGCATTGCTGATAAAATAGATGTGATCGCTGACGGTTATAGTGTACAGGAACCCAAGCCAGCACCCGACTTATTTCTATACGCAGCCAAGCAGCTAGAACTTGAACCAGGGCAATGTGTGGTTGTAGAAGATGCCGCAGCAGGCATTGACGCGGCTTTAGCTGCTGGTATGTGGGCAGTAGGACTGGGCCCTGTTGAACGAGTTGGAGCCGCTCATATTGTTTTGCCCAGCCTAGCAGGCATCAAATGGGCAGATTTAAGAGCCAAATTAAGCAACATTGCCAGACAAAAACATTAAAGGACTTCCAAATAAAATTTGTTAGAAGTCCCTAACCCAATTAATAAACAGCCACAGGAGCAGAATTGTGGTGTTCTGATCTGCGTCTGCGACTCTCAAAGACTGATTAACGGAGTTCTGAGCCTGATTACAGCAGTTTTCATGTATTTGAACCACATTTTTCGTAGGGGCACAGAAAAAGCTCATAGGTGTCAACTTAACGTATAAGCTAGATTTGGCGAACTTTCCAGGTTTGACCCTCACCCCCAACCCCTCTCCCAATTTTGGGAGAGGGGAGCAAATTCTCTAGTTCCCCTTCTCCCAATTTGGGAGAAGGGGTTAGGGAATGAGGGCAAAACGTCCTCTCAAAGCAGATTTTTTCTTAAGTTGACACCAATGAGCATTGCTGTGCCCCTACTGCTTGGTCTATTTACCTGAAAATAGCTGTAATCAGTATCAAAGACTGATTAATGGAGTTTTGAGCCTGATTAATCAGTATCAAGCTTACACCAAGCTGCATTCTAAAACAGATATCCTCTGCCACTCCATTCCGCGTTAGGGGTTACTGGCATTAGACCTTTGCCTATGTACTCCCTACTTCTTGATCAACAGTTATTAAATCTATGACACGGAACTTAAATGTAAAGCAATTAAACTGATAATTGATGACTATTATATTCCAAAAGCTAAGATCATCTAAGTAGGGAATCTAAAATAAAACCCAACTTTAGATGTCCAAAATTAGGAGTAAGAGCGTGAATTTGGACGATTTAGCCTTACTATTACAGAATATGCGTAAGCGCGTCGCCCTTTTGCAACGCCAGAGTGAGCAGCAAAAAGCACAGGAAGATATTGAACTCGTCGCCGCAGTATTCCAAGAAATCCACCTAGCTTTGGAAGAACTGCAAATAGCTAACGAAAACCTACAGCAGCAAAATGAAGAGTTATTCAATGCTCAACAGGATTTGGTGGCACAAGGTCAACACTATCAGGAACTGTTTGAAGAAGTACCAGACGCCTATTTGGTAACTGATCCAAAAGGGGTAATTCAAGAAGCTAATTCTGCCGCCACTACCTTACTAAACATTTCCAAGAGTTTGCTTTTGGGCAAACTCCTGGAGATTTATGTGGTTGAGAAAGAAATGATAGATTTTCATTTGAAACTAATTCATCTGCGCGATTATGCCGAAATCTCAAAGTGGAAAATTCAAGAGTGGGAAGTAAACCTGCAACCGTATAAAAGAACGCCCATTATCGCTGCAGTTAAGGTGGCTGCTATCCGTAATCAACAAGCTAAGTTAGTTGGTCTGCGCTGGCTATTGCACGACATTAGCGAAAGCAAGCGAACCCAAGCCAAGCTGCAATGGGCAGAAGAGGCGATGCGACAAGCGTTGGTAAAAGAAAAGCAGTTTAGTGAACTCAAATCCCGCTTGATTACCACCATCTCCCATGAGTTTCGCAACCCTTTGGCTACCATCCACTCTTCTGCGGAACTACTAGAACATTATCGCCACCTATGGACAAAGGAGCGACAAAATATCCACCTGCATCGTATTCAAACATCAGTTATGCACATGACCCAGTTGTTGAATGATGTATTGGTGCTGAGTCAGGATGAAACACGCTCCTTAGAGTTAAATCCAACACCCCTAAATTTGATGGAATTTTGCCGTGATCTATTAGAAGAATTAGAACAGAGCGATCGCTCACAACATGGGATCATTTTTAGTAGTGAGTGCCAATCCACCGCAGCTAACTTAGACGCTAAACTACTGCGGCAAATCTTGAGTAATTTATTCTCGAATTGTCTAAAATACTCTCTTATTGGTAGCAAAGTTAAGTTTTCTGTCACCACTGCCAACGATCAAGCTATATTCCAGATTCAAGACTCTGGTATTGGCATTCCCTCTTCTGACATTGAACACATCTTTAAACCCTTCCATCGCGCCAGTAATGCAGGCAATATCCCAGGAATGGGATTGGGGATGTCCATCGTCAAGCAGGCTGTAGATTTACATGGCGGCGAGATTATTGTCGAAAGTGCGATCGGCGTGGGAACTACCTTTACAGTTATTTTGCCATTTTCGAGAAATTTGTACATATAGCGGCTTCCACTAATGCTGCTTTTATTTCTCATTGGTTTGCTATTCAATATTATTGCTTTCCAATGGATGCGTAAACGCCCAGCGCCTGGTCGCCAAACATCACAATTTCAGGCTAATAAGCTGCAATAATCACTGACACAATTTGGTTAAAACGAGACAGACTAAGCTTTTAAGTCAGTTTTACCTTAGGAAGACTGTACAATAATCAATAATTTTTATTTATTGAAATAACAAACAAAAATAATTGCTTCTATCCTGAAAGGTCTTTAAAGTGAAGTTAGCCGGTCAATAATAAGTTGATTGTAAAGTTTTTCTTAGCAGTAGCTTAGGGAAACCAACTCAAAAACTTTGTATCTTTAAATATGAGTTCAAAATTTTACATTTGTGGTCATCTCTAACAAATCAGAATACGCACTTCTAGCCCTGTTAGAGTTAGCAACCTGCTACCCTAACGGTGATGCCTTGCAAATTCGAGAGATAGCGGCATTGCAAGACATACCAAACCGCTATTTGGAACAACTCCTGGCAACATTAAGACGTGGAGGTTTAATTAAGAGTATACGCGGAGCCAAAGGTGGCTATGTTTTGGCACGAGACCCTGGTAAGATTACAGTGTTTGATGCTTTTAGCTGCATGGAAGGGTCAGATATTGTTGTCTCTAATTGTGAGCCGACTCCCAACACGGTAGAAGGTGAGCTAATTCAAGAAGTCTGGCAGGAAGCACGTCAGGCTGCTAACTCCGTTTTGGAAAAATATACACTTCAAGACCTTTGTGAACGAAGAGCAATCCGAAAGCAGAAGGAACTGATGTATTACATTTAGCAAGGATGAAGTGGGAGAATTTTCATCCTTAATAAGCTGTTCCACAAAAACCAAAGCATATATTGGGCGCTCGTGTCGCCCACCCCACAAGAAATGTACAATTTCAAATTATCCAAACTAGATGTGGTTTAGCTTATCAAAGTAATAACGAGATAACCTGTGAGGCTGTTATATGCCTGAAGCCAATTCTCAACAACCCATAAATAATGTTGCTACTCTTGTGGAGAGTTATGCAGCCGGAAAACGGGACTTTAGTAAAGCAGAACTGGGCAATGCTGATTTGCAGGGCATTAACCTCAAAGGATCTGACCTCAGTTATGCTGACTTGAGTGAAGCTAACTTGAGTAGCGCTAATTTGAAGGGAACTGACCTGAGCTTTGCTGATCTTGGTCAAGCTAATCTGAAGGATGCTGATCTTAGAGGAGCATTATTGATCTCAGCGAATCTTTACCAAGCTGACCTCAAAGGAGCGAACTTGAAAAAAGCAGACTACGATCGCAGCACCCATTTTCCTCAAGATTTCGACCCAGTGAAAGCGGGTATGCAGATTAAATTTGATTTGTAAATTCTTAATTTCAGTTGAATGATCGTACTTGCCTCAAAATAGAAGATTTTTCTCCCAAAAGATGTTGTATTTTGGTAAGAAAGCCTATCTATGAGGTTGACAATGGAGGCAAAAAGTGAAACCTTCAATCGGCGCGCACCGTTAATTACTGCTGGAATTTGTCTTGGTGTGGGTCTGGGAGGATTTCTTGATGGAATTTTACTGCATCAGCTCCTCCAGTGGCATCATATGCTCAGTAGCATTCGACCTCTGACAAACACGGCGAATACAGATTTGAATATGGTATGGGATGGGTTATTTCATGCCTTGGATTGGGTATTCACCGTGGTAGGACTTGTGTTGCTATGGCGTGCAGGAGGGCGTGATGATGTTCCTTGGTCATCACAAACCTTTATTGGGTCAATATTAATTGGGGCTGGGTTGTTTGACTTTATTGAAGGTTTAATTGACCACCAAATTCTCGGTATCCATCATGTGAAACCAGGCCCAAATCAGTTAGTTTGGGATCTAGGATTTCTTGCATTCGGTGCGCTACTTATTGTTATCGGCTCGATAGTGATAAAAAAAGAGTCAGTAGTCGATAGTCATTAGTCATTGGGCATGGGGGCATGGGGCATGGGCATTGGTTATTAATTCTGCTCCCCTGCCTCCCCTGCTCCCCACTCTCTACTCCCCACTCCCCACTCCCTACCTATGCCTACAGATGCTTTTGAAAAAACTAGCTGGAATTGGCAGTTGTCTCAATTTCAACAACAAGTGGGAGAATGGTGGGAATACCAGTTTTACCGCTTTGAACAGGCTCTGCCAGAATTACCTACTGGATGGTCGATTAGCCCTTGGCTAGTCCAGTTGCTAAAATTCCTCTTTTGGCTGGTAATAGGCTTATTTATAGCTTGGGTGGGTTGGCGATTATGGCGAGAATTCAGTCCTTATGTATATTCTTGGCTAAATAGAAGTAGCAATTTTACTGATTTTCGCGTAAAAAATCGCTCTAGTGAGTCATCCATAGCCCTTTTGTTGGAGCGATCGCAAGAATTTTACCGTCAGGGTAACTACCGTGAAGCTTGCCGTTGTGTGTATTTAGCGATGTTGCAGCAGTTGGATCAAAACGCGATCGCACCCCACAAACTCAGCCGTACAGATGGAGAATATCTGCAATTGCTGCGATCATCTGTGACTCCCATACAGCCTTATGAAACTTTAATTACCACTCACGAGCAATTATGTTTTGGTAATGCTGAAATTTTGCCGGATAATTATGAGCAGTGTCGGCAGGCTTATCGGGAAATTTCCCCAGAATGAAGAGAACGCAGGGATAGGAATACTAAATACATAGCTAAATACATAGTTAAAAAAATCAATACGCCTTTTGCAAAAGTCCCTGTGACATGAGAAAAGTAGTAAAAGCGTAGTGCCTTATATGACCTACAAACAGGTGAAAAGCTTGAAAGAAGAAGACTTCAAACGGTTGTGTACAGTGCTAAAGCGAGATTTAAACCAGATGCTTGAGGTTGTGCGCTCAGGCGATCGCCACAAACGCTTATATTGGGCGACGTGCAAAACTCAACTTGGAAGACCAATTATAAATGACATTCAGTAAAGCGAAAAGTTTTCCACCTTGATCCCTTTGTGCTAGATAATGGTGACGTGTTGGAAAGAAGTAGAGAAGATACCGTTGGCAATAATTTTTTACTCTTTTGATGATAAACCTCATTAATTAGTTTTCAGTGAGGGCAGCATCAAACTTTTTAACTTTTGTAGTTCATTTACCAACATGAAAAGAGCTGCTTCAACCCTAAAAAAGGAATTGAGGAAATATGACCTTAGTAACTCACCGTTTCATCGAAACCAACGGTATCAACATGCATATTGCCGAGCAGGGGCAAGGTCCATTGGTGATCTTGTGTCACGGCTTCCCAGAATGTTGGTATTCCTGGCGGCATCAGTTATCGGCATTAGCGGAAGCTGGGTTCCACGCGGTAGCACCAGACCAGCGCGGCTATGGACAGACCTCAAGACCGGAACCAATTGAGGCATACCATATTTTCCAGTTGGTTGGTGATATTGTTGGTCTGGTTCATGCGCTGGGTGAGGAGCAAGCAATCATTGTTGGACACGATTGGGGCGCACCTGTTGCCTGGTATTGTGCCCTACTCCGTCCAGATATCTTCCATGCTATCTCTCTGCTGAGTGTGCCCTATCAACTCCGCAGTTGGTCAGACATTCGACCGACAGAAGCAATGAAGTTGATGGCAGGCGAGCAGGAGTTCTATCAACTGTACTTTCAAGAACCAGGTAAAGCTGAGGCGGAACTAGAGTCTGATGTTCGCGCTACCATACGTGCAATTCTCTACTCCGCCTCAGGAGATCCACCACCAGAAAAACGTTGGCGCTTCCTGTTTAACAAGTCGGAGAAGCCAATAGACACAAGTTACGCATCGGAGCAACTTCCGGCTTGGTTAACAGACCAGGATATCGACTTTTTCACCTCTGAGTTTGAGCGGACTGGTTTCCGGGGCGGGTTGAACTGGTATCGAAACATAGATAAAATATGGGAACTAACACCGTTTCTTAGCGGCGCAAAGCTGCGCCAGCCAACATTGTTTGTAGCGGGAGAAGTAGATGCAGTGATCACAATGTACCGTGAAGCATTCGACACCCTAGAGGAAAACGTGCCCAACCTGAAGCAGAAGGTATTGCTCCCAAAGGCTGGTCATTGGATTCAGCAAGAACGCCCAGTCGAGGTTAATAGATTGCTCATCGAGTTTCTAACAGACCTCCAAATCCACAAGTCGATTACCTAAAAGTTCGATTAGTCTCAGATATACGTTTAAATTGACTATTCGCTAAACGGTACAAAACAAGTCTATTAACTCTTACTTACTTGTCCCACGCATTTAGGACTTTTGCAAGAGGTCTAATAATTTTAGTGACAATTAATTTAAAAGTGAGAAAAAGCGAGAAATAGGCATAAAGACTTATCCTCGCTTTTTGATTATCTAAGCTGTGAGAGTTGCGATCGCCTTGTCTACAGCTTCCAAGGCAGTGTTTACTTCCGCCTCTGTGACAATTAGCGGTGGCACAAATCGGACTACTTTTGGCCCGGCTGGTACGAGTAATACGCCCTCGTTGATGGCAGCATTGACGACATCGGCTGCGGTTAGCCCAATGTCAGATCCCAACTCCAAACCGTTGATTAAACCCCATCCCCGAACTTCGCCAACCTGCTGAGGATATTTAGCTGCGATCGCCCTCAATCCAGATCGCAATTGTTCACCCCTGTCTTGCACATTCTGCAAAATATTTTCCCGCTCCAATGTCTGACAAACACTGAGTGCGACACCACACACAAAGGGATTTCCGCCAAAGGTGCTGGCGTGTTCCCCTGGTTGAAAAACATCACAGAATTTCTTGCTCATCATTGCACCAATGGGAATACCGCCACCTAAGCCTTTGGCACTAGTGAAGATATCCGGTTCAACGCCGAGATGTTCGTAACCCCACAATTTGCCACTGCGCCCCATGCCAACTTGCACTTCGTCGAAAATCAACAAAATGCCAGTTTCATCGCAAATTTGCCGGAGTTTTTTGAAATAAGCAACATCTCCTGGACGCACACCGCCTTCTCCCTGCAATGGCTCAATCAGAATTGCTGCTACCCGATAATCGCCTTCATCTAACTCGCTAATCGCTACTTCCATAGCGTTAATATCGTTGTAATTTACGTAGTGGAACCCAGGAACCAAGGGATCAAAGTACTTTTGATACTTCGGTTGTGCAGTAGCGGTAATCGTTGCCAAAGTCCGCCCGTGGAAACTGGCATTGGCGGTTAAAATAATCGGTTTTTCAATGTCTAATACTGTGTGGGCATATTTCCGCGCCAGTTTAATTGCGGCTTCGTTAGCTTCAGCTCCAGAGTTGCAGAAAAATACGCGATCGGCACAGGAATGATCAACGATCCATTTTGCCAATTCACCTTGCTCAGGGATGTAATACAAATTAGAGACATGGTGCAGCTTTTGGATTTGGCGTGTCACCGCTTCTACCATAACTGGGTGGGCGTGTCCCAAAGTACAAGTGGCAATTCCAGCCACAAAGTCTAGATATTCTCGCCCCTGTGTATCCCAAACCCGGCATCCAGCACCCCGTTCTAGGGCTAAAGGAAACCGGGCGTAGGTAGACATGACAGCTTCATTAAAGCTATCTGCATCAAAGGGACTGGATGCTGACCCTGAATCTGGGGGGATGGTGGCTTGGTCAACGAGAGTTTGTAGGCTCACTACCGCTCCTCCTGAAAGTTTTTCATTATATAGTTATTTACTAGTTTCCTAGAAATCCTTAAAAATTACTTTTTATTTAGTACAACTTGTACTTCCTTTTAGGCTAACGCTTATATAACCTCAAACGCTTGGCGGTGGTGAAAAAAAACTTTGTACTCAACACTTGAGCAATAGGTAGTTTGCGTAGGTGCAGCCCGTCGTAGGTATCGCAAGTCTTAGGTAGAGTCTAGTTCAGGGGTTTTCTCACTGATGTCTAAGCCTGACTCGTCGCTAGTCTGTGGTTTTAATGGTGCTAGGACACATGAGGAAATTTCCCTTGCTGTGTGCGGGAAAACTCCAAGGGAGCTAAGTACAGCATTTCATTAATTCGTAGCGAATTAAATTTGGCAATCCCTTGCAATGTCAATGCATCTTGATGCATTGTTAATGCGTCCCCCTGCAATGCCAATGCATCTTGATGCATTGTTAATGCATCCCCTTACAATGTTAATGCGTCGGCCACATTGTTAATGTGTCTCTTTACAATGCCAATGCATCAGGATGCATTAAAAACGCTACGCTTTTACGCAAAAAGGAATAATCATTAAGTGCAAGTTTATGGAGAATTGGTATAAGAGAGTTGGAAGTTCTTGAGGGTGATTTATACGAATTATGAATTAGTTATAATACCTTAAATCTCTGGTTGGAATTATTTTTCTGTGATTTTCAGTTCATCAATATTCCATAAAGTTTCCCCCAAGGCAGAAAATTTGATGGGATTGACACGTTCACGCACCGCCTCAAACGAGATTGGATTCACAAGGCAGAATATGGGCAACTGTTCCGCCACAATTTGCTGAAATCTGTCATAAATCGCCTTGCGCTTGCTCTGGTCTAGTTCTTTGAATCCGGCGTGGAAAAGACTGTCAATTTCTCTCTCCCAATCAGAAACTACCCATCCTTGCAATGGGGGTTTTCCTGGTAGAGCACCTTGGTTAAACTGATGAAATGAGCCTTGACTAGTCCAAAATAAAGATAGAAGATTAGGTTCAACATCTGCACCGTCAACACCAAACGCACCGACATAACAATCCCAATCTCGACGAGAGAGTAGCTTTTGCAATACTATGTTAAAACTGACTACCTGCATATCTGCTTTGATACCAATTTGACTGAGGTCTTGTTGGATTTGAACTGCAGCATCGATTCTTGATTGCTCTTCTGATTTCACTAAGAGATTGAATTGCACCCGATTTCCATCTTGGTCTAACAGTTCTTTTTGAGAGTTGTACCTAAAACCAGCCTCTAACAACATCTGCCTAGCTTTCTGAGGATTATAATCATAAACTTTTAACCCTGCTGCTGGGGACAAGTAATAGGGACTTTGAACAGCAATTGGCGAATGTTGTATTTCACCTAAACCGCGATAGATATTAGTTTTAATTCGGTTGCGGTCAATGGCATAGGCAACTGCTTGCCTAAAAACTAAGTTATTAAACCATCGAGATTTGATCGGGTCTATAAAAGGCTTACCTTTGGAATTACGAGCTTGGTTGAGATTGAAACCCATAAGGCTAAAACCTTCAGTCGGACCACCATTGTAAATAATGAATTTTCCTCGCTTTTCCTCTTTCTTGAGTAACCCAAATACTGCTGGAGTCACATTCAAAGTATCCAGTTCCCCTGAGCGAAATCTTTGTAACTGATTTTCTGTAGAAGAAATAATTTGCCAGACAATCCGTTGAATATAAGGCTGAGGATGTCTTTGAACATCTTTGCGCCAATAATAGGGGTTACGTCGTAAAATTACCCGTTCAGCAGGAGTATAACTTTCTATTTGGTAAGGGCCATTGCAGATAATTTTTCGCGGATCAGTATTGGTTCCCCACATTGAGAGAAACTGAGGATTACCATTGGCATCATTGGATAGTACAGAAGCACGCAAGGCATGAGCTGGCAAAATTGCTAGTTTTTCAGCGTATCTCAAAAAAGGGGCAAAAGGTTCCACAAAAGTAAACTCAACTCGTAGATCATCTAGTTTCTGCACTGATGGGAAAGTTTCTGTGTTGCCAATACGCAAAAAATCTCTATATAAAGTGGGAATTTTTTTATTCAGATAAATGTCCCGATATGTAAAGACTACATCATCTGCCGTGAGAGGTTCACCATCTGACCATTTCAACCCTGTTTTTAAAGTAAAAATAATTCGCTTTTGATCAGCAGATATTGACCAAGATTCCGCCAGTGCAGGCTCCAACTTAGTAGTTATAACATTCTCATCGAGCAATCCCTTATAAATTAAAGAAAAAACACTGTATGGAGAATCATTAATCGCAAAGTTAAAAGTAGTCGGGTCATTTAGCGAAACTAGAACTAATTGAGCTACCTGAGATGCTTTGCTTTTCATCTGTGTCGGGTGACAGCTTGTAAGCAAGAAACAACAACATAGCAGCAAACCAATTATCAAATTCAGAGGTCGAACAACAGCAGCAATCATCTTTAGTTATTTACCATGCAGCTACTATCTACACAGTACAGTATGGTGATTCATCAGTACTAGAACAATGTCAGTAGACCGAAAAATTCTGCGTTAGCGTAAAACCTACGGCATAGCTTCGCTTACCGCGCAGCGTTCCGCAGGAAAGCTCACCGTTGGCGTAGCCTCTCGTAGAGAAGATATCGCCTATAGTGGGCGCTTTGGTGTAGTGACCTGCAACAGCTGATTTTTACCAAAAAAACCGTATTGCTTAATACAGTTTTTTTGATAATTCCCTTGGGCTTGTATCATCAGTAAAGCTAATAAATTAATCGAAAAAGTAATACCAACATTATCTTTGAAACATACGGTATATCAAGGCTTTTACTGCCTTTTTGCATAAGTCCTGGTAAAGTTAAAGATAAATATTTTAAGTCTTAGAAGTATTGAGTTTGGACTATTAGTTTGGATAACTTGTAGTTTAAATGTACTAAAAAGAAAGAATGGTATAAAGTTAGTAGAAAACTAAAAAAAGTAGGCTAAAAGTACTATTGTTACGTCATTCTCAACACTTGAGCAAAAATATCAACGTATCCAAAAGGAGTTAATGGCTGGGGCGATCGCTCTTGGCGGGGTTTTCGTCATTGGCACTTTGTGGTATTGGTTAGTGGAGGGCTGGTCATGGGAAGACGCGGCTTACATGACAGTGATCACTTTAGCGACTGTGGGATATGGAGAGATCCACCCAATGGGTAGCCGAGGACGATTGTTTACAATTGCCCTGATTTTGTTAGGTGTAGTGAATATCGGTTACATTGTCAATAGATTTACAGAAGCGATCATTCAAGGCTACTTTCAAGAAGGAATTCGGCTACAGCAGCAGAGGCGGTTAATGGAATCCCTGTCAGAACATTACATCATCTGTGGATTTAGTCGGACTGGTCGTCAAATTGCCAAGGAATTCCAGGCAGAAGGTGTACTTTTTGTGGTGATTGATTCGGAGATGGAATCTATACAAAGGGCGCAGATGGAAGGTTACACGGCATACCAAGGTGACGCTACCCTAGATGACACACTTTTGAAAGTTGGTATTGAAAGAGCGACTTGTATCGTTGCAGCACTTCCTTCAGATGCCGAAAATTTATATATTGTTTTATCAGCAAAAACACTGAATACGGGAATTCGAGCGATCGCCCGCGCAAGTACAGAAGAAGCTTTGCAGAAGTTACAACGCGGTGGTGCAGATGAAGTGATATCCCCCTATATTACTGGTGGGAAGCGCATGGCTGCTGCGGCTCTCAGACCCCAAGTATTGGACTTTGTAGACGGGATTTTGACAGGTGCAGACCGCCAATTGTATATGGAAGAATTTTTACTCGATCCGATTTTTTGTCCCTTTGTTGGTCAAACTTTACAAAAAGCGAGATTGCGATCGCAAACTGGGGCATTGGTTCTGGCAATTCGCCGCCTTGATGGGACTCTCATCGGTGGCCCCACTGGCGATACGATGTTAATGCCGGGAGATCGGCTAATTGGGATGGGTACAGCTGAACAGTTGCGTGACCTTAACCAAATTCTCGGCCCAATTGGTTCTCAGAAATTGCGTAAACCTAAGAATAATAACTGATAAGTACTTAGTACACTCAAGGAGTTGATAGCAATTTCTAATCAATTGCCGAGTTCTCCTAAATCGTCTTCAGCTAAGTGAGTGGAACTCTGGCACAAATTGAATTACTGGTTCAAGCCTAATTCTTCACATGAACTGCAAACAAGCCAAATCCAAGAATCTTAGGCAAAAGATTGCCTATAAATGGCAGTTGTAGGAGCAATGAAGGCTTGGACATCTGGCGATCATCTAGTGCACTCTTGATAATATGTTGCTGCATCGATGACTGGAACGTTTGAATAAAACGAGTAAGAAGCGCCCGACGCCTCCAAAAGTACCGTAATGCAACGGGGAAAATGAGTTGAGTATAACCTCAGCGCGGGTTGGATTTAATCGATCTTGTATTCGCAGCACTTTGCTGCTGAAGATGTTAAGCGATCGCTCTGTTGAGGTAATGCGATCGCCTAAAGCCTGCGGCATAGCTACGCTTAGGGCGCAGCATAACAACAGAAGTGACTTCCAAAGAGTATCATCTAGAATGACTGATAGCTGTATGTCAAAACTCCCAAGAAATCGTTCCTTGAACTGTAAACGGTGCAGCCGGATTGGCTGAACCAAAAAATGTGCCCTCGAAATATCTGACACTAAATAGGTTCTTGAAGTTAACAGATGCTCTCAAGCGATCCTTTTTGTAGAAAATAGCCGCATCAGTACGTACATAACCAGGTACAGTGTAAGAGTTATTCAGATCTCCATAAGCTTTGCTAGCTGCAAAAATGCCTCCACCAAAACCAAACCCTTCTAAAGAACCTGTTTGAAATGTATAAGTTGTCCACAATGAACCAATATTTCGCGGTGTCGTAGCCAGAGCATTTTCGACTGGAAAGGTATTGTCTTGAGTGATTTCTGCATTCGTATAAGCGTATGAGCCAATCACTTTCCAACCAGGTAATATTTCTCCAGCGATATCCAACTCAATCCCACGAGCGCGTTGTTCACCTACCTGAATTGAAAAATTAGGATCGCTGGGATCAACAGTTAATACATTGGTTTTGTTAACTGTGTAGAAGGCTAGGGTAGAGGAGAGACGACCATTTAAAAAGTCTCCTTTGATACCGACTTCGTATCCAGTTCCCCTTGTAGGCTCAAAAGCATCACCGTTCTTAGCGGTACCACTGACAGGATTAAACGAGCGACTATAGTTGGCAAACAATGAAATTTCTTTTGTCGGTTGGTAAACGACTCCCACACGGGGTGAAAATGCATCACTATCTGTGACTGTGGTTGAGGAATTGAGGAGATCTTGTGTTTTGGAATGATAAGTGTCAAATCTGCCACCAACAAGGAGTTTGAGATTATCAAAAACACTTATCTGATCTTGAAGGTAAATTCCGAAAGAGTTGTCATTCTCTGTGCTATCGTAATCCGGTTGATATGGATCATAAGAAAAGTTGTAAACAGGATTAAAAATATTAATACTACCAGCATTTCCGCTTTCGCCCTTCTGGGCTTGATACAATTTACCAAGTTCTACACCCAACAAAACTGTATGCTTGACAGAGCCAGTTTTGAATTTAGCAGTTAAGTCATTCTGTAGAAAATAAGTTTCAAAATAACCATTCCTGGCATTACCCGTAAGATCAAGAATTCCGTTGTTACTAGCACTAAATCCCTCAACGTCAAAACGATTATTTGTGTATAATTGAGTCGTCACCCGAAAAGCAGTACGCAGCGATAAATTCTGATTAAAGTTATGATTTAAAGTCAGGTAGGTTTTTGATTCATCAGCAACTAATTGATTTCTTGGATCGCTGAGATAGCGGCTAATCGGAATATCTGCAATTTTATTACCAATTGTCACTAGCCCACGATCTAGAGGATTTTCCACGTGGAGATATTCACCTTCCAAAGTTAGGTTTGTATTGTCACCAATTTTCCAGGTGATTACAGGAGCGATTAAAAATCTTTCTGTGTGTACAAAGTCGCGGAAACTTCCAGAATTTTCGTAGGCAATGTTAAGACGATAACCTAATTTTCCGTCCTCTGTTAATGGACCGGAAAAATCTAGTGTAGGGCGATAAAAACTATAGCTACCTGCGGTAAAACTTAAATTGTAATAGGGTTCAGCTAATGGCTTTTTTGTTACCACGTTGATGACACCCGAAGGTTCCAAGCGTCCAAACAATACGGAGGCTGGTCCTTTGAGGACTTCAACTCGCTCGATATTGGCACTGTCTCGAAAGGTGCCAGTAGAGTAATAATCGTCAAGGAAACCATTTTTGTAAACGTTGGCATCGAATCCCCGAATTATGTAATTGTCATTAGTATTACCAGTAGTGCTTGAAATTGCCACACCACTCACATTGCGGACTGCTTCGTTCAGACGAACTGCACCTTGATCTTGAATCACGGTTGCTGGGATGACTTGAATGGACTGGGGAATGTCGCGTAGAGGAGTATCGGTTTTGGTTGCAGTTGATGCATCGGATGAATTGTATCCATCTTGCTCACCTGTCACTACCAACTCAATTGGTTGATCACCAGATGCTGATGGTTGAATTGGTTGTGTTTGATTACCTGGCTGTTGTGGAGGAGTCGGCTGAGTTTGTGCTTGAGAAGATGGGGCTGGTGTAAAACCAAACACTAAACCCTCTGGGTCGTCAAATAATTCAACCTTTGGGCTACTTGCTTCTCCTATAACTATCACCCGAATACTACTAGCATCAAGCGCTGTTACAGTTACACTAACAATACCTTTAACAGGATTCTCAGAGCGAAACTCTTTACCATCTGGCAATTCCAAAACAACATTCGGGATATCTGCAATGAAGCTATTACCCTCAGTTTTGGCAATAGGTTTGAGTGCTTCCCCAAGAGAAGTTTGTAAAACTAATTCAATGCCCGTACTTGTGCTATTAAGCTTAACACCTGTAACTTTAACAACTTGGCTGACAGGTTCCTGTACTAATAGTGAAGCCACTTTATTGACATAATCATGCTTATATGAAACGAAATTTTGCTTTGAGACTTCGCTGCCAGTTGCAGGTTGTATCAATATTGCAATCAGAGTAAATACAAAACTAACCAAACTTATCCCACTTTGTCGCTTAGATTTCATCTAATTTTCTCCCCACTAACCACAAATGGTTATAGATAAATTTGCTAGTTAGCTAATAGAAAGAACTTACGTGATTTTCCAGGCATAAATCAACTCAACCACGGAGATTTTGATCCATTGCGGGAGAGTCGGCTTTTGACTTTGAGTCTATAACCTCCACTTCAAAGCAGTTTTGGGGATATTGAAAGAAAATTAAAATTACTCGAATATTTTCTTCCCGGCTTTACATTCAGAGGGACTCACACCAAACTTGCGTTTAAACCCAGCAGCAAAATGACCAGGGTTCGCATATCCCACTGCATTTGCAACCGCAGCTACACGCATTTTTTCGTCTTGCAGCAACTGTCTAGCTATTTCCATGCGATGATTATGCAAGTAACCAAAGACTGTTGTACCAAATACTTCACGAAATCCAGTTTTTAATTTGTTGTCATTTATACCTACCTGCCGCGCCAAATCTAATAGCGAAGGAGGGTTTTCTTGTTGAAAAATCAGAATATCTCGGGCGTGGCGAATCTTCTCAATATCTTTTGGTTTAAGAGTTATAGATTTAACAGATGCATTTTCAATTTTTGTCAGTTGCTCTAATTTCAAAGCAATTAATTCTAAACATTTAGCCTCTAAATAAATCTGTTTGGTCATACCTTGAAATGGGCAATTAATAATTTGTTGAAGCGGTAGATACATCGCTGAGGTGAGTTTATTATTTTCAATATAACTTTGTTGACTCTTGCCTTCAAGAAGTTTGATGAAATCTGGCGGTAGTTCTTGATTTACGCAGCGCACAAAACTATTTAAAACCTCTGAAGATTTAAGATGTATATCAACTTTTAAAAAATGCTCATTTCTAAACCAAGTCTCAACAAAGGCATCATAATCCTGCCCACTGGGAAAATCCCACTGTAAAAAATTTTCTCTACCGCTTTTCTTGTATGGAAAATCTAATCGATTAGAACTATAACTACCTGATAAATTAAAACCAAATTCTATCCCTTCAAATTCATCTTGACCAGCTTCAAATACTATTTGTAAATCATCGTGATATTTCTGATTAATAATCAACAGACTAATATCTCGTAATTCAATCCAGCGCTCGTATCCTATACCAAACTGCTCAGGATATGAGTAGATAATGTCAGAAGAATCTAATGGATCTGGATAGTAAGTACTTTTATTTAAATTATACCATCTATCTTGGAACTCAGCTTGTGAAATAATGTTCGCCATTAATGTCTTGGTACTGCTAGCTCTAGATATAGATTAACATTTATAGAGAATTGTTCTCAACTAGCTGGTTGACTAAGTTAAAATATAGCGAATTGCAATTGAGTGAAGTACACCCGTCTCCAACCTTTTCAAAGGAGATCACAAAGAAATAACCAATGACCAATGACCAATGACCAATGACCAATGACTAATGACTAATAATCAATTTCTTTCCACCCATGCATGGCTGCTATACCTTTTGTAACCCATTCGATCACAATTGGCAGAGCTTCTGATATCAAGATACTAGGATAAACTGCTGCACCCCAGTCGGGATGCACTAGTACACGGCATTGATTTTTAATCACTGGATAGTTGAGCAAAGCTTTGACAACTGCTGTGTCATCATGTGGAATTGCTCCGGGATGAGACAGTAAAGGATAGCCTGTACGAGGGTCGATTAGGTCTGTTAAATAGCCGCGATCGCGCAGATTAAATGCTAAATCGCAGCCAAATCTCATAAACTTTTCTCGCAAGCGTTCTTTCTCTGTCTCTACTTCTGCTGTCTTTTCGACTAGTAGATAACGCGATTGTTGTAAGACAATCACTACTCGTAAAAATGGCTGCTGTTTCCAATCTGGTAATATCCGTTCGCAGTTGGTACAGATATATTGACTGGGAGCATGAATTGAAATTTGAACCGCTTGTCCCGTTTCGTCAACTAAATTAATGGGACAGGCTTGCTCCGAAGTGTAAACTCTGGGATAGTTCACTAAATTGATTCGGTTTATGCAAGTTTTTTAATTTAATCTCCGGTATAGATGATAACTCTTAAAAGTTCCAAAAAATCATCAATTTCCTATAATATATTACTTTTTTTGATAGCAGTTGTTAATAATTTGATAATTTTAATCCGAATTTTATCCTTTATTAACCTGTTCTCATGGGATTTGCTGCGATCGCTGTAGGCATTGGCATAGGTGCAGCCTATGGTAGACAAGCGATGCCTATGGCGGGCTACGCCTACGCTCCTGAAATATGTTCGCTCCAAATCCCAATAAATAACCTGCATCTGATAAGAATTTGCAGTCAAAACCAAAATAGTATAACTGTCAGCAAAGCTGGATTAACCAGGCGTCTGGTGAAGCAAAGCGTGTTGGTGTTTTGCCAAAAGTAAGCAGAAAAAACAAAGGTAATCGTGTCTGCCAGGAAATGCTTAAGCTATGCAGCCTACTTTCGATAGCACCCAATTAATTGAGTTTTAAAGAATTCACCGGCACTTCATCCCAAGAATCGACTGTCCGCAATTGCGCTACCCAACCTGCTGCTTTTTGCGTCTCAGTCAAATTATTCTCAAAGGAATCATGACAATCTTTGGCTTGAGATTCATTACAACAGGCAATACAGGCATGAATCATCCCAGACGGATCAATTTGCTCATTTACCCAAATAGTCATAGAGTATTCCCTCAAAAACTTTAGCGAAAAAAGCTATTTGTCATTTTAGAATACAATTAGAGTCGAAAATTGTAGAGCAAAATCGGTAACAACTAGTGAACTAATCCCAATTACCGATTACTAATTTACATTACCCAGTTTCGCTTCATCTGCTAGGCACAGCACTAATTACATTATCAAGGCGATAAAGATGTAGCACCTTTGGTATCACCTTGTTTTGCCGATTATTTATCCTTACCCAAAAGCTGATACGTTCGACAATTAGCGCCACCGCTAACGAGCAGAATCCTAGCAGAGGCGAGATGACTACGCCACCTGCTGTAAACAGGTTGCTAATTTCCATCTACTCTTTTTTAACTTTTCAACAATGCTAAGTTAACAGATTGTTGTTTGAGCGAAGTTGATATCCTTTCTCAAAAGGAATTGCTCTGCAAGTTTTAAAGTGTTGCCAGCAAGTATGGCTTGCTCAATCTGCATAGATGCTTTACAGCAATTATCAAATTTATAAGATATAGTTAATTTAAGATAAAATTCTTGCTGCCCCTTTATAGGAGTCGTAACAGTAAGTAGGCTCGTTGCCCCATAACAGGGGTCGTAACAACGAGAAATGTCTAAGTACTTAATCTGAACTAAGAGTGGTTTTTATGGCTTCAAACAAAAACGCGATACTTAATAAAGGTTCAACCAATGCCCAAGTTTCACCACGAGAAGAAATCGTATTGCTCGCACTCTACAACAAAGAACTCTATGGTCTCCAAATTCCGCAGGCTATGGAAGAGGCTAGTGGCGGTAACACTAAGATGGGGATTGGCACCCTTTACCCTGTTCTCCATTCTCTGGAAAAGAAAGGGCTTGTCGAATCCCGTTGGGGAGATGAAGGGCGTGAAGAACGAGGTGGAGCAAGACGGCGCTATTACAAACTTACAGGTAGCGGCGTTGCGACTCTCGAAGCCGTCCAGTCTTTCCGCTCCAACTTACTTACTTGGCAGCCCAGTTAGTGGAACAGCAGGCACAGAAATTGAAGATAACGATTGGGAATTTGCTATTAAAGAAATTCAACTCAAGACACAACACCTGGATGTCATAACATCTTTAAAATCAAAGGAAGTGATAAAAGTTGTAGAAGAGTTGAAAGCTCAGAAAGTGCTGAACGATTTAGAAGACTTAGTAGAAAATCTAGAGAAGTTTTCTAAGTTAAACAAGAGATTACGCAAGTATAAAAAATCTGATCCTGCTGAAACTTGGACTAGTAGGTGGATAGCTTCCCCAATTGCTTACCTCTTCCCCACAGAACGACGTGAAGAATGGCTAGGGGATTTGTACGAAGTGAATTGGGAGATGCTGCACAAAGACTATCCTTGTTGGGTGGTTAATCTTAATAATATTTGGAAAACTGTTATCCTGGTAATTTCTGCTTTAAAAATTAGGTTGTCAGATTTCTTCTCACTAGGTAAAGTCAAGAGCGAGTAGAGGAAAATGCATTCTCAAGGATGGCGTAGAGTAATGTGCCACTAGGCCATTTCTGTTTTATCTATAGCAGTTATCGTTTGGATGCAACAAACTCTGACCTCTCTCCTAAAAGGAGAGAGGCTTTGAGGCTTACTCCCCTTCCCTTGCAGGGAAAGGGCTGTTCTTGTTAGGTCTGTATTAAACTCAACCTAGAAGCGCTATATTTTGTTCTCTTGCAGATGTCCCTTGCGGTGCATTCCTACTTTTTCCATGACTTGTGCTAATGAGATGAGGATTAACTAGATTTTTCCCATTTGTATCTCACCTCACTCCTGCTTTCTCTCTGCTATTCTCAGTTTAGCCGATCGCGATCGCATATTTCTCTGAATTTCCTCTTCTAATGCAATAATCGGCTTTTTTGTCAAGACTTTTAACAAAGGTGAATTTCTTAAACCATGCTTCACCAGGCGGTCTTCCAGACTATGAAAACTGATAATCGCAATTCTGCCACCAGGGACAAGGGCATTTGGTGCTTTATCCAAAAAGGTTTCTAGGGATTTTAACTCATCGTTAACGACAATTCGCAGAGCTTGAAAAACACGGGTAGCCGGGTGAATTCTCCCATAACGGTATTTCGGGGGAACACAAGAAGCGATCGCTTCAGCCAATTCAACAGTCGTGTGCAATGGACGCCGTTCAACAATGCGTCTAGCAATGCGCCGCGATAATCTCTCTTCACCGTACTTAAAGAAAATGTCTGCTAAATCCGCTTCATCCCAATTATTAATCACATCAGCAGCAGTTAGCGATCGCCCTCGATCCATTCGCATATCCAAACTTGCCGCGTGGCGAAAGCTAAAACCCCGTTCCGGCTGATCTAAATGGTAAGAACTCACCCCCAAATCGGCTAAGATACCATCGAAAGTGTTAGGGGTAAACTCGTAGTTTGCAAAATTGCTATAAATAAATTGTACGCGAGCCTCCTTCTCCTGTCGGAGACGCTGCGCGAACAAAGGAGCTTCTTCTGACGGAGACGCTTCGCGTAGCTTGCTTCCCCGTAGGGGTACGCTAACGCCAAACTCTGCCAATTCTTTCCTCGCTGCTGCTAAAGCCTCCTCATCTTGGTCAACTGCCGTTATCCGCACATCCGCCGCAACTTCTAAGATCAGGCGACTGTGACCACCACCGCCTACCGTCACATCTAAATAATGCCCACCCGGACGCACCGCCAAACCTTCAATTACCTCCCGACCCAAAACGGGAATGTGAGAAAAATCTTGCACCTCAAGTCCCTGATATCGAGCTTCCATATAATAATTGAAGAAGTGCAACAAAATGAAACATCAAGTAAAATCCCTCCTCTGTCACTCCCTTTCCAACATACCCCTGTATGGGCAATACATCTAGACGCCCTAAAGGTAGTTTTCCTAAAAGTATTGCTCCTGCAAGCTTAATTTTGGCTTGGCAGACTAGATAAATCAGGCCTGGTTAACATTTTGGCGGTTCAATTTAAAATTTTGCCTTCAGCACGCTACACGAACACAACAGGAGAACACGAAATATATGACCAGACTAGAAACCCGCACTGAACCGATGGTGCTAAACATGGGGCCACACCACCCCTCAATGCACGGGGTTCTGCGGCTAATCATGACTCTGGATGGCGAGGATGTCGTTGACTGTGAACCGGTCATCGGCTACCTGCACCGGGGAATGGAAAAAATTGCTGAGAACCGCACTAATGTAATGTACGTCCCTTACGTTAGTCGCTGGGACTACGCTGCGGGAATGTTCAACGAAGCCGTCACCGTCAACGCCCCAGAAAAGCTTGCAGGTGTCGCTGTCCCCAAACGCGCCAGCTACATCCGCGTCATCATGCTGGAGTTGAACCGCATCGCTAACCACTTGCTGTGGTTTGGTCCCTTCCTCGCTGACGTGGGCGCTCAAACTCCCTTCTTCTACCAGTTCCGGGAACGGGAGATGATTTATGATTTGTGGGAAGCTGCCACAGGCTATCGGATGGTGAATAACAACTACTTCCGCATTGGTGGAGTAGCAGCCGATTTGCCCTATGGTTGGGTAGATAAGTGTGTGGAATTCTGCGACCATTTAGTACCCAAAGTTGATGAGTACGAACGCTTAGTAACCGATAACCCCATCTTCCGCCGACGTGTCGAAGGTATTGGTACTGTCACCCGTGAAGAAGCAATTAACTGGGGACTTTCTGGCCCAATGTTACGCGCCTCTGGTGTGAAATGGGATTTACGGAAAGTTGACCATTACGAATGCTACGACGACTTCGACTGGGACGTGCAGTGGGAAACCGCCGGTGATTGCTTTGCCCGTTATGTGGTGCGGATGCGGGAAATGCGCGAATCTGTAAAGATTATTCGCCAAGCAATTAAAGGACTTCCTGGCGGCCCTTACGAAAATCTGGAAGCCAAGCGTTTAGCCGCAGGTAAAAAATCAGAGTGGGACGCATTTGATTATCAATTCATCGGCAAAAAAGTTTCTCCCACTTTCAAGATTCCCAAGGGTGAAATCTACTCTCGTGTAGAAAGTGGCAAAGGTGAATTGGGAATTTATTTAGTTGGCGATGATAATGTCTTCCCTGCACGATGGAAGATACGCGCCGCGGACTTCAACAACCTCCAAATTGTCCCACATTTACTGCGCGGCATGAAGGTTGCAGATATCGTAGTCATTCTCGGCAGTGTTGACGTAATCATGGGTTCTGTAGATAGGTAGAAAATATTTATCTAAGTACTTTTTTAGAGCAGTTGTATTACAGTGCAACTGCTCTATTTTTTCTAACATTGGTAAAACTGCCGATTAAATCACAATACATTTGGGTTAAGGCTCGATTTTTAAACTATCCATTACCCACATCTTTATTAACAATTAAACAAGAGACTTAATACTGTACGTTCGCTTATTTTGAGATGGCAAGAAGAATTAATTCTTTGTGGAGAAAGGAGTAGAACGATTTTCCAACCCAATCGCATATCGCTTCTGATTTCTCGGTAGTGTAGAGAACAGCGAGAGCGCAATTGTTGGCGCAAAGAGCGATCGCTAAAAGACGCAGGTGCAAGTATAAGAGGAAACAGTGGAAATAAGTTTGGAACGGATTGATCATATTCCAGTGATAGTGGAATGGCTCAAACAGATGGAGATAGCCAAATGTATTGACCAAAAACTTAGACCACCGCACGGACAAAGCTTAAGCTGATTGAGAACTAAAAACGAAAAATCAAGGTTTTCAAGCACATTTTACGAAAATAAGTAGGGATTTTTAGAATAGTGGGATAGGTTCTATAAGGGAGACGGGGAAAATGACTTTGGAATTTTCCTCTTGGGCTAACTTTAAGACTACTGGAGAATTTTTGTTTGTACCTGTTTGTACAGCGACGGTATTTTGAGAGAATTGTTATGCAACTATAGTTTCTAGGGAAGCAATTTTCCTTTTTTATACCTCTTACCCCAATACGGTTCAGTTAGCGCCAAAAACCTTTCAGGACTTACGAAAAAACTCTCTGGAACTCTTATTCCTACCCTGCGGGAAGCCGCTGTTGCGTCTATGTGTCCTTTGCGACGGCAGTCCCTCATGGGGGAGACCCCCAAGACCGCGCTGCCTCCCCTTTGTGGTTCGTTTTTCTTAATTTTCGGGTAAGTCCTGCTCTTAATCCAAGCGTATTGCCTCTTACCCAAACAGACAGTTAATATTGATGTTTTGTTTCCTATGAGTAATGTATCTCGATTATCTCTAGCTTCTAACTCGCAAGCTGCAACTTATCCTTTGCGGTTACTTGTATTAAGTAATGGTCATGGGGAAGATGTCATTGCAGTTCGGATTTTACAAGAACTCCAACGACAATCAAACCCACCAGAGATATTTGCTTTACCTCTGGTGGGTGAAGGACGGGCTTATCAACAGTTGGATATCCCCCTTATCGGTTCAGTCCGCACTATGCCTTCTGGCGGTTTTATTTATATGGATGGACAGCAATTAGTGCGAGATGTACGCGGTGGTTTATTGCAACTTACTCTCAGCCAGATTAAAGCTGTGCGCTGTTGGGTGAGTTCCCAAAAAAAATTAGGTAACAAGAGAGCGATTTTAGCTGTGGGAGATATTGTCCCGCTATTGTTTGCAACTTTCAGTGGCGCTAATTATGCTTTTGTGGGTACGGCGAAATCTGAATATTATGTGCGGGATGAAGCTGGATTATTACCACGAAAATCTAAAGGTATGCGTTGGGAAAACTTTTCCGGTTCAGTTTACCATCCTTGGGAACGTTGGTTAATGAGTCGTCGCCGTTGTAAGGCGGTGTTCCCTAGAGATGCACTGACGACGAAAACGTTAAAACAATGGCCAATTCCAGCTTTTAATTTGGGTAATCCGATGATGGATGGTCTGCAACCGACGTTTTCACGCCAACAATTTTATAGTAAGAATAGTCAACAGCAAGAGACAGTTCGACCTTTTATGGTGACTCTTCTTCCTGGCTCCCGTCCACCAGAGGTATACACCAACTGGGAAACAATTATGATTGCCGTATCTGCGTTGATGGCAAGTTTCCAGGAGCGAGATTCAGTGTTCTATACTTCTGGCACGGTGGTATTTTTAGGTGCGATCACTCCTGGTTTAGACTCTAATATTTTATCCCAAAGTGTGCAATCCCAAGGCTGGCGCACTGAATCAGCATCTCCTATCCAAATTTCTGAGCCAAATGTATTGACATTTAAACAAAGGAATGCATATCTCCTGTTGACACAACAAGCCTATAATGATTGCTTGCATTTGGGAGATTTAGCGATCGCAATGGCAGGGACAGCCACAGAACAGTTTATCGGTTTGGGGAAACCTGCGATCGCAATTCCTGGTAATGGCCCCCAATATAACCCTGCCTTTGCTGAAGCTCAAAGTCGTCATTTAGGCTCATCTTTGATTTTAGTTAAACAGCCAGCAGAAGTTGCCAAGATCGTACAATCCTTATTCAAAGATGCTGATATTTTGCAAATTATTGCTGAAAATGGTCTGCGGCGCATGGGAAAACCAGGTGCAGCACTACGCATTGCTGAATGTTTACAGGAACGATTGGGATGAAAGGGCATTGGGCATTGGTTATTTCCCCCTGCTTTGCTGCTCCCTCATCCGTCGTCCCTCACGCCACCAACCCAGAACGTAAGGCCCTCACAGCAGCTTGGGTACGATCATCGGCACACAGTTTATTTAGAATATTGCGAACATGGGTCTTCACAGTACCAACTGTAATGTAGAGTTTCTCGGCAATTTGCCCATTGCTACACCCAGCTACAATCAACTCTAAGATTTCCAGTTCCCGTTGAGTCAGGGGGTATGTTTCCAAAACTTGCTCGTATTCTGACGCCAGCGCCTCAATTTTTACAGTCTTTGGCTTGTCAGAATTTTGGCTCTCTCCAGGAATACCTTGACGCATCTTCCGTAATACCACGTTGGCAATTGCCGGATCAATCCAAGAGTTACCGCCATAAGTTGCTTGGATCGCCTCCGTTAATTTACTGATGCTTGTTTCTTTCATATAATAAGAATCAGCGCCCGCCGCGAAGGCTGCAAGTACAGCATCCTCTGTATGATCCATTGTCAGGATCAGAATTTTCGTCGTGGCTTGCCCAGTTTCAGCTTGGTTGCGTTTAAATTTACGGGTGAGTTCAATGCCATCCATGTCAGGCAAACCGATATCTACAACAGCTACATCTGGCTTTGCCGTTTCTAAAAGTTTTAGTCCTTGCGTAGCATTTGAGGCTTCGCCAATTACTTTTAATGCGCTATGAGACTGTAATGCCGCTCGTAGCCCCATTCGCGTTAAGTCATGATCTTCAATTAAAATAATGCTAATTTCATTCATCGCTACACTCACTGTGACGCTGTTTGTATCTTTGAAAGTATTATCTTTTGTAAGCGCTATCTCTTATTTTACCATCCCAAAGATAGATGATATTTAAACCCATCTGCATCCACCGATAGAAATAATAAATACCTTATTTTTTATATTTAGATAGAGGACAAATCTAGCTGGAGATATATGGATATTTGCACAAAAAGTATAAAAGATAGAGACGACTGCCAAATTGCTCCTCTTGCTTAAAATTCAGCTTTGAGTTGTTATCTTCCATTAGTTAATTATTATTATCTTGTATAAAGCTTTAAAAAAGCTTACAAAAATGGACAAGTTACAAGAGGTCAAAGTTGCCTTAGGAAAAAGTAAGCGACTGTTTCGACCGATTTTTAACCCCCCAGACGCTCGAATACTCGCTCACACTACGCTATGCGCGGCATCGTCTTCCTAACTTTTCGAGACGCTCCTTCAGGTCGGGAGAAGATCACACTGGCTCCTCAACGCAGTGGCTACCCAAAAAAGCAAGAGGTTTGGAATTTTCGCCTAACCCTTGTAGAGAGACTCGTTCAAGGTTTAGGTCTTTTGTTGGTTTTTCTACATAACGTGAAAGTCAGGCTTGAGGGTGGACAATCTCAAAAGCAATTCAAGCAGGACTACGAAGGGTAATCATACCTCTGTCTACTATGTCGATACACGGCTCACAAACTAAACCCTTGAGAAATCAAAGTGGACAAGTAATTTTTTTAATACCAAAAGGCTTGGAATAACTTGGTATTCTTCCTAAAGTTCAGGAGAAGGTCTTGGTAATTTTCCGAATAGTGGAAGTCCGCGATCGCCAAAAAAATACTAACACAGGTCTGGCGATCGTTAAGAAAATTTGGTATGCAACTCTCACCAAGGGCTGACGACGGTCGCTGGCTCACTCATTTACAATTGTTTTAAGTTAAGTAAAGTATTTTATTTTACTTTAATATTAGTTCTGTTTGCTGTATTCAGATCAATAGTTTTCGGTTTGTTAATTGCTAATTTTTTGAGAGCCATTGGTGATTTGCTAGGACTTTAATTCCAATACTCTAGTAAATTAAACAGATTGAGGATACAACAGACTGAATTTAACCCCAGGAAAAGCTCGAAAGAGTGATTAACATACTACTAGTGGAGGAAAACAAAGTTGATGTGATAAATGTCAAGCAGGCATTCAACAAAGTTAATATTATTAACCTGGTTCAGTTTATAGAGATGATGGCAACGCTCAACAAGTATTGGATATTGTGCGAAACGCCTTAGTCAATCAAGTTACAGATTTTAGATGTCCGAAAATCTTATATTCTATTAATTGGATAATCTGAAAAGAGAAATGTTATACATCAACCTATGTTTGGCGGCGAAAATAAAAATCGATGGAAGAGACGCTGAAAATTTTGGTTGTAGACGATGACGAGGTAGACTGGATAGCAGTTTGTCGTGCCCTGACTAAAGCAGGTGTTCAGATGGAACTGTTTAAAGTAGGCGACGGCAATGATGCGTTCTCTGCCTTAAGTACTACTCCTTATGATTGTGTTTTCCTGAACTATCGCTTACTAGACCAGGATGGACTAACCTTGATTCAACAGCTACGTTCTTCGGGAATTAAAGTTCCTTTAGTAATTCTAACTGGTGAAGGAGATGCACAAATTGCTGTTCAATTAATTAAAGCTGGTGCTACAGACTATCTTTCTAAATCTAGGATATCCCCAGAAATATTGGCACAGGTTTTACGGAGTGCGATTCGGGTTTTTCGGGCTGAAACGCAGGTAGCTTTGGCAAACCAGCAACTCAGAGAAAGTCATGAACAGTTGATTCGTAAGAACCAAGAATTGGAGAGACAACAGCAACATATTCAAATGCAAAACTTCAAGCTATTGGAGGCATCACAGCTAAAATCACATTTTTTGGCAACTATGTCCCACGAACTCAGAACGCCGATGAATGCGATTATTGGTTTTTCGCAGATACTATTGCGTCCTAAGTTCGGTCAACTAACGCACCAGCAAGCAGATATGGTTGAGCGGATCTTGAATAATGGCAAGCATTTGCTGATGCTGCTGAATGAAGTTCTCGACTTTTCCAAGCTGGAAGCAGGACGATTAGATTTAAAGGCGGAAATATTTGATGTATCAAAGGTAATAAATGTTGCTGTAGGTGAAATGTGTTCCTTAGCTGACGCCAAAAATCTATCATTGTTAGTGCAAACCGATTTGCAAAATCCTTTAGTATTTAATGATCCAGTTCGGATCAAACAGATTTTAATTAACCTGCTCTCCAACGCTATTAAGTTCACCGAGTCTGGTGAGATTTGGGTTGAGGTTAAAGAACTACCTGCAAATCGAGTGGTAATTACTGTTCGGGATACAGGTATTGGCATAGCACCCAGAGATTTTAAACGTATTTTTGAAGCATTTCGGCAAGTCGATCAAACTATCACTCGCAAACATCCAGGCACAGGTTTGGGTTTGGCAATTATAGATTCGCTGGTACGAATGATGGGCGGCAAAATCTTTCTTGATAGCAAATTAGGGAGCGGTTCAATGTTTAAAATTGAATTGCCGCGTCAAATCACATTATCGACTTTAGCATCTGATACTTCAGCTTTAATTAGATGGTGACGAGATTTTTTTTGCTAAAAATCCGCATCATTCATCTTCTCAAGTTAGGTAAGCTCCAATAGGATATCCTAAATTTAAACTATAAATTACTTCCAAAAAAACTGATAAAATTTGAGAAATCATGTCTGTAGTTGAAAATAATAAAATTGATCGTATTCTCGCAGTTGATGATACTCCAGATAATCTCATTTTGGTTCAAGCAATTTTAGAAAGTGAGGGTTATGAAATTGATTTGGTTTCAGATGGAATAAAGGCTTTGCGGCAAGTTGAACAATCTCCACCCGATCTGATTTTATTAGATGTGATGATGCCAGGAATGGATGGTTATGAAGTCACACGTCGGATTCGGAACAACCCTGCAATCTCTTATATTCCAATTCTGTTGATTACTGCCTTTCACGAATCCAGCGTTGTAGAAGGTTTGGACGCTGGTGCTGACGATTTTATTCGTAAACCATTTGATACTGATGAACTACTAGCAAGGGTGCGATCGCTGCTGCGTCTCAAGCACAGTCTGGACGAGCAACAAAAAATGGCCCGCCAACGGGAAGACTTTGTTTCCCGTCTGACTCATGATTTGCGAACTCCCCTAGTGGCCTCTGATCGCATGTTGAATTTGTTTGAGATGGAAACATTCTGCAAAATTTCGCCGGAAATGAAACAGGCGATCGCAGTCATGATTCGCAGTAACCAAAATTTGATGGAAATGGTGAACACCCTTCTAGAAGTCTATCGCTTCGAGGCAGGTAAAAAAACGTTGAATTGGGAAGAATGCGATTTATGTGAGATATCTCAAGAAGTAGTGAGCGAACTAAGTCCTCTAACTAGTGAAAAAGGTTTGACTCTGGAAATAGACACCCGTGAATTAGACTCACAGGGAAAAAATGCTGGTATTATTATGGGCGATCGCTTGGAACTACGGCGGGTGGTAAACAACTTGATCGCAAATGCCATCAAATTTACAGATACAGGAGGCATAACAATCCGCATTTTTGAAAAATCACCGAATCGAGTCAATCCAGATTCGGTAACAATTGAGATTCAAGATACAGGATATGGGATTGCACCAGAAGATCAGGCAACAATTTTCGAGCGATTTCGCCAAGGTAAACATAAACGCTCAGGTAGTGGCTTAGGACTACATCTATCTCACCGGATTGTAAAAGCGCACGCAGGAACTATCCAGGTCACCTCTGAACTAGGTAAAGGTAGTCTGTTCACTGTGCAACTACCTAAAAACACTTAAGTTCTTTTCCTTCAGCTTCATATTTTTCTGATCAAGTCAAGAGAAAGAAGCGTAGACTTAGCCCGTCGTAGACATCGCTCTCATCTATGATGCTGGGTAAATTCCTATTTAACTAGCTGATTGTAAAATAATCATCAATCTGATGCGGTCATTGCATTACTACGGATTTACCATAGCTTCACAGATGCGATTCTAATATCAAGGAATAAGGATGGATACCCCTGGTATTGACCAGGGGCTTTTTGTTTGACTGTAAAGTACCATGATCGCATTGTTGAGATGGAAGCGCGATGTCTCTTGACTCGCCCCTGTGCGTCTATCTGGCTTTTCACGGGATGTGGAAAAGGTGATTTTGAGGGTTTCCCAAGCCTTGATTTTTACGTTAGCTATTTTCATTAACTCAGAGCTATTGAGAATTTGACTGTGGAAAAAGCCACGCTTTTTCGGAGCTTGAGAACTTACCGTGAAAAGTCAGTTGCGTCACTCTGGTCAAAAAAAATTCCAGCTAGGGCGCAAAAAAATTTTATTTTGGAGCCATTTTTTACACTGAAATCCTATATTGTACTACTAAGGACAATTTGCTAAATATTCTTGATTAGCAGACAAAAATATTTGCTCTGTTACTTAGTAGTAAAAGTCACGTATTGATAAAAGCTATTAAATATGAATCTGGGTTTTCAGGCATTCAAGTTTGATTTTTTGACTATTAGCCAGCGATCGTTAATAATCTAAAAGTACTAACCAATAGCCTAAAATGACCAATTTTGGTTAATACACCTGATAGTTATTTTGTACAGTGCGTAAGTCCTAACTAGCTAAATTTATCTTGGTGTGAGAAAAATATGTGGAATTTGAAACTACCATTGTTAATGGCTACTTTAGTGTCAATGTTTTTTGGACAGACTGTATTGGCACAGGAAATTAGTCTTAGCCAGAATCTGACAAAGAACCTCAAAATCAGTAGCTTACGCCAGATAAGTTTGACAGCAACTAATGCAACTAGAAAAATTACTCAATTAAGTCAGCTAGAACCCATTGTGACTAGCGCTCGAACCTTATTAGTGCAGTCGCCAACACCCGTATCAGAAATTGTGGAAGTCACGCAAGTCAAAGTAAATCCCACCTCTAAAGGGGTAGAGGTAATTTTACAGACAACTAAGGGGCAACAGTTGCAATTAATCAATCGCTCTTTTGGCAATAATTTTATTACTGATATTCCTAATGCCCAACTGCGTTTAGCATCGGGTGATGCGTTTACGTTTCGCTCGGATAAACCAATAGCGGGTGTTAGCGAGATCACGGTAAGTAACTTTGATGCCAATACTATCAGGCTGACAGTCACAGGTGAAGTGGGTAAGCCAGTTGTCGAGTTATATGACAGTCCAGACGAGGGTATAATTTTTTCTGTTGCTAGTGCTTTATCTGCCACGCCATCACAGCAGCCACCTCAAACGCAACAGTCCCAAGCTAGTCAGCCCCAAAACCAGACGCAACCAACTCAACCATCAGATCAGGGTAATGAGCCGATTGAGTTAATAGTGACAGGTGAGCAAGATGGGTATCGCGAACCAAATGCCTCTAGTGCGACTAAGACAGACACCCCTTTACGTGATATTCCCGGATCGATTCAAACGATCAATAAACAAGTTATTGAGGATCAGAGAGCATTTCGCGAGGAAGACGCACTACGAAACGTGAGTGGTGTGGTCAATGGCAATGCTTTCGGAGATCGCATTGGCACTTTTTATGCTCGAGGATTTACCTTAAGGCGGTTCCAAGATGGTTTCTACAATGACTATAATGCCGCTCGCGCCAACCCAGACACAGCAAATATCGAGCGCATAGAAGTTCTCAAAGGGCCTGCTTCGATACTTTACGGAACAGCTGAACCCGGAGGAATTATTAATACAGTCAGCAAAAAACCACTATTTGAACCTTACTCAGCCGTTGATTTGACATTTGGCAGTTATAGCTTCTATCGACCCTCTGTAGATATTTCCGGTCCATTGAACTCGAGTAAAACTGTCGCATATAGGCTGAATGTTGCCTATGAGAACGCGGGAAGTTTCCGCGATTTTGTCAACTCGGAAAGGATCTTCACTGCACCTGCACTTGCAGTGAAAATTGACCCCAACACAACACTGACTTTGGGAGGTTCTTACTTACACGACACTAGACCCCTTGACACGGGACTAGTGGCAATTGGTAATCGTCCAGCTAATTTGCCCTTCAGCCGTGCTTTGTTCGATCCACAACGACCAGGACTGGAATTTGATGAAAAGCAAGGCTATATCTATCTAGACCATAAGTTTAATCAGAATTTGTCACTTCGTACTGCCGTTCGGGTAAGCACTGCTTTTGAGCGTCGTGATTCAATCATAGTTGCAGGTGATGTGCTATCAGATAATCAGACTCTGCCCTTGAGACTTTCTGTTAATAACCAATACTACGAAACATATACGCTGCAAAACGATCTGATTAGCAAGTTTAAGACCGGATCGATTGCTCACACTGTTTTGTTGGGTATTGAACTTGCCAAGCAGACGGCACTAGACAACGATTATCAGGATGCTCGCGGAGCTTCCATTAATATTTTTAATCCTGTGTATGGTGTTTCCTTTCCTTCAATTCAAGATTCAGCTCCGTACACGCAAGATATAAGAACCTTTGGCATCTATCTTCAAGACCAAATCACTTTACTGGATAATCTCAAACTCTTAGTTGGTGGCAGATTTGATACTTATACAGAAAAAGATCAGGATTTCTCTGTTGCTGTTGGTTCGATAACTAATGGAAATGCCAATCAATTTACACCACGAATTGGAATTGTCTATCAACCAATTGAACTGATATCTCTCTATGCCAGTTATAGCAAATCTTTTGTACCGCAAGTTGGTGTCAGTGCCAATCGAACACCTTTTCAGCCAGAGAAAGGTAAGCAATATGAAGTCGGTGTGAAAGGAGAATTATTACAAGGTCGCCTTTCCTCAACTCTTGCATTGTATGACATCACTAGAAGCAATGTTTTGACTAATGATCCTAATAACCCCGATTTTTCTATTCAGGTTGGTGAACAGCACAGTCAAGGGCTGGAAATAGATGTAGTCGGTAAAATTTTGCCAGAGTGGAATATCATTACATCCTATGCTTATACTAATGCCACAATTACCAAAGATAACACTTACCCGGTGGGCAATCGTTTGGATGGCGTCCCTTATAATACTTTCAGTCTGTGGACAACTTACCGAATCCAGAATGGACCGTTGTCAGGGCTAGGGTTTGGCACGGGTGCGTTTTTTGTGGGTAATCGTGAAGGTGATCTAGATCACTCATTTGAACTCCCTGGCTATACAAGGGTAGATGCAGCTGTCTACTATACCAGAGGTCATTTAAAAGCGGCGCTGAACTTCAAAAATCTGTTGGATGTCAAATATTTTGACGCGTCTACAGGTCGAGACAGCATCGCTCCTGGTGCTCCTTTTACGGTCTTAGGAACTTTTTCATGGCAGTTTTGACCAAGAAGAATTCAGAATAAAGCTAACTGTCCCTCGACACACGCATCCACCTGACGGGTGGCGGACGCTTGCCAAATTCGCTAACTGCTTGAGTGCCTTCGCTTCAACGGGGAAACCTTCTGGCAGCAGCACTTCTGCTACAGGGGCATCAGGAGAATTAACTAAACGAACTGAATAAGTACGATTGTTGTAAGTTACATCCAAACCCTGCCACTCTAAAGCACGCAGGAGACGTTTCAGATTTTTTGGCTGCATGAAAACTCCAAATCGAGCCTTAAAAAAGACTTTTTGTTGTGAAGAGATTTACGAGACTTGGGTTCAGCAGCCGCGTCTCAAGTGGTGAGGAGGGTCATTTTCCCAGAACTGTGGGGAAAACAACAGGTTGTATAACCTTAATAACACATACTTGCATCGGAAGACAAGTTTCTTGTAGTATGTTGTATTTTTAGCAATTTATGTACTACTTATGTAAAGAAATTTGAAGTTTAGCGAAAAACTTTTAAAATTCTCTAGACTCTCCAGCCGGCTAGAGAGTCTAGGATGAATTCAAGGCGACTTTACTTTGCAGTTATTTCTGACTGTTGAAGGTTGTCCCTCAATCATCCAGTTTGGTCTGGTTAGCTTTTCCACTCTATCCCGTAAATCTATGACTCTCCAACTCACAGTTCCCAACATGGCTTGTTCTGCTTGTGCAAGCACCATCACCAAAGCACTTCAGGCAGTCGATGCCAATGCTAGCATTCAGGCTGATCCAACAACCAAGCTGGTCAGTGTACAAACTCAAGCATCAGAAACAGCAATTAAGGAAGCATTGGCTGCTGCTGGCTATCCAGTTGCTTAATCTTTAAAATCCTGCCCACCAATCACGGCGGTTCATCTAATTATGGATACTCTCACACTCAAACTTCGAGGCATGAGTTGCGCTGCTTGCGCCAACAATATCGAAAAGGCAATTCGCTCTGTTCCTGGGGTAATTGACTGCAACGTTAACTTTGGAGCAGAGCAAGCCATCATTAAATATGATCGCTCTTTAGCCAATTTGGAAAAAATCCAAGCTGCTATAGATGCTGCGGGATACTCTTCCTACTCACTCCAGGAAGAAATGCTCTTTGAAGAAGATGATGCTGAGAAAGCGAGTAGGCAAGCATTACAACGCGAACTCTCCCTTAAGGTAGTAGTGGGAGGTGTAATCAGCATTTTCCTATTTTTGGGATCGCTGCCCATGATGACTGGGCTGAACTTGGACTTAATTCCAAGCTTTCTGCAAAATCCTTGGGTACAGTTAGTGCTGACAACACCCGTCGTGTTCTGGTGTGGTGGATCTTTTTACCGCAATGGCTGGAAAACCCTCAAGCGCCATACGGCGACGATGGACACGCTGATTGCTTTGGGTACAAGTGCAGCGTATCTATATTCTTTGTTTGTCACCGTTTTCCCGAAATTTTTTATTGCTCAGGGCTTAATACCTCATCTTTATTACGAAGTCGCTGCCATTGTGATTACCTTAATTTTGCTGGGGCGGTTGTTGGAAAATCGCGCTAGGGGACAAACTTCTGAAGCTATCCGCAAACTGATTGGACTACAACCTAGAGATGCCAGAGTTATCCGTGATGGTAGGGAAATTGATGTTCCCATCGCCGAAGTCAGAATCAACGATGTGATTTTGGTGCGTCCTGGGGAAAAGATTCCGGTAGATGGCGAAGTGATTACAGGCGCTTCGACGGTAGATGAAGCAATGGTGACAGGTGAAAGTTTGCCAGTCAAAAAGCAGCCAGGAGATGAGGTGATTGGGGCGACGATTAACGGTGTGGGTGCATTTCAGTTTCGGGTGACAAGAGTCGGAAATGATACGTTTTTGGCTCAAATCGTCAAACTAGTGCAACAAGCACAAGGTTCTAAAGCCCCAATTCAACGCTTGGCAGATCAAGTGACAGGATGGTTTGTCCCAGCTGTGATTGCGATCGCGATCGCCACTTTCGTCATTTGGTTTAATTTCACGGGCAACCTTACCCTAGCAACAATCACAACAGTGGGTGTATTAATTATCGCTTGTCCTTGTGCTTTGGGTTTAGCTACCCCTACTTCTGTAATGGTGGGGACGGGCAAAGGTGCAGAAAATGGCATCTTGATTAAGGGTGCGGACAGCTTAGAATTAGCACACAAAATTCAAACCATCGTTCTAGATAAAACCGGCACTTTGACTCAGGGAAAACCTACGGTTACAGACTTTGTAACTGTCAACGGCACAGCTAATGGTAATGAAATCAAGCTTTTACAGTTAGCAGCAACGGTGGAAGACAATTCTGAGCATCCTTTAGCATCAGCAGTTGTAAAATACGCCCAGTCTCAAGAAGTGAGTTTAATAGATGCAAAGAACTTTCAGGCGAACGCAGGTAGTGGTGTCCAAGCAGTTGTTTCAAATCAGCTTGTGCAAATTGGTACACAACGCTGGTTAACAGAACTTGGAATTAACACCATCAGTCTCCAGCAGTATAAAGATGCCTGGGAAGCTGCTGGTAAAACAGTCATTTTGATTGCTGTAGATGGCGAACTACAAGGAATAATGGGTATTGCTGATGCCCTCAAACCTTCATCAACAGCAGTGGTGCAAGCTTTACAAAAGTTAGGTTTAGAAGTAGTAATGTTGACCGGAGACAATCGTAAAACTGCCGAAGCGATCGCTCTACAAGTTGGCATCCAGCGAATCTTTGCCGAAGTCCGTCCAGATCAAAAGGCAGCGATTATCCAATCTCTGCAAAGAGAGAGATTGGGGACTAGGGACACTTCTCTACGAGAGGCTGCGCCAACGACAAGCTCAGTGCATCGCTGGGGACTAGGGAAAATTCTTCCCAATACCCACTCCCTTGTAGCAATGGTAGGTGATGGCATAAATGATGCGCCAGGCCTAGCACAAGCTGATGTGGGAATTGCTATTGGTACGGGAACAGATGTGGCGATCGCTGCTAGCGATATCACCCTAATTTCTGGAGATTTGCTGTTAATTGTCACAGCAATTCAACTGAGTCGCGCCACCATCAACAATATCAGGCAAAATCTCTTCTTTGCCTTTATTTACAACGTTATTGGAATTCCTATTGCGGCTGGAATTTTGTTCCCTATCTTTGGTTGGTTACTCAATCCAATTATCGCCGGGGCTGCAATGGCTCTTTCTTCGCTATCTGTTGTTAGCAACGCTCTAAGATTGCGTAACTTTCAACCAAAAACTATCTCATAATTGCAGGTTAATTTAGGAAATGTTCAGTAAAAAAATGCTTTGGGGAAGCTTTACAGCTTTAGTGCTTCTCACTGGAACATCAGGTGTAGCATTAGCAGAAATGCCAGCCCACTCGTCAGAGCAAACTAGCCAATTTCATCGGATTGAGCAACCTTTGGGCTTGAAAGTTGGTGTTGCGATCGGTGGTTTAGCCTTAATTGGACTAGAGTTGTGGTGGTTTCTTCTCTATAAAAGTTCTGAGTCTTAAATGAGGAACTAAACCTAACATTATTTGGGCGTTTCTTGGCTAGAGTTAAGTAAAACACAACCTACAATTCACATTTGTGATCCTTATTATTGACTTTGACAAAACGTTAAGCCTTAACTAAAACGTATTGATATATAAAGCCTATTTTACTTCTGACTCCTACTGTAAGTCTTATTTTGAATGATCGGACAAATTCTATCCTCATGGTGGTCGCCGATATTCTTCCAGCCTGAAAGTAATCCATCTATTTCAGAACGTAAGGTTAACAATTGATCAATTTGGCGATCAATCTGCAAGACCTTAGCTTTGAGCTTTTCTTTGATTTCACCACAGGGAGCTTGTCCTTGGTCATAAACCTGAAGAATATTTCCAATTTCTTCTAGGCTAAGACCAAGATTTTGCGCCCTTTTAATGAAGGCTAGACGAGTCAGCACATCCAATGAAAACTGGCGAAAGCCTCCCTCTGTTCGTCTTGATGATTTGATTAAACCTAAACTCTCGTAATATCGAATTGTCCTGATGGGGATTCCGCTTAAATCTGTTACCTGACCAATTAAAAGCAGTTTTTTATCTTGAGTTAACACCGGAGATTTTCCCTAATTTTGTAATTATTATTACATATTTTCCTAATTTATGACTTACGCACTGTACAAAAGAATTATGTTGTATATTAACGTCAACACGTCGTTTAAGGTTTTTATTAATCATTATTTGATGGTAACTGCGCTGTTGGGGCAATTCATGAATTGCCCCGACGACAGATGTGGCTTTTAAAATCATGCATCTTTGGTCTTTTCTGTCAATCCATAATTTATATAATTATTAAGCTGTTTGAGGTTAAGCAAAATATTGGCATCAGTGTTTTAAATTTTTATCTAATTAGAGATTTTACTAAGTTTTAATTTTTCAAATATCTATTCTAAATGGATATTAGCTTAGTTAAACTGATATTGGAATGGCATAATTTTGACATTATTAACAATATTTATTCAAAGTTTTACTTTCTAAATTTTATCTATTTATTGGGTAACTGTTTGTCATAGTACTGAAAGTAACTGTTTTTTTTTGGTTTCCATGTTACTTCTAGATCAACTGCTTCACTTCAAGTGAAACCATAAAAATGAATCTCAACTCGCAGGCTTCTAGCTCAATCCGTAAACCTAAAATTTTTAATAATCCAGAGCGTTTTATTGAGGGATGGTATTGGGTAATGCCCTCTCGAAATCTGCGGGTAGGTAAAGTAAAACCTATCACAATTTTGGGTAGAGAACTAGTGATTTACCGTGGTAAAGACAAAAGAGTAGTTACCTTTGATGCCTATTGTCCGCATATGGGCGCTCACCTTGCTGAAGGCAAAGTTGAGGGTAATGCACTGCGTTGTTTTTTCCACGACTGGAAGTTTGATGCTGAGGGGATGTGTATTAATATCCCATGTTTAGATACGCCGCTTTCCTTGAAATTACAAACTTGGCCCACTGCTGAGAAATACGGAATGATTTGGATTTGGACTGGAGAAATACCACAACAACCCCTACCTTTTGCTCCAGAGTTAGAACAAAAGGAGTGTGATATCGCCATCCATTCCTACTTCGTGATGAACTGTCACCCCAATGTGGTGATGATTAATGCGATTGATGCTCAACACCTCAATACAATTCACAAACTGCCAATAGAAGTTATTTTTGAAAGACAGGAACTGAACGAGAATGCAATTATCTTCAGTAACACTACACCCATCAAAAACAATTGCTTTTTCATTAAGCTCATCCGTCTTTTCTACAAAAATGCAATAACTTACAGTATTTGCTATTGGTACGGCAGCATTGGCATTGTGACAGTTGGCCCCGATTTCTTCCATGTCCACATGATGGTTGCAGTTCGCCTCCACGAAGGGGGAAAAACTGAAGGTCAAATCTTATTGATGACTAAAAAACGTAAAGGAATTTTTGGTTGGTTATGCAATCGAGTTGTGCTATGGCTGACTAAGATTGTAGCTAAGTATTTTCTTATGGGTGATATTAAGATTGTCCAAACAATTAAGTTTGATTTGAAAACTCCCATCAAAGCAGATCAGTCAATTATGCAGTTTATTAACCATGTTGAAAAACAGCAATCCCTAATGTGGGGGACTTGGCAAGAAGCGCGATCGCGCGATGTGGAGAGCAAACCCAAGCGTGAGAGATGGCAAGATACAATGAGTAATGATTAATATCATGTCTATATGCCCAGAATTCCGTCAGACTGCTTGGTCAATTAGACGAACACGATATTATCCCATTGTCAACAATCTTTGCAACGAATGAATCGGCTGTAGGGGCGTACAACTGTGCGCTTCTACTACCAATGGTAGATATAGCAGGTATTTTGTCAAATTGTATAATAATTAATAAAAGTTAAAAGTTAAAGGAAATTTCTTTTAACTTTTAATTTATTTTTGACTGGGCTACCAGATCAATAAAAAGAAGTGGCAAAGCCACTTCCTAATTCCCAGGTAGAACCTAAGTCATGAGTATAACGATTACAAAAAATTGAAATAGTATAAACAAACACTAATTAACTGAATATCTCTGTTTTCCTTGTTTTCTGGGTGGGGAAATCCTGATTTCCATGTGCCAAATAACTGTATATTTACATAAGTCTCATGATTGCAATGCGGACTCAATTTTATCCAGTTCATCACCAAGATGTACCAGTTTTGCCTCTTCGTCAAGAAGCTGCTGTTCTAATTGAAACTTAACGGCGGTACCAGCCTCAATTGCTACAGCTTTCTTCATCTGCTTAAACTTCTCGCTGCGGATGTCAAATTCTGCCTGAAGTGCGTCTAGTTTTTGTTGCGATCGCCGTCGCCCTCCAGCAGTTAAACTAGTAGGAATTGGAGCAGGACAGCAATATCTGCTGGGAGCTTATCACTTCAAATTGAAGTTGAAGTTCTTTGGGTTTGTAAATTAGGTTTTGATACGGCAATAGTGATCTGACGTTCACCACCTAGTTCTTCGATCACTGCCTTTGCTTGGTCAGGTTTCAAGGCTTTTCCATGCCAACCGCCAACATCTTCTAAATCTGCAACACCCTTGCCCTTCTTTGTGCGAGCCACAATCAATGTCGGACAATTAGGGTTATCGATAGCTGCTGCATAAGCTTCGTCAATTTCTTCTAGGTTGTGACCGTCGATTTCAATTGCCTTCTAGCCGAAAGCAAGAGCGCGATCGCAGTATGTTTGGGTGTTCCAGCCTAGCATCGTTTCACCTCGCTGTCCTAAACGGTTGACATCGAGGATGGCAATCAGATTTGCCAGTTTGTAGTGACTGGTGTGTTCAAAGGCTTCCCAAATAGAACCTTCTGCCATTTCACTATCCCTAACAAAACCCAGGTGTGGTAAGGCAGCTTGTCTAAATACTCTCCAGCTAAAGCAATACCAACCGCGATCGGCAGTCCTTGTCCCAATGAACCCGTTGCCACATCTGACTTTTCCCGTTAAGTCTTGAAATGCTTACTGGTAAAGGATTCAAGAAACAGCGCAGCATATACGGTACAGTAATTAAAATTCGGTGCT
>NZ_JBALGC010000140.1:0-40334 GCF_036916575.1 Nostoc sp.
GCCAAGAAACCAGGCTTGCCCTCTCCTTTGTCGTTACTAAGTTTAATTTGATACTTGCAAACATTGGGTGTGATCATCCAAGAATCAGCAAGATCAAAGCCCTGAATTGCCACATTGTGAAAGAAGTCAATCTTTCTTGGATAAGGCTGTTCAGCACTACCTCCTTGTCGTTCATAGTAATCTTCAGCTTCATCAAGTACCCCCTCAAGAGTTGGCAATATAGTTAGCCAATCTAGGGCGTTGATATCCGAGCCATATTTTTTCTCCAAACGTCGTAAAATCTTCTCAATATTGGCTGGTAGTCCGCCCATTAACCATTCAGGATACAGATATTCAGCACCAATTTTTAGCCCCATTGACTTAGCAATCAAAGTTGAAAAACAAAGGTCTGTCCGGGCTGCTGCCATAGACATAAAGCCTTGAGAAATACTGTCACCAATTGTAAAGAGTTTCATTTTCTGCCTTTAGAGTTATAGTTTTTTGCGTGCAAGTACCAAGGCGAAAGTCCTGATTCCCAAAGTATGTTCGGAACTTCCCAATTGTTAAGTTCACACTTAGTGAAACCTTGCCTGGCATTAGACCAATTTGAAGCCAGAAACACTTATACTATTGAGTATATTTTAAAAAGTTTTGATTCCTCATTTTCGAGGAGCGTATAAGGCAATACACTTGGGTTAAGAAAAATTGTAGCGATTGTCTTGAGTCTCAGCGAAGCCCAATAAATACCAAGGTATTTGTTGGACTTCGCTCCTCAAACACCACTTGACGGTAGTTGAGGACAGTTCCTTGTGATAGTGCTACGCGTAGCTTGCTTAAAAGCAGGGGTATAAGTCGGCGAAGTGCCCAACGCATTTGGCTCCCCAATGCCCAATACCCCATGCCCGCGAAATCCCACTGCCTTCAGACGTGGGATGAGCTTAAACTGCTTTATTCTCCGATCGCTTCTCCCCATTCCTTAATTACAGAAAATAGTGATGAGTAATCATCATCAGCAAATGACACTTTCACGGCTGTTTGCAAGATTTGCCGCACACCTTTAATACTGCTAAGATCCAAACTCTGAGATTTCGCTTCCGAGATAAACAATTCTGTATCTTTGAGCAAGTGTTTTGTGGGGAAATTGGGATTAGCATAATTGCTATCCAACATCCGTTGTAGGTTTTTGTCAAAGGTCGGTGCGTAGAGTGGACTGTCGCGCAATATTTGCATAAACACATCCACATCGATACCCTGACGCTGGACAAAAGCTAGACTGAGAGCAAAGCTAGTTGTTAGGGAAGCTATTAGTTGATTTAATGCCAATTTGAGCGCCGCCGCAGTTCCTACTGGCCCTATAAGTAAAGGTTCTGTCCCAAAATTTTGGAGTAGCTTCAAGTGGCGTTGATATTGTTCTGGTTCACCCCCTACCATAACACTCAACTTGCCAGCTTTCACTTCTGGGATACTCCCTAATACAGGTGCTTCTAAATATTCACCACCACCCGCAACAACTGCATCTCTAATTTCCTGGCTTTCTGTGGGAGTAATTGTTCCCATTTGGATAATCGTGCGCCCTTTTAGAGTTTGCCAAGCAGTATCTGAAAGCAACACATTATAAATGGCTGGGGCATTAGTAAGCATGAGGATTACACACTCAGCAGCACGAATGGCGTGGCGGGGATGTGTAGCAATTTCAGCCCCAGCTGCTTGTAATGGCGCTAATTTTTCTGGGGTGCGATTGTAGGCAACTAGCTGTATATCTGCGGCTAATAACCTTTGAGCCATTGGTAGTCCCATCAGTCCAGTTCCCAGAAATGCCACCTTCATTTTTCTACGTTCCTTTGGTATAGCGTCACCGATAGCGTAGCGTAAAGCCTTCGGCATGGCTTCGCTTAGAGCGACGCAGGAGCGTCACAGCCTGTTGTAGCGAAAAGTCGGAGCGGCGGCTTCCGCCGATCTGAACTTTTCAAGACAGACATCGCATTTCTATTGTTTGATTTTAATATCAGTGATCAGTGAACAGTTATCTCTGAACACTGATAACTATTCACTGACTACTGAATATCGTATTTGATGATTAGCCACCAGCCGCAAAAGTCACCATAATTATCACCGAAAGTAAAATACCAGGGGTAAGTAGTGTTGCTAGCATTAGTAGGTCATGAGTGGACATAATTATTACTTTGGTAGTGTGTTTAACTTTACAGTAATCACTGTTATGCTAGTCCAAATCAGACTGATAGTGCATTCTTAAATAGAGTTTTAACTTTTCTTTCTTTACATTTCCTCAGGCAGGGTCAATCCTTTTAGTGGTTGAGAAATTTCTGTCTTGTCTAGACCTTTGCTCTGAACTAAGACTCCAAAGCCGCCTAGTCCTGTGGGATCTATAAGCTGGTGTAGTGCGTCCCGCCGCTGTAGTAACTGTGAGAGGGGTTGCTGTTGATCACAAAGGGCAGTAATGCGTTCGTCAAAGACGCGGCTTAACCGATCGCCTAACCCCAACGCCATCAAAAATAATCCTTGCTGGATAAAACCGACTTTCTCTAAACTACACCGCTCACCCCAGCGTTCCAAAGCCGTAAAGTCAACATGGGCAGTGATATCTTGTCGCCCAATATTAATATAGGGGTTGTCATGGAAACGGTGATGATAATAACACTGTAGCGTTCCTTGCGATCGCCTGGGATTATAGTAACGACTGGCGGGGTAGCCATAATCAATTGTTAACACATAGCCGCGCTGCAAGCGGTCTGCTACTATACTCAACCAGTCTAGAGCAGCTAAATTAATTTCACTGCGGTAATCATCCGGGTATGCACTTTGGGTAAAGTTGATTTCCACTAAATCCAAATATTCAGCCAGTTGGGGCGTTGAAAGTTCTCCTGTGACTTCTACAAATGATGGGTATGGGGCATTGGTTTCTTTTTCATTCTTGTCTGTTGTTACATAAATTTCTCGTAGTTCTCCGGTTTCTAAGATGAATTGATGCACTGGAAACGCATCTACTAACTCGTTAGAAAAAAAGCAGCCTGCGATCGCCTCAGATGATATTTCCTCTAAATTGCACCAACGCACGGGCAAATCTTGCAAACTTTGCTGCTGTTCTTGTCTTAAAGTTGGGGACTTTTCAACAATGATGTATTCCAGCGCAGTAAAAAAATCTGGGTAGCGTAGCTGATGATATTTGAGGATATGCAATGCTAGCAGTCCTTGACCTGCTCCCATTTCTACCAGAGAAAACGGTACAGGTTTTCCTAAAATCTCCCACATTTGCAAAAATTGTTCTGCTAGTAACTCGCCAAAATCAGTACAGAGGTTGGGAGAGGTGAAAAAATCACTATTTTGAAAGCCAATTTTGACTGCATCGCTAGAATAGTAGCCGTGTTCAGGGTGGTATAATACCAGCTCCATGAATTGGGCAAAAGTAATTCGTTGCTGGGGACTGGTGGTAATGTGATTTGCGATCGCTGCACACAATGCTGGATTTGAATCCATAAAATTTGATACTGGGGAGTACAGAAAATAAATGAATTATGAATGATGCAAAACAAAATTCATAATTTACGCCTTATGTGAGTTAAAAATTATCAAGCAACATCAAAGGTTTTAGCCTTAGCTTTAATCGTAAACTCTAGCCTTGTGAACGAGACTGCGTTGTTTGAGCCTACAACTCACATAAGCCGTTGTATATAAATCAATATTTTTGTGATCGGAATATGATCTTTATGTATTTTACTTTGGACGAAAAGTGGGAAAATGTCTCGTAAGAAGTAGTACTTACAAATAATCACAATCACTAACGCCAGTCACCAATAGGTTACATGCGCTTTGCTTCCAGAACGCACTGGAGCCAAAAAACTCCTCAATCAAGTTCATTATCTGGACAGTCGCACCAATCGCTTACATACGATTTAGATGGATGGTGGGGATCAAAGAGAAGACTTTATGCGTTGGGTGATGGATGTGTAACGGTTGATTGTTGAGGTGGTCAAGAAACCTTTTGCTATTTCTGGATAAGTTTTAATAACACAACTGTGTAATTAATCAGGAGAACATCCTCATGTCTAATCAAGATGTCGTTAATCAAGCTGTCGTTAAGTTTAATGATAAGTTTTTTCTCAAACATGAGAGCAATAAATACTTAATTGCGGTTGAACAAGGACGCTACAACTGGCCGAAGTTGAGCCAAGAGAAAAAAAAATTAGCAAAACTTGAACTTGTGGGCGATAATGGCGAGCTTCAAGCCAACAGCCGCATCAAAATCAGAACGACAGAATCAGCAATAGGCGACAATAACATTTTGGGGGCTTTTGCGGATAGCCATGATTGTTACTATTGGCAAGATGGCTATGATGAGGATAAACAAAGCTGGCAGATTACTAAAGCGGATGGCGATGCAAGTCCAATTCGCTATGGCGATCGCGTTCGCATCACCAATATCTCCTACAGTAATCAAAGCCTAGCTCTCGATACAAAATACGATGGTTATATAACTACCGTGGAAAATGCTAGCGACTCGTGGATCTTAGCACCTGCTACCGTAGAGGCTTCTTTTAGAGGTTTAGACGATACAGGGAGGCACGATCCGGAAGAAATAAGTGATGGAGAGGATGATGATGATGATGCTCCTACTTGGTTCTAATTCATCTGTACTACCGTCTTTTTCTCGTTCGTCGTCGTGGTTTGGCGTCTTGTTGCGTGTTTGACGGCGACGACGCAAAGTAAGTTCCGGTACTCCCTAGCTGTCTAAATAGTATACAAAGCAGGTAAGCTGATATTCCACCATCAGAAAATCGATTGCTGTTTGGTGCAATAGCTCATCCACCCAAGTGAAAATCTGATCGGTTATAGAAGTATGGAACGTGGCTAGAGGCTACGGTAATTATAGCTTTGCTTGTTTGATCCCCTAATCAATGAAAAACTTGCGATATGGGAATTACCAATTTCAAGATAGCGATCGCTATTAGGCACTCACCAAGGACACCAGTACACCATTGAGATCGCGGACACGAGCAATAGTGTGTCCCCCAGGCTGGGTTTTAGGGGCATCTAGTGTTTTTGCGCCTGCCCCGATCGCTCTCATGTAAGCGCTGCCGACATCAGGTGTGATAAATGATATTTGGATTAATGTCGGTGGTTGTGTAGCGTCGTTGGGATGGAAGCCGTTAGGAAATAATTTATGTGCCTCGCTACTGGAGGAGAAAGCTAGTGTAGTGTTTCCGGTTTCGATTTCAGCCCAGATAGATTGCCCCTTATCCAGGAGAGTGCGACGAACCAGACCAAATGCTTTTTCGTAAAACTCAACCGTCTTAACTACATCGTCTACCCAGATGAGCGTATAACCAAATTTCACAGTTTTTTCTCCTTCTTAGAAAAATCAGTGCTGGCGAGGATTTATGCTACTTAAGTGTATGCGATTTGAATACACAGCGGCTTAATCCAGAATGTTACAATCTGTTACTATTTTTGCCCCTATTTGCATCATTTCTATATCTGATGGTGACCAATAATCAGGCCCTTTGTAAACCAATATAATTAAAAACCTTCATGGTTGCGCCATTAGTATTCAAAATGCTACTTGTGAGTATCCAAATATTAGAGCAAAGGTACGGTAAGCTTCTAATGCTGCTTCTTTTACGGTTGCATTCACAATCGGAAATGTGGTGAGAATGTAGCTAAATTCATCTTCAGTTAAGCCGTAAAGGTGTGCTACCATTCCATCGAGTTCTGCGCGGAGTTTGGCGCGTTCTGTTTCGTCGGTAACGCCTTGTTGATGGGAAATTAGACCGACTTCTTGCGCGAGTTCGTCAAATTCTGGTGTGGTGCAGATGAGTTTGGCGGCGCGTTGTACAATATCGTTGAAGTAGCGATCGTTTTTTGTTAAACGTGGGACGGGTAGTTGGTAGACATAGAACATATTACAATGCGCCGTTACTTTCTGGCGAATTATAAAATCGCAAGCAAAGCTATTTAGCACAGAAACAACAAACAGTAATTCATCTTGCTTTGTGAATTGCTGTGACACAATTAATGTGTTACCTGCAAAAATATTAGGCGGGACAATTCCTGCAATCATTGTGCGGTTATCTGTATTCCGCGCCACATCTCTAAAACCTAGACGATAATTTTGATAATCTACCTTTTGACCGTTATCATTTTCATTCCGTCCTAATAAAGCTTTTCTCCCTTCTTGTTCATCTACCCAATATCTAGGTTCAGCATAGAGGTGAGTGAACTGATGAATCATTTTACCTTCATATAATGGTAATCTTCCTTTAGCTGGCTGTTGCTTGAATAAATTGCTGTCACTAGTCATGTGAAATTCGGCAGTTAAACGCAAATTCCATTTACTCTCAATCTTTTCACCCAGCAAGGGGAACTTAAGCATTTTCTCAGCTATGCGGATATCTACCTTATTTTTAAACTCCATCACAGATAAAGAATCTGGTGAAAGTTGACGCACCATATCAATATTAATCTGTAAGCTATCATCACTAGGAAACCTTTGAAGTTCCTGCACATCATGACGCATAAAAGCTGATGGAAATTCTGTTGTTGTACTACCTTTTGCAAAAGTAAGCACAACAAACTTAAAACGACTATCAACTTCTTCAAAAATAGTTTTGCGGTTCTCAAAGCAAAAAAGCCCAGTAACTTTAGTTTGACTAAACAACATCTCTCGCAATTGCTTAGTCCCCAAATCAGTGTAGATACCACTAGGAATTACAATTCCGCACTCACCGCATGAACGCAGAAGATTAAAACATTGTTCTGTAAATAGCTTATAGAGATTAATATCTGTACCTGCTTTTTTACCATTTACTACATAAATCTGATTTTTATACTGTTCAGATGAACGATAATAAGCGCTGACATAAGGATATTGACTTTGATATTCTAACCAAGTACTTGCAATTACTGGATTTTGTAATAGTTTATTCTGCTCTTTTTCAAAATCTTTAATATCCATCTTGTTCTTTGTCACCAGTTCATTGTGCTGTGCGAAGAACTCTTTAGCTTGTGGCTTAAATATTTCCCACGGGGGATTAGTGATAATTGCATCAAAGCCGCCGCGTTCTAAAACCTTGTCAAAGTGATAACCCCAGTGAAACGGTTTCAAAGCTGCAATATCCTCAACCTTCAAAACACGCTTCTGTGATTTTCCAGTTAACTGAACTTCTTCATACTTAATACCCAAACGCTTACTAAACTCATCCAACAGCAAAAGATTTAATTTTTCTTGGGATTGACTGTTTAGTTGTTCAATACTTCTGCGTAGATGTCTAAAGCAAGTATTTTTAGGTGTATCTGTATGAGGTAAATTTTGAGGTAAAAAGGCATATTCTTTGTAAATTTTAATTGATTTATTTTTCTCTTCTAATATTTTTTTATAATTATCGGCTGCTAAAGACTGTAAAAGATTACCTTGTAGCGAATTTCCGACCGTATCAAAGGCTGTTTCATCAACTTTAACTAACCCAATCAGCGAATTACCTGCCATAATATTAAAATCAATATTCGGCAACGGTTCTAATTCATCGACATTCTTCGCAGAAGAAACCAACGCTAAGAAAAGACGCAGTTTAGCAATTTCTGTTGCTTCCTCCATGATGTCTATACCATAGAGATTATCCCTAATAATGCGCTTTCTAATAAAATATTCTATTGAAAGATGCTCAGTTTTTTCACTTTTTAGCCAGTTCTTTAATTTTTGATCTCCTTGTAATTCAATTGTCCCAATAATAGCAGCATATATAAAAATCAACGTCTTCATTGCTGCAACGAGAAAAGCACCAGAACCGCAAGCTGGGTCAAGGATTGATAAATTAGGAAGAATCTTTTCTATTAGTAGAGCACAAACATTTGCATCCAGCTTGATGAAAAGTTCATTAATATCCTCAAATCGCTTATCCTTATCAGATAGCGCATCATTTACGCGGTCTACAATTAACTTGTGGATAGTTCTGTCACAAAGATATTCTGTAATCTGCGGTCTAGTATAATACGCCCCAAAAGCTTTTTGATTAATGTATTTTTCAAATATATAACCCAAAACATCAGGGTTAATTTCATCGTCTTTTCCTTCCGGCGTATCATCCAGATTCCAAGAATAACGCCCAAATAAATCTAAAACTTGCTCAAACGCCTCATCAACTATAGAAATATCATATTTCTCTTCAATATGATGCTTGAGAAATAGCCCACCATTAAGGTATTTAACCTTTCCTACCAATTCCTGTACAGATAAATCGCGTTCAAACTCAGGTTTAGCAAAACTTTCAAAAAACAAAGCTTTGAGAAATTCAGTATAAAAATAATTTTCACCTTTTTGCTGGCTTTGTTCAAGCTTATTTTGCAGATAGTTTAAATCTTCGTTATCAATAAAACCCTTACGCTGGAGAAAATAAACAAACATCAGGCGATTGAGAATTACTGATGTATACCAACGTCTATCTGTCTCATTATCAATTCCTTTAACAAACAGCAAAAACTTCTGGTGTTGCTCTTGAAATTCCTTGTAAAACTTTTTCGTTACTGGCTCAACATCAAACCCACGTTGTAGCTTATAAGCAATTTCGACTACAGTCGGTTCCCCATGTTCTAATTCAGTAATATCAAGAACTAAAGAACCAATCTTACTTAAAAATAAGTCTCCTGGTTGACCTTTCACATATAAATGGTCACGAACGTAGCTTTTACTTCCTTCTCGTTTAACCCAATACCAAAGACTACGTGTGCGTTCTTCGGTAATAAAAATTAGGAGATTTTCATTTATTAGTTTAGTAATTTCTTGATGAATACTAACTCTAACTTTAGCCTCTGGTATTTTCCCATCTGTTGCGGTGATTTCAAATATTGCAACACCTGAAAGTTCAGCAATTCTCTGATATTGATATGTCTTATTATCAATCTTTAAGGTTACAGGTTTTTGTCTTGTAGGTTTAGACCAACCTAATTCTTCTATAAATAAATCACTGAATTGGAAATTAGAGAGTAAATCGCGTGTTCGTTGAAAATTAAGTGGCATAATTTACCATGCTTGAAGAATAAAAAAAGAGCATAGTAAATTTGCCACTTAGAAAATAAATCTGTGGCTCTAAAAATTAAGTCTGCGCTGGCAGACTTGAAAAAAGCCTCTTTATACGAGTTAAATTTTAACCATGCTTTTTATACTTTATAAATCCTTTATATCAAAGTAGGTTCAGGGATATTACCTGAGTTATCTAAGCGCCGACTTAGTTCTGTGCACCTGTGATTTTTAATTGTCAGGTATATTTGCTGATTTCTTTATCAAAATGCCTAATTTCTTTATAAAAATGCCTGATTGCTTTCTCAAAATACTGAAATGCTTTTTCAAAACAAGCTTTTGCTTTCTCAAAACAAGCTTTTAGTTTCTCATTTTAGTGTTTTCCACAAGCAAAACAAGCTTTTGCTTTTTCAAACAAGCTTTTACTTTTTCATTTTGGTGTTTTCCGCAAGCAAAACAAGCTTTTGCTTTTTCAAACAAGCTTTTAGTTTCTCATTTTAGTGTTTTCCGCGAGCAAAACAAGCTTTTGCTTTCTCATTTTAGTGTTTTCCGTAAGCAAAACAAGCTTTTACTTATTCAAATCCCAATTTGCTTTCTCATTTCAGTATTTTACGCAAGGCGTAGGTTGGGTTGAGGAACGAAACCCAACATTATCAAGGCTTTGTTGGGTTTTGCTAATTTAATGTTAATTATTTTAAGGTGCGTTACGCTACGCCATAACACACCTTACATATACCGCTACTCCTCGAATAAACCCAAAGAACAAATAATCTCAGGTTCTCGCTTCTCCAGTTCTTCTGTCACAATACACAAACGGTCATCCATCCGTAGCGCCACTACTAACTCAGCCAACTGCTGATTATTAATGCCGCTTCTCAGTTGGCGGTTTAGAGTATCAATGGCTGATTGTCGCAAAGGATAACGGTAAATCTCATCAATTGCTTTTAAAAGTTCTTCAGTGACAAATAGTGTTCCATTCATCTGTTGAACATAACTCTTCAGTCGTTCATAAGTACGGAATCTCGCACCTGATGGTCGTCCCAATTGACCGCCTGCATTTTTCTCTTCTTCAGCAATCAATTCAGCACCCTTTTTAACTAACTCGTGATGCTGTTTGTCTTTGGGTATCGCTGGGGTAGATTCTTCACACGCCGCCACTCGAAGAACCGCTAATTGTGATTGAGTAACGCTATTTCCATCGCGGTCAACATAAATCAAAGAATCATTCCCCTCAGTGGTTTTCATATAAAGCAGTACTCCCTCTGGTTGCACAGGCTGAGAAGTATGGGCGCGGGTAGAATAAACCACATTTTGCATTTCCTCAATCTTTTTTTTCAAGCCCGGATTACCATCAGTGGCTTTTTTCCAAATTTGAAACGCTTCTGAAGTCAAATCAACTTCTGTATCTTCTTCACCATCTAAAACTCCAGATTTTTCGTTGTAGAGGTCGAGAATTACTCGTGCATCATCATCTTCAAAAAATGCTTCATCAGTTCCTACCACTTCAGCATTTTCTTGCAGTCGTTTACGAAGTCGTCCCCGCAAATTAATAATGCGTTCTACTCCCTCGACTGGCAAAAAAGAATAACAGAGAATTTGGTCAGCATTTTGTCCAATGCGGTCTACCCGTCCGGCGCGTTGAATTAAGCGAATAATCGCCCAAGGTAAATCCCAATTGACGATAATTGCACAGTCTTGCAAATTATGACCTTCACTCAAAACATCAGTGGCTATTAAAATACGCAACTCATCTGATGATGAAATTTGCTCCCGTTTTTCATTACTCACAGGGCTAAATCTTCCTGTGATTACTGTAGGGTCTTTAGATTGACCTGTCACCCCTGCTACATTAGTAATATTACTCGACTGTAAATTGTCTGTAAGGTAGCGGACTGTATCGGCAAACTGAGTGAAAATTAGTACTTTATCCTTGGGGTGAGTTATTGTTAGTAGTTTGATTAAGGCAGCAAGTTTTTCATCTTTTTGAGGATTCCATTCGCCACACTGTTGCAGGACATTAATTAGTGCTTTGGCATCCTCTAGCAAATCTCGTTTCAGTTTTTTAATATCAAAAACTGTAGAACGCAGCCATTTAAATCTTCGTTGATATCGAGTTGTATATTCTTGGTAAATTGACTTTGCTCTTTGACTAAAAAGTTTTTCTGTTTTATATGCCTTATCATCCTCGTTAAAAAAAGGAGTTACTTCTAGTTCTGTCTCTACTTGCAGCGAAACAGTAGAATCATCTTCTTCAATTTCTCTATCAAACAAAGCTGCTGCCACAGAATCGGCATCTTCATCATTGTTACTTGTATCTAATAACTCAGCATCCTGAGTTCCAATCGGAATATCAAGCCCCTGTTCTAAGGCATATAAATAAATGAAATTCCGTAAAATGTGACGTTCAATTGACTGAATGAAAACAAGACCACTACTTTCTAAACGTTTAAACAAATTAGTGCGAGAAAAACCCATTAATCTCCTGCCGCCACGAAATAAACTATTAATAAAGCGTTGTTCAGTGTCTGTAAGCGGTTGTTTGTGTTTAGCAATAACGTAATTTCCTAGCCCATAACGAGATAAATTCAGTTGATTAATTACTTCAACTACTGACTCAGAATAAAGACGAGAAAAAAAGTCAGTGTTAGAACCTTCTAGAGAAAACTTGAGACTACAAGGTATACGCTGGGGAAAATAAGAATGTCTGCCATCAGAAAATTCTAAATATTTCCGCCCTGTTTCATCTGTGTGGGCATAATTATCTTTAATAAAAGAGCGAGTCCGTCGCACCATGTAGCGCTTCATCAATTCTCGCCAGTCATCAGGATGTTCGCTTTTCTCAAAGGCAGCTAAAGAGCGTACTGAACATTGATGCTTTCTAATAAACTCTAATTCTCCTACAGAGCTGCCACCAAGTTCATTAATTAAAGCTTCTGGTCTTAATCCCAAATCTTCGTCTTCTGGCACAAATAGCCGCAGTTGGGCGGAAAGGTCAAGATAACTTTTATTGTAAGGAGTAGCTGATAATAAAATACATTTACTTTCATTAGCAGCAATATATTCTGTAATTGCTCGATAACGTTTGCCTTCGCGGTTCCGTAAATTATGACTTTCATCAATTAACACAACTCGGTAGCGGCGGAGTTTTGGTAACTTATTTTGTACTTGACTAATTGGCATAACTTCGGCAAGTAACCGATAGTTATTTATATATTCTTGCCACATTTGCACCAAGTTTTTTGGGCAAATAATCAGTGTTTCTAAAAAACAATCTTCTTGTAATATCTTGGCGAGGGCGGTTCCAACTAGGGTTTTGCCCAAACCAACCACATCGCCCACTAACACGCCACCACGCCTAGTTACATGACGTGCAGCTAGCAGCACGGCGGCTTTTTGGAAGTCAAATAAGTTATTAAATTCGCGGGGGATGCGGAATTCTGAAAGTCCAGCGATCGCTTCATGGGATAAGTGGTAAGCTATCTTTAAATAGATGTAGTAAGGTGGGATTAACTCTTGCCTGGCCCAACTTTGATCAATAATTTCTGCCAGTTCTTGGGAAATATCTACACAACCGTAATCTTGCCAGCGATCGCTAAACCACTTTTGCAGCTTATTGCAAGCATCGTGATCTAAAATATCAACATTTAATTCTCCTTGTTTCGCCAGTCCGGGAAGGGTTAAATTACTACTACCCAAGAATCCGACTGTGGGAGTGTTGGGGTCATTACGATGCACAAGATATAACTTGGCGTGGAGCGGGTGACGGAGAAACAGTTTAATAATTAGTTTTTGAGTTTTTAGCTGATGACTTAACCGCCGCAACCCCGCTTCATCCTGATTAGTCGGCGCACCAATCGCCAATTGCTGGCGAAATTCCGACGCCATGCGTTTTTTAAACCGGACTATCGCACTGTTATCAATCCGTCCATCACCACTAACAAGGCTAAATGCCGCATGAACTTCATCACTGGGCAAACTTTGCATCCCTATTAGCAAACGGCAACAAGCATTTTCACTACCAACATACTGTTCAATCAAATCATCAATTTTTCGCCAACCTCTGAGGTTGAAGTAGCCAACGCAAAAATCTGCCCGATAAGAGACTTTGAGAGTCTCTCGCAAAATCGGTAGCAGTTGTAAATCAATGTTGTCAAAGATCCGGGGCATTACTCAAAACTCTTAAAAAGAGATCATTTATGTTATATGAGTAAAAAATTTTTCCAGCCAGAGAAGGGGTGGTCTGCAATTCAAATCAGGGAGAGCCAAAAGTTTAGTATCTTTAACCATTAAGACCTAATTTTTTCTCCTGAAATTGATTTCATTGCAAGTCGGCGGGAAACTCCAACCCAACAGTAGGTGGAGAGGGATAGCCGCTCGCCAACTTGGGGCATTAAGCATTGGGCATTGGGAACTGTTCCGTGTTTGGACGATTCTCCATTCCCCATGCCCAAATACTCCAACCCAAGAGTGGGTGGAGTTTTTCATCCTTTTATACCTTTCATCCCAATGCGTGATTTTTTTGCCTCTGAATGTCTGAAAACACCTATTTTATTGGAGACTAAGATAGCGATGTTTACGACGAGCTATGCTAACGCCTATTGAACCTGATGCGTCAAACCCGCTCACAGTAAGCATATCTATTTTCTGATTTCAAGATTACTGAATTGGTGTTTTAGAGCAGAGTCACTGATATAATGTCTAATAAAATACCCATACATAATAAAAACTTTGATTGGTAGTGAGGACTTTAGTCCTTTCTACGAGACGCTACGCAAACTTTCAGAGGACTGAAATCCTGACTACGAACATTTTTTACTCAGGTTGATTAACCGGACATGATATGAGTTGCTCTTTGGACATTGTAGCAAGTAGCGTGTTGAGTCGTACTTCCTCCCTAACATCACGGATATGGGAGACAGCTTTACCCTGTTTATTACTTCAGGATTTCTTGACTCCCGCGTTATCCTATGAAAAAGATAAAACTGTTGTGATCATGGGGAGGTTTTTCCCGCTTCGGGAATTCCAACAACTAAATCATCCCGTAGGATAGACAGGCGAAAACCTTACCCTATATAAAAATATGGGAAATATGGGAAAATTTTTTAGAAATTCCTCAAGACTCGCTACTTAATCTGCTCAATCAGGACTCAGGACTCTTTATGTTAGCAGGCACAATTTTGCAGAATGGAAAATATACCCTCATTCAAGAAATAGGGCGGGGTGGCTTTGGCATTACGTTTAAAGCTACCCATCACTACTTGGGTCAGGAGGTAGTGATGAAAACCATCAATGAACGGCTGCAACAACATCCTGATTTTGCGAAATTCGAGCGCCAATTTCAAGATGAAGCCAGACGATTAGCTACGTGTATCCACCCAAATATAGTTCGAGTCAGTGACTTTTTTGTCGAAGCTGGACTGCCCTACATGGTGATGGAATACATTCCTGGCGAAACCTTGGGAGACGCATTTGTATTACCAGGGATACCAATGCCAGAAGCTACAGCAATTCATTACATCCGGCAAATTGGGGCAGCCTTGCAGGTAGTGCATAATAATGGTTTGCTACACCGGGATGTCAAACCAGATAATATTATCCAACGCCTTGGAACGCAGGAAGTAGTATTGATTGATTTTGGCATTGCCAGGGAATTTAATGGCGGTGTCAGGCAGACTCACACGGGTCTGGTTTCTGAAGGTTATTCTCCAATTGAGCAGTATCTGACGCAAGCGCCGCGCACACCTGCCACAGATGTTTATGGTTTAGCTGCAACCTTGTATGCACTTTTGACTGCCCAAGTTCCCATACCAGCATTATTGCGCGATCGCGAGCAAATGCCTGCCCCCCGCGAACTGCAACCACACTTAAGTGCTGCTGTCAATCAGGCGATAATGCGCGGTATGGCGGTGGAGTCTCGTTTTCGGCCAGCGACAGTTGCGGAGTGGTTACAATTGCTACCTGAAAATGGGGTGAATGTGACACCGCAAGCCTTAGGCACTTACGCAGTGCCAACTGTCAATTTATCTGCCCAGCAAGCAGCAACTTTTATTGGGAAAACTGCCCAAAATCGCATTCATAGACCATCTGCGTTGGCGCAACCCGTCGCAGCGAAAAGTCGCAGCGGCGGCTTCCGCCGATCTGAACTTTTCAAGACAGGCATCGCTAAGGAAAATGTACTGGCTAAAAAGCTGGGGTCATCTAAGGTATTTATTGGTATAGGTGTAGCCCTGGTTGCTGCTACAGCAGGTTTTGGGATCACCAGCATGTTACCCAAATCTCAGCAGCAGCCAACCTTAAAGCCGCTTTTTGAACAGCCAACTCAACAACCAGACGCGAAAGTACCTAGTTTCGATAGTAGATCTTCACCTCCAAGTGAAGAGACTAACACCACCTCAAGAACCGAATCACCACCTGTCTCTAATTCTAAGCAGCGCAGGCGCAATCGTCGTTCTTCCCAAGAAGAATCTTCCAGCAGCAGCCCTAGACGAAAATCGCAACGCGGCGATTTTGAACAATCCACACCTTCACCTAACGTTTCCCCCACACCCTCGCTAGTGGAGAAACTACGGGCGATCCGGTCATCTCGTAAAGCCTCGCCCGCACCATTGCCACAAAATAACTTACCCGCTTCTAGTCAAGATTCTACCTCCCCCCAACATGTGAATCCGTCAAATTCTGGGGTGATACCAGCAGCGTCACCAACGGAATCCAAACAGTCAACTCCTTCTGGTCTAGTAGTACCAACACTGGAAAAGCAAAATTCACCGACTAATAGTCAACCCCAAAATGATCAACAATCCCAGGAAAAGCTCTAAGATGACAATAATTATAGGACTTACGCAACGCCGATATTGTCATTGCGACCGAAACGGAGTGTAGGGAAGCAATAAGAGCGTCAGGGGGGATTACTTCTCTACGAGACGCTCCGCGAACGCTATCGCTCGTAATGACGAAATTACGTTATTTTTGCGTAAGTTCTGAATTAGTCAATTTTAGATTTTGCGAAAAGTTTGAGCGGAGGTTTCCTCCGTTGGCGCAGCCCGCCGTAGGCATCAAAGCTTTTCAAGACAGATTTGGAATTTTGGTGAGCAGATGCTAACAATGGGTTTCCCGACTTCTACTCCTACGTGAAGTAAGGCTGGGCGTAGCGTCTTTGAACAGGAAAAGCGATCGGCGATCGCGCAGCGTTATTTGCTATTCTGTACAACAATTTCCCCCTTCTGATTAATTTTCACCGAATTTTTGGGAAAAGCTTGATTATTCAAATAACGCATAAGTTTTACAGTCTGAAAATGCTGATCAATATGAGGGATTCCCTGGCGATCCATCCGTACGGGGATAATTTTACTTGATAACAAATCTCCCACAGAGTTAAGTTTAATTTCTAAAATCATTGAGTCACCCGTCTCGGCATTTGTAGATAAAGTCCGATATCCCAAAAAGTTTCCTAAAGAATAGGCAATGATTTTTCCTTTATAAATTTCCATCGCTCTCGGAACATGAGGGCCATGTCCTAATACTAAGTCTGCTCCTGCATCAATCATGTTTCGAGCAAACTTGATCGAATTACCTCGGTTTTCTCCATAAAAAAACTCTGTCTGATTCTTAACCTGTAGTGCCCCCGTTCCTTCGGCTCCAGCGTGCATCGATACTACTACAATGTTGGCATTATTTTTAGCTTTTGCTACGAGTGCTTGTGCTGCTCCTAAATTATGGATGGAATTATACATTTGATAAGGAGAAAACCCGACCATTGCCACAGGGATATTGTTAGCTTTCAAATAGAGAATTTGATTTTTATGACCTAAAGTTGCAATGCCCACAGCTTGAAGATTTTTCATTGTATCTTTGAACCCTACCGGGCCGAAGTCCATTGCATGGTTATTCGCCATATTAAACACATTAAAACCAGCCTCAGCAAATAGCTGGGCATATGCAGGTGGGGAGCGAAAGGCAAAGACTTGTCCTCGACTAATATCTTTGGCAGTGTAGGGATAATTAGTTAAGCTACTTTCAAAGTTACCAAATAAAATATCAGCTCCTTGCAAGTGAGTTCTCACTGACTTTGGTAATAATTGATCTCGAAACCGAGGTAATCTATAGTTAGGGAAATTCGTGCCGGGAATAATATCTCCAACGGCTTTAATAGTAATAGTGTCTGGAAAGGTTTGTCGTTCTGTTTTTGATGGACTAAGTTCGGGGATAGCTAATGGAAATTGCACAGGCTCAGTAGGTGTAGTAGCAGCGTTTAATCGCTGTGATTGCCCAAGCCGGATAACGACTCCTATACTAATACCCAGATATAAACAGACGCTGATAAAACTATATGAGAGCACTCTCATGCTGCGATTCGCCATCGTTCACTCCTCACACGAATCGCATTAGTTTATCCCAAAAATCTGTGCTAGCAGTGTAGATTTTAGTGTTTTGTGGTAAATATCTTACTAAGTAAATACGGAAATATAATCCCGTTTCACACAATATCCGTTACATATACATAGTTAGGGGCGCAACTGTGTGCCCTTACTTGCAAATAATCAAACATGCCAGTTATCAAACCAAACACCATTGGTTTGTCTGGTTCTTCAGCAATCTTTTTCAACGGAGAGGGGGGGATTCGAACCCCCGTTGAGTTTCCCCAAAACGCATTTCGAGTGCGTCACCATGAACCGCTCGGACACCTCTCCAGCTATTTATTCACAGTTATGAAGTATCTATTGTATACTCAAATGCCGTGAAGTAAGGAAAATTTTAGCGAATTTCCTATACTACTATAACATTATCGGTTTTTTTGGGTAACGGAATGCTCTGGCAATGTCCAAGCTCAAAACATTTCCCATCATCGTGGTTGGCGCAATTAGCTAGCGAGTCAATGACACCCAGAGATATTATTCTGGTGCTGTTGGCGCAGCGTCTCGTAGAGAAGGTTGATCCCCAGGTTGAGGTTAATTTCTTACACCAACTAAAAATTACTCCACGCGATTGCGACGAACAAGTTTGCAAACGTTGGGAAGAATTTCAACCAAGTCTAATACCTTAAAACTTACTTTATTCATCAATGCTTAAGTCAAAATCAATCAACATTCCCAAACCAACTCGTTACCAAAATGCAGCGATAGATTATTACATGGGACTCACAGATTCCTCCTATCTCCATTACGGCTATTGGGAGCCACTACCTACGGCGGGTGAGGAATTGACCATAACTCGTATGCGTGCGGCGCAAGTTGCATATGCAGCCAAGCTTTTTAGTTTCATTCCAGAGAGTACAAAAACTGTGCTTGACGTAGGCTGTGGTATTGGTGGTAACGCAGCATATTTGTGCGATCGCGGTTTGGGTGTTGAGGGATTAGCACCCGATGCACTCCAACAAGAGAAGTTTATCAAGAATACCAACTCTCAAGCACCTTTCTACTTAACAAGATTTGAAGATTTTCACACCTCACGCTCCTACGACCTAGTTCTGTTCAGTGAAAGTAGCCAATATATTGCTGTTGACGATTTGGCTCAGGGTACAGCTCGTTTATTAAGTAGTGGTGGCTACCTATTGATTGCGGATATGATGCGTTCTGATGCTGGATATCAAAAGGGCATTTTTTCTAATTGTCATGTCGCTAGCGAGCTTCAGACAGCGTTGATCCAGGCTGGATTTAAGTTAATTAAAATTGAGGACATCTCCAGCCAAATTGCACCAACGATTGACTTGTGTGTTGAGAACTTTCGTACTTTTGGACTGACTACGATCAAATATATTGCTGATGTTGTAGCGATCGCAGTCCCACCGTTACACGCACTTGGTCGTTTAGCGTTCAAACGCTGGCTGGAAAAGCCGATTGTCGAAGGGTTAGCAGCACGCACTATTTTTGATAGCCATCTCTGTTATCAAATCCAACTCTGGCAGTTATCAATTCATGAAGTTAACCCAGATCACCTCTGAAACAAACACCTAAGATTGGCAATAAGCTTTTACATCAACATTTACATCAACAATATATTGACAATTGGTTAGAGAATGTTTTAAAAAAGTCTTTTACTCTCATGGTGAGCACAGCGAAGCATCTCAGTACAATGTAAATACTGTTGATTTTGGCTGAATGGAAAGCAGCAATTCTAAGTTGTTAAGCTGATATGATGAAAATTCCAGACTGCAATCGCTGTCTTTTTTACGCCCACAACTCCCACATAGTCTGTAAGGTTCACTTTCAACAAGGATTACTGCCGCGCTCAACGACGGCACGCCTACTTTTATACTGAGTGCTGCAATATATTGATAATTTAGCTCTAGAGGTGAAGATGAGTTTGCAGAGAAACTGCTGTCTGCAATGCGCTATAGTTTGGTGGACATCTTGAAGAACATGCGGAGATTTTATCATGACGGCTGCCACCAAGCCCCAGGTTCCTGTTGAAGCCTCAATCCGTCCGGCAGAACCTTGCGTGATCGTTATCTTTGGAGCAGCGGGAGATTTAACCAAGCGTCTGCTGCTTCCCGCCCTCTACAACCTCAAACAAAGCAATTTGCTGCCGCAGGAATTTGCGATCATTGGAGTAGCACACACTTCAATGAGCCAAGATGATTTTCGCAGCAAACTTGCCCAAGACATTCATGAGTTCGCAACGGTTCCCGTAGACGATCATCTCTGGCAACCGCTTGAGCAGCGATTGTACTATCTTGCCGGTGAGTTTCAGTCAGCTGACACTTACCATCAGTTGCAGGACTTACTCACTCAAGTCGATCAAGACTGTGGCACTCAAGGAAACTATTTGTTTTACCTGGCAACTGCCTCAAACTTCTTTTGCGACATCATTACGCAGCTTGGCGCGGCAGGATTAGTGCGTCAACAGAGCGATCGCTGGCGGCGAGTTATCATCGAGAAACCGTTTGGGCACGACTTGGACTCGGCTCGTGCCCTGAATAAATCCATTGGTGCTGTCCTTCAGGAAAAACAGATTTACCGCATTGATCACTACCTGGGCAAAGAAACTGTACAAAACATTCTGGTGTTTCGGTTTGGTAATGGCTTGTTTGAACCGATTTGGAATCGTGAACATATCGATCACGTACAGATTACCGTATCCGAAACGGTTGGAGTCGAAGGCAGAGGCAACTTCTATGAAGGTACAGGCGCAGTGCGGGACATGGTGCAAAACCATCTGTTTCAACTGCTGGCAATGACGGCGATGGAACCGCCAGTCTCGTTTTCAGCCGATGAGGTGCGTGATGAGAAGTCAAAACTATTGAAGTCTATCATTCCGCTCACTGCTGAAACTGTGCAAACTCATACTGTACGGGGACAGTATGGTGCAGCAACGGTGAAGGATACCCAAGTGCCTGCTTATCGATCAGAGCCACGAGTTGCATCAGACTCTACCACTGAAACTTACGCTGCCTTAAAGCTGAACATCGACAATTGGCGCTGGGCAGGGGTGCCGTTTTATCTACGAACGGGCAAGCGTTTGGCTAAACGCGTGACTGAAATTGCAATTCAGTTTAAGCAAGTACCCTCACTATTGTTTCGCCAAACGTCAATTGAGCGTCTCACGCCTAATTTCTTGACGATCCGCATTCAACCAGAAGAAGGAATTCACCTCCAATTTGGTGCAAAGGTGCCCGGCCCTGCTATGACAATGGATGCGGTAGAAATGGACTTTTGCTACACTGACTACTTTGGCAAGATCCAGAGTACTGGCTATGAAACCTTGCTGTACGACTGCATGATCGGTGATGCGACTTTGTTTCAGCGATCGGACAACGTAGAACTGGGCTGGAGCGTCGTCACCCCCATTCTAGAGGCTTGGGCAACCACGCCACCTGAAAACTTTCCCAACTACGCAGCAGGCTCATGGGGACCATTGGCAGCAGATGATTTGTTGGTGCGCGATGGTCGGCAGTGGCAGAGAATTAACCTATGATTCTTGCCGGAGATACTGATGGCATCAATACTCGCTTGGTTTTCTTTGAAGTGGAAGGGAAGTCTCTCAGGGATTTCCAAACAATAAGTTAATCAAAAAAATAGTAGATTGAACAACTCAGTTTTGCCAATGCCTCCAGCAATGAATAGCTTTTCCCTCATCTGGGACAAATTACTCTCGCCTCTCCACCCACAGGAACACATGCTGCCGCTGCTTTTGACTCAACAACAGTGCTATATCCGACAACCTCCGACATCACAAGATCACATTCGCTCATGCACTTTGTAATCTCACTAATACAGCACGGCGTAAATAGCGCAAAGTCGAGCCAGTCCGTTGGTGGGGTTCCCCCACTTAAAGGAACTGGCGTTGAGCGGCGGTTCCCGCCGTTGGCGCAGCCCGCCGCAGGCATCAGTTAGCGCAGTCTCTTCGACGCAGCGCAAAGTCTGAGCCGTTCGCGAAGCGTCTCGTAGAGAGGCTTCCGACGCTCGCGGACTCGCTAACGCTGCGCTATCGGATCAGAACTTTGTAAGAGAGGAGCGTCACTTTGCAAGACGAGCAAACCATTGAAAAGCCCTAAAGAGCTTATTCCATAATACTTTTGAATGAGTGACTTTTGCCTTGCTGTACTAGTACCAGAAGCCTCCTGTGTGTGGGCTGCTGTATGAAGCGCGTTCGCATTACCCCAACAACTGGCGACTTGCTTACAGCCGATAGGGGGGGAGGAACACAGGGGTGCGATCGCAATCTTTGAGGGATGATTTGGGCGTGGCAAAGCAGATACTTCTACCAAAGTGCTGCCAACACTTTTCTAAGAAATCGGTAAACTTATTTGAGCAGATCACTTATTTGACATCAAAGCGTTTTACATTTTCTTGACACTGACTTGATAATTACTACCTTTAAAGGGCTGAAACTTCATACTCTAAAATAGACTTTATGTCTTCACTATTCTTTGGAAAAATATATGAGTTTACTTAATCATCTCTTGAATTAAAAGTCATTGATCATACCCATGTTATAACAGATTAATTGATTGATATTAGAGAAGTAGTTGAAACATCTAACTTGTCTAATATTATGAATAAAAAATGGGCTATTAAACGACTTACAATCAATCTCACATCAAGTGAGGCACAGAAGTTGGAGAAATACTGCTCAATGACTGGCAGACCAGCAACCGATGTAATTCGGGAATTAATTCGCTCTCTGACCACTGAAGATGAAGAGTAAAAAAAACTAAAACAAATTGAGATATCTGCTTAAGCTTATCAGTAGTGATCGCCTGGATCTAAAATGAGTCAAAATGATTTGGCTCTCAAGGCAGGTATTCCTACTAAGTTGCGTTCAGTAATTCAAAATGTAGCTCTGAGCGTGGCTGACTTGAATACTGGTGTGAGTAGATATTGAGATTACATTCTTGATCACACGAGTGCAAGCAAGTTTATCTAGCTAAAAATTAGATACTATAGGCAATTATTTGACCCAGCCAGTAGTAACGCTCTGGACGTTTTTATCTCAAGTCTTGGATACTGATAAAACTTGCTACAATGCAGTAAGCACAGGAAAAAGCTCGCCAACAAACTCTGCCAGATTACGTTGCCAATAACCACTTTGATTGCGGCGCAATCATCACGAGTTAAACGCCGCCAAAAGTGGCATAGTCATTGGGAAACTTTAAGAAGAAGGTGTAGTTACTTTTATCTTGCGGTTTCTCTTTCTCTTTTGCTACCCCAACTCACATCAGCAGTAAAGCACAATCAATAATTATTTCATATTGACTTAACGCACTTATGACAAACTTATAACAAAAGTATGACCAGGCATTTTTACAGAACAGGCTGTTTAAAATCAAGAAATAAAGGAAACTTTTCCAGATGCATATTGGTCATTAAATTTTGGCAATCAAGACTCATAAATGAGGAAGTTTATTATATGAATCAGCTTTTTTCTAAGAGCTTACTGGGGTTAGCAGGTATATCGTTTTTGCTTTGTTCGTCTCAATCAGCAATGGCATTTGTACCCTATAACGTTGCTATTATCGTCAATAGTGGCTCTACAAATACGATTGGTTACCGCATTTACGTATCACCCTCTGGAGAAGTTAATTATGTTGATGGCAGAGGGTCTAATCAAGGTAAATTGCCTGAAAAATTGACGGAAAGATTTTTCAGCGACTTAAAAGTTGCTGAACCTTTATCTAACTTGCCAGTTAGAGGTTGTGTCAAATCTGTTTCTTTTGGTACAAGTACTACCATTAGATTCGCTGGTGGGCAGTCGCAAGACATTAGCTGTCCTGGTAATGCTAAAGCTCAACGCTTAGATAATGACGTTATTGCAATTACCAAAGCTTTAAACGTAGTTAATGTTCCTAAGAGTCAAGGAAAAGCACTGCCACCCGAGAACTTTTAGGCAGTCTTAACAGACCACTCGTAAGGGCACAGCATTGCTGTGCCCCTACCATGTGTTGCATCCAAACGAGAATTGCTATATAAGTTGGAAGAAAACACACAAAAGAATCCCTATAACATTCTGCTTCTCACCCTTTGAAACCGTTATAATTTGAAATTTTATGAGAAAAATTATTATTGGAGTGATGGGCAGGGGAGAAAATGCGACAGCAAATGATTTGCAGAATGCTTATACACTAGGTCAACTTATTGCCAAACAAGGATGGATTTTACTAACTGGCGGTAGAAATGTAGGGGTAATGGATGCAGTAAGTAAAGGTGCAAAATCTGTTCAGGGTTTAACTATTGGTATTCTTCCCAGTGATAATCAAGATGATATTTCCTCATCAGTGGATATTGCTATTTTTACAGATATGGGGAATGCTAGAAATAATATTAATGTTCTCACCAGTGATGTGGTAATTGCCTGCGGTATGGGTGCAGGAACGGCTTCAGAAATTGCCCTAGCTTTGAAAGCAAATAAGCAAGTAATTTTGTTAACTAACGATGAAGAAAGCAAAGTTTTCTTCAAGAAGCTGTCGCCTGAAAATGTTTATATTGTGGAGAGTGTGGATCAGGCGATCGCTACCGCCAAAACAATCTTATACTAATTCGTAATTCGTGAGGCAGTCCGGTCTTGGGGGTCTTGGGGTCTCCTCAAGTAGAGTAACTGCCTGTCTTCCTATTGATAGCAAATATATGTATTATTTTTTACTTAAAGCTCAGGATCAAGCAACCACCATCAGTTAGAAATTAAGGCTAGAGAGCTTTTGCCAATAAGTAATAGTACTTAAAATAATCATAAAAATCGGGCTAGTACCGCAAGGCGAAAGTCAAAAGCCACTTGTACTGAGCGTAGCCGTAAAGCCTACGGCTTTATCAAGTCGGCTGCCTTTTGGGTTGAGTACTTTATTACTCCTAAGTTAATGTTTTTTGCTACGATAAATTTGCTAACTCTGATGCTAAGGTCTCTTCTAATACATCTACAATTGCGTGCGGATCAGTAGGGGACTTCATCATTTCAGCCTCTGGGTCAGAGTGATTTTTGACATTGGGAATATCCTGGCGTAATTCCTCAACCAAACCGATGAGTTTAGCGATTTTCTGCTCACAGAGCAGGTTGAGTTGAAGACTAAGCTGCGCCCGTTGCTCTGCTAACTTTTCTTGTCGCTCTTGTTTAATCAACACCCCTGTTGTTACTAACAATGAACCCGTGGTCAGTGAAAATTGTAACCAAGGAAATGGAACAGGATCAAATCTTGGTATGCCTAAACGTCGTGGTAAAACATTGGGTGTTACCCACAGAATAATCCCAAGCAGGATGCTATATAGGAATGCTGGACGACCAAAAAAGGCGGTTACCGTTTCTATAGCCCGTTGGTGTTGAGGTACGTCTTTTTCGTAACGTCTATGCAGCGCAATGATAGTTTCAATGTTTTGACTAATAGATTCCGGTAATGGGGCAGTGGGCAGAATGTTTTGACGACGTGTTTCGCACGATACTTGCGGTGAATCTTTTGGATTTGATTTATCGTTAGTTTGCATTGGTAGTCTTTCTTAATCAATGATTCTTCCAATTTATTAACTCAAGTTTTAACAGCTGATCTATAGTTTGAGGCCAAATGAATAAATAAAAGTACCTACAGATAGATTTTATGATAAGAGCACTGCTACTGAAATCAAAGGAAATTTTTTGAATTAGCTAAATCCTGAAATTTGAAATATATTGAGCTAAAAATCTTGCATGAGGGCGACAGTTCTGCACTGCCCGTTCCCAATGAAAAATGGTCGCATAACGCTATTGTTTCGAGGTATGCATCGCCGCCTATAAGTATAGAAAAGCTAAAGATGGCTGGGGTATTTGAGGAAAATCCAGAAGTCGTTGAAAAATACTTTTATGAAGCTTATGGCAACAGTGATTGAGAATAAGTTTAGAAGCTTCCACGCTTACAGAGCTTAATTGAGAATAAGTTTAGAAGCTTCCACGCTTACAGAGCTTAATTGAATACAATTTTAGTAAATTCTCAGAATCCCAGTTTATCTCAGAAACTAGGATTGTTATTGCTCACGAATTATTTAGGAATGCTTAAGTCTAATCTTGAGTCTTTTGTTGATAAATTTGCGGTGCAAGAATGACTTGAATTTGCTTTTCTTGGCATTTTTGAGAAAAAGCACGAATTTGAGCTTCTTCGTCTCCCTCAATTGACAAAGATTTCAAAAACCCCTGAAATCCTAAAAAAGCTAATTCGTAGATAGCTTTTTGACTAAAGCCACCATCAAAATAGCCAGTATGGGTATCAACACCTTGAGGATCTCTATTGTTAATAGATTTCCGAATAAATGCCACAGTTAGTAAAATATAATTTACAAAATTTATCGCTGGCTTCTGTATGGCAGAACTAACAATTCCTATCTGCTCACTCCGATCATCTTTATAATCTGTACAGTCAAAATATGTAAATAAATCTGCGGGTTGTACCTCATTCTCAGAAATTTCAGTTATCTCATTAAGTCTTCTATGTTCGCTATTAGAAGAACGAATTTCTAAATATTTATAGGGGTTATCGAGTGTGCAATCTTTCTCGGAGTCTTGTTTGTGTAAATTAACAACTCCATATCTGGGTGTGTGACCAACTGTATCATTTTTATTGTTGAAATGCTTAACTGTTATATTACCAAGTCTGTAGCCACTAATCCGAGTTCGCGCTGGGAAGCTAAAGTAATTTGCAGCAGTGGAGGTAAATCGTAACGCTAAATCTCCCTCATTACAAAAAATATAAGATTCTTCACATCGACGTAAAGAAGAACGAAGAAAATTAGCTCGTCCTGGCAAAATAGTTTCTACAGGAATATCAGGTGCAACTAGCACAAGTCTGCCTAAGCAAAATACATTACCAATATCTGAATCTGGTTTTTTATTAATAGATTTAACGTCAAAAACATCAGAAAGAATACGAATTACATCTGTAACGACAAAGCAACCCATACTATGACTGATAAATGATAATTTAATACGTTTACTGGGGGGTAATTTTACATTAAAATCAAGCTGTCTAATCAATTCAACTAAATCTGTTACTCCATAATTGTTCGCTCTATAAGTATCACGAAAATAAGTAGAGATTCTGAGAACAATTAATGTAAAAATAATTGAAGATACAATCCCAGATAAAATTAATAACACTGTGAAAAAGTGAACAGCACTATTACTCAAAATATTTAGGAATAACAAAACTATAGCAGACCATATACTAATTGTTAGTCCCAGAACTAAGTTGATAGCTAGTAAAATTGGCAGAGAATACAGTGCGTTGATTAATTTTTGTCCAAAGGAACCAGACTCATCTGTTTTTATAGGATTTTCAGCAGGCCATCTATATCCTATAAAAATATACTTATTTGGTTGCTGAATATGTGTATTAACATATTCATAAATCTTTTTGCAGCCTTTCTCTGTATCAGATGGTGTAGAACTATATCCATGAATATTTATAATAATTTCTGGTTCTGGGCTTGATTGCAAACTTTTAGCAATTTTTTCAATCATCTCTCCGGCTGAAGGTTCAGCTTGTCCCTCATTGATATTAAAAAAGTTTTGATTAACAACTTTTGATGAAGAGTTGTTAGAATTACTTTCTTCTGTCTCAACATTGAGTTTGGCAGTACTAACTACTAAATAACCAGCTATTTTTTCCTGGTTATTTTTATTAAATTCGTAAATTTGATACGGTTGATTGTCTGGTAAATTCTTGTTATCAGGAGAATTGATCATGTCTATTTTCCTTTAGAACTTAGGTTAAGTATATCGTGCTCACTATCCTTTAAACTTGTATAACGGTGAGGGGTGGAAGGAGTGCGATCGCCCAACACCGCAGTGTCTGCTTGCAATTGCTTTTTATTTGTGTCGGGGAAGCTTACTACTGAAAACAGCTTTAGTTTAAAAAAAGCTGAACAAATACGATTTGTAATTTTGGCTATTAGACAATAAGCAGATTGAGATATCGCTACTATAATTAGTATTTCACTTTTTTACCTGATAAAATGGCTGTTACTGATATTATTAAAGGCATTATCTTTTTAGTTTGTTGCAATCACTAAACACTCATTTGGAACCTTGGGAAGCATATCGTCAAAAGCAGGAGTATAACCACCATTTTCATCAACAACCTTACGGAGAGTATACTCACCAGCCCGAGAAAGTCCACCGAACCAAACGTTCTTTCTGTGCCAAATATCTCCATTGAGATAATTTTTGTCTTGGGACATTGTAAAACTTACAATCGATGTTGAAATTGGTATTCCCAGCAAAATAGGTATGATTTGGGCTTCCTGCAAAGTTTCATCTTTAAACTGAATTTTGTAAGTTACCTCAAACCATTGAACTAAACGTAGTAATATCCAGCCAGCAATCGAGTTATGAAAAGTCCACTGTAACGGTGCAAAGACTGGTAATACCAAAGCTCTGTTCTGTGTATCCCATTCTAAATTGTACATAGTGATGCAAGTATCTGGCAGTGGATTGCCATCCAGAAAAAACACACCCTTGAGGACAGATGGTAAGTTTGTTTGTTTGATTGGAATCATCCAGGTTGCAATATTATTGAGTTGCTTTTTTTCGATTAATTCAGCCATACTAATTTGTAATTCGTAACTAAGACAAACTTAAAAAGCCATAACAATTACCAACTCATAAATCAGCGCTTACTACTCACAGTCGTTGAGCAAAACCTTGTAGCACTAAATTATTAGGAGTAACGGCAGTCACTTTTTCAAAATCCCACTTGACTTCTGTAATTGAGTTCCATTGATAATTCTTGAACAGATGTAAACAGAAAATCTTGATAAAGCCAATTGATAAAGATCTACCAGGACAGGCTCGCTCATGCCCTTCGCCATTCCAAGATAAAATATCTGAAAAATTCCGTGTTACGTCAAAATCATCCGGATTTTGGTATCTCTTGGCATCCCGATTAGCTGTAAAAATAGAGCCAAGCAAGCGAGTACCTTTTTGGAATGGACATTTTTGTTCTCCAATCTCAACTTCACCTGCTTCAGTGGTGAGTTGGCTAACAAATCGCACAGGTGGATAGAGACGAGCTGTTTCCAAAATCACTTGATTGAGAAGTATTGACTGTTCTAGAGCGTCTGGGTCTAAACTTTCCTTGCCATTCCAAACTGCATTGATTTCTGACACTACATCATTTCTGAGGGCATTATCCAGGCATAGAACACCAATAACAGATCCCAAAAGCGCACTCGTACCGGCAGTACCGGCAATATGAATCATATCAAAAAGGCTATTAGCGATTTGGTGTTCGTTCAACTGATACTGAGCGCCTGTTTCAAAATAAGATGCCCATTTGGCAGATTGTTTGTATCGCTTGGTTAAATACTGACGATGCCGAATATTTGGTGCTGTTAATATTCCCAGCAAATACTTGCTAATAAAATTTGGCAAGGATGCGAGAACTAAACCTTTAATGTAACTACTCGATGCTGTGATTTCTTCCTCAGATAAAGATATCTGAAAAACCAGTTGGTGCAAAATCGATAGCATAATCTTTGGCAAATCGTTGCCGATGTGTAATTTGCCCTGGCTAGCAGCTTCTAATAGGCTTTGCTCAACTAGATACCCTAAAAAGTCTATCTGTTGAGACGGTTCTGGTAAGGCTTGTAAGAACACAGCACGCAGTCCTGTGTGTTCGTTACCGTTCGTTCCCAAGCTCAGAGGATTATCGAGCAGGTAGCTAGGAGCTAATATTCTAATGATGCCTAAATCATTTCCCCGCAGTTGTGGTTGGGTTTGCATTAGTTCTCTTACCTGGGAGTGAGAAGAATGCATAATTGCTTGGTCTACCGCAAAATACTTGTCTCCAATATTGTCCTTACGGATGTAGAGAAAGTCCCGCCAGGCGTTGAGTATAATTAAGGCATCCGTGTAATAAAAAACTAAGCGTAGAAGCTTGCCGATCGCAGTGTCATAACCTACTTTGGCTAGTATAGGTGCAAGCCAAAGCTGGCGATCGTGACCTTTGAGAACTTTATCTTTAAGTGTCATAATATTTACTTTGAGTCATTGGTCATTGGTCATGGGCCAAACAGGGTATTGTTATTCTTCCCCTGCTTCACGGCAGTTGCTACAACGCGGGGAACCCGCGCAACGCACTGCCTCCCCTGCTCCTCTGCCCCCACTCCCTAATTTCCCTCAGTCCCCAATTTAAATATTGATGCTCTGAGGAATTTTAGAAGGAAGCAGATACTCATAGGTTGGACGGTGCAAATTACGTTCCTTGATGCTATCTTCTACCTGCTGAAGATTACTCTGGAATTTTTGTAACAATGGTTTTACTTTCTGGTCTGTAAAGTATCCTTGCTGATACTCGCCCAGCTTGTTATAGTATACAGACCCCAGCAAGCTAAGTAGGTTGTATTGCCGTTGCGCCTGATCTAGGGGGGGGAGTAAATTAAGGTAGTCTTGCTCAGTAACTTCTCTTTTGAGAATTGAGGCTGGTAAATAACCTGCCATTGGTATGGCTGCGGCATAGCTCGTCAAATCTTTTTGCGGAAAGTTAACCGCAGCATGTTGAGCGCTAGCAGTAAAAATAATCAGCGTAGTGGCATCAATTAGATAATTGAGCGTTTTGATGCCACCATCTTCGCCAAAATCGGGGATGCGACCACCATCGTAAGCTGAGATTTCGGCTGCCCACGCTTGCAGGGCTGTGTCTTTCTGAATATCTTCATCCGTGGTGTAGTAAAGGTTTAGATAGTCCCAAACCCATTGTAAAATTGCGTTCCAGACTAATAGTGCATCATCCCGGTAAGGATAAACAGGCAATAGGTTGGGATCATCCACACCGCGCTGTTGGAATTGTTTAGGTAAGATGGCACTATTGAAACCATAGCTTTGCAACCCTCGCACTGCGAAAATGCGAGAGTTATCGATTGATGCTGAGAGTAATCTATCGACACCACCGCCAGGAGCAATGAGAATCCGTTGGGCGGCATCGTTAATTGCTAAGGTGCTGTCAAAATGCGGGTGCAGCAGAATTCTTAGGGGATGGGTGAGTGGCAGTTGTCGAGAGGTGGCGATCGCAAAAACACCAACTAACAAGTGAGTTCTTGCTAGGTGAGTAATAGGTTCGTGGAAGTTGGCATCTGCTATTTGGACAACTGTTTTGGCAAATAGCCAAGCGTATTTACCGGAATTAGGGGTAATAATCGGATAATCTGATCCTGGAGTTTGACCGCATTGAATGGCTATCGGACGCAATTGACGGGTGGGGTCTGAGCCTTTGGGTAAGGCAAACAGTGCTAGGGGAGCATAGACATATTTTTGCTCATGTGGGAATGTACCATTGATCGCACCATCTAAAATTTTATAGTCAGCTAAGTAGAGCCTTCCTTCAAGTCCTGCTGCTGCTAATGAATCTTCAGTTCCCATCACTGCTTGGTAATGTTCCTCTGTGACTGGGAAGCGATCGCCTGGAGTAGTTACTCGCTCAATCATAACGGGATTGTAGCCAGCTACTCGCATGTAGGCAAATACTTCATCTTCCTGGTAAATTTTAGCGATCGCTGGTACACCAATTATCGGAAACAAATTTTCGTAGTCATTGAGACTGGTTGCATGTCCTGTAGGCTGTCCTTCATATAGAAGGGTAATTACCCGATTTAGAGCATCTCTGAGGATCACAAGTCCGTTTTCTTTAAGAATAGAAAAGAAAAGATCGTCGAGTTCTTTAACATCCTTAGATATTCCTTTGAGCAAAAATTGAGGGATAATTTGCAGAATTCTCACCAGAATGCTAATTTGGGCTGGTAATGCTCCCTTAAACAAGGCTTCTAAAATAAACCTTTCGACATCATCACGAATCGATTTAGAACCCTGATTGCCTCTGTTGACAATCAAGGTATTGATAAAAATAATTCGTAACTGCTGGGCTAATAAAAAATACCAGTTAGTGGTAAACTCTTCCGCTAGAGAAAGCTTATCCACCATAGCAATAGATGGAATATGGGTGTAGTTATATTGATACTCTTGCCTAGCTATATCTAAGGTATGAGTGCTTGAGGAACTGATTGAATTATCTGGTGATGAAGCAGTCATTGACCCTACTCACGTGTAGTACGGGGAATTTTAACAGTTTAGGATAAACAGGTTTGAGTTAGCTAAACGTATTATCACAATCAAGTTAGGACTTACGCATCATACATATGTACTATACAAAATTTGGGCTTTTAAGCCATAGCTAACATTCAACACATTAAATATGCTACCAAATCAGCGTTGTAAGCAGCACCTGAAACGGACATATTGTAACCCAATGGTGTATCGGCCATACATGGTTCTCAAGGTGCAACTGAAATCATTCACTTGACTTTAGATTCCCCTTCCTCACGCACGATTATCATTTTTATTAAGAATGTTTTCAGTATTTTAACTGATTGACAAAAGGCGTTTTATCTTATATTTCACAGATGGACGTAATGGTAAATGGCTCCTTATTTGCTTGGGCGTGGCTGGAATTATTTCAAGGCGTTAATTATTTTCGGAAAACCCTAGGTCTTGCCGTATTCATTGGTATTATTGCATCAAAAATTCAGTACTAAAATAAAAGTAATAAATAATACTGAACACAATACGTATTAGCGAACACCGCTTTTTTATCTCAAGTCCAAAATATGACTAAAGTCATACTGTAAATGATGACTTTATTCCACTGTGTCTTCTTATTTAGTATTTTAAACTCAGAATAATAGAGCAAATCAACTAAGTCGTGTAACAAGCAAAACTTACTATAATCTTAAAGATTAGGTAAGAATATATGTTCACAAATTATTGATAAATGCTGTAGAAAAATCAAGCAAATTAATTGATAGAGATTTGAACATGAAACGTATTCTCTTAGGTACATTACTTGCTCTCCCATTTGCAATTTCCTCCTTACCGTCACAGGTATCAGCAGCAGAAATTATTGTCAGACCGAACGTCCATAAAGTTACTGTTGTGCATAGACCTGTTGTTACCCGATTTCAACGGAAGTTAATTCCTGCACATTGGGAAACAGTACGACGTGGTAACAGGTGGGTTAAAGTTCGAGTTCCTGCTCGTTATGTAAATGTAAGAGTTTAATATCTTTACATAGAGACTACCAACTCAAGTAGGGTTGTTAGTCTCTATTAGGTAAAACTTGTCTGGAAAATAATATTTAGGAAGTAAATGAAAGTATTTTGTTTGAATATCAATTAATAATTGGAAATTATTATGAACATTTATGCGTATTTTTAGTCATTTAATTTTAGCCAGACTAATCTGTTTATTAATAGCAACTGTTTTCCCAGCCACCGCCAAGTCTTCCATTTCTCCAACTCAATCCTCAGTCACCCTACTCAAACAAGCAAAACAACTTTACGATGCCGGAAAGTTGGTAGAAGCTGCACAAATTTGTGAACAAACAGCCCAAATATTTCAGCAAATTAAACAGCAGCACTATCAAGTATTAAGTTACAACTATTTAGCTATTGTTTATCAAGATTTAGGCAAGTGGGAAGTAGCGCGATCGCTAATCACCCAAGCACAGAATATCCTAAAAACAGTCGATGATTCATTCCTTTACGCCCAAATCCTCAACACCTAAGGAAGTTTACAATTTAACACAGGTCAACCAGAAATAGCTTTAGAAACTTGGCAACAAGCAGCTCCCAGAAAAGACACACACTCAAACTGAAAGTACCAAGTTAGGCAACGTTCCGTCTCCACACTGGGGAACGACTACAAAGTCTTTCTGGGTGTAATCCCATTGTTTTCAGTCCTGATGGCAAAACGCTCTTAAGTGGCGGTAATGGTGGAAGTATCAAGATTTGGAGTCAAATCCAAAGCTTTGATAAATTTACTCTCGATTCTGTATTATCTAGGGAATGGTGGGAAGTCTTGGGTGTAAATCAGAGCTATCATCCCCAAGATGTCAAACTCGCCTACCTTCGATTAGCAAGACAGTATCATCCTGATGTCAACAGTTCTGCGTTCGCAAAAGCCTCAATGCAAGCAATTAATCAAGCTTATAAAGAATTTTAGGAGCAGTTAAATGCTCATAAATATACTAACTTTGATAAATAAGTTACCAACTAAATTAAATTGATAGCACAACGTCTGATGACAAGCTACTCTCAATAGTGTAAAATATATAACTCTTCAGAAGTATTGACATCTTAAATTCTTCAAGCATTTATCTTGCATATTCTGAGAAAACGTTATAAATTATTAGGTTATAGGGGAATAATCTGACTTATTAGTGTCAACAACTAATCTTGCTTAAGTAAATATACTGTAACCAGTTTTCACTTCACGCAAACCTTAAACAGCACTAAGATTTGTTTTTGTTTGGTAAAGCAAAGATTCCGGGCATGAAAGGGAGCAATAAATAATCTAAAAATATATCTTGTATGACTTTTTTTAGAAATCATGCTACTACTTGCGGTGAATAACAACAGCTATAATTCACCAAAAGATTAATTTATTATAAGCAAATTGACTAACAATAAAGTTGCATAAATGTCAGTATATTTATTCGTTGTTAGTTGATTAATTTTTTACCAAATTATATTTGCTATTCAAAGAATCGTTTTTGTTATGCTGAGAATAGCAAAAATAATAAAGAAAGACGCATCTACCACAAATTCACAATTAAAATGGAGTTATTCTGGCGATGCACCTAAACGAATTGGAAACTACTGAAAATTTAAAAGAAGTAGAACAAGCATGGCAAACACTAGAAAAATCAATTCTCTACTATCAAGGACGCCCCGTTGGCACGGTAGCCGCTTATGATGTATCTGTAGCGACGCTCAATTATGATCAGTGCTTTGTTCGGGATTTTGTCTCTTCAGGTCTAATTTTTCTGATCAAAGGTAGAACAGATATTGTTCGTAATTTCTTAGAAGAAACCTTAAAGTTACAGCCTAAAGAAAAGGCATTAGATGCCTATAAACCGGGACGAGGATTAATACCAGCTAGCTTTAAAGTTGTATCAGAAAATGGACAAGAATATTTAGAAGCAGACTTTGGTGAACATGCGATCGCTAGAGTTACACCTGTAGATTCTTGCCTATGGTGGATTATTTTATTACGTGCTTATGTAGTCGCCACAGAAGATTTTTCTTTAGCTTATCAACCTGAATTCCAAAATGGTATCAGGTTAATCATGGAAATCTGCTTGGCGAATCGTTTTGATATGTACCCAACGCTGTTGGTTCCAGATGGTGCTTGTATGATTGACCGTCGTATGGGCATTTATGGGCATCCTCTAGAACTACAAGTTCTTTTTTACACGGCATTGCGTGCATCTCGTGAGTTGTTAATTTGTCAAGGGAATTCTGATATTGTTGCAGCGATTGATAACCGTTTGCCTCTTTTATGTGCTCATATTCGCCAGCATTATTGGATAGATATTAATCGCTTGAATGCAATTTATCGCTTCAAAAGTGAAGAATATGGCAAGGGTGCTGTTAATCTGTTCAATATATATGTAGATTCTGTTCCCTATTATGAATTAGATAAGTGGCTACCAAAAAAAGGTGGTTATCTAGCAGGTAATGTCGGACCGTCGCAGCTAGATACTCGCTTTTTTTCACTCGGAAACTTAATGGCAATCATTTCAGACTTAGCCACCGAAGAACAGTCCCAAGCGATTATGACTCTCATTGAGGAACGATGGGAAGACTTGGTGGGAGATATGCCCATGAAAATTTGTTTCCCAGCTTTGGAACATGAAGAATACAGAATTGTAACTGGATGTGACCCTAAAAATATACCTTGGTCGTATCATAATGCTGGTAGTTGGCCAGTCTTAATGTGGATGTTGGCAGCGGCGGCGGTGAAAACTAACAAAACAAGTCTTGCACAAAAGGCTATTGAAACTGCCCAAGGACGCCTCAGTACAGATGAATGGCCAGAGTATTACGACGGAAAGAAAGGGCGACTGATTGGAAAACAAGCTAGGAAATATCAAACTTGGACGATTACTGGGTTTTTATTAGCAAAAGAACTGATGGCAAACCCCACTCATTTACCATTAATCAGCTTTGGGAAATTACCAGCAGAACAGGTTTCTAGAGCATGTGAGCTTGAAATCGCTACTGTAGACCGATATATGACTTGATAGAGAAGTTAGGAGTACAGACGCGATTAATCGCGTTTGTACAGGAGTTAGGAGTTGGGAGTTAAAATACAAAAGCCTCCTGACTCCTGAATCATGTTTCCATGACAAACCCCCGTCAACTAGCTTTTATCGCCCTGCGAGATGTTCACAAGGGGGCTTATGCTGATGTTGCCCTAGACAGAGTGCTGCAAAAAGTTAATTTGGCTGATAGCGATCGCCGCTTAGTGACAGAATTAGTTTATGGGAGCGTCAGAAGGCAGCGCACTCTTGATACTCTCATTGATCAACTCGCTCAAAAAAAATCTTACCAACAACCAAAAGACCTCCGCACCATCCTACATCTAGGTTTATACCAACTGCGTTATCAAGAGCGTATTCCCGCCTCAGCTGCTGTTAATACCACCGTCCAACTCGCTAAAGAAAACGGTTTTTCTGGACTCACGGGTTTTGTTAACGGTCTATTACGCCAGTATCTTAGAAAAGCAGGGGAGCAGGGGGGCAAGGGGGCAGAGGAGAAAGATTCTTTGTTGCTTTGCCAGTCCCCAGCCTCCAGTCCCCAGTCCCTAGTCCCCAATCCCCAGTCCCCAGTCCCCCATTTTGATCCGTTACAACTTCCAGAAAACCCAGTAGGACGCTTGGGGATTTTACACAGCTTTCCTGACTGGATTATTCAAGTCTGGTTAGAACAATTGGATTTAGCCCAGACAGAACAATTGTGTGAATGGATGAACCAATCACCAACAATCGACTTGCGTATCAACCCACTTCGCACTTCAATTGAGGAAGTTGAGGCGGCTTTGCAATCCGCTGGTGTTTTGGTGAGGCGTGTTCGTCATTTGCCCCAAGCGTTACGATTGATTGGTAGTGCTGGGTCAATTCAAAAACTACCCGGTTTCAGAGAAGGTTGGTGGACTGTACAAGATAGTAGTGCCCAATTGGTAAGTCATTTACTCGACCCCCAACCAGGTGAGATGGTAATTGATGCGTGTGCTGCACCAGGGGGTAAAACAACCCACATCGCTGAGTTAATGGCAGATAAAGGGAAAATTTGGGCTGGCGATCGCACTCCTTCTCGTCTTCATAAACTCCAAGAAAATTCTCAACGGCTAAATTTACAATCTATTCAAATTTACACTGGCGACAGCCGCCACTTCAACCAATTTCAAAACACCGCAGACCGTGTATTACTTGATGCTCCATGTTCTGGGTTAGGAACCATGCACCGTCATGCTGATGCTCGTTGGCGACAGACACCAGAATCTGTCCGAGAACTTTCGGTGCTGCAAAAAGAATTATTAACACATACATCTACTTTTGTCAAATCTGGTGGTGTACTAGTTTATGCCACCTGTACATTGCATCCAGCAGAAAACGAACAAGTAATTTCGGCATTTTTAGCTGAGTCACCTGATTGGGAAATTGAGTCTCCCAATGGCGTTGAGTTGCCTTATTCTGCCCATAGCACCCCTCAAGGTTGGTTTAAAGTCTGGCCCCATCGACAGGACATGGATGGCTTTTTTATGGTGCGCTTAAGAAAAACCAATGATTCCGAGTGAATACTGTTTGGGATTGTACTATTCGGTGGAGGCCTGAATCTACCAGAGGAGGCAGCAATGGTTACCAATTCCAATGTGAAAAACTTAGTTAAAATCCTGATTGGAGCAGCCTGGATCGATGGCAGAATCCAGCCAGAAGAACGGCAATATCTGCGCGAAATAGCTCAAGCAAAAGGTTTGGCTAACGATCCAGAAATTAAGCCTTGGCTGTACGAATTAGTTCCTGTACAACCAAAAGAATGCTATGACTGGGTGCAGGAGTATTTAGGCGATCGCCCCAGCCTTGAAGATTGTGAAAATCTGATTGAAGCCATCAGTGGCTTAATTTATAGCGATGGTGAAGTTGCGGTCGAAGAAGCCAGACTCTTGACCCAATTGCAAGAGATAGCGAAGCCGAATGAGTCAACTCAATCGGCTCATACTGCGCTTCTCAAACAAATTCAAAAGCTTTACCGCCGTTGGGTTGAAGTGCAAAACTAATAGGGAGTTATGAGTTATGAGTTATGAGTTGCCAAGATGCGAAGAATCGCGTCTTTAGACGATTTATAAGTTTGGCAATTAAACTCAGCCAGAAGTCGCAGCGGTGGCTTGGGCAATAGCGCAACGTAAAATATGCGGCATGGCTTCTCTACGAAACGCTACGCGTAGCTTGCTTCCCCGCAGGGGTACGCTTAGAGCGAGTCAGTAAGCGTCTGGCTTGGCCAACGCCTGCCGTAGGATGCCCGAAGGGCTGTAGGCGAACTAAACTTCTCTCAAGGGGAAACGCCAAGGGCGAATAGTGACTGATCACTCAGCACTCATCACTCAGCGAGAAGTTCGAGCGGCGGTTTGGGCCGTTGGCGCAGCCCGCCGCAAGCATCAAATCTTCTCCCAAAGGGAGACGCCAAGGGCGAACGGTAATTCATCACTACTTTGACTTCGGTTCACCCAGACCCGGAGTTTCTTCTTTATCAATCTTAGGCACAATATCAGGACGCTCTTTGCTTTCCCAACCTGCGGGGCGTTTCGAGTTGTACCAAGCTATTGAACCAATAGTTACAGCAGCAATAAAACCAACGACATACACCAAGGTGAAAGCAAAAGGAAATTGACCACCACCTGTTGCAATTGAATCTGCTGCCTGCATCAATATATGCATGAGTATATTCTCCAAATGTTAAGTAACACTACTTGACACACTATAAAATGAGCGTATCACTTAACATCCCCCCATAGTTTAGTTTGAGCAACTTAATATTGTACAGGAAAGAGCAGGAGGGCTGGGGGGAGATGTAGCTTTAGCTTCCCGCAGGGTGGAAGACAAGGAAAATAACCATGCTTCATGACGCCAGTCGCTCATGGGGAGCCAGTCTGTTGCCGGGGTTCCCCCCGTTGTAGGAACTGGCGTGGAAACCCCTTGTTATGCGCGTTGGCTCCCCAATGCCCACTCCTCATTGCTGAGGAGGTCTAAGTCTATCCCGCCAGCTAGGCTGTGATGATGAAGAACCTGAAGAATCAGAACTATTTGGGGGAGACAAAGATCGCCGAGTTCTTCGAGGCGGGGGAGAAGAAGGAGAATCAGATTCTACTCTTCTAGAGCGCTGCCGTGGACGAGATGATTCCTCAGAAGAGTTACTAGAACTTGAATCTTCGCTGCGATCGCGCCTTCTCCTTCTTGGGGTATAGTTACTAGATTGCTGTTCTTCTTGAGAATAGCTTCTCCTGCTTCTACGTCTTTTAGATGAACCACTATCCTCAGAATTAGAATTTTTAGAATTTTCCCTAGAACTTTCTTGTTCTGAGTCATCATCAGAATCAAGAGAACGATTCAGCACTTGTTTGGGCTTGATGGTCTGGGCTTTGATGGTGCCTTTGCGACCTTCTAACTTGGGTCGTTTAGGAAACTTTTCTACAGGCATCCCCTCTACCGCTTTTTCCATAAATTCGTGCCAGGTATAAGCGGCGCTACCACTGCTGCCGTCTGTGGGGTGGTTGTCATCGTTACCTAGCCAAACGCCTGTCACCATCTGGGGAATGTAGCCAATAAACCACAAATCGCGGGCTTCGTCAGAGGTGCCGGTCTTACCAGCAACTGGTCTATTATCTAATTGGGCAGCTCCACCAGTCCCCGCTTCCACGACGTTGCGTAGCATCCAAGTCATGATAGCGGCACTGTCAGCGTCAAGGACTTGTTTAGACTTGAAATTAGCTGACCAGATCACTTTGCCTTGGCGGTTAAGGATGCGGCTAATACCATGAGGCTCTGTATGCAATCCTTGAGTAGCAAAACTACCATAAGCGCTAGTCAACTCTAGCAGATTGACTTCATTTGAGCCGAGGGCTAAGGAATAGGTGGGCTTGAGTTCAGATTTTATTCCCATATCATGGGCAAGTTTAATCGTTGGCATAAATCCCACATCAATCAACACCTTCACCGCAATAATATTGATAGAGCGGGTGAGGGCATCTAGCATGTTCATTGAGCCGTGGAAGTTTTCACCATAGTTTTTTGGTTCATACCCATCTACTACAAGGGGTGCATCCTCATAGGTATCATAGGGGCTTTTACCGCTAGCGATCGCAGTGGCATATACAAACCCTTTAAATGTCGAGCCGGGCTGCCGTTGTGCTTGAGTAACCCGATTAAACTGGTTTTTTCCAAAGTCTTTTCCCCCAACCATTGCTTTAATTTCACCGCTACGGGGGTCAATGGCTACCATTGCTCCTTGCTTAAAGTTTTCCCAGCGTCCTTGATTTCGCAGTGTTTTGGCAACCGCCTCTTCTCCCACCTTCTGCCAAGTCGGATTCAGCGTAGTTTCTACTACTAGACCCCCACTTGCTAGCACCTTAGGAGAAACGTACTTCGGCAATTCTTTTTGAATGTAGCTGGTAAAGTAGGGTGATTCTACTTGCAGTCGCTTGGGTAAACTGCTTTTGAGGGTTAGTGGCTCCTGAACGGCTGCCTGTCTTTGCTCTGGTGTAATTACTTTATCTTCTTGCATCCGCTGCAATACCAGATTCCGCCGCTGTTTTGCCGCTTCTGGATTTTTGTCTGGGGCGTATAAGCTAGGAGCAGGAGCTAATCCAGCAATCGTTGCCATTTGGGCTAGGGAAAGTTGATCTGGCGATTTACTAAAGTATACCCAGGCTGCATCTGCCACACCATAAGCTCCACCTCCCAAATAAACCAGATTCAAGTAACGCTCTAAAATCTGATCTTTGGTTAATTCGTTCTCCATTTTTTGTGCTAGGCGAACTTCCTTGAGTTTGC
>NZ_JBALGC010000141.1:0-1923 GCF_036916575.1 Nostoc sp.
AATCTCGGTCTGACAAAGATTAGTCCAGGGCATTTTGCAAAAGCTGTTACTGAGGGCATCGCAGAGTGAATGCCAAACTTACGAGCTTCATAACTAGCTGCTGCAACTACGCCTCACTGATTCGGGCTGTCACCGACTACTAACGGTTTGCCTCGATAGCTAGGATTATCCCTCTGCTCTACCGATGCGTAAAAAGCATCCATATCTAAGTGAATTATTTTCCTAGTTCTAGCGACAGATTCTTGTCCCAAGGGTAGCTCCACCACAAGCAGTCTCGTTTTTTACGCACTATGCCACGAGCAAATTAAATCCTAAACTACAAATCTTATAGTACACTAGCACTAGTCTGTCGATCTAAGTCCCCCACCATTTAGTAGAACCCTTTGATGGCAATTTTTTATCCCCCATTAATCCAAAAATAATTGATAACTTTTTAACAGTACTGTCTGTTTGCCCCATCTCCTCAATATCCACAATATGAATATCGACCGATTACATGAACTTAAGCAAAAACTCACGAATGACACAGACTTGTCCGATATCTGGCTATTTTACATGGATCATTTTGCAGATTGGCAGGAATTCACTGACATGGGTGAGCCTGCCTATAATGAATACCTAGATACATCGATAACTTGAGAGTGAACAAAAGTTTCGTTTGTATTTCTGGAGAATCATCATTAGAGGTAACTTGTGTACAATACTCGTCTACATGAAAACCAAACTGGGCCTTGAAATGTGAAAAGCTCTGTGTTTGAAGTTGTTGACTAAGATATGGTAGCAATCCAGTATCGGGATCTAATAGGATTTGGCGAACAATTGGTATTTGTATCATAAATACTCTACAAGTTTTAAATTAAACCTTTTCTTTGCCAACAATTTCATCAGATTCAGCACTTTGAGGCATCCATCAAACTGACGAGAGTTAGCTCAATCGCTCTACCGATTTACTTAAAACATTTTTAGTGCTGTAATTTGCCAGATAATTGCTCCCATCCCCTACTCTGAATCAATAATTCGTGGGAAAAAATAACCATTACCTCTCGCTGTGATAATAAATTCTGGATCGTTGGGGTCGGATTCTACCTTTGTCCGTAATCGTGAGATATGCACATCTACCACACGAGTGTCTGTATTCATCTCTGGTACAAAGCCCCACAATTGCTGTAATATTTCAACCCTTGAAAAAATCTTTCCTGAATGATTAACTAACAACTCTAATAAGCTAAACTCCACACCTGTCAATCGAATGCGTTGCTCATTTTTATGAACTTGCCGCTTATTGATATCGATTTTGAGATTGCCCACATGGATTATAAGAGAGTTAGAAATAGTATTGATACTGGTTTTGTGGGAGCGCCGTTTTAGTACGCAGGCAATCCGAGCTTCTAATTCCTTGGGTGAGAAAGGTTTTGTCATATAGTCATCAGCACCGAGTTCCAGCCCAGTGATTCGGTCTGCTACATCTGCTAAAGCTGTGAGCATGATAATTGGTACGTCTGATTGTTTCCGTAATTCTTGACAGACACCGTAGCCATCTAGCTTTGGCATCATTACATCTAGAACTATCAAATCAGGGGTCAACAGGCGAAAAGCTGACAAAGCTTCTTCACCATCACTAGCTGTAACTACACTGTAGCCAATCATTTCTAGACGCGTCTGTAAAATTCGGCGAATGCTGGCTTCGTCATCTACTACTAAGATTGTGCCTTTATCACCTGATAAGTTTCTCAACGCTGTTCCTAATGAGCGAGAACTCTTAACCCTTCATTATCTGCTTATTAGGAGTCAAAACCGCAAAACAATCTTGACCTACAGTCATGATGAAGCTGACTTTTCCCGTTAAGTCTCTTTTGCAAGCTGCCAACCCTCACAGAGATCGTGTAATTTTAACCAACCTCGCCACAGTACTTGAATGCCAAT
>NZ_JBALGC010000142.1:0-94974 GCF_036916575.1 Nostoc sp.
TAGTGTCTCATATGTTACTTAATATTGAGCGGTTGTTACCTCTTGCACGTAGTTGTGGTTTTGACATCCATATTTCCAGGTGCAAGATATGAGTCAAACAAGATATTCCCAGTGGCTGGTCTTGTTCCAGAAGCTTTCAGGTTATCTAAATTTTCTAGTTTGAAGTTTTTTAGGATAACTTTTTCACCATCTGCCCGTTCAAAAGTGATTTCCAGATTACTGCCATTCTGGGTAAGCAGCAGATTTTCGGCAGTCAAGTTAAAACCTTGGAATTTGATAGTATCCACTTCGGCAATAACTGCTGCTGTTAGGTTTGTACCTTTACCTACACCACCAAAATCGATGATGGTATCAGTGTCCTCGTTTAAGTAATCGATGTTATAAACAAATTTATCCTTACCACCGCCACCTGTCAGGGTGTCGTCGCCTTCGTTAGCTGTGATGGTATCATTACCTGCTTTAGCGTTAATTGTGTCCGCGCTGTTAGTACCCAGTAGGGTATCATTACCGTTGGTTCCAATGATATTTGCCATAACTTCTATCTTCCTGAATCGATTTTGAATATTCTTTACATTATTTGGGGATAACTGTATATATAAATACTTATTTTTATGTATGTAATCCTGACATTTTTATATTGATTACAGCGATGTCCGAGTTGGGCTAGGCCTAAGGGATGACAAAGATTAAGCCATGCCTGCGGTTCTTGCTAGCCTACGCTTGGCATCATTCTACAATAGCTCTTTGGGACTAAAAATATGAATGCGATCGCCTAGCGTCTAAGAGGATATTTGCTAAGACTTAGTCAAACAATAACCGAAAAGAAAGATTTTCTTCTTAGGGCAATTCATGAATTACCCTTACAGCTCAAATATCGTGTCAATATTGACTCTAATTGCATTACCTCAATGGGTTTGAGAAGATAATCGTTAGCACCAGCTTGCAGAATCGAAAGTTTATCTTCTGAAAGTTCACTAAAGCCCATCATTACCACCTGAATATCTTGCAAAGAAGGCTCTTGCTGGAGAATATTTAGCAAATCCCAGCCATTAGCATTACCTGTTAACTGGACATCCAAGAAAATTATATCTGGTTGGAGATTTTGCACCTCTTCCAAAAATTTATTTCCGTTATCTATCCACTTAACTTGGTAGCCAATTGTCTGGAGATAATCTTGCAATACTATGCCAGAATTTTCCTCTTCTTCCACAAGTAGAATCATTTGATTTTGGGGGATAGCTGGGCAGGATGTTGCTTCCTCATCTCCCTCATCTTCCGGATGCACTGGATTTGGTAGAAACAGAGTGAACTGACTACCCTTTCCCAAAGTCGATGTAAAAGTCACATCTCCACCATGCAAATGCGCTAATTTGCGTGTTAAAGCTAAACCCAAACCAGTGCCTTCATACTGCCGATTTAACTGACTGTCAAGCTGTTTAAACGGTTCAAATAGAAATTGAAACTGATTTGAGTCTATACCAATTCCAGTATCTGAAACTGTAAACGTTATTCCTTGCGGTACTTTTTTGACTACCAACGATACCTGACCGGCTGGGGTGAATTTAATCGCATTGGTGAGCAGGTTGAGTAGCATTTGCTTGATGCGTCGCTCATCAGCAATGCAAATATCCGCTTCTAAGTCAATTTCATGTGTGAGTTGTAATCCCTTTTCTAAGGCGCGATCGCGCACTGTCCATATGGCATAATTACATATCTCTAATACTGGTAAAGGTGACAGCAACAGTTCCTCTTTGCCTGCTTCTACCTTAGATAAATCAAGAATATCGTTAATTAGTGTCAGCAGATGTTCACCACTACTATATATACAATTTACATATTCGTTCTGCTTTTCATTGAGAGAGCCAACTATTTGTTGTTGCAGCAACTGCGACAAACCCATAATTGCATTCAAAGGCGTCCGTAACTCATGGCTCATGGTTGCTAAAAATTCACTTTTTGCCCGATTGGCAGCTTCTGTTGCTTCTTGAGAGGCAAGAAGTTTCAACTCTGTTTGCTTGCGTTCAGTAATGTCCTCAATCATCGCTAGAAAAAACTCAGGTTCACCATTGCTGCCTGGTATAACAGAAACAGAGATATGAGTCCAAACTAAGCTACCATTTTGATGCAGGCAGCGTCTTTCGATCTCAATCCGATGTCTTTCGACAACCTGTTCGTGATGTTCAGAGGGTTGGAAGCCGACCCTCGAAGTTCTCTCTAAGTCTGTGCGAATTCCTGACACCAGTTGTTTGTAAAGTTTTAAATCCCCCTTTTGTGTAGAAATATAATCTGTAAAGCGCTTGCCGTATAGCTCCTCTCGGCTATATCCTAAAATCTCGCACAGTGCCAGATTAGTATCGACTATCTGCGCTTTCATATCTATAAGTCCAATGCCGATAGAGGAACGCTCAAAAATCGCCCGGAATTGCGCCTCACTCTGTTGCAGTGCTGACTGTATGACGTTTCGCTCACTCGCTTCTATAGCCAGCGTCACGAAATCCGCAATCGAGCCAGCAAAAGTCTCTTCCTCCAAAGTCCATTGGCGAGCTTTGCCTATGTGTTCGTAACACACTACGCCCACCAAATGTCCTTCTAGCCAAATTGGTACATCTAGCAGGGATGTGATACCCAACACAGAAAGATAAGACTCGGATAATTCTTGGATTCTTGTATCGTTTCCGGCATCATGTACAACAATGCTACGTTCCTCTTCTAAAGCCTGGAAATAAGCTAGATAATTTGTTTTTAAAAGCGAGTTACCAAAGGTATGCTCCTTAGTGCTGACATCATATAAATCGATGCATTCAATTTTTGAACGTTCTTCATTATATAACCACACCCCAACTCGCTCGACTAACAGCGTCTGAGCAGCAGTTTCTGTGATTTCCCTTAACGCCGCATTGAGATTACCTTGCTGAAATGTCTTGCTCCTTGCTAGTTGCACCAGCGTCTGGCTTTGTTTTCGCCGATTATTTTCTTTGATTTGTAAAGCCTCTTGAGCCTGGTTGTGCTCTGTAATATCTCTAACTGACATCACCTGCATTAGTTACCCTCAAGAAGAAATAATTTTGCCTTACAGTTCTACGCAAAAAGTAGAACCGTCTTTGTATAACTACAATTACTTCATCGGGTTTTTCATAACCGGAAAGTATTTTTTTTTATAATTAAATCTTAGAATTCTGGATAACAAGTTTAAACTAAATTTTGCTAATCACTTCTATTACATTATGCTAGTGATTTTTGCCAGGGTATAATTAGCATTTAAAATAATTCCACTATCAAGTAATTCCACTATCAAGTAGTATAGGACTATTATTTTATTTGTGAAATACACCCGACAAAATTACTTAAATTTTTCAAAAAAATTTACCATTCCTATATATAAGATTCGGATCTTATTTTTGAAAGACACTTAGGGGAGGCAATGCCCACCCTACACTTAAGCTTCAAATATACGGAATTTTTGAAAAATAAAACGTCTCACGCCACTTGCTCCTAAGGGTAAACCCTATGCGCGGCATCGTCTCCCTTCACTACAAGACGATGCCGCGCATGGCAGAAGACCGCGCTGACTCATAATTTGATTGAGGTTTGAATCCCCATCAAAGTTGTCCCAATCCCTAATTCTTAATCCCCAGTTCAATTTCTTGCTTAGTGCTGACTACGAAAACACTCTTGATTCTCCTAGAGAAAGATGCCTAAAGACTTAAATTTTGTCAAAATTAAGGTGACGGCAGCTTTTGTGGAGGTGGAGCGATGACGGATAGTAATGTGAGAATTGTTTCCCTGATTCCGGGCGGAACAGAGATTTTAGCGACACTAGGGTTGGTTGATGCTATTGTGGGGCGATCGCACGAATGCGATTACCCTCCAGAAATCCTCAATCGCCCGATTTGTACCCAAGCACGCTTAAACTCCAATGCCTCCAGCAGCCAAATTCATGATGATGTGAACGATTTATTGCAATCTGCTCTCAGTATTTATCAAATCAAAACAGATGTTTTAGAGGAGTTGCAGCCTACCCACATTCTCACGCAAGACCAGTGCGATGTTTGTGCTGTCAGCTTAGAAGAAGTTGAAAAGGCAGTTGCTACACTCATTGACAGTAAACCCCAGATTATTTCTTTACAACCCAATATTCTCCAGGATGTTTGGGCTGACATTGAGCGAGTCGGCAACATCTTTGGCGTAGACTCATTAAAAGTCATAGAAAATTTAGAAGCTCGCGTCAAAATTTGTCAACAAAAAATCCAAGGACTTTCTTTAAATGAAGTGCCTAGTGTTGTTTGTATAGAGTGGACTGATCCTTTGATGGTCGCCGCGAATTGGATTCCGGAATTAGTTAACTTAGCAGGAGGACACTCTCTATTTTGCGTTACAGGTCAGCCTTCTCCGATCTTGCCGTGGGAAACACTATTAACAACTAATCCAGATGTAATTGTTTTTATGCTTTGTGGCTTTGATTTAAATCGGACTCGCCAAGAAGCCAATTTGTTAACTCAACGCTCAGACTGGGAAAAACTGCACGCTACCGAAACTGGTAGGGTATACATCACTGATGGCAATTCTTATTTCAATCGTCCAGGGCCACGACTGGTAGATTCTCTAGAAATTTTGGCAGAAATTTTGCATCCAGAAATTTTTCAATACGGCTACAAAGGAACTGGTTGGGAAGCTTTGTAATTTAGCTGAATGTGAAAACTAGATGATTTAGTTACGGTGTTTGTTCAGAATCTGTCGATGGTTCATTGTTAAATAACAGCAGGCGTGCAGCGAGGATGGCAAATCCCACAGCAGCGATCGCTTTTAACAAGCGTGTAGGTAATAATTCTGCTACTGCTCCCCCTGCTAATGCTCCCAAAAGGCTTGTCAACAGCAGTGCGCCTGCTGCACCAAAAAATACTGCACGCGGAGAATTACAACGCCCTGAAAGTGCGATTGCTGCTAGCTGACTTTTGTCACCCAATTCTGATAAAAAAACTGTAATAAAGCTCAGTCCTAAAAGATGCCAATCCATATAATTAAGGGGGAGAGTGGGGGAGATGGGGAAGCAGGGGAGGCAGGGGAGGCAGGTAGAGAATAACTACTAACTCGTGTACAGACGCGATTAATCGCGTCTCTACTCCTAACTAACCTTGGAATACATCCCAAAACAGCATCAGGGAAATCACCAACAACATCACGCCTGCTGATTTTTCTATAGTTTTCGGGCTGAGTCGGGTGGCTATCCAACTACCTAAAAGCACACCTAATAAGCTAGTGGTTATCAGCGCAGCCGCTGATCCGACAAATACTACCCACGGCGAATGAGATTCTGCACTCATTAACAGAGTGGATAGCTGAGTCTTATCTCCAATTTCTGCTAGAAAAATGGTTACAAAAGTTGTACCAAAAACTACTAGCACTGATTGCTGCTTTTGAGGACTATCGGCAACTACAGGCTGAACTGGCTGGGCGATCGCCGGAATGAAGTTAAAATCAGTGCTGTCTTTCAATTCTAGCTCAATCTCAGTCTCAGATATGCCAGAAATGTCCAAAGGAGCAGAGTCAAGTTTCACGGGCAGTAGTTTTGTTGTGAGGTTGCTTTCATATTTCTATCATATTCTCAGATTGTTAATAAATTGCAACTTTACAGATAAATATAAAAAAATGATCGGGCGTCTTTGCGTCCTTGCATACTCATCACAGCCCAACAGCTTTATTGAAGCGTAGTATTTCCAGACTGCGATCGCCATATACTCCCTCTATTTGCTGGCGACAGCAGTCAATAGCAAAATCGTTGACTTCTTCTGGTTCAACCCCATACATATCTTGAAACACTTCTGATTCCACACGGCAGAAGCGAGGACGATTAGGGTAGATGCGACATTCTCGCGTGGTATGGTCGAAATTAACGCACCATCCCCCTTCACCTACCATGCTGAGGTAGAGTTCTAGTTCTGGTGGTGAGAGATACTCATCCAAATCTGGACGCTCTGCTGGATCAAGATTACAGCAGGCTCCACATTGCTTTACACATTGCCAAGTTGCCATTTTGGATTAGGGAGTGGGGAGTAGGGGATGAGGCGAGTAACGTATCATCTAGAATCGGTCACGGTCTTTGACATTGGCTTTAGCAAGATGCTCCATGATAACCTACTTTGAGGAAGTTGCAGGCAGCACGAACTTAGTTTTCAAAGCTTCCCTGCACGCTGCATTGGGAGAAAAAGTGGGATTGATCACAAACGCGGCTCCTACATCTATCAGCTACTCAATCACTTTCCCATAGATATGTTCCTATTTAATCGCTTCCTCCATTCAATAATTCGGTTTGTGCTAGTCAGTGTGATGACGATCGCAATGGTGCTTGGTTGGAGTGCGATCATTCACAGTCAACTGCCTTCCTTACCTACCGCAGCCTCCAACGATCCGCACCAGCCACCTAGTGGTGTTACCCGCCTCGGTATGTATGAAATTGCCTCTGTGTATTCACCCTTAGACAGAGACTTATTGTTTGAGATTGTCTCTCCCACTGTTTTTAATCGTAGCCAACCGCCAGACGGATCTCTTCCAGTAGAGGTACGTGCCGAAGAAATTACACAACGGCTGATGCGAGCGCTCGACCGAACTAACAAAGCTAAACAAACTCCTTTGGTTTCTATTGCCATTCTGAATCAGGATTCAATCCTCCAACTCAGTGACGATCAAACGACCCGTCCTTTAAGGCTGGTGACTGTAACAGAGCCAGATGCTGACTACCACGGGAAAACTCTGGAGGAATTGGCGCAAGAGTGGCAAAAAATATTACAAGCAGAAGTGGAACGCATTAATACATTCTTCTCGCATAAGGTATTGTGGCAACGGATTGGACAGGCACTGCAAATCAGCATCGGCTTAATGTTGGGGAGTGTTGTGTTGTGGTTACTGCGGCGAACTCTAATTCGCAAACAGACGGCATTGCAAGTTAGCCATCAAGAGCAGATAGCTGCGGTAAAACAGGGTGTGGTCAAGCGAACTGAGGCAGAAACATCCACAACTATTGACACAATAGAGACCAGTGAAAAGAAAACAGATGCAGACACGATCGCCGATGGGCGATCGCAGTTTCTAGACACGATCCGGCGACAGTTCAGCCTCAAGCGCCAACTGGGGATCTATTCTCTACTGACATGGCTAGTGTTTTGGGCATTTATTCTGATGTGGTACATCGGGATTGTGGTGATCATGTCTCGCGTCCCCTACCTCATGAAATGGTGGACGCAGGCTTTAGCCAGGCCCCTGGCGCTACTGATTCTTTGGTTTTTCATCAGTCTTGTTATTCGGATCGGCAAAACCTTAATTGACCGCCTCACTGATGTCTGGACAACCCATTCCTCTCTGCCTTTGAGTGAAACTCAACGGATTGCGCTACGAGCTGCAACAGTTTCCGGGGCACTCAAAGGATTAATCACCTTTGTTTTCATCACCTTGGGTATCTTGCGGTCTCTAAACATGTTTGATGTGCCCACCAGTTCAATTTTGGCAGGGGGTGCTGTCATTGGTATCGCCATTTCTCTTGGTTCCCAAAGTTTGATTAAAGATTTGGTCAATGGCTGTTTGATTTTGATGGAGGATCAATTTGCTGTGGGAGATGTAATTGAGATTGGGGATAAAAGCGGACTGGTGGAAAATCTCAACCTGCGGGTAACTCAACTACGTAATAACGAAGGTAAATTAATTACTATTCCTAATAGTAATATCACCAATGTCAGCAATCTCACTCGCCTCTGGTCACGGGTAGACTTTTCTATTGTAGTGGCGTATGAAAACGACCCAAAGCAGGTTTTAAAGATTCTCAAGCAAGTATGCAAACAATTGTATAGCGAAGTAGAATGGCGCGATCGCCTGCTAGAATCGCCCCAAGTGTTGGGGATTGATGACCTATCCCACATGGGTATGTTAGTGCGCGTCTGGATTAAAACCGCACCTATGGAACAATGGAACGTTGGGCGAGAGTTCCGTCTACGGGTACGGCAAGCCTTTGAAGCTAACAAGATTCAGATTGACGCAAATTGAAGATTGTCAGCCGGAAATGAATCACTTATCATAACTGCTAAAACCAAGCTTTCACGCCTTTTGGTCCCTCACACTTGCTTATTAAGTTTAATTCAGTCAGACGATTTACCATTAAAAATAGATTGTCAAACATTTGTTGACGTTGAAAAACGAAAAGCGCAGAAATGATAAAATTCTCCTACTGCTGATTGCGATTGGCAAAACTTTTAAGAAGTTTTTGCGTCATGTGTCATATTTGATAACGCTGCATATACCTCGCGAACCTTTTTATGTTCTTTGCTACCCCAGTTTATTGAGCCGATACGTAACATCCACTCATTAGGGCACAATGTCTGAGAAGTCCCCTGGACGATGCTTATTCACGAAATAATCAGCGTTTGAGACATTGTGCTTTAACTAAAGAATGCAGGTTTCAGCTTTCTCGGCTACCTTTTAAGACATCCTCTCAGTGCCTTCCAAATTGGATTGTTTGTCCAGATAGCAACTAATTCTTACAATCCTGTGAACCCCCCGTGTAAACAATCGATTGGTAGCGTCCTTGGTCTGTTTGGATTGTTACACAGTAGTTGGTTTTGCCTTCTAGCCAGTAGCTGTAGCCCGAATCATCACTCTTGACCCATCGATAGCCCCGTTCTTTCACTGTGTTTTCTGCCTGTCCTGCCCTTGCCCCCACTAAATCACTCAACCGAGGAACGGTAGTACCTGCTTCAGGCTCACGCCTAGCAGCAGCCCTACGATTTCTGTTACCTGAGTTTTGTCTATTATAAGCTGTATCCCAATAGACAAAAATCGACTCAGTGGCGAGGCGATAAATCTGTCCCTTGTCACCCAGTCCAGCTTGTCGATAGGCAGCATCACCATTTTGATCGCGATAATTGCCGGGTCGATTACCCTCAGGGAGTAGGTCATAGCGACGACCATTTTCCAGTTCAATGCTAACCGCACCCTGCCGTTGGGAAAAGGTACACGGACCAGAGGATGTGGCGCGGTCTTCTCCTTTTGGGAACACATCGCAACGGGCATTCACGGTATCGGCTTTGACGGATATAGGAAAACTTAAAGAAGCGATCGCCAGTACTACCGCTAAAAACAAATTTGAAGATTTAATTACCATAAAACTTCTGAGTTATGACAACGAAGATGACATTTTATATTATCCTCTAGATGTGTGTTTCTAGTTGACATTTGCAAACCCTTCTTAAACAGACAAGGGGGACAAGGGAGAAATTAATTTCCAATGCCTAATCCCCTATTTTAGTTTTTTATGTCTTTTCTTATAATTTTGTTAAGTAAATTAAATCTAATAGGCCATTGCCAGATATGATCGATTGCGGGTTTTATAACTAAGTTATTGAATTTTTCAAGACAATTGGGAGGAGAACAGGAAAAATGTTTGACGCTGTGTCTGACTTGTTTAACGCTTTTACCAGTATCAATTGGGAAGTGATTTTCCAATTGCTGTCCGTGGCGCTAATTGTGATTGCTGGGCCAGCAGTAATCTTTGTGCTGGCATTTCGCAACGGCAACCTTTAACAGTGCTGAGTACTGAGTGCTGAGTACTGAGTGAGAAGAAGTGTGAAGTGTTGAGTAGAAGAAAATTTTGGAATTTAAAACTCATAACTTATAACTCATAACTCATGACTCAGCGCTCAATACCGATAACGCCTGAAGGGCAGCTTGGATAATATTGTCATACTGTGGTTGAGAAATATCAACTTCTTTGGCGTTTTGACGATTAGTGCCTAGCAAACCGATTGTATGTCCTGGCTGCATGGCTAAGACTTTGCCTTCAGAATTTTTAATTCTTAATTCTGCTTGAATACCGTTTTTATAGAAACCACAAGTATAATGTCGCTGGTTATATTCAAAAGTTGTGCTTGATGGGGTAGGTGGCGAAGCAAAAAATTGTTGAAGCTGAATTGGCAGTCTGACTCCTATTAACTCTAGCTCGATGGTAGTGTTACCGTTAAAGTAATTTTCTCGCAGTTTGTAAGCGACATCCACTCGCGGTGGTAAGCGGAAATAGTCGCCCCAACGCCAAGCGATCGCTTTAATTCTATACTCCTGATTATCAATAGTTTGGGCAATTGTCAGTTTGATGTGACCTTTACCAACAATTTTTTGCTCAACCACTTGAACATTAGGTGTCCAAAAAACTGGATCAGGGTTGTCCATACCGCAGGGGTGTAGAGCATTAAGTTGTTGGTAAAGCTGCTGATTAATTTGATTGAGGTTGACTTCGGCATCAATTTTGAGCAGAGGCTTGAGATGCTGGGGTTCAAGACACTGGTTAGCAAACTCAATCAAACGCGATCGCAACACCTGTAAATTCTCTGCTGCTAGAGAGAATCCCCCGGCTGCTTTGTGTCCACCAAATTTAGCTAGTAAATCGTGACAATATTCCAAAGCTTCAAATACATGAAACTCTGGAATTGAGCGTGCTGAACCGCGTATATGTTTTTCATCCTCATAGGTACCGATGAACACGGGAACGCCATAACGTTCTACCAACCGGGAGGCGACAATACCAATAACGCCGTGATGCCAATTGGGTTGAACTACAACTAATACACGGTCTTGCTGTAGAGACGTGATATATTGTGTTTCTACATAGGCGATCGCTTCTTGCTCAATTTGCTCACACATTAGCTGGCGAGAGGCGTTGATTTGTTCGCACTGCATTGCTCTTTCTAGCGCCACCCCCATATCATCCGTAGTTAGCAATTCAATGACAGTCTGGGGATTACCAATCCGACCAATAGCATTAATTCGTGGCCCCAGGCGAAACCCGATATCTTCAGGCTTGAGCGATTTTGGATTTGAGGAGTTAGGAATATTAAATTTTTTTTCCCCTGCTCCCCTGCTCCCCATCTCCCCATCTCTCCTCGCCTGCACGCCACCTACCTGAATCAACGCCTGCACCCCAGCCAAGTTGGATTTGGGTAAATGCTGTAAACCACGTTTTACCCAGCGGCGATTTACACCAGTTAAGGGAGCTAAATCTGCGATCGTTCCCAGTGTAAATAGTGCTAGCATCGGCTGGATCAACCCCTTAGTCTCCCCTAACTGTTGTGCTAGAGACACTGCCAAAATGTAGGCAACACCAACACCAGCAACACCCCGATAAGGTGAGGATTCGGCTATTAGTTTGGGATTAAGAATAGCGTTTGCTGGCGGTAATTTTTGGGGGATATCGTGGTGATCGGTGATAATCACTGCTAAACCAAGTTCTCTAGCTCTAGCAACTGGTTCAAACGCAGATATGCCATTATCTACAGTCAGAATTAATCCTACACCTTCGCTGTGAAATTCTTCAACTATGCGTTTATTAATACCGTAGCCTTCATGCATCCGGCTGGGAATAGCATAATCTACTTGTGCGCCTAAAGTGCGGAGACTACGTAAAAGTAGAGCAGTGCTAGTCATACCATCAGCATCGTAATCACCACAAATAGCAATTTTTGTTTGAGAAGCGATCGCATTTTGCAACAACTCCAAACTAATCGCCAAATCTGGGAATTCTTCCAACGGCGAAGGTAAGACTAAAGACTCTGGCTTTAAAAATGCTTGTACCTGTTCTGGTGTTTCCATACCCCGATTAATCAGCAGCTGACTGATAATGGGGGAAATATTTGTCAAAACCGCCAGCTTTTGGGCAAATTCTGGTTTCTGCGGATAAATTTGCCAGCGCTGATTAGGTAAGCGCCTGCTAGGTTTTGAAAGTTCAGATATAGGTCGGTCTAGCACAATAAAAGTTAGGAGTTTTTAGTTATGAGTATTGAATTGAAAGTTGTTTCTCAACTCACAACTAATAACATTATTTACTATTTAAAACACTTTTATCCATAATATATAACAAGCGATCGCCCGGAGAGTGCCAAGTCGGACGGAGTTCAAGTCGCAATGTGAAGGGTTAAAAGTTATTTCTTCCCCTTTCCCTTTTAACCGAACCGTATTGACCTTACACCCTCATGACATCTTATCCGTAAATCTACAAATGATTATTAAAACTCCCAGCTGATAGAGCCAACAATTGTTAAGGGGTCACCTCTATTGATACCGACTCGACTGTAGGAAGCATCTGCATAGTCAATATCAAAGAGGTTACGAATGTTGATCGCACTCTTAAAACCTCCTCTGCGGTAATAAATTGCTGCATCGGTACGTAAGTAATCATCTAATTGAAATGAGTTATCTAAATCTCCTTCTCGCTCACCCACATAAAACAATCCTAGACCAAATCCCAAACCTTCTAAATCTCCTGTTTGAATTGTATAGGTTGTCCAGAGGCTGGCTTGATTCTCTGGCACATTTGACAATCGGTTGCCGACTGGAGTAATGTTATCTTCAGTGACTTGGGCATTAGTGTAGGCATAAGAGGCAATCACCTTCAGCCCTTGGAAAATCTCACCTGCAATATCCAACTCAATCCCTTGACTCCGTTGCTCCCCGATTTGAATGGAAAACTGAGGGTTATTGGGATCGGTAGTCGTAATATTTGTTTTGGTGAGATGATAGGCTGCTAGGGTAGTCGAAAGCTTGCCGTCAAGAAAGTCAGTTTTAACCCCAACTTCATACTGGGTTCCTCTGGTTGGCTCAAATAGTTCACCATTTGCGCTGCGTCCTCCGGTTGGTACAAAAGAGCGACTGTAGCTGGCATAGAGCGAAACCGTGTTATTGGGTTGATACAGCAAGCCGATACGAGGGCTGAAGGCACCATTATTCTCTACTACCGGATCAATTCCGTCTCCAAATGTATTATTCTCTGATGAAATCCAATCGTATCGACCACCAATTAGAAGTTTCAGGCTGTTACTAAACGCAACCTGATCTTGAAGGTAGACCCCATAAGATTGAGTTGTGCCAATGCTGGCTTGAAAACTAAATTCAAAATTTGGTCTTGGAACATTGTAGTTTGGGTTAAAAAGATTTAAAGGAGGCACATCGTTACTGAAAACTCCTGGTTCGCTGGGTACAACAAGACGATTGGCATCGAAGCCCACTAAGAGTTGATGTGTAATTGATCCGGTATTAAACTTCCCAAGTAAGTCAATCTGCCCAAAATAGTTGTTGAACTCATAGCCACTATCTTCTCCATAGACTGTAAAGCCTGTCAAAAAGCGATCGCCCTCTAGTCCGCCAGCATAGGCTCGATTGTCACGTTTGATATCATCAAGAGAGATAGCGATATTATTACGAATTTGCCAATTATCGCTAAACTTATGGTTTAGGGTGTAGCCAAACTTTTGAGTTGTCACCTCTAATAAATTTAAATCAGGATAGCCAGTATAAAAACTCCGAGGTGTAAAGCTACCATTGCTCAGAAGCGCAATCGGTGCATTGGGAGGATTGGCGAGGAGGTGAGCGTACTCGTAATACAAATTCAGACTTGTTCGATCTCCCAAATTCAAGGTAATTGATGGGGCGATGGTAGTTTGTTCAGTGTTAGCAAAATCTTGATAACTCTTTGCACCTTGATAACTGGCGATGAAGCGGTAAAGCAGTGTGTTATCTTTTGTCAGAGGGCCTGATAAATCGATGCTGGGCTGATAAAAGCCATAACTTCCCGCCTCAAATGCCAGATTGTAATAAGGTTGACTCAAGGGTTGTCGGGTGATTATGTTGATAATTCCACCAGGCTCTACTTGTCCAAATAGAACTGAAGCGGGTCCTTTGAGCACTTCCACCTGCTCGATTGTGCCGATGGGTGTCAGACCGAAGTAGCCAACATCTTGAAAACCATTGCGGAAATTACCGTACTGCAAAAAACCTCTAATAATTTTGCCTCCTGAAAGCTCACCAGCGAATGTGCTTGCGGTTTGAACAACACCACTGACTGTTTCTATTGCCTGGTCTAAACTTCTGACGTTGCGATCTTCCAGCACTTGTCGCGGCACTACCTGAATCGATTGGGGAATATCGCGTAAGGGTGTATCCGTCCGCGTTGCAGTGGAAGAATTCGGTACACTATAACCATCTTGCTCCCCTGTCACCACTAACTCAATCGGCTCATCACCTTGTGTCGATGGTGTCTGCTGCGGTGTAGAGGGTGCTGGTTTTTCTTCGGTTTGCGGTGTTTGAGGTGGCTGCATTGCAGTTGCTGTAGTTGCTACTGCAAAAACTAACCCTGCATCATCATCAAATAACTCAACCGTAGGTAAAGCCTTCTCACCTACTACCGTCACCCGCACAGTATTTGCATCAATATTCGTAACTGTTACTTGGGTAATTCCCGCAACTGGTTTATCAGAACGAAATGTAAAAGCATTGCCGTCAGTTAAACGCAACTGCCCACCTGAGACATCGACAATAAAATTATTACCTGCACTGCGATTTGTGACTTGCAGTTGAGTCCCAACAGGTGTCTCTAAAATCACCTCCACACCTTTGTCTGTGGGATTAGCTTTTACCCCCGTAATTGGTATAATATCCCCCTGTTTCTCTCCTTGTGAAGCAGGGGCGGAAGGAGGATTAATCGGCGTGGGCGACTGCACTAGTAAATGTTGAGCGCTGCTGAGAGGAATTTCTAACTTGCTCAGTTGCCGGATTTTTCGATGACCACGCTTCTCCTTCAAAAGAGAGGCTTTTTGAGTATTATTTTCAAATTTCACCTCTGCTGAGGCTACTTGAGTTACTAGAGTGCCGATCATTCCCACTAAAGTTGCTGCCAGCCATAAAGAGATATTAAACTGCCGACTTTTCATGCCACTCCCCACACAATTTTGATTCCAAGGCTTATGCAGATATTTATTAATTGCCATGAAGCTTAGTCTAAAGTGGCATTTGTAATTATGTCTATTGCAAAACGGCATTTCAACTGCAAAACGGCATTAGACTCCGAAAATATTTTTTTTCCCTGACAAACATTCTCTAGGTGTAATTCCAAATTTTCTTTTAAAAACAGTAGCAAAACTTGCTGGCTGGGAATAACCAATCAAATTGGCAACTTCAGCAATACTCAGCTTCCCCTCTCGTAAAAGCTGCTCTGCTTGTTTCATACGTTGCTCAGTCAGATAACCAAACACTGTTGTATTAAATAATTCTTGAAACCCATAACGCAAAGTGCGCTCGCTCACTCCCACCATTTGCGCCAATTCTAGTAACGATGGTGGATTATCTAGACGGGAGAGTAAAATGTCCTTGGCATGGTAAATTCGGGTAATAGTTTCAGGCTTGAGTCGTGGCGAGCTTTGCACTCCATCTCGATCCACTAGCAGAGGAGTTAACTGCAAGCGGATCAGTTCCAGCACTCTTACCTGCAAATACATCAACTTGGTGATTCCTTGATAGGGACAATAGATGATTTCTCGTGCTACAGAGTTGACAGCACTAGTCTTTTTAGGCTCTAATATTGTCTGCCAATCATTACCTTTCGCCAATAGGCTGAACTGGGAAGGAATTTCGCCACCTGCTAACGGGAAAAAGGTTCCCAATAACTCAGGTGGCATATGAATATTAACGCCTACACTCCGTGGTTTTGGAGTCATCGACATCCATGAGCGTTGAACGCCGCCACCAGAAATCAGTGTATTGTTTGCGTTATTTCCTAAAAGCAGGACAGCAAATTGCAGTGGATGATTCGATTCAGGAACTTTCATCGATATATCATCGTAATATTCACAATCCCCAATTGAAAGCAACAGTTGGGGATACACCTCAATATCTCGCCCATAGCCTTTGCCTAGTTGCTTGGGTACTTGACAATAAGATTCAAATGGCTCTGATGAGTTTTGCAGGCTGTTTTTGTCAGCTTCAGCCCACCATTCATCCCATTCTGCTATTGTGGGGGTAATTGTCATAGTTGGCGACTAGTAGATAGTAAAAATAGATGTTAATTAATTTCAATAATTTTACCGCGATTTATCCCTAACTATTGACAACAGCACAACTCAACATATATCATTGGCACTCTCACGCACGACTCAGGATAGGCTTTGTGATTGCAGATATATGCAGCAAAGCAGGGTGGAAATAGCAGCAGTCTAATCACCTGCTGCTATTGGGGCGATACCTTCTCCTGTCGGAGACGCTTTGCGTAGTTTGCTTCCCCGTATGGGTACGCTAACGCACTCTTACTAAATCGAAACAGCGCGATCGCGCAAAAGGGTTCAAAGCCCACACCATGTGCCATCCGGTGTTTCCCGTTCTTTATTGGGGTTATTTAACACATGCATTATTCAGTATATTTTAAATTATTTATTACAAAATTTTTGAATAATTTTATGTAAAATCTTGTAGTCTGCCCGAATTCAATAAACGACTGCCCGAATTCAATAAACGACTGCCCGAATTCAATAAACGACTGCCCGAATTCAATAAACGACTGTCCGAATTCAATAAACGACTGTCCGAATTCAATAAACGACTGCCCGAATTCAATAAACGACTGCCCGAATTCAATATAGAAACTTAGCAAATTTGCTTTTATTTAACACCAAAGCGATCGCCTATTCAACCGATACAAAGCGATACCTACAGTAAGCTACGCTAACGCAACAGGTGTCTGAAGAATTAAGCAGGCGTTGCAAGCAATAGCTTATTTAACCGATACACAGCGATACCTACGGTAAGCTACGCTAACGCAACAGGTGTATGAAGGTTCAACTCAAGGGCTGCTTGGTGACATAGTTAACCGTTCCTCCTAGTGCAGCTTGACCATACAGAACGGAGGCAGGTCCCTTAAGCACTTCAATCCGTTCGATCCCTGCCGTCTCAAAGCCAATGTTATTGTTATGCGGACTTTCATTTAACCCATTTCTCAAGACATTGTTGCCAGAACTAAAACCTCGGAGGATAATAGTTGAGTCGAACAGTGATCTGGCGGTATTTGTAAATCCTGCACCAGGGACATTTCTAAGGGCTTCAACCAGGATAGTGACGTTTTGATCCCGCAGCACTTGCTGGGGTATAACCTGATGGTCTGTTTATTTACGCCACGCTGTACTAGTGCTGAACACAGCTAAACCAATGTTATCGTCATTGTTTATTGAATTCGGGCAACTACCAAGAATTTACGGAAAATAATTTATTGCTAATTTTTCGCCCTCTCTAAAACGGGAGCATCCCAAATGTGCAAAATGCCCTTAGATGTCTTAGCAAAATTAATTTTTACTTCTATTTCTATTTATAATTGCGATCGCTAGGTTAAAAACTCACACAAATTGTGTCTAGCAGTAAGATTTACGTACCCATTTTATCATGGGCTGTACTTAAGGTGGTGCGGCGATGCCTACGCAAATTACCAACTAGAGATATAAATTTGATGTTGGGGAGCCAGTGGGTTAGATTTAGCTCCCCGAATCCTTAAACAAGTCGGGGATCTGGGCGGCAACTTTTGCTTAAGTCAGTGCCATTCCACCCTACGGACTACTGCTAAAACTCCCACGAAATCGTTCCTTGCACCGTGAATGGATCACCATAGTAAACGTTTAATCTGTTTGAAGCCGACTCAAAATAGTCAACGTTAAACAAGTTCTTGAAATTAATCGCTGCTCGCAAGTTATCCCGCTTGTAAAAGATGGCAGCATCGGTACGGAAATAACCGGGCAATTCAAACGTATTCTCTAGATCTCCCTGCCTGTCACCTGTGTAAAACACCCCAGCACCTACGCCAAATCCCTTCAAGCTACCCGATTGAATTTCGTAGGTTGTCCATACGTTAAAGCTGTGTTTGGGGACATTATTCAACAAGTTGCCAACCGCAAAGGTGTTGTCTTTGGTGATTTGAGCATCGGTATAGGCATAACCAGCAATAATATTCCATCCAGGCAAGATTTCACCAGCTAGATTCAATTCAATGCCTTGGCTTTGCTGTTCGCCGACTTGAATCGAAAATCCTGGTCTGTTCGGATCGTCGGTTGATACATTGGTGCGAGTGAGGTCATAAAACGCTAGGGTTGCAGAAAGTCTGTCGCTCAAATCTGCCTTGATTCCAACTTCGTACTGCCGACCACGTTCCGGTAGAGGAATTATGTCACTATTGAAGGCTTGAGATGGTACAAATGATTGACTATAGCTGGCGTAGAGTGAAATAGCTGGAATTGGTTGATAAACGACACCGACTCTCGGGCTAAATACTTCCTGTTGTTTAGACTCAGTGCTTGCAGGTAAAGGAAAAATTGCATTTTTTCTCTGGTTTGCAATATCAAAGCGTCCGCCTAACAGCAATTTGAGATTATCAAACAGCGCAATTTGATCCTGGATATAAATGCCAAAAGCATTGCTATGAAATTTTGATGCGGCTACCTGAGTGGGAGTACCTTGGAGTGGTTGACCATACACAGGATTGAACAGATCAATTGGAGTTGCTGGCGCGAAAAATCTAGGTAACTGTTCGGCATCATACCTAATGTAATTAAACCCAGTGACGAGTTGATGCTGGATGCTGCCTGTAGCAAATTTACCGACTAGATACGTATCAACGTTGAAACCTCGCTCGTTATTACCACCTTTAAAGTATCCTCGGTCAAGGGTGCGGTTATCGCTAGCTAGATCAAGGTTGGCGATGAAGTTATCCCTTAAAGGAGCCCATGTACCTCTGAATGCATGACGCAGCTGCCAGTTGTCGCTAAAGCGATGCTCGAGATTGTAGCCAACTTGAAACACCTCTAGACGCCTTTGGGAAAAATCTTCACCATAGTAGCGATCACGAGGAATTTTGCCGTTAGGGTTTGGCAGGACGGTACCCACGAGGGGGAGTCCCTGTTGACCAAAATCTAGACGTTGCTTAAAATACTGCGCCTGTAGAGTTAGCTTGGTGCGATCGCTGATTTGCCAGGAAAGCGCAGGTGCAACAAAATATTGTTCTCCATTAAAGGAATCAACAAAACTTTCAGTCGTCTGAGCCGCAACGTTTAGGCGATACAATACAGTCTTACTACTGTTGAGCGGACCCGACAAGTCAACAGCGCCACGATAGAAATTAAAGCTTCCAGCCGTAGCTTCCACCCTGTAAAAAGGCTCACTGAGAGGTTTTTTAGTAATTAAATTGACAATTCCTCCCAGAGGACCTTGACCATAGAGAACGGAGGCAGGTCCCTTGAGGACTTCAATCTGTTCGATGCCAGCAGGCTCAAAGAAGCTACTAAAATAATATGTGCCATTTTGCAACCCATCTGTCAAAACATTGGTTGTAGAGTTAAAGCCACGAATTATTGGTGCAACCAAAATTGAGCGTGAGAATGGCTGACCTCCTTGCGACACACCGGGTACATTTCTGAGTGCATCGCCCAGGTTTGTTACCTGCTGATCTTGTAGCACTTGTTTGGGAACTACCTGAATCGATTGGGGAATGTCGCGCAGAGGTGTGTCAGTTTTGGTTGCAGTTGATCCATCTGTTGCGCGATAAGTATCTTGTTCCCCTGTCACCACCAACTCAATCGGCTTATCACCCTCTGCGGTTGGTTGTTCTGGCGCTGTCTGACTTGCTGGCTTTTCTGGTTCTGGCTGTGTTGCAGTTGCAGTGGATGCGACACCAAAAATTAAACCCTCATTGCTATCAAATAATTCAACTGTTGGTAAACCCTGTTCGCCAACTACCCTTACTCTAATAGTATTGGCATTGAAATTGGTAACTATTATCTCTGTAATTCCCGCTAGGGGTTTTTCTGAGCGGAATGTGTAACCTTGACCCCCAGGTAAACGCAATTGAGCATTAGGAATATCGGTAATAAAATTATTATCAGTGCTGCGGTTTATGAGTTGTAATTGTTCCCCTTGGGTGGTTTGTAGAATTACCTCTACACCTTTTTGTGTCGGGTTTGCCTTGACTCCCGTTATTTCGGTAATTGCTGAGGTTGGTGACTGCGCCAGTAACGGTTGGGCTTTGTTAATGGTGGGTTCATCCTCACCTAATTGTCTAATTCTTCGAGAATTGCTTATGGTTTGCCCGCCTTTAGCATCGCCTCTCTCAACTTGAAAAAGTTCAGCAGCCTTACTGAAAACGGGGAAATCTATATTACTTTTTGATTTAACCTGTGCCGAGGTAGGCGTAATAACTAAAGCACTCAAGTATGCTGATATACTCAGTGCTAGGCACAACTGAGAACCGCTAAATGACCACCAACTCTTCATCAAAACTCCTCAAACACCTAATTTACTAAACCTAAACTTATTGACACTCTATATCAAGAGCATCTCAAAGAGTAGCAATTGATAGTTCAACTCCTTGGCTGACCAAAAACTAACTTCCCTTTACCAGAAAGTTAAATTGCTGTGCTTTTTTTGAATATGCATACCAGCCCAGGATTTGAGTCAAATCTCACTGATTGCAATCTGCTGTATTTATTAATGAGACTGAGTATAAACAAGAGTAGGTTGACGAGTCTAGCGCAAAAACGGCATCGTTAGGCTAAAACGGACTTTTTACCCGATAAACATTCACTGGGCATGATGCCAAATCTGCGCTTAAAGGCAGCAGCAAAGCGTCCTGGATCAGAATAACCGACTTTGTGGGCAACCTCGCCAATAGTTATGCTTCCCTGACGTAATAACTGTTCTGCTAACTCCATGCGCTTATCTGTGAGATAACCAAATACTGTTATACCGAAGAGTTATTGAAATCCGCGTCTGAGAGTCCTGTCACTAATTCCTACCATTTGTGCTAACTCTACTAATAAAGGTGGATTTTCTAAATTAGAGTGCAAAATTTCTGTAGCGTGATGGATGCTAGCAATAGTTCCTGATTTTAATTTCGGTGATGGTTGCAATCCCCCTTGATGCGATAAAATCGGGAGTAATTGCAATGTCATCAATTCCACAACCTTCGCTTGTAAATACATTCTCTTAGCTATCCCGTGGTAAGGACAATTAATTATTTGCTGCACCACACCTTGGATAGCTGGTGTAATTTCTGGATAAATTAAACTTTGCCAATCATTACCCTGGGTTAAGAAACGCAACTGGGGCAAAATTTCACCATCTGTTGTCGGGAAAAAAGTTCTCAACACATCAGGGGACATATGAATATCTACACCCATATGTCGCGTTTGCGGAACTTTACAGGACATTTGGCGTTGGATACCACTACCAGAAATGCAGGTATATCCTTCTCCTACCTTCCCTCCGTATTCATCTATGGTGCTACCTGAAAGCAAAACGCCAAATTGCAAGGGGTGTTCCCATTCGGGAATTAGGAAAATGACATCATCATGATATTGAAAGTCCGTAATCGCCAGCCAGATATTGGGATGGACTTGTACACCGCGAAAACCACCCCTACCCAGTTTCTTAGGCACTTCATGGGTGAATTCAAAGGTTTCTGAGGTAGCATCACAGACAACACTCTGAGCGACCTCAGCCCACATTTCCCCTTCTTCTTGCGCTGTCATTGTAAAAGTCATGGCTGGCGATTGACAGTAAATTTATTGCTAATAATTAGCATTAATTTTACAGCAACGAGAAGAAGATTGCAGAGGTTACTATCACTCTTGATTGAAAATGTTAAAACTTCAAGATAAATTTATTGATTAAATTTCTATTAAACTGAGATTTTGTATAATCTGCGATCGCAGATGCTCAAATCACAGAGCGCAGATATCTTTAAAATGATTAACACCAGATGAACTCTCCCATGTAGAAGTGTTGCGACAAACTATCAATGCTATTAATTCTCAATTATCGTACCGCGATCGCTTGACACTATGGCAAATTAAGCTATTAGCTGAATAAGAGCTGATTCGTAAACAAAATATGACTTAAAGAAACGGTTTGCCGCAATGGCAAGCTTATATTTTAATTTCAGTAGACTGAAGGATTTTTTTTAGGGGACATTAGACATTTCCGGAAAAGAATCTAGAAACGCCAAATTTCGCGTCTCTACAAGGGTTTTGGTGAATGCATAATTAATTTCCAAAGATGTCTATTGAGTTAACTAAATTTAAATCAAAGGGCAAAGGAATAATAGTCGCTCACAACTGAACTTGGCTTTTACCTTTCCCTTTTGCTGTGATGTCTCTTTAACCGAAACGTCCACTGATATAATCCTCAGCTTCTTTGGTTTGAGGAGAACTGAACATTTGGGCTGTAGGGTTAAACTCAACTAATTTTCCCCGACGTTTACCATGTTCGTCAATTTCTGTATTAAAGAAAGCCGTGAAATCTGCGACTCTGGAAGCTTGCTGCATATTGTGTGTCACCATAATGATGGTATATTGCTCCTTGAGTTCTAAGCAGAGTTCCTCGACTTGGCGGCTAGAAATTGGGTCGAGAGCAGAACATGGCTCATCCATCAATAATACATCTGGCTTCATCGCGATCGCTCTTGCTATGCAAAGCCGTTGCTGTTGTCCGCCAGATAATGCAGTTCCTTTCTCTTTGAGTTTGTCTTTGACTTCATCCCAGATAGCAGCGCGTCTGAGGGAATCTTCCACCAATTCGTCAATGTTACCTTTATAACCGTTAGCACGCGGCCCAAAGGAAATATTTTCGTATATTGACTTGGGGAAAGGATTCGGTCTTTGAAAAACCATTCCGACTTGGCGGCGTAATTTTACAGAATTTATCTTAGGATCGTAAATGTTGCGATTGCGATAATTTAGTCTCCCTTCTACCTTAGCTCCAGGAATTAAATCATTCATCCGGTTGAAGCAACGCAGTAAGGTACTTTTACCACATCCTGAAGGCCCAATAAAAGCAATAATTTGTTTATCAGGAATCTTTAGATAAACATCTAAAAGTGCCAAAAATCCCCCATAGTAGACCTTCACACCTTCAACATTGAATACACCCTTGCCTTGGTCGATTGTGGCACTATCTGATTTACTTCTACTATTGCTATAAGTCATTTGGCTGTTCTCCTAATATCCGTGAATGTATCCAATTAGATATTTAATTACCTAATTTATTGAAAAGCGTTGTCGAATATAAATTGCTACACCATTTAAAACTAAAATCAAGATTAACAACGCAATAATTGTCGCTGCTGCTGCATTAGCAAAACCCGGTTCAGGACGAGTTATGTAACTGTAAATTTGAATGGGTAATGCCATAAATCTCTGAAACAAACCAGGGTTAAAAGTGAGAAAACCCACAGCACCTACAACAATCAGAGAGGCTGCATCACCAATAGCGCGGGATATAGAAATAATCACCCCCGTCAAAATACCAGGAACAGCATAGGGCAACACGTGGCTGCTGATAGTTCGCCATTTTGTGACACCTAATCCGTAGGAAGCATTTCTTAGGGAATCTGGGACAGCGCGAATTGCTTCTCTAGCTGTCACAATAATTACTGGTAAAGACAACAAAGATAAAGTCAATGCACCGGAAATCAAAGCCGGGCCAAACCCAAGTAAATAATTGAAAACTCCTAAACCTAATAATCCATAGACAATAGAAGGCACACCTGCCAGATTACTGATATTAATCTCAATAATCGCTGTCCACCAAGCTTTAGGTGCATATTCTTCTAGATATAAAGCTGCTCCAACACCAATTGGGACAGTTACTAAAATCACAACAGCTCCTAAAAGCATACTGCTGATAATCGCAGGACGAATACCACCTTGGTCAGCAAAACGAGAAGGAGTTTCCGTCAGAAAGCCAGGTGATAAAAATCTGCCTAATCCGTCTTTCAAAATATCAAAAAGTAGCAACGCTAGGATAAATAAACCAATTAGCAATCCTAACAAGAAAAGTACTTCAAATACTTTCCCTAATTTATCTCTACTCTCAACATTATCGGTAAATTCTGCCGCAGATTCTAAAGAATCATCTTGTTGATAACTTGTAGCCATATCTATTTAGTCGTATTTTTCTTTAAAGCGATTAGCAATCCAATAACTAACAATATTCAAAACAAGGGTAAGTAAAAACAGAACAGCGCCTACAGCATATAATGTCTTGAAATTGAGACTACCACGCGGACTATCTCCACCAGAAATTTGCGCCATGTAAGCTGTCATGGTTTCTACTGATTCCATAAAATTAACAGTTAATCTTGGTTGTTGTCCGGCGGCGATGAGGACAGTCATTGTTTCACCCACAGCGCGAGAAATACCCAAAATAATCGAGGCTATGATTCCAGAAAGCGCGGCTGGTAGAACTACTTTAAAAATTGTTTCCAGTTTAGTGATACCTAAAGCATAAGCTCCTTCTCGCAAAGAACGGGGAACTGCTCGGATAGCATCTAAGCTGATAGAACCAACAGTAGGAGTAATCATTACCCCCATCATTAACCCCGCACTCAAAGCGTTGAATATTTCCAGAGGGAAAAAATTCCGCAGCAATGGTGTAAGGAACAACAGCGCAAAGTAACCATATACTACTGTTGGGATTCCTGCCAAAAGTTCCACCGCTGGACGTAAAATTGCTGCCACTTTAGGTTCAGCATATTCACTCAAATAAATAGCAGAAGATAAACCTAAAGGAATAGCAACTGCCATCGCAATAGCTGTAGTCAAGAAAGTGCCATTAATCAATGGCCAAACGCCAAAATGTTTATCTGCAAATAAAGGTGTCCATTTAGTATCAAGAAAGAATTTGGTAAAGGAGACTTCTTGGAAAAAACTGAATGTCTCCTGAAAAATAATTACGACAATACCAAAGGTAGTTAAAACCGAGACTAAAGCACAAGCAAATAAAATTGCCGCAACAATCTTTTCTGAAATATCTTCAGATGCATTTTTCTCTAGTGATTCTCTGGATAGTAGATAAGGCTCATCTTGATAATTGGTGTTCTGCATAAACAGGGATTTTTGACTATAAGTAAACTACAATTACTGAGACTTTATTTAAATAAAGTTTGTGATTGGTTCACCTGGTTTTGCTTTTTTGAATTTTGTCCCAGTTTCACCAGTAGCAAATTTTTGTTTGACTTTGAGATAAGCTTCATCCGGTAGTGCCACATAACCAACACTATCAACCCACTTCCAAGAATTTTCTAGATAAAAATCTACAAATTCTTTGACTGCTGGCTTAGTATCTAAGGATTTTTTACTGACATAAATAAACAAAGGACGAGACAAAGGTGTATAGATATTTTTGATCACATTATCCACTGGCACTGGTTTTTCACACTTTCCTGTGGAACTTTCTACAGCAACTAGATTTAATTTTTCTTGATTTTGAATGTAGTAAGATATCCCTACATAACCCAAGGCTGTTACATCACCTGAGACTCCTTGGACGAGAAGGTTTTGATTCTGAGTGGCAGTGTAGTCTGTACGGCCATTCTTGGCTTTGCCAGTCACAGCTTGAGTCATATAATCGAATGTTCCCGTATCAGAAGATGGAGCATACAGCTTCAGTTTTTGGTTAGGAAACTTGGGATTAACTTGATTCCATCTCAATACTTTACCGTCTGATTTGCCGCCCCAAATCTTACCCAGTTCCTTAATAGTTAAACATTTGGCAAAGTTATTTTTGCGGTTGGCAATCACGGCGATACCATCTAAAGCTACAGGCAACTCAACAAATTTAATATTCTTACTTTGACATTTTTTGATTTCTTCATCTCTAATGGTGCGAGAAGCACCAGCTATATCAATATCACCATTACAAAATTTACTGAAACCACCACCAGTACCACTTGAGGCAACGCTTACTTTAGCTTCAGGTTTAACTTTACCGTATTCTTCTGCAACTGCTAAAGAAATAGGAAAACCCACAGCTGCACCATCGAGACTTACCTGACTTTTCTTTTCCTCATTACTGCTACAAGCAGTGATACTACTGGCAAGAATCATTAAAAATGTTAAAAAAAAGCTATTCTGAAATCTGCTACGAAAGCTCATAAGTTATCAATTGAGTAAAGTGACTGAAGAATTTCTTATACTTGGCTATCTGCTAAGAGATAATTTTGCATGAAAAATATAGATATTATGCTTTGCTAGCAGCCTTAACTTTGTCAAAGATTGCCCCATCTGCAAAAAACTTTTTCTGGATAATATCCCAGCCACCTAAATCTTGAGATGTAAATAAAGTTTCAATTGGGGGATGTTGTGACGCTACTTCTTGGGTAACAGTGGGGTTAACAGGACGATATTATAATTTTGCAAATTCTCGTTGAGCTTCTGTCGAGTAAAGGAAATCAACAAATGCTTGTGCAACTTCCCTTGTACCGTGCTTCTCAACGTTTTTATCGACTATGGCTACAGGATTATCAATGGAAATATTGACTTTTGGTATGATGTAAGGCAATTTCGTACCAGTTCTTTGTGCCAAAATTACCTCATTTTCATAGTTAATTAAGACATCTCCCTGACCTTTTTGGAAAAATAAATCGCTTGCTTCACGGGCATCTTTTGTCAGAATAGGCGTGTTTTTATAAACTTTGGTGACATAATCTAATGCTGTGGCTTCGTCACCTCCCGTTAGACTCACGGAACCCCAAAAAGCCAAGAATTCCCAGATAGCAATACCAGAAGTTTTCGGATTAGCCGCAATCACTTTCACGCCATCTTTTGCTAAGTCTGCCCAAGTATTGATGCCTTTGGGATTGCCTTCGCGGGTGACGATCGCAGCAACCGATTTACTAACAATACCATTTCTCGGAGCTTTGGTTTCCCAACCCGATTTAATCAAACCTGCAAGAGCAATTTTGTTGACATCCAAAGGAAGTGCCAAATGTACTATATCTGCTTCTTGCGAACCAGCAATGACGGCAGCCGCTTGAGCGCCAGAACCCCCATAACTTTGCTCAAATGTGACGTTTTGGTTGTGTTCTTGCTTCCATTTTTCTACAAATTTGGGAATTATCTGGTCATGAGCTGCTTTGGTAACAGAGAAAGAAACCAGTTTCAGCTTGACATCATTTTTACTAGCTGAACTGCTTCCAGAGCAGGAGGCAACTGCTATACTCAAAAAAGCACCTACTAAAAACAGACTCACAAAGCTTTGCACGGTGTGTCCATTCAACCAACTTTTAGTTGTCTGTTTATACGATTGTATGGTTTGCAAAGCTTTCATGGCATAAGCCTGCATTCCCTCAGTCAGGAATTTACTTAATTGTGTCAGTTGTTGCGACTTGCTCATCAGAATACACCCCTAAATCTACGGTGTTTCTAGACAGATACCGTAATTAAAAGAATTATAGGATATATAGAACATTAGTTCTCATCTGGCTTCAATTTTTTTTATTAAGTCAGGAGTTGATCATCAAAGTAGCAAAGGTAGGGTATAAGCTCTGTGTTCTGCCCAACTCCAAAAAGCTGATTTATTTACAGCCTACATAGGTTATTTGTGTATAGAATTGCCACAACAATTTGTTGCCAAGAATTGGGAAAAGCGAAAATTTTTTTTCCTTTTGTCTGTAAAAAATCAAGACTACTGCAACTTCACAGACCCAGAATCTCGGATTCTGATAAATAGCTGAGAGCAGGGATTTAACCAACATTAGTTCAGTTGGTGACTTAGGCAATTCTAAAAAATCGATATAATTCGTAAGACAGGTATAAGTATCTTCACTAGTTATTGCGTCGTCTACTCTACCCCTATTGCTACAACTAGCTTAGGATAGACTAAAAGCACTTTTTGCAAACAATGGTAGAAAAAATCACAGCAGTGTTTAATGGCAAAGTGTTCTATCCGGCTGAACCGATCGCACTGCCAATCAATACCCGCGTGCGAATCAATATTGAAATTTTACCGCCAGGTGAACATGAAACAGTATCATTTCTGCAAACGGCGCGATCGCTCAACCTAGATGGGCCACCTGACTGGTCTACCAATATAGATAAATATTTATACGGTAAGTAAACTTTCCATGCATTCTGAAGTCTTCCTTGATACATCATTTGCCATTGCCTTATCTGCACCGAGCGATCGCTTGCATGACCGAGCCTTACATCTGGCTAAAATGTTACAAGCGGCAGAAACTCGTTTAGTGACAACACAGGCGGTAATGTTAGAAATTGGCAATGCCTTATCTCAACAACCTTATCGTCAGGCGGCAATCATATTATTAAATTCTCTAGTAGCAGACTCCAAAGTAGAAATCGTCCCTCTTTCCCAGGAACTCTACGAACGTGCTTTCCAGCTATATCGGGAACGAACAGAGAAAGAATGGGGATTTGTGGATTGCGTATCTTTTATTGTGATGCAATATAGCGGAATCACTGAAGCACTGACTGCTGATGAGCATTTTCAACAAGCAGGCTTTCGAGCATTACTGCGAGAAAATTTACCTTAAGGATTGGGGATTAGCAACTGGGATTAGGAATTACGGATGAGATATTGGGATTAAGTATTGAGAAAATGAATATTTTGGAGGTGGAAAGAAATCGGGAATCAGAAAAATCTGCAACTCTCAGTTTGCGATCGCGACCTTATGACTATTGGATAATGACTAAAAAAGTTAGATAATTGACATGGTATGTATGTAATTCATCAAAATTTAGCTTTTCTAATAGGGATTGATTTAGCAGGGATACCTTATATTCATTCAGAAAAATCTCTACTGGTAGTTTGGAAGTTCTATTGTTATTTCGTAGAGCAAGAATTACTATCGCCACAAATTGCTGGAAACCAATAGACATAGGAGTGAAATTAAATATGCGTTATCCAGAACCTTTGTATAAATGTAGCAGTGCTACGTCTCTACATTCTTTCTCACTTTTATCTCTATTGAAAAATTTAATGAAAGGTATTTAAAATATACCTTTCATTCCGTACCTCAAGTGATCCAAGAGCGCTAATTATGATTAAAAAACCACAAAGTTGTTTATGGTTAGTGTCACACCAGCAGATAATTGTGCAAATTTTACCTGAGTAAACTCAGACGCACTGCCATCTTGATCAAAGAACAATGCACCTGTAATATTGTTATATATAAATCGTTGATTGCTTGTCGTTGCAGATGTTCCGAGTGTAAACTGACTTTTCTGAAGTGAACCTATTGATAACCCGCCGCCAAAACCAGTAGCCGATACCTGAATCAATTCATTAGTGGCGTTGAAGTCATAAAGTCTATCAACACCTCCATTGTAATCATTGAAAGCAAAGGTATCAGTACCAGTTCCTCCATAAAGGCTATCATTACCAGAACCACCTGTGAGGTAATCATTGCCATTACCACCAATGAGGGTGTTCCTACCATATGCACCAGAGGCTGTGAGAGTATCATTACCATCGCCTCCAGAGAGGAGATTATCGCCACCTGATGAATTGCCAACAATCAAGCGATCGTCGCCATTACCACCTATGAGGGTGTTCTTACCATTTGCTGAAGAGACTGTGAGAGTATCATTACCATCGCCTCCAGAGAGGAGATTATTGCCTGATGAATAGTCAACAATCAAGCGATCGTCACCTGCTCCCCCATCTATCGTATCATTGCCATAAGCATTGACCCCACCGAGTGTATCATTGCCATTGCTGCCAACAATATTGTCATTGTAGGCTGTACCTGAGATATTTAATCGTTCGATATTCTTATAGCTAACCCGACTTGTGCCTGCCGTAATTGCTGCAATGTTAGTAGTGGCATTGAAAGTGGTTGTGATACCCCCAGTAGCATTGCTGTAATCGACGAACAACACATCGTCACCCTTACCCCCATCGATGGTATCTTTGCCACTAGTGCCCGTGGAAAGCGTATCGTTCCCACCGTTGCCAACAATATTGTCATTGTAGGCTGTACCTGAGATATTTAATCGTTCGATATTCTTGTAGCTAACCTGACCTGTGCCTGCCGTAATTGCTCCAATGTTAGTAGTGGCATTGAAAGTGGTTGTGATACCCCCAGCAGCATTGCTATAATCGACAGACAACACATCGTCACCCTCACCCCCATCGATGGTATCTTTGCCACTCGTGCCTGTGGAAAGCGTATCATTGCCATTGTTGCCAACAATATTGTCATTGTAGGCTGTACCTGAGATATTTAATCGTTCGATATTCTTGTAACTAACCCCATACTTGCCCGCCTTAATCGATCCAATGGTAGTAGTAGGATTAATTGTCGTTATGATCCCCCCTGTAGCTAACGTGTAATCCACAGACAACAAATCGTCACCCTTACCCCCATCTACCGTTTGAGTCACTAAATAAGAGGGGGCAGTATCTGGAAATGTGGGGCTTAGAGAGAAGGAATCATTGCCATCGCCCCCAGAGAGGAAGTTACTGCCTGTTGAATGTTCAGCCCCCAATGTATCGTCACCAGCGCCACCGTTGAGGGTGTTATTGCCTGAGGAGGAAAAATAACCGCTGCCACTGCTGAACTCGAAAAAATAGGCAGAGATGGAGAGAGAATCATTGCCATCGTCCCCAGAGAGGAAGTTATTGCCTGTTGAATACTCAGCTTTCAAGGTATCGTTACCAACGCCACCGTTGAGGGTGTTATTGCCTGAAGAGCTAAACTTATCCTCTCTATAAGCATAAATGCCAGAAGTGGAGAGAGAATCATTGCCATCGCCTCCAGAGAGTAAGTTATTGCCGCTTTTTGGAGACTGAGCATTTAAGGTATCGTCACCAGCGCCACCATTGAGAGTGTTATTGCCTGAGGAGGAAATATAGTTATAATAGCCCACAGCAAAAAGGTAAGAGGTGGAGAGAGAATCATTGCCATCGCCCCCAAAGAGCAGGTTATCGCCTGTTGAACCGCTAGCGCTTAAGGTATCGTTACCAACACCACTGTTAAGGGTGTTATTACCTGTTGATAAATCAGCATTCAAGTAATCGTCACCAATACCACCAGCAAGGGAGTTCTTGCCCTCACCACTTTCTAGGGTGTCATTCCCCACACCACCAATGAGAGTATCATTCCCCGCGCCACCTCTTAAAATGTCGTTGCCACTCAAGCCATCAATTTCGTCATTACCGCCCTGACCATTAATGACATCATCTGAGTTGTCTAAACCCACAATATTGTTAGAAAGGTCATTGAGAAAGGTTACTGTGTTCTTGATGCCAATGCTAGTATCAGTGGAATTGGCATCGAGGACATTAAAACTGTCCGTGATGCTAGTTTGCCCATCAAACAGGATATTACCGATAGCTGGTGTTGCTCCAGAAGCTTTCAGGTTTTCCAAGTTTTCTAATTTGAAGTTTTGCAGGATGACTATGGCATTATCCGTACCTTCGGCATCACGATTACCTTCAAACCTGATTTCCAGATTGTTGCCATTCTGGGTGAGCAGCAGATTTTGCGCTGTGAACTTATAGCCCTGGAAATTTAGAGTGTCCACTTCGGCAATGACTGCTGCTGTCGGGTTTATTCCTTTACCTACGCCACCAAAATCGGTGATGATATAATCGTACTCGGAATCGTAGACAAATTCATCCTTGCCGCCTCCACCAGTCAAGGTGTCGTTGCCACCGCCACCATATATGGTATCATTGCCTGCTTTACCGTTAATCGTGTCCGAGTCACCACCACCCCTTAAGGTATCATTACCGTTGGTTCCAATGATATTTGCCATAACTTTTACCTACCTAAATCGATTTTTTCAGTAACTTCAGTTCTCAACCTTAAGTTGAGTGCTGTTTTCAGGCACAAAAACTTTCAGGCTAAATTAATCATCCTTATTCACTAGAAATCATTAAACAAGGATCGAAAAATTCAGCTTGAATGCCTAAAATCCATCCTTCATGTTTGGTTTCTGCCAGCGCTTAAGTCCTACTAGAAGAGAAAATGGTTAACAGTTGACTGTTGACGGGAAAAAGATTTTTATACCCTCCTTGTGGGCTATTCTGTATGGGTGTTTAGCTTGAAAATAGATAATATCTGAATAATCTCGCAATAACTACACAGTAAATATATTACTTAGATGTTCATGCGGAAATAGTCATCTTTGCATACTCTTCACATTTAACAAATGACAAACTAAAAAATAAGGATAATGATAGATGCTTTGGTCAACTAACATCAGTAACTTCCCACTGTACTTAAGTCTCATGCTCTTAAATACTGATTAGACAGCCAAGGACTCCCCAGTCCCCAATTAAAACCTTATTATTTCGTTACAATCGGCATATGCATTAGGCATTCAAGAGTTATCAGCCATGAAATTGATTTCCGATCCACCAATTCCTGTAAAAATTCAAAAGATGAAGGAACGGGTGCGGTGGATGCATCCAAGTTTTGTGCAACGGGGAATTGACCAAACCAGCATGGTTATTGACGATCGCAGGCAGGATAGTCCAGAATTTTCCTTTATGGTTATCGGTGATTCCGGCACCAAATCCCATTCTCGACACCATCCCCAACGAAAAGTTGCTGAACTAATGCTTTCTCAGCGCGATGATTGCAGTTTTGTATTGCACACAGGCGATGTAATTTATGTGGTGGGTTCCCAAGAGTATTATTCAACAAACTTTATTGAGCCTTACCGGGAATTTCTTGTAGGTGGCGACAACCCAAAAGGCATTCCCTATGACCGCATGGTGTTTAATCTACCATTCTTGCCAGTACTTGGTAATCATGATTACTACGATGTACCGTTGATATACCGTTTATTTACTGGAACAACATCGTCACTGCGTCGCTTGTTACGCTACAAAGATATCGAGATTGGCTGGCATGGTTCGTATCAAGGTAATGCCTATGCACGAGCATTTATGGACTACACCCAAGCGATGTCTTCCCCAGAATTAGAACGTCATTTAGCTCAACACTATACTGCTAAGACCGACACAGGACGCTGTTTGCGTTATCAACCTGGACAGTTTACCCGTTTACCCAATCGCTATTACACTTTTCGTTACGGCGGTATTGACTTTTTCGCACTGGATTCTAATACCTTTAATACACCTTCACCTTTGCCTGCAACTCAAGAGGGAGAAATTTACCGCCGCCAATTGCAAAAGCGTCGCCAGGAAATAGATCAACAAGAATTGCAGATTTTGGGAATATATGATCGCCTCAACCCAGATAAACCCACCGAAGCAGAACAACTTGATGACCTTAGCGCCAAATTAGACCAAATAAACGAGATCAAAATCGATATTGAGAAACAATTGGCATCTCAGAAAATGCCTGCGATCGACTTTGAACAACTTGAATGGTTGCGAAGCAGACTAATTAAATCTTGGAACACCTCCGAGGTGCGCGGACGTGTAATCTTTTTCCACCATCCACCCTACGTCACAGAAGCTACTAAGTGGAATCAGGCACAAACCTTGGCGGTTCGCCACAGTTTGCGCTGGGTGTTTGAACAAGTGGCACAAACTCTTGGTTCCCTAATTAAAGAGCGTCCCATAGTTGATTTGATTTTAAATGGTCACGCTCACTGTTTGGAGCATCTTTGCACAACTGATACCGGATTTGCTGACTCCCACATTAACTGCATTATCTCTGGTGGTAGTGGTCATCGTCCTCGCTATCAACGGCGAGGGGGGACTGAATTGATGGAGACTTTTGCTGAAATTGCAGGTAAACCCACTCGAAAAGTTGCAGATTCAATGCTTTTTGTGGGTCGTCATGACTACAATTTTTACAACCGACTACCTTACTCATGTGTGCGGATTGATGTTCTGGATGGTAGCCCACCCAAGTTTATCATCAGACCACTGATCGCTGAACGTATTGAAGATGAATGGTATAACCGCGAACTTGAACCTTTTGTGATTTAAACCGCAATACAGTTGAGTTAAGCATTTCTTCCTTCTGTTCCTTTGCGTCCTTCTTTACGAGACGCTACGCGTAGCTTGCTTCTCCGTTACCCAATAATACAGATTCAATCGCCCGACCTACACAAGCAGCAACCTCCGAAAGTAGTGTGACACTTTCTTTTTCACTTGGCACGGCGAGGAGGGGAAAAAATCGTGCATAATGTTGATTAAAATGATTGGTCAATTCTCTTAGTTCCCTGACAACAACTTTGTGACTGTGATCTAGCCTTGCACAATTATCTGAAGTCATGGTTATTGCAAGCGTTTATATCTTAATCTTGAATAGAGTTTTGATAATTTCAGATTATGGCAGGACATAGTAAATGGGCAAATATTAAGCGCCAAAAAGCGGTAGTAGATGCAAAAAAAGGAAAAACCTTCACTCAGTTATCTAGGGCGATTATCGTTGCGGCTAGAAGCGGCGTACCAGATCCAGCGCTGAATTTTCAACTTCGCACGGCAATTGACAAGGCAAAGGCTGCGAGTATCCCCAATGATAATATTGAACGAGCGATAGCTAAAGGTGCAGGCACTTTTGGCGGAGATAATGCTACCTTTGAAGCGATTCGCTACGAAGGTTACGGCCCTAGTGGTGTAGCGATTTTAATCGAAGCCCTCACAGATAATCGCAATCGCACTGCTGCTGACTTGCGTGTAGCTTTTAGTAAAAATGGTGGCAATCTTGGTGAAACAGGTTGCGTTAGCTGGATGTTTGACCAAAAAGGCGTTTGTGTAGTGCAGGGTGTGGTTGACGAAGAACAGCTTTTAGAAGCATCTCTCGAAGGCGGTGCTCAGTCTTATGAGATGACTGAAGATGAGATGGCTGAGGTATTTACTGAGATTGCAAATTTAGAAACCCTTAGCCAGACACTCAAAGATCAAGGCATTAAAGTGACTGACGCCGAATTGCGTTGGATTCCCAGTAATAGTACAGAAGTTACTGATCCGGATCAGGCGCGATCGCTTTTCAAGTTAATTGATACTCTAGAAGGCTTGGATGACGTGCAAAATGTCACAGCTAACTTTGACATAGCAGAAGAATTGATGGCTTTCAGCATTTCTTAATCAAAATTAAACAGCCATCATCGCAAATAGCACTTATTCATAAAAAGTATAAAATATCATGTTAATCTTTGAAATGCCAGCAAGTATTATGGCTGTGAGTATTTTCTAGCCAAGTATTCCCCGTAAGTCCTAAATTTTACGGATGTAAAAATAGACATGAAAGATTCATATTAATTACAAACTGATGACATATGCCTATTGGATAGTTGGATTGTTGATTACCTGATGAGGATTTTCGAGTGAATAAGTTCGGTAAAGTTTTACTTTTGGCTTTAATATTTGCTGCCCCTGTAACCGTTTTTACTTCTGTTGCTCAAGCTAAAACTATCCATACTGGTAGCGTCAAAGCTGGTAAATACCATAAATATCACAATCACAAACATCACATGCATCATGCTAAAAAGCCAATTCAAAGATAGTTACTATTACTCGCAAAAGTTTCTAGTAACTCTGTAATAAAGTTTAGTGTTGGTTTGTCTGAAAAAATAATTGTATTATTTAACCCCGCTGGAATCTCCACCAATCAGCGGGTTTTTTTGATTAACTTGCTTATGAAGGCGCGATCGCGTCAAAATAAGAGTTAAGACGCTGTAACCTAACTTAACAATGGCGATAACGCAGCTTAAGCAAATTTCCTCTCAACCAACACCGCCAGATGAGCGGGGATATGGATATGATTTGGTAATTGTCGGTGGTGGGATTATTGGGTTAACTCTAGCCTCTGCTTTAAAAGATTCTGGGTTGAGTGTGTTGCTGATTGAGGCAAAAGTGGCATCAGCTGCGGTAGCTAAAGGGCAAGCTTATGCAGTTCACATGCTTTCGTCACTAATTTACCAAGGAATTGGAGTTTGGGACAAAATGTTGCCTCAAATCGCCAAATATTGCCGGGTTCGTCTTTCTGATGCCGATTATCCCAATGTGGTGGAATTTGCCACAGATGATATAGGTACAGCAGAGTTGGGTTATGTGGCGGAACACCAAGCGCTGTTGCAGCCTTTGCAGGAGTTTGTCCAAAATTGTCCCAATGTGACTTATCTATGTCCGGCTGAAGTGGTAAATACGCAGTACCAGAAGGATATAGTAACGATAGATATTAAAGTTGCCGATCAGTTACGGTCAGTCAAGAGCAAATTACTGATAGCAGCAGATGGGGCGCGATCGCCGATTCGTCAAGCTGCTGGGATCAAAACTCTGGGGTGGAAATATTGGCAGTCTTGCATAGTTGCATTTGTCAAACCAGAAAAACCACACAACAACACCGCTTACGAAAGATTTTGGTCTAGCGGGCCCTTTGCGATTTTACCTTTACCGGGGAACCGTTGCCGCATTGTCTGGACAGCCCCCCACGAAGAAGCAAAAGCTTTATGTGCTTTAGATGATCAGCAATTTTTAAGAGAACTCACCCGTCGCTATGGCAATCAGATGGGGAAATTGGAATTAGTGGGCGATCGCTTTGTATTTCAGGTACAACTCATGCAAAGCGATCGCTATGTTCTCCCCCGATTGGCATTAATTGGTGATGCAGCACACAATTGTCATCCCGTTGGCGGACAAGGTTTAAATCTAGGTATTCGGGATGCAGCGGCTTTGGCGCAAGTAATCCAAGCAGCGCACCAAGCGGGTAAAGATATTGGCGACATTCAGATTCTTAAAGGTTATGAACGCTGGCGCCAACTGGAAAACCTGACGATTTTAGGTTTCACCGATTTGTTAGATCGGATGTTTTCTAATAATTTCTTACCTGTAGTGGTGGTTCGTCGCCTGGGTTTATGGTTTTTGCAGCGAGTACCTCTATTAAAAGTGTTTATCCTGAAGCTGATGATTGGCTTGAAGGGGCGGATTCCAGAATTGGCAAAAGATAAACGCTACACCACAGCAGCTTGAAAAATCTGGTTTGGGGTGAGATTCAATTCGGGAAAAGTTTGGGAAACAATGCGATCGCTATCTCGAAACTTACTTATCTGATATTCCCCATCAACTAAGTTACAAACGGAGATTGTTGGTTGTTTGGGATTACCGATAAAATTACGTCCACCCAAGGCAGCATAATCGACAATCCAGTATTCTGGGATACCCATCTCTTCATACTCAGCATATTTTAAATAGTAATCGTCCCGCCAGTTGGTTGATACAACCTCAATTGCCAAAGGTATCGATGCACCCAAACTGACGATAGATTCTTTTTTCCATAATTTTTCGTTTGCCAGATTTGCACGATTTAGCACCAACACATCTGGGATGTAACCAGAATTTTTTTCAGGAGGTCTAACTATAGCTTGGTTGGGCATGAAGTAGGGGAGGTCTAATCGGTAAAATTCAACTGTTACTTTTCTTGCTAAAAAACCTTTTAATTCCTCGTGTTCCCCTACTGGTTGTGCCATCTCAACAATTTCTCCTTTATGTAGTTCGTAGCGGACTCGTCGATTTTCGGGTAGCCAATCGACAAATTCCTCAAAGGTTACTAGCTTGGGTATGGCTTGAGTCATGACTTTTGAGAATTACTGATGATAGAAATATTATCTCTAATCTAGGAGACTGCGGACAGCTTTTTCACCACGGTTAAGAACGTAGGCATAAATCATTGTAGTTTTCACATATTTGTGTTTGAGTAATTTCTGTACAGTGGGGATGTCATTTATGTTCCGACTTTAAGGGAAAAGGGCATTCTATCTAAAGACAAGCAACGTTGATATCAACCAGCCACTAAACAGATGATTCAACAAAAATCCCCTATATTCCCTCATGGGCTAAGGCAAATCGGAGGTATCGTTGTTTTGGCGATCGCCTACTATGAAATGGCTGAAATTTCACGGCATCTTGCTTCCACACCGAACAATGTGACTCCAGTTTGGCCCCCGGATGGAATTGCTGCTGGGGCTGTTTTGTTGTTTGGTAACTGGATCGGGTACGGTGTTTTGCTGGGTTCATTTCTCGCCAACTTTTGGGCATTCCGAGATCCAACAAATTTCTTATCCCTGGTGATTTCAACGCTGCCAGTTCTCTTAATTGCGATCGCAACAACCTTGGGGACTATGTTGGGTGTCTTCCTGCTGCGGAAAACTACCAATCTTTACTATCCCTTAGAACGTGTCACCGACGTGTTTAAATTTTTGATCTTAACCGGCATGGTGGGGCCGAGCATCAATGCAACTGTTGGAGTGGCTTCCTTGGCGTTGAGTGGTAAAGTTCCCTGGACAGCTTATGGGACAGTTTGGTTAACCTGGTGGATTTCTAATGTTTCGGGAATTTTTATCGTCACCCCGATTCTGCTTAGTTGGGGGCAATTCATTCAAAAAAACCGACATCCAATCTGGCAATGGTTATCCCTCAGTTCAACCTCAGAGGATTGTGAAAATCTCCCTGATATTCGACACTCAAGAGCAAACTCACGCCCTTTAAGATTCTGGTTAATTCTAGTAGAGCCAGTTATTCTGATGGGGTTGGTCATTTTCATCAGTAAAGTTGCTTTTGGTGAGGGATATCACCTGGAGTATATGTTGATTCCGATGTTGATCTGGTCTGCCTTTCGACTGGGGCAACCGGGTGCAACGCTGTTAACTTTTTTTGTGGCTGCGATCGCTGTGATCGCAACCGTCAATGGCAAAGGTGGTTTTGTGGCTGCGGATCTCAACCAATCTTTGATGCAACTGCAATCATTTATTGGCGTGATTACACTCACCATTCTTGTGCTAACAGCAACGATCGCCGAACGAGCACAGGCAGAAACCAAGCTGCGTTTAGCTTTTGCCGAATTAGCCAGAACCAATGAAACTCTGGAAGTTCGAGTTCAGCAGAGAACTGAAGAATTAAATGAAAAGAATACGACTCTTCAGCAAACCCTACAAACGCTTAAACAAACTCAATTACAGATGCTTCACAGTGAAAAAATGTCTGCATTGGGACAGATGGTGGCAGGGGTTGCCCATGAAATCAATAACCCGGTTAATTTCATTGATGGCAACTTAATTTATCTTTCTGAGTATATCCAAAGTCTGCTGAGAGCATTGCAAGTTTACCAACAGCACTATCCAAATCCACCTCAATCCCTGCACGCAGAATTAGATAAACTTGAACTGGACTTTTTACAGGAAGATGTTACCAAGATTCTTGAGTCGATGAAAATCGGTACCGAGCGGATCTCTACTATTGTATTATCCCTGCGGAACTTCTCGCGCTTGGATGAGGTAGGATTGAAAGCAGTAGACATTCATCAAGGGATTGATAGTACCTTGGTAATTTTACAACATCGATTGCAATCGACAGCCAATCGTCCCCAGATCCAGGTTATTAAAGAGTATAGTCAGTTACCACTGATTGAATGTGATGCTGGCTCCCTTAATCAAGTGTTTATGAATCTTTTAGGCAATGCTGTTGATGCATTAGAAGAATCTAATCAGGGGCGTTCGTTCCAAGACATTTCAGCCAATCCCAATGCCATCCAGATTCAGACTCGTCAAATCGATACAAACCAAGTGATGATAATGATTTCTGACAATGGAATAGGCATTCCAAAAGAGATTCGCTCTAAACTATTTGATCCTTTCTTCACCACCAAGCCCGTTGGCAAAGGCATTGGTTTGGGTTTGTTTATGAGCTATCAAATTGTTACCCAGAAGCATGGCGGTAATCTTTGGTGTGACTCCACACTGGGACAAGGAACAAAGTTTGTGATTGAGATTCCTCTAAAAGCTAAGAGGATTACTTGAGTAATACCAATTCGCAATTCGCAATTCGCAATAACGCTCGTTCGCGCAGCGTGCCGTAGGCAAGACTCGCTACCGCTTCGCTACGAGACGCTACACGAACGCTAACGCAATTCGCAATTGAGAAATTTAGATGCCGCAAGGTAATCCCTGCTTACGTCTGTTGCCTTATTTTAGAGAATTGGTATAAGCACAATTTAGAGAATTTCGATAAGCGATGCCTACGGCTGGCTACGCGTATGCATTTGTTATTCGCTGAGACATTAGCAATTTGTGATGTCTACAATAAAAAGCAAACACCAAGCTAGAAAATTAGGCGCTTTCATCAGGAAAACAAATGGTAATAACAGCAATCAATCCTTATCTTGATGGTAACTTTGCACCAATCCATCAAGAAATTACCACTGACACCTTGCAAGTAATAGGTGAACTACCACCGGATTTATCGGGAATATTTGTCCGCAATGGTGCTAATCCACAGTGGAAGCCAATTGGTCAGTATCACTGGTTTGATGGAGATGGGATGTTGCATGGTGTGCGAATTCACAATCGCAAAGCAATTTATTGCAATCGCTACGTTCAAACCAAAGGATGGAAAATAGAGCAAGCAGAGGGTAAGGCCATCTGGTCTGGTTTGATGGAACCACCGCAAATGGATAATCCTTATGGGCCATATAAAAATACTGCTAATACAGCTCTTGCTTGGCACGCGGGTCAACTATTAGCATTATGGGAAGGAGGAGCGCCTCATGCTATTAAGCTGCCTGAGTTAGAGACAATTGGCGAGTACACCTACAATGGCAAGCTAGCTTCTGCCTTTACTGCCCATCCTAAAGTAGACCCAGTTACGGGCGAGATGATGTTTTTTGGCTACTCTCCATTTACACCGCCTTACTTACAATATGGCGTGGTTTCAGCAGCAGGCAAGTTGTTACGGACTGAGCCAATTGACTTGCCAATAGGAGTGTTGATGCATGATTTTGCAATCAGCGAAAACTATACAATTTTTATGGATCTGCCCCTAACTTTTAATCCACAACGGGCACAACGAGGAGAGCCTCTGCTATTATTCGAGAGCGATCGCCCCAGTCGCTTTGGCATCTTACCACGTCATGGAAATAATGGTGATGTCCGTTGGTTCGAGAGTTCAGCTTGTTTTGTACCTCATACTCTCAATGCTTACGAAGAAGGAGAAGAGATAGTCTTAAGCGGTTGTCGAATGAAGAACTCAGGACTTCTAGAACCAGTCCAAAGCTTTGATGAACAAGAAGGAGTTAACAGACCTCTATACGAGTGGCGATTCAATCTCAAGACTGGTTTTGTTAAAGAAACAATGTTAGATAATGTACCCATTGAATTTCCCCGTGTCAATGAACAGCTACTAGGGAAAAAAACACGATACGGCTACAGTGCAAGAGTCGCTAATAATCCAATTCTCTTGTTTGATGCGCTCATCAAGTACGATTTTAATCGTGGTAAATCCGAAACATTAGAATTCCGAGTTGGGCGTTATGGCGGAGATATCGTTTTTGTACCACGTCCTCACGCAACAACAGAGGATGATGGCTGGCTTCTAACTTTAGTTCATGATGAGGGTTCAGAAACTTCTGAATTAATCGTAGTAAATGCCCAAGATGTCACGTCCGGGCCTATAGCGCAGGTGCTAATTCCCCAGCGAGTACCCTATGGATTCCATGCTGCTTGGATTGATGAAGCGCAATTCCAAACTTGAGCAAAACTAACGTTAGGGACTTCCAAGCAATAAAATCACCAAGTACAAGAATGATAATTATTGTGAGGGGGTAAGGAGAAGCAGCCGTCGGCTGCTTCTCCTTACCCCTTTTTGTAATAAATTTAATTGGCACTTTAATTTTTGGGTGGAGAGGAGTGTTGATAGAATTAACTGATTCAGTCAAAAAATTATTCTTAGTCTAAATTAATCACCCTTGGCTATGTATTTTAGATTTGGGGTCGGCGGACGGAGGTTAAAATTTTAACTTAAAAATTTAAGTACCCACCCAAAAGCGATCACACTTCAACTTATGCGATCGCTCCTGGGGATATGTGGGTCTATGGGTTTGATGGGTCTTGGGCGGTTTTTGGGCGGTGTGGAAGTTAGTTTGACTTGGCTTTTAGCTGACGTTTTAAGGCTTTAAATTCTAGTTAATTTAGTTTGTAGTTCTTTTTTTCTTAAAGTGCTATAAGCTCCAAATAATCCCAGAGTAATGAGAGGAACGATAGAATTACTTTCCGGAACAGAAACTGGACCAGCAATTTGTTTTAAATTTAAATTTCCTTCAAGTCTAAGTGCAGAATCATAATGACTACCACCCATTGTAAAGCCAAATGTCTGACCAGCAGAAATATTGCTAAAAGTATAATTACCAGATTCATTAAATCCAGCAGATGGGGAACTACAGCAGTCAGTCGGCCCCGCGCTGTATAAAGTTGTGTTTGGATTAAAAGTATTGAGAAAGGCTGTTACTTCAAAGTAAGAATGGAAACCTGTATAGTTCCAGTCAAAATTATAATTACCATCAGCTTTTGCTACTGTCGAAATTGTCCAAGTGTTTGTATCAAAACCTTCTGTCCCAGGTAGATTATAACTTAAATTATATTCATCTAAATTGACTTGTTGGGTATTAGTTGTTCCTGGCCCAGATATTGTCCAATTAACTGGAGTGAAAGTACTAGCAAGGCAGTTAGGTGTAATACCTAATGTTAAAGCTGTAGTACAAGCAATTACCTTATTTATAGTCTTCATAGTTGATAGTGAAAAATTACTGCGTTGATTTTGTAATCAACTAACATTACATCTAACTAGCGTTTATTAGCAGCATACATGTTACAAAACTTTAACTCTTAAAGTAATCCAAGTAAAAAAATGCCCAATTGTTATTGCGGGAACCAAGCGGAATGTTCGCCTTTGGTGTTCCCGTAGGGTAGCAATCTCTGAGTCTTTGTGATTGCTTTGCTCCACTGTGTTGCGTACCCTACAGGAAGGCTTTGCCTACACAATGACAGACTTTGGATCATTTATTTATTGGAAGACTCTTAGCGTTGGAGCGTCACCCAAAGGATAGTGCTTCTGTCATCAGATAGATGTAATAGTATCTAATATGTGCTATTTACACAGTACTGATAACTGTAGGATTGAAAATTAGGATTTTTCTACATAAAATTAAAAATCTCAAATGAAAAATTGGTAACACTGATGGTTAGGAGTGCTAGAGTTTCAAGAAATTCACCGGAACTTTTCAGCGGGTATTCATGCTGAAGAAACTACAGAAAAAGCAAATTTCGATAATTGCGGGTGCAGCACTGTTTGCCTTTTTAGCTGGGGCAATGGTATCAGCACCTGAGATTGGCAAATCTCTGGGGAAATGGCTCAAACTGAGTCAGAATCAAGCAGGGCAAACATCAGAGGGTAGCATTGCCCAATCAGCCGTCTTTCCACTGATTTCACAATCCCTGCCAGAACGGGCAGCAAAACTAGCAACGATCGCCGGGCAATCGCGATCGCCAGACCGAAATCGCGCTCGTTATCTTTTAGCGAGTGATTACATTGAAAGAACCCAAGCTAAAAAAGCGCTGGTTTTACTGGACGGACTAGAGAAAGACTATCCCCTTCTCGCGCCCTACATTTTGCTCAAACAAGCTCAGGCACAGGATATCCTGGGCGAAGACGGCAAAGCCTCGGATCTTAGGCAAAGGGTGCTGAAATTGTATCCCAAAGAAGCAGCCGCAGTGAAAGCGCTATATCTGATTGCCCAACCGAAGCAACAAGAAACCGCGATCGCTCAATTTCCTTCTAATCCTCTGACTTGGGAAATTATCCGCAAACGCTTGCAAGATAATCCCAATCAGCCACAATTACAATTAATGTTGGCTAAATATGCTTATGACCAACCAGGCATAGTAGGCGTTTTAGATCAGCTAGTAAAACAGCCTACACTCAAACCCGAAGAGTGGGAACTCATTGGTACAAGCTATTGGGAAAATAGTCAATTTCTGAAAGCGGCGAATGCTTATGCCAAAGCACCTAAGACATCGCGCAACCTCTACCGCACTGCACGAGGATTACAGGTAGGAGGCAAAGATAAAGAAAAGGCGATCGCCACCTATAAACAATTAGTGCAGCAATTTCCAAATACTGAGGAAACTGGGACTGCACTACTCCGGTTAGCAGAAACTGCAAAAACAAGTAAAGACGGTTTACCCTATCTTGAGCAGGTAATTAGTAAATTTCCTAAACAAGCTGCTACTGCACTGGTACAAAAAGCCAAAACTCTCCAAGCCCTCAATAATCAAAAGTCAGCTAGCGAGGCGTGGCAATTACTCATAGCCAAGTACGGAAATTCTGACGAGGCGGCAGAGTATCGCTGGAAAATCGCCCAAGATAAAGCCAAAGCCAAAGATTACATTGGTGCTTGGCAATGGGCACAACCAATTGTCACTAACAATCCCAACAGTATTTTGGCTCCGAGAGCAGGCTTTTGGGTAGGAAAATGGGCAACTTCGCAAGGGAAACAGCAGGAGTCTAAAACTGCTTATGAGTATGTGATTAGCCAGTTTCCTTACTCTTACTATGCATGGCGAGCAGCGGCCATGCTGGGGCTAAATGTTGGCAACTTTGACAACGTGCGCGTCATGAACCCGGAAGTAATCGCACCCCAGCGTCCATTACCGCCTGCTGGTTCTGAGACTTTCAAAGAATTATATCTGCTGGGTCAAGACCGCGATGCCTGGTTACAATGGCAAACAGAATTTCAGAACAAAATTCAGCCAACGGTAGCAGAGCAATTTACTGAAGGGTTAGTCCGGCAGGCAAAGGGAGAAAATCTCATCGGAATTGATAAAATTTCTAAATTGGAAGATCGAGAAATACCAGCTGAACTTGCCCAATATCAGACTCTGAGTAAACAGATCACCTACTGGCAAGCGCGTTATCCGTTTCCCTATCAGCGAGAGATTCAAAAGTGGTCTATTGAGCGTAAACTCAATCCTCTGCTAGTCACCGCTCTCATCCGTCAAGAGTCGCGGTTTGAGCCAAAAATCAAATCCGTCGCTAACGCTATTGGCTTAATGCAATTGTTGCCGACTACAGCTAAATGGATCGCCCCACAAATTAAGTTGGATATCAAAACAATAAACCTCGAAAATCCCAACGACAATATCATGCTGGGTACATGGTATTTGGATCATACCCATCAGCAATATAACAATAACTCCTTGCTCGCGATCGCCAGTTACAATGCTGGTCCCGGCAATGTCTCCAAATGGCTGCAAACTCAAACTACACAAGATCCAGACGAGTTTGTTGAAGAAATTCCCTTTGATGAAACTAAAAATTATGTGCGTCAAGTATTTGGCAACTACTGGAATTATCTGAGGCTTTACAACCCTGAGATTTCTGGCATCGTCGCAAAGTACTCGACTACACACCCAAAACTACCGACCCAGTGATTTTGCTGTATGAAGGTAGAAATGAGGAGTTAGGGATCTCTTGGGCAGAGGGAGCAGGGGAAGATTAATAACTCCCTACCAGCACTTCCAAAATTCTCCCCCTGCCTCCCCTGCTCCCCCAATTCATTCCACTGTTTTGCAACGCTGTTTATCTCTATTGAGAGGGTCAGGCGTAGGCGCAGCCCGTCGTAGACATCGCTAATATTTTGTGACAAAATCAATGCCGAATTATAGTCAAGCAATTGAAATAGCTAAAAAAATTCTTAAACATGTCGCCAGACATTACACTCAAAAATTTTAGTACAGCGATCGCTTGTTTTGCTATGAAGAGGCAGGAGCGACCGCTTTTTTTATAAACAGGACTTACGCAAAAAGGCAGTGAAAGCCTTGATTTACCGTAGGGGCAATTCAGGAATTGCCCCTAAATTTCGTACTTGATGCGTAAGTCCTAATAAAGTATCTACAAACTTTGACCCATCTATAGTTAGTTATTTAAATTATCAATATTGCTCAATGATGTCAACTGCGACTCGACCGCATAGAGATAACTTCGATCATCCAAAACTTGTGCTGGTAACTTGTTAGCCTTGACAGCAGCCTGAACCACATCTTTGGCAGTCAGTTTTCCTATTTGGAATTCAGATATCAAAGCGCCCCCACTAGGAATACCTTGCTCTTTGAAATAACCTTGATAAGCTAAAAAGGTAGTATTGAAAGGTTGGAGATAGCTGGCATTTGCGGAATTAGTACGTAAAGTATTATAGTTTACATTTGTGTTGATTTGTCCGGCATTATTGTTCTTAACTGTTTGAGCGCCAACAATTCCAGGTATAAAAGCAATACAAGCAACGAGAAGTGCAAAATTTACCAAGTTTGTAATTTTCATAATTTTCTCCTCGATTAAACTAGCTTAATTATTGTTAACTATTAATAAAATTCTATTTTTTAGCAATCTAAAGTCTTGGATATTAGGTCACTATATCAATTCATTTATTTTTCATTAATTTGGTCTAAATGATTTGCTAAAGGTTTAATAATTAAGATTTTAATAAAGTAGATATAGGGTAATTCAACAGGTTATAAAATATTTCTAAACTCCAAGAAAATTGCAATTTGTAAAAGGATGTAATTTACAACTCAAAAGCATAGAGGTAAACTTAGATCATTTAAAATTACTAAGACCTATCATGTGATACGCAAGAAAAGCAGTATCAAAAGGTTTGAGGTAATTTACATTCGTGGAATAGCTATATAAAGTGTCAGAGTTGACGGCTGTGTTTATTGATGCGCCACTGTTATTATTGGCTATATGAAAGCTAGTGATTTTAGGCATAGAATTAATCCCAGCAAGAATATGTACATAATTTATCAAGTTTGTAAGTTTAATAAAGTTATCCTCAACTAGAACAAATTACAATCAATCAGTGTTCTTTAGTAATAGAGTCCACTGTTTTATAAATTTCAACCTTCTACACTCAGTTCATTTTCTAGCTTGATTCTTAATTAGCTAAACATTTGAGTCAAGTTGACCAAAATATCATAAATTGGGAATTCGTAGAAGATTTAGTAACTAAAAACTCAGAAAATGCCAAGTTGCGCCACATAAAATCTCTTATTCGCAAGCATTTATAGAAGGTGCGATCGCTCACATATGTGTAATTATGGTCTTCTCTTCTATATATTTTTTGCTTTAGGCTATAAACTAAAATCCGACTGTGTTTTGACTAATTAATTTTGCATACCAATATGCTAGAAAACCTTTCTGATAAAAACAAATACATTTAATTCTTAATTTGATAAATAAAAGTGATTACAATTAATCCTGGCATCGCAATGTTTTCTATAAACCTTACTGACCATTCATTTGAGCTTGGATGAACTCTCGTGTAAGTTAGCGGTTCAGGAGGATAAAATAAGCTGATAGTGTCAAAATGTTAAGTGTATAGTTTATTTGCAAACTCACTTATGCCGAAAGCAATTTGGAATGGCGCAGTTTTAGCTGAGAGTGATAATACCGTAGTTGTGGAAAATAACCATTATTTCCCTGCTGACACCATTAACAAGCAGTACTTCACAGACAGTAACACCCACAGTACTTGTCCTTGGAAAGGTGTCGCCAGCTACTACAGTATCGACGTTGATGGGCAAATCAACAAAGATGCTGCTTGGTACTATCCCAGCGCCAAAGAGAAAGCTAAGAATATTGAAGGTTATGTAGCTTTCTGGAAGGGTGTAAAAGTTGAGGCTTAATAGAGGTTCCTGGAAGTATTTTAGTTTCAGGGAATTGATATTATGTCCGGCTAATTGCCTATAAAATAATTAGCCCGCACAGAGAGAAGTCTGAGCGGGCTTCGTATTTAAAGTATTTGCAAATTTCTTCTAAGACGTAATTATACCTTCGCCTTGCGAAATGCTGCTTGCTTTCTCTTCGCCAGCCAAGCCAGACTAACAGCAAGTATACTACTAGCGATCGCGCTAGGTTCAGGTACTGATTTCGGTATAAAAGTAGCATTTTTCAGTAGTAAAAAATCAGCCTGAATACTTATGTTGCCTCCTGCTCCTGAATTATTGCTACCAGCAGCGATCGCGCTTGGTTTGCGTACTGGTTTCAATATAATGAGGTTAGGGATTGTAAGAGTTATGTTACTTCCTGCTCCTGAATGATTGCTACTAGCAGCGATCGCACTAGGTTCGGTTACTGGTTTCGATATAAAAGCACCGGGTCTCACTGTAAGACGACTGGTTGTAATAGTTATGTCGCCTCCTGCTCCTAAATTCTTGCTACCACTGCTAATTTGCCCAGAATTGCCTTTAACGGTGCTGATGGGAATCGTTACCTGAGTACCCGGATTTATCACCTCAATGCTATCGGCGGCTGTAATAGTTATGTCGCCGCCGACTAGGTTACTATGATCATTGAAACTCACTCGACTAGCATTAATCTCAATATTATTCTTGCTGCTGATAGTGCTATTGTTAACCGTCAAGGTAGCAGCTTGTGCTGATTCTACTTGCATTATCACCCAGCCCAGAGCAACGGCTGTGGAAATAGCTTGAGCTACAGCCTTTTTTCTATTGTTTTTTACCACTTAAAACTCCTTGGATTAATTTTTCAAAATTCAAAAAGTCTGCGATATTAGTCTTATATCTTTTAACTAAATATTAATCATCTTCATAAATTAATTTTTGTTGGTTTTAGCCATGCAAAAACCTGCGTAACTGTTAAATTAAGTTGCAAAAATTCAGGTACAGGCAATACTTCATCCCCAATCATTTCTATAGGTTGCTGACCTGGCAAAAATACCAATACTAAGCGTTCATCTGGATCGATTAACCATCCTAATCGAGTGCCGTGTTTTAGACAGTGAAGAATATTTATAATTACCTTGGTTGTATTCTGTTCTGGTGAAAGAATTTCAATTGTCCAATCAGGATAAATTACAAAGGTATTTTCAATTTCCCCATTAGCATCAAAGGGAATCCGTTCCCAAGCAAATACACTCACGTCTGGGACAATCGAACGTCCGCCATAGACGCTCGAAGAGCGGCTTCCCGCAGGGTAGGTACAACGTAATTCTGGAAAAGCCAAGGCAATTTCTTGTTCTTCAGCAACTTGGCTAATTGCGTTACAAAGTTTTAGTTGTAGTCGAGAATGTTTGCCTTGTGGCATTGGTTTCTGGTAGATACGACCATCGATAAATTCACTAGCAGGCTGGGTTTCTGGCAGTTTGAGGAACTCTACTAAGGAGATTGATTTGTGCAGCATGGTTTTCATAGCTGTGCAAATGCCATATTTGATTGGAATCTTAGCATTTTCTGTCCTTGGATTTTTGGGAACGAGTCTATTCTTCTTGATGTTGCTGCTTACCTAAAAATAGCTGTAAGCTGTGGTTAGGACTTGTATTTATAAGTTTTGCTTAAGCTGTGGTAACAATCGCATAAGCTTTGGCACAAATAGATCAGCATTCTGAACGAAACAAGTTGTGTTGTTAATGATTGCATAAGTGTTTGTCACGAATAGATAAGCATTCGTAACGAAACAGGTTGTATTGATAACAAACGCATAAATGTTTGTCACAAATAGATAAACATTTGTAACGAAACAAGTTGTATTGATAATAAACGCATAAGTTGTCGTTACCAACGGATAAGCATTCGTAACAAAACAAATATCTGAAACCTAATTATGAATTATCAATTATCAATTATTAATTTTTAATTAGACGCTGCCTTTTCTGCTACAGTACGAATTATTTCCTCTAGCGTTTGGAGTAATTCTTGTTCGTTATAAGGTTTAGAAAAGTAAGCCCTAGCACCCAATTGCATAGCTAGTTGGCGATGTTTATTGCTGCTACGAGAAGTCAGCATCGCAACTGGAATATTTTTTGTATCCACGTCTGAATTTACCTTACCTAAAAAGCCATAACCATCAAGGCGAGGCATTTCAATATCACAAATTACTGCCTCAACCCTCAATCCACTATGGAGTTTATCTAAGGCATCTTGACCATCTTTAGCTTGTTCTACTTGATACCCTCCTTTTTCAAGGGTCAGGGCTAAAAAGCGGCGAACATTAATCGAGTCATCTACGATTAAAATTGTACCTTTATGCTTAACAGACGCTGCTGATATTTTGTCTTCATCAAAGATTAGGAAGGGTGTTTTTAACCTTGCTGATGGTAATTGAGTGCCTTTGGAAGTTCGCCGATTTGTAGCAATCCAATACAGCAACTCATTGACATTAACTAATGGCACTACTCGACCATCACCGAGAATTGTGCAGTTGCTAAAGCCTTCAGGTAAAGGTATATTTCCCTCGACTTGGCGAATAGCAACTTCCTGTTCACCCCAGCAACGGTCTATTTGGATTGCTACTGGCTGATTATTACCTTTGACTACTAACACACTGCTAGCATTAATTGCTGCCGGAATCTCTAACTCTGAGATATCGTAGCGCAGGCAATTAAACTCTAAGTAGTGAGTCAGGCGAATCAGTGGTAGCATCGTTCCTTGCCAATTTAGGACTTCGCTACCAGCCATTTGGAAAACTCGCTCGTTTTGGAGTAAGGATATTTCTGAAATGACATCTGTGGGTAATGCCAACAGCATTTTGTTGATTTCTACCAGCAGAACTCGCGCGACAGAAAGTGTAAACGGTACTGATAAGGTGAAAGTAGTACCAACTCCTGGCTCCGTATCAACTTTGACATCTCCTCGAATTAGTTTGAGGTTGTTGCGAACCACATCCATACCGACACCGCGACCAGATAATGCTGTCACTTGTTCGGAAGTGCTAAAACCTGGTTCAAAAATTAGTGATAACAGTTCTTCATCATTAGCATTAGCAAGTAGAGAAGTATCCAATCCCATAGCTAGGGCGCGGGTGCGAATTTTCTCCAGAGAAATGCCCCAACCATCATCACGGATAGTAATCAGGGTGCGATTACTGCTGTGGGTAGCTGTAATTTCAATCAATCCTTGTTCTGGTTTACCCAAAAGGCGGCGAGTGGCAGAGTCTTCGATCCCATGATCAAAGGCATTCCTTAACAGGTGCATTAAAGGTTCATTTAATACTTCTAAAATGCTGCGTTCAATTAAAGTGTTGCCACCTTCAATTTTTAACTGGACATTTTTCCCATACTCTACATTTAAATCGCGTAAAGCTCTAGGAAAACGTTCGACTAAATCGGACAGCGGTCGCATTCGGATGTGATTTAGTTTGGTCTGTAACTGTTTCGATGTTTTATTTAGTTTCCGAGCAATTTGATCTGTATCATCTACACTGAGTTGCACATCAGTTGTGACTTCCTGTACCTGAACAATGGTTTCCATAACTTCCTGCGATCGCAGGTTTAAATCGTTATAGCGATCCATTTCTAAGGCATCAAATTCCCTGTGTGTGCCTTGTGTTTGGTGGCTATTTTCAGCTAGCGATGTCTGTTGAAAAGCCGCTTCTTGTCTATGCACCCCACTAGACATGGCAGCTTGAGTAGAAATTTTGTCGTAGGCTGTACGTAAATTCTGGTTTTCTCGGTCGAGAATTTGTACTCGCCCCTTCAGGTTATGAACGAGTTTACGTAATCTTTCTAGTTGTGAGTTTAATCCATTCCGCTGAACAATCAGTTCCCCAAATAAATCATTAATTTGCTCTAGTTGTTTGCTAGGAACTCGGACGCTATTTTCATAACTTTCCCGCTCTTTACCAACGCCAATTGGCTCTCCTTTACCTTCGTCAAATCTGGCATCTGGAGGATTATTTTCTTTAGCAAATATTATATTATCCTCTGTGACATTGACAGCATTAACGTCATCGGTAAATTCTGCATCCAAAAATGTAAAATTGGCAGCGATACCTGCGGCGGTGACTGAGCCTGCGTTGCCTTGAGATTTGTCGTTGGCGGAACCTCTCGTAGAGAATGGTCGAAGTGTTGGCGCAGCCAACACTTCATCTTTAGTTATTTCTGGTTGCAAAACAGATGTTGACACTACTTCTGGATCGAGGACATCTGTGTTATCTATATCTGTAGCGATAAACTGTGGTATTATTTCTGCTTGTAATAGTGGCTGAGATTGCGTATAAATATTTAAGTCAAGTTCTGTAGGCAAGTTATCTAGTTGATTTGTCAGTATCAAAGCTTGCGATCGCCGCCATGCTTGCAATGCTAACTGGGCAATTTCTGGAATGCGTGAGCTGCTAACAGTTTCTAATTGCTGCGTTACTGACTCACAAAGTTTGGTAAAAGCTGCCAACTGGAGCATTTCCCCTAAACCGCCCAATTCAGCTGCCATGATCACAACTTCTTCATGCAAACCGGGCTGTTGGCTATCTGCCAATACAGATTCTAGACGCTGCAAACACTCTTCTACTTCTGTTCCAAATAGCAAGGGGATAACGTCTTGCCCATCTTCTGGGGATAGCATGGTTGAGGCATCCTCAGGGGTGGGGTCGCCCAAGCGATCGTGCAGCTCATCAAAAATTGGGAAACAAAAGGTTGCTAACCACTGATCTTCGACAACATTTCCTTCTGCAAGCAATTCTACAATTTGACGCAGCCAGTCAACTCCAGATAGCAATAAACTTTGCAACTGAGTATCAATTTCTAGAGAATTTTTTTTAGTTTTTAAAACTTTAAAGGAATCTTCCAGACGGTGAGCTAAATCACTTAGTGATCTAAATCCCATCATCCCCGCGCCACCTTTGATAGAATGAGTAGCCCGGAGTGCAGCATTAATTTTATCTAAATCGATGCGGTTAGTAGTATCGATTTCCAGCAATATCCCTTCTAAAGTATTTAAGTAATCAGTTGCTTCTTCCAGAAACTGCATCTGGATTTCTAGTTCTTTGTTTTGTGGCATAGTTTTTGTCCTTAGTCATTAGTCATTGGTCATTGGTTATTGGTCATTGGTCATTAGTTTTAGACAAAGGATAAAGGACAAATGACTAATGACAAACTTAACTAACTTTGAAAGTCTCGACAGTCTCTTGCAACTGCTGGGAAATCTCCACAGTTTGTTGCAGAGATTTGGAAACTTGGCAAGAAGAATCGCTGGTGCGTTGTGATACAGCAGCGATATCTTTCATCAATTGGCTAACAGTTTGCGATGTTTCCACTTGAGATGTAGTTGCAGTGGAAATTGACTGCACTAAGGAGTCAATTTGACGCGATACATCCAAAATTTGACTCAGACTTTGTTTAGCCTCCTCTACAATGCGGGTACCTTCCACCACTTGAGTAGTTCCTATTTCCATCGCTTGCACCACTTCACTGGTTTCTCGTTGGATATTTTCCACAATTTGTTCAATTTCTTGAGTTGCTGCGGCACTGCGTACTGCTAGTTCGCCGACTTCTTCAGCAACTACGGCAAAACCTTGACCTTCTTCACCCGCACGCGCTGCTTCAATACCGGCGTTGATGGCTAGTAAGTTAGTTTGGATGGCGATTTGGTTAATCAAGGACACTACGCGGGAAATTTGTTGAGAAGACTCTCCTAAACGTTTCACTTTCTTAGCAGTTTCACCAACGGTTTCCCGCAAAGACAGAATATTTTGTACTGTCAAATCCATCGCGTGTCCACTCTTGGTAGCGGTGTGAGCAGCATGGTTGGCAATGAAGGCAGCTTTTTCGGCACTTTCGGCTACGGATTGCATGGATTCGGTCATTTTGTCAACAGCATCAAGAGTGTGGTTGATTTCAGCAGCTTGTGTAAGTGCTGACTGTGCTAAGTCGCGGATGGCTCCTTCGTTAGAGCCAATGGCAGTATTCACCTGGGTAGCAGCTTGTTTAACTTGAGTAACAATATCCCGGAGGCTTTCGACAATGGAGTTAAAAAAGTCGGCAACAGTGCCGATTTCCCCAGCTGTCACGTCTGCACGTACTGTTAAGTCACCCTTAGCTGCACCTTCTACGTCATTGAGCAGTTCTAAAAGTTGCTGTTGAAGTGTTTCTTTTTCTTGCCGTTCTTCGTCTGACCCTGTTACAGCAATACTTCTGGCTTGTTCTATCTTTTCTAATAACTTGGCTTGTTCTAAGGCATAGCCGATTTGAGTTGCTATTTGTTGAAACAAGTCAACTTCTGGCTGTTGCCAAACACGAGGAGTTTCGCAATGATCAGCAATTAATAAACATAAAAGCTGGTCTTGGACAAGAATTGGTACGATCAAATTACCTTTGACGGCAAATTTTTCCAAAAGTTGAATGTAACTGTCAGCATTTTTCAGGCTTTGATCTTGATGAATATTGGCAACTGCTTGCACCTCTCCATCGTGATAAGTTTCTAGATAACGTTCCCGAAAATAGGGGTCGTCAATTTGCACTCCTAGCATTTTCGGCCAATTACCAGTTACCGATTCAGCAACGACAACGCCATCCAAAGTATCTGGATTCAGACTATAAATAATTACCCGGTCTGTTTTTAGTGCTCGCTGAACTTCCTTCACTGCTGCGTGATAAATATCTTCAGTTTTGAGAATTCTCCGAATTCGTAGGGTAATATCTGCTAGTAATTTTGCCCCTTCAACGTCCAGTTCTTGTTCCTTAACTAAAACCTGCAATTGTTCGGCCATCTGGTTGATATTTGCACTTAATAACCCTAATTCGTCTTCTGTTTCGATTTCCAGACGGGTATTGAATTTTCCTTGACCAAGCTTTGCTAATGCCGCAGTCGCATTCAGAATTGGCTGTGTAGTAAGTTTAGCTAACCGAGATGCGATCGCAGCTACAATAAATGCTGTCAGTGCTGTGCCGATGGCTATAGTCCACAACAATTGTCTTTGCGGTTCAAATACAGTTGCTGTGTCTGTGGATAAAAGTACCTGCCAGTTTAAATTTGGCAGGCCATCTAGCTTACTAGCTGGTGCGTAGCTGACTAATTCTTGTTTTTTGTGAGTTTTGGGAACTTCTATAAAACTATCTACCTTTTTGGCTGCTAGCAGTTTAGCTAAACTAGAATACTCTCCCTTTGCCTGTTTCCCCAATAATTCCTTTTGTGGACTTAAGAAAACTGTTCCCGAAGCATCAAGCAAATGATATTGTTGTCCATTAGCTACGTAGTTTTTGATTACTTCCTCTAAAGATTTTACGGGCATACGTGCTTGTACCACGCCAATAGTTTCGCCCGTTCCTGTCTCTTTTACAGGTGCAGCTATATAGATACTCACTACACCAGTATTTTTTGCTGCTTCCGGTTTGCTGATCACAGGAGTATCTTTTTGCAAAGCGTCTTGAAAATAGTTATGGTCTTTTTGATTATCCAGGGGTTCGCCAGTAGATTGCACAATCAAGTTACCTTGGCGATCAAAAACACCAACACTGTCATAAGCTTTGTAAGCTTCAACAAGGCGATTTAGGACTGCTTGCTTTTCTTGAGTGGTGATACTGACACTAGCTTGGGGATTCGTCAAAAATGGCAAACTTGATATTACCTGAATATCACCGTAGCGTCCCAGCATGAAACGGTTTACTTTATCACTTAAGCCAGTGGCTTCGGCTTGTTGAGATTGAGTAATTTGCTTAATAATCGACTTGTTGGCAAAACTAAAAGCGATCGCGCCTATGCCCAATACTGGTATTGTACCGATTGCGATCGCTAAAATAGTCGCTTTCTTAACTAATCCCAGCCTTGTAAAATAGGCAATAGCTTGATTCAAAGAAGAATTATTAGCAGTTTCAGTAGTCGGTTTACTTGATAGCTTTACTACAGTCCCAATGGCTTTTTGGGATGAAATCAGTGATGCTCGATTTTGAGCGCCATTATTTTGATTTGTGTTGGTTTTATTAAACATAAAAGTAGTTCTCCTAAGTCTGTGAATAAGAACACTAAAAATCTTTTTTAGTAGTACATCCTAATCACTGCGGAGAATAGAAGACTGCACAATCGCTTGTGCATCTAATATCAATAATATTTCTTTCTGTTGCACAACGCACCCACATAAATAAGGAACTAAACTGGATGCCACTTGTCCTATAGGAGAATGAATATCATCGGCGACAAACTTGGTTGTACCTTTTATTTCTTGCACAACTAAGCCCAACACCAATGATTCCATTCGGATAACGATTACATTGTACTGCCGCAGTCGATAATCTAGAGATTCTAAATTGAGCATTCTTGGCAAATCAACTACCCAAATTATCCGACTCCGCCAATTCATTAATCCTAATATGCAAGGAGGCATATTAGGCATTGAGGTAATAGATTCAACAGGCACAATAATTGCTTCTTGCGTATGCCTCATTGATAAAACAGCAGTAGTTTGTTGATTTAACTGAAACTTCAGATAAGCATCTGCTAAGTTATTTGGGGTTGGTTTTGAAGAAAGAGTAATGTTTGTACTAGTCATTGATTCAAATTACTACTGATTTAATAGTACGTAGGAGATGTTCGCGGGTATAAGGTTTAGTTATATAAGCATCTGCACCTTGTCGCAGCGCCCACAAACGGTCAATTTCTTGATTTTTGGAACTACAAATCACAATCGGCACTTTTGCAGTAATCGGATTTCTTCTTAGAGAACGACACAATTCAAATCCACTCATTTCTGGCATTACTACATCACTAACGATCGCATCTGGTTTTTCTAACACAGCTTTTTCTAAAGCTTCTTTTCCACCAGAAGTTTTAATTACGTTGTAACCACTCTCTTTAAGATAATGGCTCATTAATTCCAATTCACTGGGAGAATCTTCTACAATCAGAATTGTGCCAAGCAAAGTCAGGCTCACTATTAAATCTCCTAAAAAGTAACTTAAGGCGATTAAATTTGGTTATAGTTATTGGTTTTTACTAAATTAACCAAGATGCTTAAAAACCATTTTTAACAATTCTGATTGTGTAAAAGGCTTGGTCAAATATCCTGATGACCTGACCATCTTAGCCTTTGCCCTGTCAATAAATCCTGTTCTACCAGTCACCATAATGATCGGTGTATTTTTAAAAGCTGAATGTTTCCGTAATAAGGAACATAGTTCGTAGCCATCTAAACTTGGCATTTCAACATCTAGCAAAATCAAATCGGGCTTATTCCGGAGAATTTGCATTAAAGCTTTTACCGGATCATTAATCATCACAACTGAAAATGTATTTTCATCCAAAAAATGTTTGATAGAATTCAAAACTGTTTGGCTATCATCAATGCAGGCAATTGTATACAGTTTTTTCTCAACAGGTAGCTGAGTATTTTTATTATTCTCAGGAATATCAAAATTGATTAGTCTTGGTAGTTTTTGCCCAAGTTTTATTTGCAGTTGTGGCTGAACTGGAGACGATTGTGTTGTAGACAAAACTTGGGAACCCCCACCAGCGGGAATTGATGATTGAATATTTTGCCGATTTCGTAACTGCTTTTGACAATGTTCAACAAGCAACCGCAAATCCAGACGACAGAACTTTGGTAGTTCATCCAAAGAGTTTTCTGGACTGAATTCATAGCTACCTTCTTTTAAACACAGAAATGATTCCAGTACTTCTTTTGCCAATTCGCCTATCAGGCTTGCTGCTTGCACAGAGGTAATATAATCCTGATTTACTAACCAACAAATAGCTTGGTAATCCGCATTTGGTATTGATTGATGTTCATTCTTCGTTTCAAACATCAGCCGCATCTGCACGCGAGTGGCGCTGTTGAGAGCAGGAATTTGCTGACTCAAGCGTCGCAAGTGACTGTCAAGGCGCTCAAACAGTTTATCTGAATAGGAGGCATAAGTAAGTTTACCGTCCTCTAGATAGATTGACCAAGAAATTATCCCGGTAAATACGCTTAAGCAACCTGTAGCACGCCGACTGGTTAATTGTGCCAACAGAGATAGCGGATGTAGTTTCTGGAACAACCTGTAGCTACCTATAGGAGTTGTGCTCATTTTGCTTTTACTTCAGCTAAATTCAATATGTGTAAGCTAAATTCGTGCAGAGTTATTCCACAATTTAAATCAAGTAAAAAGCATCAAACTTTTGTATTTTCATGTACATCAGTTGACATCTAGCTTTGTGGTGAAGCTTAACGACAGTAGCGTTATTTTCAGATGAGCAAATCTTAGTAAATTCGTAAATCGTGATTAATTTACTTACTGTTACTGAGATTTATAAACATTTTTCGAGAATAAGACATAAAAATGCTAAGAGTAGATGAAGCCACTTTCCATTGAGTAACCCCAATCTGACCACAGGAATAATACTGATTTTGTAAACAGTAATATATTTGAACTTCTGTATTTACACTTAAGTAAAATCTAGTCCTTAACTCAATACGCTTGGGTTAAAACCAAAAACCTTAATCTACGTAGGTTGGGGAGCCACTGCGTTGGTGTTAGCGCAGCGTAAAGCCTACGGCATAGCAACTCTTAGAGACGCTGCGCGTAGCTTGCTTAAGAGCAGGGGTACGCTTAGAGTGACGTAGGAGCGTCGGCAGTCCAATCTTCTCATTTTGGGAGAGGCTAGCGCCTGCCGTAGGATGCCCAAAGGGCTGTAGGGAGAAGCAAGTGGCGTTTGAGGGACGTAGACGCCCAAAGGGCGGCTTCCCGTTCACGTAGCGTCTCCGATAGGAGAAGGGTAACCCAACATTTTTCGGACTTTGTTGGGTTTCACTACGTACCCCTGCTCTTAAGCAAGCTACAACCTAACCTACAATTATCCTTAACCCAAGCGTATTGGTCTTTAACTAGTTAAGGACTAGATGAAGCCACTTTCCATCAAGCAACTTCAACTTGACCACAGCAATAATACTGATTTATTCACAATAATAAATTTATTTTTTAATATTCACAATTTAAAACGTAGATTAAACAGAATGCAAAATTTCTCTTTTGTAGCGACAGCGTAACCCACCGAAAGCACTCGGAATGGTGCATTACGTCCCTAATGCACCCTACCTACGAAAATTGTAGGTTATTAAATCCACGTTTGTTATATTTGAAACTATGCTGGCTGAACATGTTTTTATTTAGGCAATATTTAAATATGCTGGTAAGTATACCTAAAGTTTTAACTCAAGTATCAGTACCAGCCTAAGAAAATGACTTATTAAAAGTGCGGATGAAAGGACTTGAACCTTCACTCCTTTCAGAACTAGAACCTAAATCTAGCGCGTCTGCCAATTCCGCCACATCCGCATTAAGTTTATAATCATACCATAAGTAATTATTTATGTGAAGGGGGGACAAGGGAGAAATTAATTTCCTATGCCCCATGCCCAATTAAATGACTGCAATACGAGGCAAACGATGCTTGAACCCGCAGAGAATTTCCCAGGAAATAGTGTTTAGTTGTTCTGCCCAATCGTTGGCTGAAATTTGTTCTTTTCCCTGTTTTCCTAGTAATGTGACTACTTCTCCTTCTTGGATATTGGGTATGGCACTCACATCCAGCATCAACTGATCCATTGTAATTGTCCCGATTTGCGAAACCCGCTGACCACAAATTAACGCCTGCATTTTATTGGAAAGACCGCGAGGAACACCGTCAGCATAGCCAATTCCCACGACAGCGAGGCGAAGTTCACGCGGGGCAATAAATTGATAACCGTAGCTAACAGCAGTTCCTGGGGCAATTGTTTTAACTTGGGTGACTCGTGCTTTAAGTTCCAAAACCGGCTTGAGGTTGATCGCATTTTGTAAATGCAGCGCTGGGTAGAGTCCGTAAACGGCTAAACCTACTCGTACAATGTCGTAGTGCAATGCCGGATTTGTGAGTGCAGCCGCTGAGTTTGCCAAGTGCAAGCAAGGCGGTTGAATTCCCATTGCTTTGATTTGGGCGATCGCTTCCTCAAATCGTTTATGCTGTTCTTCCATTGCCGTGGTATCAAAACTATCTGCTGTTGCCAAATGGGAATAAATACTGGCAATGGAAAGATGTGGTAACCGTTGCACTAATTGCACAAATTCGTCAGCTTGCTGCCAATTAGTTCCCAACCTAGACATACCTGTGTCTAATTTGATGTGTACAGGCACTGGAGAATCAGAATTCATCGATTCTAGAGTATCAGAAAATACTAAAGCTTGTTTAGGGCTACAGAGTGTGGGCTGAAGTTTCCAGTGGGCGATCGCATGAATCTGCTCTGGTGTATGAGTTGCCCCTAAAATCAAAATGGGCGCTTGAATCCCGCCTTCTCGTAATTGAATAGCTTCTGGAACTGTAGCGACTCCCAGCCAACTAGCTCCCGATTGGATTGCAGTTTGGGCGACTGTTACCGCTCCATGTCCATAAGCATCAGCTTTTACTACTGCCATCAACTGGGTACGCGGCGATAAAAACTGCACCAATTGCTGTACATTATACGACAACGCCCCTAAATCAATTTCTACCCAGGCTCGTTGCGAAAACCACGCATAGGTGTCGCACTGCTGATTAGGAACTACACCAGGGATTTGTTTGCGACTTAACATTTGTACTGACTCCTATCCCACCACGGCTAAACTTTCAAGTTATCTATCTATACACGCTTCTGAAAGCGAGATCAGATTAAATAGGAAGTTTACCCTTCATATTGGAATTGATACAAGATATTGCGTTACTAAAGTAAAAGTTAAGAGTTGTGAGTTGGGAGTTAGGAGTAAATCTTAAGTAGGGAAGACAGGATGAGCGGAAGTTTCCGACGCTCGAGGACTCGTTGGCACAGCCTCTCCAAGAGTTGAGGCTGCGCTATCGCATGATTGTGTCTCCCCAACTTTTGGAGACGCTGCGCGAAGGGAGATGACTCGCTACCACTCGATATTTTGTCTAAGAGGGTGTTTGAAAAGTTTTGAAGAGTCAAATTTTTTGCCAGTCGCCTTACCATAATGTGGATGGAGGCAAGGTAGATAAATGTCTTTGATGTTTCGGGCAATAACTCATAGTCTCTAACCAATCGCCGACACCCCATCAGCTTTCCCGTAAGTGCGTTCCACCACCCAACGTTTTTTGAGCAACACAAAGCCCTTGGTTTGTTCTGCTCGCAGAACCACCTGCACAATCCAACGACAAACGTCCATCACCCACTGCATAAACGGCTCACTGTCAAAACCGCTATCCACCCAAATGGTTGTCAAACAAGAAACCTGGTTGCTAGGGCGTGTCATCAATTGAGCCAAATAACAGAAGCAGCCAGATAAATTGCACCTAGAAAGTTTTCAGCGCGTTTGTCATAGCGCGTTGCGATCGCCAAAAGCTGACGAGCACTCGCCAGTTTGCCAAGTCGAGAAACCCACCCCAGCGACTGGCTCGACTTTTCGCTGCATTCTTTGCATTAGCCTACGTAAGCTTTTTTGTATCAAGTTATAAGTTTTACTTCCAAACTCCTAATTCCTCACTTCTAACTCCTAACTCATAACTCCTAACTTAATTTCCGAGTTCTCCCGAAAGTATAATTTATTCTCATCTCCCTAGCAGGGTGTATTTGTGTTAACATTTATGTAAAGCTAATACCCTGAGCGCAGATAAATGGGGAAGGTTTTAGTCTTAAACGCCTCTTATGAACCTCTCAATATAACGAGCTGGCGTCGCGCTGCGGTTCTGTTAATCAAGGGCAAAGCAGAACGCGTGGAACACAACGGTAAATTCCTTTATTCGGATTTTCCGTTGCCGACCGTGATCCGGTTGCGTCATTATGTACGTGTTCCTTATAAAGAAATTCCTCTGACTCGCCGAAATATCTTGCACCGTGACGGTCATGCCTGTCAATACTGTGGTTACACAGGGGATGAGTTGACCCTAGACCATGTAATACCGCGATCGCGCGGTGGGGGCGATACCTGGGAAAACATTGTCACCGCTTGTGTCCGTTGCAATGTCAAAAAAGGCAGTCGCACTCCCCACGAAGCTCATATGCCTTTGCGTCATCCTCCCCGCCAACCTTATAGCAGTCTCTATTTCGAGGTCAGCAAACATCTTAAAAGTGGACTGCACACAGAGTGGCAAAAGTATGTTATAGGTCTTTGAGCAAAGAAGCAGAGGGGCAGAGGAGAAATAAGAGATGCTCTCTTACCTTGGGAAAGTGCCAATAACTTTAGTTATGGATTGTTGAAAAATTGGCAACCCTATGGCTTGCAACGAACGCGATCACGTCTCGTAGACAGGCGCAATCGGTCAACGCTCAAGCCTCTACACTTGTGTATGGGGTTTCCTTTTTGCTCCCCATTTTCCCGGAATTATCAGAAGTTTCAAGGGGATATGAAACACGCGTTGTTCATCAAAAATAATTGTTAATTGCTCAATAGTCACAATAATGAGAATATTAAGCATAAGAATATTTCAAATATCAAAGACTAGCCCCAAAGTATAAGATAGGAAGTATACCCTAAGTCAGATAAATATTTCGCTTATTCAATTTACGGAAGAGAAAAAAAGCTCCTAAAACAGATTTATGCGGCCAGATACAGTCCGATATACTAAACTTCCTTGTTTCCAGCACCTATACAGCCTTTACTGAAATATTAGTTGATCTTGAGCGCTGTTGCTGACAAAAAATATACTTAGATGTATAGTGCAATGTCTTGAGATTTTTGCGAAGATCATAATAATGTGGCTAAATTCAGTGAATTGCTGCTCGTAGTATTTCTGAATTAAAGGAGCCTTACACTTTAAAAAAGTTCCCTATGTACTTGAATTCTCCCGTTACTCAATTTGAGAGTTTGTCATTGACCACAGAGCCAAACCCAGAGGAACCTGAAATCGAGAAAGCGCCAGTGGAAGTTGCATTTAAGAGTCCGTCATTACCGCCATCGGTAGGTGAAGGAGCTATATATCTTAGTCAGCGTGGTAATTCTCTGGCACAACAAAAGTCAGAAGAACTGCAAAAAACCCTTCTGGCACACCGACACGATCGCCAACTGGTAATTCTGCAAGATTTTCCTGACCCTGATGCCCTTTCCTGTGCCTGGGCTTACCAGTTAATTGCCCAGCAATATGATATCAAATGTGAAATCATTTATGCTGGTGCCTTGAGCCATCAAGAAAATATTGCTTTGGTGAGGCTGACTAATTTACCTATCCAACGCTGGACGCCGCAAACCTTAAAAACCAAAGATTTGTCATCTTATCAAGGTTTTGTATTAATTGATAACCAGGGAACCACTTCACAGCTACTGTCAGCGGTGCAGCAGGCTGGAATTCCCTTAGTAGTCTTGATTGACCATCACAGTATCCAAGGTGATCTCCAGTCAGAGTTTGAGGATATCCGTCCCTATGTAAGAGCAACGGCAACAATTTTTACTCAATACCTCCAAACGGGATTACTGGCATTAGATAGCAGCATAAATCAACACGTCAAATGCGCTACTGCCTTGATGCATGGCTTGCGATCAGATACAAATCGGCTAATGCAAGCGCAAGAAGAAGACTTTATGGCAGCTGCGTATTTAAGCCGATTTTATGACGCCCAATTGCTCAACGCCATTTTACAGGCGAACTGTTCCAAACGGGTAATGGATGTGATCGAGCGATCGCTTAAAAATCGCATCGTCCAAAATAACTTTTCTATCGCTGGTGTCGGTTATTTACGCTACGATGACCGTGATGCCATCCCCCAAGCGGCTGATTTTCTCGTCACTGAAGAAAACGTTCACACCGCTGTAGTCTACGGCATTGTCCACGATGAAGACGAAGAATTAGAAATAGTCATTGGCTCCCTGAGAACCACCAAACTCACCCTTGACCCCGATGAATTCATCAAAGAAGCCTTTGGGCAAGATAGCGCTGGGCGTTTTTTCGGCGGTGGAAGGACAAGCGCAGGCGGTTTTGAAATTCCGATGGGCTTCTTATCTGGCAGCAACGAAAATTCCGCCTATGCGAAAATGAAATGGGAAGTATTCGACGCTCAAATTAAGCAAAAGCTGCTGAGGTTAGTCAACCCTAGAGACAACCCGATTCAGTCGGAGTAGAAGGAGATCAGGGAGATGAGGAAAACTCCTAACTCATGCAGCAGTCAAAGTGTTTGGTCAGATAGCATCCCTAAGTCATTCCTGATAAACATATATTCCCGACTTTGTAAAAGGTCGGGAATTTTGGTCTTTTTATAAAGGCTGAACTGTTAAGGATGTATTTCCTGCCTAATGTTAAGTAGGTAGGTACAAATAAAATTAACTCGCATGTACCTATTGTATAAGTGTAAATATGCCCGATATATCAGGAGTCATCTGTTAAAATTGCTGTGAGTTTGTTAACTAATTATCAAGATATGCACTTGGAATGCGAATAATATCTTTTGAATTTCTCATTCCCAGACGGCCTGTATCGTTACAGACAAAGAAAAAAGATAAATCTTCAGGCATGGAAGAATTTTGTGCGCCTTGAAGCCCAAAAGGTTTGGAAAGATAATAGTCCCATTAATAAAGGTGAGCTACAACTGACGCTAGTTTATCTTTGTGATGAGTTTCCGGCTGACATCGACAACATTATCAAGCCAATTCAGGATGCACTTGTAGACTTAGTTTTTGAAGATGATAGTTTAGTATCAGATGTAGATAGTCATCGTCGGTTTCTGTCTGATCCGATTGAGATTAAAAGTCTACCTTCCTTATTACAGCGTGCTGTTCTTATAGGTAAAGAGTGTGTTTATGTAAAAGTTAGTGAACCTCAACCACTGGAAAAATACTTATGATTAACAATACTAAAGCTTTACATGATCAGAAGATAAAATCTTTGGCAGATAAGTATGTTAATGAAGGATTTCAAGTTTTGATTAAACCAAAAACGGATGAATTACCCTTCAATTTGGATAACTATCAGCCAGATATGATTGCTACTAATAATAACTCAGGTTTAGTAATCGAGATAAGAGTCAGTTTCAGCCGAATTTCTGTGGAGCGTTTACAGACTTTAGCAGAAGAAGTTAATATGCATCCAGGTTGGCATTTTTTATTGGTAACGCTTGAAGACATAGAAGCCAAGTCATTACTTGGAACATCCGAACAACTTTCTTCATGGCAAAAGCTAACTGCTCGTTTTGACCAAGCACATAAGCTTATTGAAAATGATGAAATTGAACCTGCTTTTCTTTATATGTGGAGTATTTTTGAGGGGGCTTTAAGAAAGCGAGCAATTGATGTGTCAATTCCTATTGAACGTTTCCCAGTCATAGGATTACTAAGACATCTGTACTCTTTGGGAGAGTTATCAATTTCTCAATTTGACCTTGCTCAAGCTTGTTGTGAAGTTCGTAATCGTCTTGCTCACGGATATATTGAAAACCTAACTTTGCCAGTTGTACATAATTTTGACAATTTGGTTCGTGAATTGTTAGCGGAATGGAAAGTCAAATTCGCTATTAGTCAACTTTCATCAGAGAATCTAGTTGCTTTTTGTGCCTGGTTTGCCGAATTCGATGCAGCAGACTGGGATAAACGACAAAAATTAAGGCAAAATTTAATCAATCAAAGGCTTCTTTTAGCACTAGGAAATGAGAAACTAAGAAAGAATTAAACGTAAACGACGAACAGCTTATAAATGTCGAATGCGATGTTAGTCAACTTTCATCAGAGGATCTCGCCGCATTTCGTGCCTGGTTTACGGAATTCTATCCAGTAGCCTGGGATAAACAGATTGAAAAAGATGTGGCTCAACAAGAAACCCTATCGTCTATTACTGACATTCCAACCTTAGAACCTTTAACCAACCTGGACTCCTGGACTCAGAGTTTAATAGGTGTAATCCAGCTAAGAGAAGAAAATCCGACAGAAAATTATGTGGATTATTTAGAGGAGAAATACGGTTGAAACGGGTGTTGTTCAACAGCGATGTGTTGCTCGATATTTTGGCACAACGTCAACCATTTATCGTAGCTTCTGCACAAGCATTAAATACAGTAATGCAGAATCAAGTACAAGGTTATGTTTCAGGTCATGCAGTAACCAATATTTTCTATACTCTGCGTCGTCAAGTTGGTAATGAAGTAGCGCGTGAACTATTAGCAAAGTTATTGCAGCACCTTCAAGTTGCCAGTGTGACAGATGAAATTATTCGGCAAGCTTTGAATAGCCCAATTAAGGATTTTGAGGATGCGGTAACGAGTGCTGCGGCGCTTATGGCAGGTTTAGAAATAATTGTGACGCGAAACACACCTGATTTTGTGGCTTCTTTAGTTCCGGCAATGTTACCAGATGAGTTTTTGACAAGGCTATCTGAGTGATACCAAATCCATAACACTTAGAACGTCTAACGCCACGTTGCAACGGACAGATGGCAGATCAACGAATACGTAATAATGATTAAGATTAAGATAGGTTAATTCATACCAGACGTAACTCCTAACTAAGCACGGGTTATGCCCCGCTACGCTAACAAAATTTAAAGTATGGAACTATATTTAATTCGTCATGGCATCGCCGAAGACAAGGAATTAGGCATCAAAGATGAGGAGCGCAGCCTTACCAAAGAAGGACGGCAAAAAACTGAGAAAGTTGCTCAGAAACTTGTTAAATTGGGTTTAAGCTTTGATTTGATTCTCACCAGTCCCTTAGTGCGGGCCCGCCAAACGGCTGAAATCCTTATAGCAGAAAAACTAAGCTCCCAGTTAGATGAATCTAGCCACCTCGCCCACGATGGTCAAATTTCTAGTTGGCTAAAAGACTGGTTAGAGCCAAGAAATTATTCCCAAAATACCCAACTTGCGCTGGTTGGACACGAACCTGATTTGACCAATTGGGCAGAAATTCTCCTATGGGGGGAAGTCAAAGCAAGCTTAGTCTTGAAAAAAGCAGGTATGATTGGGATAAAACTACCAGAAACTGGTTCTCCTTTGGGTCGTAGTCAGATGTTTTGGTTGACACCACCTAAGTACCTGCTATAACAGTTTTTCAACATTTTCGATTGTTGTTAGAACGGCTACTGTTATGGCGACAATAAATTTCTGGTAAGTTAGCTTGATCAGATATTTCAAAAAGCGAATGGTGTTGCCATGATGGTGTGCGAATACAAGCCTGGTTTAGAAGGCATTCCCGCCGCCCAATCAAGTATCAGCTATGTTGATGGGCAAAAGGGAATACTAGAATATCGTGGCATCCGGATTGAGGAATTAGCAGAAAAAAGTACATTCATAGAAACTGCTTATCTCTTAATCTGGGGTGAACTGCCAAGCAAGGAAGAACTGGAAGGATTTGAGCATGAAGTTCGTTTCCACAGGCGGATAAAGTACCGCATTCGGGACATGATGAAATGCTTTCCAGAAAGTGGTCATCCAATGGATGCCTTGCAAGCCTCTGCTGCTGCTTTAGGTTTGTTTTATTCGCTCCGCGATTTACATAATCCTGCCTACATTCGAGATTCCGTGGTGCGCCTGATAGCAACTATTCCCACAATGGTGGCAGCGTTCCAACTGATGCGAAAAGGCAATGACCCTGTGCGTCCTCGTGATGACTTAGACTATTCCGCCAACTTTCTATACATGCTCAATGAGCAAGAACCCGATCCTTTGATGGCGCGAATTTTTGATATCTGCTTGATACTTCAGGTAGAGCATACAATGAATGCTTCCACCTTCAGTGCTAGGGTAACAGCTTCTACCTTAACTGATCCTTACGCTGTGGTTGCTAGTGCCGTAGGAACTTTGGGAGGGCCTTTGCATGGTGGAGCCAATGAAGAAGTAATTCAGATGTTGGAAGAAATTGGCTCTGTGGAAAATGTACGTCCTTATGTGGAGGATCTTCTGCAACGCAAAGCGAAGATTATGGGCTTTGGGCATCGTGTTTACAAGGTGAAAGACCCACGAGCCACAATCTTACAAGGTCTAGCAGAACAGCTGTTTGAAAAGTTTGGGCATGACAAGTTCTATGACATTGCCCAAGAGATGGAACGCGTAGTAGAGGAAAAACTTGGTAGCAAAGGGATTTATCCCAATGTTGACTTTTATTCGGGTTTGGTGTATAGGAAGATGGGAATTCCTACAGACTTGTTTACGCCAATATTTGCGATCGCCCGCGTTGCCGGTTGGCTAGCCCACTGGAAAGAACAATTAGCAGAAAACCGGATTTTCCGTCCTACCCAGGTTTACAACGGTCACCACGAAGTTAGTTATACCCCCATTGACCAACGTTAACTCGGATTGGGCATTGGGCAAACAGGGCATGCAAAATCGAACCAATGTCCAATATACTATGCGCTGTTTGGGCGTTCTTCACAGATCGGATCACTGCGTAAGTCCTGAAATATATACTTTCCCCTTGTCCCCTTGTCCGCTCAATAGCCAATCTTAATGCCAACCATAAATAGAAGTTCTCATCTCGCTTCAGGGTGCTCAAACCATCCAACGATATACTAGGCATGGGAATTGGCAACAAATCTTCAATCAGGCGTCATCACAGTAAAAATTATAAATGGGTGAATTTACAGGTATTAATTCAACTAATAGTTGTAACTCACCATGACTCGATGTCTTAAAGAGCGGAAACATGAATTTAGGAATTGACCTCCAAGGAACTTTTATTGAATCCCTCCGGGATTTAGGTATACCAGCAGGAACAGCCAAAGCGATTTGGATGCCCTTGCCAATGATACTGATGCTGATTGGGGCAACAGTGGGGGTATTAGTTGCCACTTGGCTAGAACGGAAAATTTCCGCCGCCGCACAGCAACGAATTGGGCCAGAATACCAGGGACCTTTTGGGTTGCTGGTGCCTGTAGCGGATGGTCTGAAGCTGGTATTTAAAGAAGATATAGTACCAGCCAAGTCTGACCCCTGGCTATTTACCCTCGGTCCAATTATTGTTGTAATTCCGGTGTTTCTGTCATTCCTGATCGTCCCCTTTGGGCAGAATATCGTAATTAGCAATGTGGGCATGGGTGTCTTCTTGTGGATTGCCTTGTCAAGCATTCAGCCCATTGGCTTGCTAATGGCGGGCTACGCATCAAATAACAAATACTCCCTCTTAGGAGGCTTGCGGGCAGCAGCACAATCTATTAGTTATGAAATTCCTTTGGCGCTGGCGGTGTTAGCGATCGCTATGATGTCTAATAGCCTCGACACCGTTGATATTGTCAATCAACAATCTGGCTACGGCATTCTAGGCTGGAACATTTGGCGACAACCAGTTGGTTTTGTGATCTTTTGGATAGCTGCCCTAGCTGAATGCGAACGATTACCCTTTGACTTACCCGAAGCGGAAGAAGAAATCGTTGCAGGCTATCAGACTGAATATTCAGGCATGAAATTCGGTCTGTTCTACCTGGGTTCCTACGTTAACTTGATCCTTTCTTCCTTACTAGTGGCAATTCTCTACCTGGGCGGTTGGGACTTTCCTATTCCCCTCAACCTCATCGCTGGTTGGCTGGGAGTCAGTGAACTAAATCCCTTGTTCCAGATAGTAACTGCTGCTTTGGGGATCACAATGACCGTCTTCAAAGCCTATTTACTAGTGTTTGTCGCCATCCTGTTGCGCTGGACAGTGCCACGGGTACGGATTGACCAACTGTTAGATTTAGGATGGAAGTTTTTGTTGCCAGTTGGTTTGGTTAATCTCCTATTAACCGCCGCCCTGAAACTAGCCTTTCCCTTCGCCTTCGGCGGGTAATGAGAGAGTTAGGAGTTATGAGTTATGAGTTAGGAATTAAGAGTTATGAGTTATCGGTTTTTAATTAACTCCTAACTTCTCACTCATAACTTCTCACTCATAACTTCTCACTCATAACTCCTAACTTTTATCCCTTCAAAAGAGAGACAGAAAATGCTAAAGTTCCTGAAACAAGTTGGTGATTACGCCAAAGAAACAGTACAAGCTGCGCGATACATTGGTCAGGGACTTTCTGTTACCTTCGATCATATGCGGCGGCGTCCGATTACCGTACAGTACCCTTACGAAAAACTGATTCCTGGCGAACGGTTTCGCGGTAGAATTCACTTTGAATTTGATAAGTGCATCGCCTGCGAAGTTTGTGTTCGCGTTTGTCCGATTAACCTGCCTGTAGTAGATTGGGAATTCGACAAAGCCAGCAAAAAGAAAAAACTTAACCACTACAGCATTGACTTTGGAGTTTGTATCTTTTGCGGTAATTGTGTGGAATTTTGCCCCACTAACTGTCTATCTATGACAGAAGAGTATGAACTTTCCACTTACGATCGCCATGAATTGAACTATGACAACGTAGCGCTAGGTCGTCTGCCCTATAAGGTAACAGATGACCCAATGGTTACACCACTGCGCGAACTAGTTTACCTACCTAAGGGCGTTCTCGAACCACATGGAGTGCCCGCAGATGCGCCACGTGCAGGTGTGCGTCCAGAAGACCTGGTGGAACAAACAGAAAAATAAATGTCATTTGTCCATTGTTATTTGACCAATGACCAATGACTAATGACCAATGACTAATGACCAATGACTAATGACCAATGACTAATGACCAATGACTAATGACCAATGACTAAGGACAAAAAACAGTGAATTTAGCGGAAGGAGTACAGTTTGTATCGCTTGGCATACTGGGCGTGATGATGATTGGGGCGGCCATTGGCGTGGTTCTGTTCTCCAACATCGTCTATTCTGCCTTTATGCTGGGGGGCGTGTTCATCAGCATAGCGGGAATCTACCTGTTGCTAAATGCTGATTTTGTTGCAGCTGCACAAATCCTAATTTACGTTGGGGCGGTTAATGTGCTGATTTTGTTTGCCATTATGTTGGTGAACAAGCGGCAGAATTTTGTAGCATTTCCTAACTCTTGGGTGCGGAAAGCACTTACGGGTGTAGTCAGTGTAGGATTGTTTGGTCTTTTAAGTACGATGGTACTGGCTACTCCTTGGGCTTACTCAGCTGCTTCTGTGGCTGGTGGTAAAAGTTCTATAGTTTTAATTGGAGAGCATTTCTTTACTGACTTTTTACTGCCTTTTGAACTGGCTTCCATTTTGCTGCTGATAGCGATGGTAGGAGCAATTATTTTGGCGCGTCGCGAGTATTTGCCAGACCAACTGACCCCATCCCAACTGCCGCAAACCATTTTAACTTTACCAGAACGCCCTAGAGAACTGGTATCAACAACCAGCGAAACAAAAGAGTAATATTTGTGACCTCAGTTGCAGATAAACAGCGAGATTTTTTGAGGAGGAATATTCAGATTCATGCAACTCCAGTACTTTTTATTACTAGCAGCAGCTTTATTTTGTATCGGCATCTACGGCTTAATTACCAGCCGTAACGCTGTGCGGGTGCTGATGTCAATTGAGTTACTGCTCAATGCTGTTAATCTGAATTTAATGGCATTTTCCAACTTCCTCGACTCAACATTAATTAAAGGTCAGGTTTTCACAGTATTTGTGATCACCGTGGCGGCGGCCGAGGCGGCGGTGGGTTTAGCGATCGTGCTTGCCATTTATCGCAACCGCGATACCGTCGATATGGAGCAGTTTAATCTCCTGAAGTGGTAATTGTGCGTGCAACTCAAGCAGGTAATCATTGCTTATAAAGCGCGGGATGCCCAGAGTAAAGAATGGGCAGAAATCTGTGCTAAACAACTAGAAAGTCGCCAGTGCCATGTATTGATGGGGCCTAGCGGGCCGAAAGACAACCCTTATCCCGTCTTTTTGGCTTCGGTGGCTCAACCAATCGATCTCGCTTTGGTACTCGGTGGTGATGGTACTGTTTTAACCAGTGCCAGACATTTAGCCCCAGCTGGTATCCCAATTCTGGGAGTGAATGTGGGAGGTCATCTGGGGTTTTTAACTGAGTCAGTAGAAGAGTTTCAGAATACGGAGAAAGTTTGGGATCGGCTGTTTGAGGATCGCTATGCTATCCAACGGCGGATGATGCTACAAGCTGCTGTGTATGAGGGTCATGGGTCTAATTTGGAACCAATGAGTGAGCGTTACCTGGCTTTGAATGAATTTTGTGTCAAACCCGCTTCCGCTGATCGGATGATTACCTCAATTCTGGAAATGGAAATCGACGGTGAGGTAGTCGATCAATACGTCGGGGATGGGTTAATCATTGCTACTCCCACAGGTTCTACTGGTTACACCGTTTCTGCCAATGGGCCAATTATGCATGATGGTATGGAGGCGATTACCATCACTCCTATTTGTGCAATGAGCCTTTCTAGTCGTCCCCTGGTTTTACCCCCTGGTTCTGTGGTGAGTATTTGGCCTTTGGGGGATTACGATTTGAGTACCAAGCTGTGGACAGATGGGGTTTTGGGGACTTCAATTTGGCCAGGACACCGCGTTGATGTGCGGATGGCAGATTGTCGGGCTAAATTTATTATTTTGCGCGAGAACAATTCTTACTATCAGACGCTGCGGGAGAAGTTACTTTGGGCAGGTACAAGGGTTCACTACAGCAATAATCACCGTAGTTAATTCAGTATTTTAGAGCGCATTTACCGCAGATTGCGATAGCGTACCCGCCCGCTGAAGGCATCGCAACCAAAATTATCCCAGCCCCTGGATTCATCCGGGGGCTTTTTGCCCTGATTTTGACTTTCTTAGCTGACTTGCATTTATAGCGTATATAAAAGGAAAATTTTGTATCTTATTGCCAGATTTTTTTGTAATTAATGTCCATAATAAAAGCACTCTACCCCTAACTCAAGAGAGTAAAAAAGCACTTTAGAGGTTCCTTTATCGAAAAGTGTCCCAATCACTCCTCGACATATTAATGCATAATGTAAGCTATTTGTATAGTGCCTAAATCCTAGTAGTATATTTTCACAAATTTAAGTAGGAAGATAGATGGAAGTTTCTGGACGCAATATCAATTACCCACTAAATCCTCCTTCCCCTCTTGAAGATTTTCCCGTCCTTCAAACTGAAAAATATATCCTACGGCTAGCATCAACTGAAGAAGAATTAGAATCAATTTTTCGGTTGCGCTTTGAAGTTTTTAATCTTGAACTAGGCTTGGGATTTTCTGCTTCTAACTTTACTCAGATGGATATAGATAAGTTTGATGCGGTTTGCCATCATTTAATGCTGATCTCCAAACAAACGGGTAAAACGATTGGAACTTATCGGATGCAAACCTATACAATGGCTTCTCAAAGACTAGGCTTTGATGCTGCCGATATATTTAATCTTAATGCGATTCCTAATTCTGTGCTTCAGGCATCAGTTGAAGTTGGGCGTGCATGTATAGCTAAAGAATATCGCAACAGTCAGGCACTTTTACTACTATGGAAAGGGCTAGCAAATTATCTCATCTGGAGTAGAAACCAATATTTCTTTGGCTGTGCATCATTACTAACACAATGTTCTTGGCAAGCTACTTGCGCTTATGATTATTTTCAGCAGAATGGCTTGATGCATCCAAGTATTTTGGTTTATCCAAATTCACAATCTTGTCTAGAAATGCCTCAAAATTGCCCAGATTCATATAATGTTGAAATTCCTCAAATTTTGCAGGCATATTTGAATATTGGAGCTAAAATATGCAGTATTCCAGCTATCGACCGACACTTTAAGACTATTGATTTTTTAACTATATCTAATAGCAAAGACTTTCCTAGATGGCGTTACCAAATTTTTTAAAAATTATTTTTTGTCTTAAAAGGATATTTAATTCGATATCGTCGGCTGTAAAGTTAAACGTGTTAGCTACCTGTACATAGTTATCAACTGGAAGTCGCAGCTACAAAAACTAAGTCTGCCTACACGGACTGTAAGAATAGGAATATTTATGATATTTTACTCTACATCTGCATCTTGGCTGTAAAACCAAAGTCTGTTTTGCGGTATTTGATACAACCTTGTGCAATTGTTTTCAGAGTGAATAGAAGAGAGGTATTTATTACCAATATTTCAAATCAGATTACTCTAACTCAAAGCATGTTGGCGATGTCTGATGAACAGACTCAGATATAATTATTAGCGATGTCCACAACGGGCGTAGCTGCGGCACTTCATCCAGTGCGCCTGACTGACTGGATTATTTTAGACAACTTCTTGGGAAAACTACTTATGCGCCATCTCAAATTTGCTCCGAGTTGGTTGCGATTTTTAATTATTTTCTTATTGACGATGGGTATATTGTTTCGCTTTTTTAACCTTGATGGCAAAGTTTATTGGCATGATGAAACTTATACCTCATTACGGATTTCTGGTTACACAATTAATCAAGCAAAACAGCAACTTTTTAATAATCGTGTCATTAGGGGAGAAAGTTTTGCCCAGTTTCAAGGTGCAAATCCAAAAAAAAGCTTAAATGATACTATTATGACTTTGGCAAAAGAAGATTCTCACCATCCACCGTTATATTACATAATAGCCAGGTTGTGGATGGAAATCTTTGGAAATTCGGTAACGGTGATTAGAAGTTTATCTGCCTTCATCAGTTTGCTGGTTTTCCCTTGTGTTTATTGGCTATGCCGAGAATTATTTAATGTGCCATTATCGGTTCCTGGTGTAGCGATCGCACTCATGGCAATTTCTCCAATTCACCTAGTATACGCCCAAGAAGCACAAGAATATATTCTCTGGTTAGTCACCATATTACTAACCAGTGCATCTCTGCTGCGAGCAATGCGGTTGGAATCACAAGATAAAGATGAACTAGTAAAAGCACGACAACGACCAGATTTATTCGCTATCTGGAGCATTTATACAGTAACTTTAGCCATTAGTCTTTATACATTTCTTTGGAGTGGATTTGTAGCAGTTGCTCACGGAATTTATGTGATGAGCACTGCCAAATTTCAGTTGACGGAAACGGTCAGACCTTATTTGCTAGCATCACTGGTAGGTTTTTTAGCCTTCATGCCTTGGATAACGGTTGTGATCGGTGAGTTTTTTCAATTTTTGATTTCAGCAGATAAGACAACAACGCAATCATCTTTGATACCTATATTTACATTTTTGCTGATGCAGTTAAGCCGGATTTTTTTTGATGTAGACCTTAGCTTAGACAATCCTATGAGCTATTTAATTACACCAGTTTTTTTAACTTTTGTAGGATATTCAATTTATTTTCTTTGTCAAACAACTAACTATAAAGTCTGGTTTTTTTTGATCACATTGATTGTAGTACCAGCACTACCCCTAATATTGCCAAGTTTAATTGCTGGGGGCATACAATCATCTAGCGAACCATATTTTATACCATCTTATTTAGGAATCCAAGTGACTGTTGCTTACCTACTAGCTATGCAACTATATAATGGGAGCGTGTCACGCCGGAGCATTTGGCACATAATCATGACATTAGTGATTATTTGTGGTTTGATTTCTTCTAAGGTGAGTTCTCAGGCAGAAACTTGGTGGAATAAGGGTATGAGCTATGGCAATCCACAAGTTGCCCAAATCATCAATCAAACGACTCGCCCACTTTTGATTAGTGGTGCTTTAGGCAATAATTATGGGAATGTCTTTTCTCTGAGCTATCTTTTAGAACCAAAAGTGCGCTTTCTGTTGGTGAACAATCAGAAAATTCCCAAAATTCCTGATGGTTTTGCTGATATTTTTTTATTTAATCCTTCAGATACTTGGCGCGAAACAATCGAAAAAAAATATAAATTCAAGACAGATATTGTTTACAGCGACAAATATTATTCGGTCTGGAAAATGGCTCAACCTCGTAAGTTGCGCCTACGTAATATCTCACGCAGAAGCGCAGAGAAAGAGTCTAAATAAGAGGATTTTTAGCCTTCACACTTTAGATGCTGCTTGTAATGGTTATGGGGTCAGCGTTATAAAAGCTTTGGGGTCTTTGTACAAGGGCAATTTTTTCATCTAGAGAAAAGCCAACGGTACGAGTGAGAAAGTTTTTGGTAGCGACAAAATCAGTATACTCTCAGATATACTTTCATACATAAACTAGGTTTAGCTATAGTTATAATCTTTTATGAGATATTTAAATATTTGCTTTCTTAAAATCAGCTAAAAATCCCAAAAATAAATATTAAACAGATTCTCATCTGGAATTAATTTAAGTGGTCGGACGATGCTTTAAATTGTCCTTTGAGATGAATTTAATGATTTTTTGAAAGGTGTTGTATGCAAATAACAGATTTTCTTGGTCTTTTACATCCAGCGATCGCAATTATATTCATGTTTCCACTTCTCGGTACAGTGGTTAATTTTGCTTGGCAAACCCGCCAACGCAGATTGCAAATTTTAGCTGGGAGTAAGAGCAAAATTCCCCCAGTGGTGGGTGGAGAACATAAGCAGTTAGGTGAAAGACTAACAGGTGCAGTTGTCGGATTAACTTTAATCGGATTAAGCTATCCGATTGGCAAAAATATTATCACAAATCAATTGTGGAATAAAACACCTTTTCAAGTTATTTTTATCTTGTTAATATTTGCTGCAACCATCGCATCTTTAGTATTTCTTTATCAGGCAAAGCAGCGAGTGTGGAGGGCAATTTTTGCAACTTTAACTGGTGCAGGTTTAGTAATACTAGGCTGTCAGGATGGAGTATATCGCCTCACCAAAGAGTGGTATTGGTCACATTATTATATTGGGATTACCGCAGCACTGCTGATGATTTTTTCATTAGCAATTGTTCAAGATATTTATCAAGATAAGTCCAATCGCTGGCGCATCGTCCATACGATTTTAAACTGCATTGCTTTGTTGCTATTTATTGGACAAGGGATGACAGGAACGCGAGACTTATTAGAAATTCCCCTGAGTTGGCAAGAACCCTATATCTATCAGTGTGACTTTGTTAATAAAACTTGTCCAACACCAAATTCCCAAGTACCAAAGTGAACTAAGGGATTTCCAATTGAACTAGAGACTCTTTATTAAACCTCATGCCAAAATCCTGTGGTGGGACTAAAAGCCACTACAGGAAAAATTAAAATAATCAAAGAATTAAAAAAAACTTGTCAAATTGACAAATTGGTTGTTTGTTTATGCAATATTATCTACAAGCCGATCACGAATTGTTTTGAGTTGGTCTTGAGTCTTAATTGGCTCTCGCGGTGCTGGCAATTCCGTATTAGGCCAGTTAGGTAAATTATTGCAGGGGCATAACAAGGCCGGCATCCCGACGTTTCGCGCTGCTACTGGCATACTGCAACGGCTGCAAGGTAGCATCTCCCAGGCTGGTGTCAAGAGTTCAGTAATGGTTTCATGTGTACCCTCCAGGTAACAATCACCTGATTCCGGTGAAATAATTTTCTGCCAGCACTCTTCAAATTCTTGACTATAATGATCGCCATTTAGCACAGATTGGGGCAAAAAGCTTGCCTTACCGTTGCTCGTAATCACTTTTTTACCTAACTGAAACCAGTAGGCAAGGTATCCTCTAACTTCTTGTTTGGTTGCCATATTACAATTTTATCAGGACTTACGCAAAATTATGAAAAAACGAACCGCAAAGGACGCAAAGGACACATAGACGCAACAGCGGCTTCCCGCAGGGTAGGAATGCAGTTTTAAAGGATTCTTGCGTAAGTCCTATTTATATTTTAAATTTTAGATTTTGGATTAATTTGAATCAATTAAGAATGTTGACTCCTCACTTGTGGTTCCTCTCTAATTGGCAATGGGTAACCAAGGATGCTGAGATTGAGAACATGACCACCAGTAACTAAATAAACAGTATCGCTGAGTACACCTAGCTGGCGCACTAAAGAACCGAGGCGATCGCGGAACTTCCTGCCGAGAGCATAAGCTGGTATCACACCCCAACCCACCTCTTCTGCTACAAATAGCATATCAGCAGCAACTAGATCCACTGTCTCTAACAACTCTGCAAGAATATTTTTCCAGCTAGATTCGTCCTCTTCTAAGAGATTAGCAACCCAAGTTCCTAAAGAATCAACTAAAAGGCAGGTATAAGGTTTAGCATCGGCAAGGGTAGCAGAAAGTTCCACAGGTACAGATAAAGTTACCCAGTCTTGGGGACGACGTTGTTGGTGTTCTAAAATGCGTTGATGCCATTCTTGATCATCTGGGTTATCGGTGGCTGTTGCTACGTAAACAACTGCTTTTTTTGACTGCATGGCCAGAGTTTCCGCCCATTCACTTTTACCAGATCGTGCTGGCCCTGTTACTAAAATGATTTTACCCAAAGTTGTTTCCTGAATATTTTAACAACAAAGGCAAGAGGAATATTGCCTTTTGCCTCCTGCGACTATTATTACAAGTAAGCTTGTGGTTTAAGAGGATGTTTTAAAAGTTACATAATGTATAATTTGCTATTCTGCACTGGGTTAAGTGCGAGTGAAAATTAAGGTTTTAGCCATATACTGAGATGGTTCAGTGTGCTAAATATGAAAGCATAATACCCTTTTAAACATCCTCTTAGAAGCCGTCAATTACTGTTAAATTACCGTCGTAATTTGCTATTTCGTCATCCAACGTTATAGAAGAATATGGCCAAGAACCTCTGCCATCTCCTGCCTCGCAATGCAACACTGTAACATTTGAAATATTTATACCATAACGCGAACACGCTCACCCACATTGGCCGCAGTGACCAACCGCAGTTTTTTACTTCATCGGCAAGATTTTTAATTTCAAATAACTTTTAAGGGATAAAATTAGCACCAGCATCATTGATGTCACAACTGGCAAAAGCCGAAAATCCCAACAACCCCATTCTCAATTATTCAACACCACTGGGGACAGCAAACTTTAGGATGTCTTTATGAACGCAGGCTTAAAACGCATTGAAGCAACTCTACACGATTTAGGGAATCGCGGCACTGCCTCTGCCGCCCAAACAGGTGATTCGACGACAAAAGGGCCTTTCTCCTTTAGAATCAGCGTCGGAGCCAACGAACCCACAGAAAGTACACAAATTCCATCTTCTCAGGATGGGGAATTAAAGACACAAGGACAAACAGTTGACTTGAGCGTAAATACTGAGAGTAATTATCCTTCTGAACGAAATTTCTTTCCTCAGCATGACTCGGTACAGACCTTTCAAGCACAAGAGAATGGTAGCAAAACACCCAGTCTACCCAAGTTGAAAACTCCAAGCTTTAGTAGTCATCGCCACGGAGCTAATCCAGCATTGGCGATGAATCTATTACAAGAAATTCAGGAAACTGTCGCCGATTGGCAAACAGAATTGCAAAATATTTTGAAGCAAATTCAGGATATTTACTTAGAAGGTCCAATTGTTAATGGCTGGTTAGAATCTAATCCCCAGGAACCAGAACCGGGAGGAACCGCAACCTTACGCCATGCAGAAGTTGACCGCCTGATGAACTACGTAGAAGAAATTTGCGCCACTGGTGGTAAAGTATCTTATCAATCATCTATTACTGGCTACCGCCTCTGTGGTGTAGACGATGCTGGTAAAGTCTGGTTGCGCCCATGTCCAGCAGATCAGGTTCCCAATGTTAGCATGGCGATCGCTCGTTACCAAAAGTTACGTCAACTGTTAGGGCGCAAGCAATCTTTGGAAACTCGTCTGAGTCAACTAGCTCAAACTCTTGTAGTTTTACACAGTCATATTCAACAAACGTGAAGTTTTAAAAATTATTTCCGAAGAAACTCGGTTGGTGGGTCAGTAATTTTTGGTTTAAATTAACTCTCAGCAGTTGTGCTTTGGATTTAAGATTTTAATCTAAAATCGTTCGACTGAGCGTAGCCGAAATCCCAAATCTCAAATCCAAAATTAAATCTATGCCAGATACTCAAATCTCTGCCATTATCTGTACCCACAATCGAGATACTTATTTAGGAGCTGCAATTGATAGTCTTCTATCGCAGGATTTCGCTGCTGACTTTGAAATTGTGGTAGTTGATAATGGATCTAGCGATCGCACTCGTGAGGTTGTAGAACAAAGATCCCACAATCCTCGCCTGAAGTATGTTTTTGAACCCACCATAGGTTTATCTGTCGCCCGCAACACGGGTGCAAAAGTAGCCAGTGGTGATATTCTTGCTTATCTGGATGACGATGCCGTAGCCAGCCCTTGCTGGCTACAAGTTTTATATTTTGCCTATTACAATAATTCTAAACTAGCGATCGCAGGTGGCAAAGTCACTCTTCTATGGCCCCCAGGAATTCAACAACCACGGTGGCTATCTCCAGGGCTAGCTGCAAATCTGGGTGCATACGACTTGGGTGACAGTATCATCTATATAGAGCAACCTGGCTTAACACCCAGAGGCTTAAATTACTCCATCCGCCGCAGTTTCCTGAAAGAAATTGGCGGTTTTGATCCTTATCTCGGTCGAGTGGGGAAAAATCTATTGTCAAATGAAGAACTGCAAATGACCGAATTTGCTCTACAGCGTGGTTGGCAAGTCGCTTATCTTCCCGAAGCATTAGTCGCTCACAATGTTGCTCCAGAGCGCCTGCAACCCTCCTGGTTTTTAAACCGAGGTTGGTGGCAGGGTATCAGTGAATGCTATCGAGAACAACTTGCTGGTAAAGCTGGGATCGCTCAATTGCAGCGAGGTAGCGAACGGTTTGTGCGCGGCTTGTATAAGGCATTGCAATATTTCTCTGATCCAGCAGAACGGTTTGACAAACTTGTGTATGCTTATGGTCAGATTGGTTACTTAAATGCTGCTATTCAAGGTCTTTTATCCACATCAAATAAGAAATAAAGAAGAATGAAGAATTCACAAATCAGAATGCTTTTGCATTGGTGATTCAACCACTACCTGATTTTAGACCTCTAAATCCCCGATTTGGAAAAGGTTTAAAATCCGCAATCATATTCCAATCCATTTTAACTCCTAACTTTTAACCGGAGGCGGAGCGTCTCCGGCTTTGCTTCTAACTCCTAACTCTTAAATGTATGTCATCTAAAATACCAGTTTCAGTACTAATCCCGGCAAAAAACGAACAAGTAAACTTGCCTGCCTGCCTCGCTAGCCTCACCAGAGCAGATGAAATATTTGTAGTAGATTCTCAAAGTAGCGACAACAGTGTTGAAATTGCTAAAAGTCACGGTGTAAATGTCGTGCAATTCAACTTCAATGGACGCTGGCCCAAAAAGAAAAATTGGTCTTTAGAAAATCTACCTTTTCGCAATGAATGGGTGCTAATTGTCGATTGCGATGAGCGCATCACGCCCCAACTTTGGGAAGAAATTGACCAAGCAATTCAAAATGTTGAATATGCAGGTTATTATCTCAACCGCCGCGTATTTTTTTTAGGAAAATGGATTCGTTACGGTGGTAAATATCCCGATTGGAATCTACGTTTATTTCAACATAAAAAAGGTCGCTACGAAAACCTACATACTGAAGACATTCCCAACACTGGCGATAACGAAGTTCACGAACATGTGATTTTGCAGGGGAAAGTTGGGTATCTCCAAAATGATATGCTCCACGAAGACTTCCGCGACCTTTACCACTGGTTAGAACGACACAACCGCTATTCCAATTGGGAAGCTAGTGTTTATTTTAATATTCTCACAGGTAAAGATGATAGCGGTACTATCGGTGCCAATCTATTTGGTGATGCAGTCCAACGCAAGCGCTTTTTGAAAAAAGTGTGGGTACGCCTGCCATTTAAACCCATTTTGCGGTTTGTTTTATTTTATATTATTCAACGCGGTTTTTTGGATGGCCAAGCAGGATATATTTATGCACGCTTGTTGAGTCAATACGAATATCAAATTGGCGTTAAACTTTACGAATTACGCAACTGTGGTGGTCACTTAAATACTGCAACTACCCCGAAGGAAGGAGAAGGGGAGCAGGGGAGCAGGGGAGCAGAGGGAAAGCTATTGACCATTGACTCTTGATAAATGACTAATGACTAATGACGAACCTTTCGTAGATTTACGCAAATATGACCAATCTTGGTTTGATCGAGGACGTCCAAGTTGGTATATTTTATTATGGTGGTTTGTACAAGCGATCGCCTTTCCCCTAACTCCTCAACCGTTAAATATTCTGCGTTGTGCTTTGCTACGACTATTTGGCGCTCGGATCGGCAAAGGTGTATTAATTCGGCCCACCGCCCGCTTCACCTACCCTTGGAAAGTTACCATTGGCAACTACAGCTGGATTGGAGATAACGTAGTTTTATACAGCCTTGATCAAATCCGTATTGGTGAACACTGCGTAATTTCCCAAAAAAGTTACCTATGTACTGGTAGTCATGATATCCAAGACCCTGCCTTTGGATTGAAAACAGCGATTATCACCATTGATAATGGTGCATGGGTAGCAGCAGATTGTTTCGTTGGACCGGGAGTGCAAATCGGGGCTAATGCTGTGATTGGCGCTCGTAGTAGTGTTTTTACTAATATGCCTTCTGGGCAAGTTTGTTGGGGAAGCCCGTGTCGTCCCAAGACGGTTCGGATAAAACTTGATCCCTCCACAAACCCGTGATTTGATGGATAAACATAGTAGGGGCGCCCAGCTAGCTGTGCGCCCTTACATTTTCTAGATATCTATTTGCTTTTGAATAGAGGAAGGAAAGGGCGATCGCCTGTTGCCGCCGTGTAGAGTGTGATGGCGTGTTTACCACAGATCACTTCCCTTGCCTCCCCTGCCTCCCTGCTCTGCTTGTAGTGTAGTGCGTTAATGTCCAGGTGTTATACGCGGCCCCGTGAAAGTTTCAGTCCCTGCGACTGGGGCATCATCTTTGAGCGGATTCGCGTTTAGTGAAAACGACCTCAGTGTTGCTGTTGCTTGCACTATCCCAGCTTTCGGATCAAATGTCGCACTAATATCGCTTCTGGTAATTGCGCCGGGTAATGTTGCTGTTGGGTAATTGAAGTTGAGTACCGTGGCAGTAATTTCTCTGTCTGAGATACACTTCCAACTGCCTTGTACGTTGCTATAGGGCTGGACAGAGGAAACACCACTTTGGTCTAAAGGAGAGGGTGCATCATTTTGGTTTGAACCAGTGACAAAATAGTTACCATCTTGAGTAATCGTTGTAATTAAGCGAAACGAACCGAAATCACCAGAGACTGTCGTGAGGTACGTGCCTGTCACCAATTTGCGACAATCTGCTCTCGATTGAGCTGAGGCTTCGTGCAGATTCACAAAGCCCGTAATAGTGAGTGCCAACAATACACAAATCGTTAACGTAGCGAAAGCCTTACGAGTTTTCATTCCAGAACCTCCACTGACAAGTACATAAACCTATTAACTCAAGGTTGAATTGACAACTAAGTTTTCTCAGTAACAACTATTGCATACAAACAGGTTAAGTATAAATTTCAGAATTAAATGGCACCAGTTTTTTAGAATTATTTCGCACTCTTATTTACAGCGTATTTCAGGTAAATGAAGTACACGGGTAGGGGCACAACCATGTTCCCTACGATTATCTGTACCTCACCAAGTTGCAATCTGCTGTAAGACCGCATACTCTGCTACCGCAGCACCATCGGGGCTGATACCGTTTCACGAAAATCTGATACACAGATCACTTTCCTTGCTTCCCCTGCTTTGCTTGTTTTTAGAGCTAAAAACCTGAAACTGTGTAGGTTGTGGAGCCACTGCTGTGGACAGATTTTCCGGTTTGAAGTGAGTGGCGTGTTTGAGGAACGTAGCTTGCTTCCCGCACGGTAACCTAACATCTTCGGGACTTTGTTGGGCAACGCTTATGCTTAACCCAAGCGTATTAAGTTGTAAGGTGGATGAAAGAGGTTCCAAACCTCCTTCATCTCCCTCATCTCCTCTATCTCTCTTAGCCTTCTAAATCCTCAAGCAAGACAGGAAGTAGCAGTGGTAATATGTTTTCATGGCTGCTCTAATCCTTGCTATTGATGAACAAACTATTGGATGAAACGCTGTCAATCAAAATTGCTGAACATATAAACAGCAGAGCTAGCACTCCGTTTGATAATGCTTACAAAGCAGCATTGTCCACTGAGAGAGCAAGATATATTCAGGGATTTTTAGCTTTTGCTGGAAAGCCATACAGACCAATTGAACACAGTTGGATTGAGCTAGGCGAAGGCTCCGACGTAACCATCATCGATCCCACATTACCGCACCTGAACAAAAATCCCCAAGAACTCTGGTATTTTGCAGCACAAAGGCTAACCGTTAAAAAACTGAAAGCCATCATTGAAGAATCGAAAGAAGATTATCCAGAAGATGATCCATTGCCAATCTATGGTGATCCACCTTATGAATATTACGGTGATGTAATGTTGGGTGGTCAAGACTATTTAGCTGCGTATCAAGCCGCAGAGGCTAAGTGTAGAGAAATCAACGAACTCAACCCTGAGAGAAATTAACAAAAGTGAATTAAATAATTCGTAATTACGAATTATTTAATACGATTTACCATCACTGCCAAAGTATTCCCGATAGGCACAAATTTTGTCTCCCCGAATATCCCAGGAAACCGCTAAACGATTTTTGTAAGGTTGTTCTAACAAACGTCCCTCATCCCGAAACTCAAAAACAACTGTTGTGTCATTGCTAGTAAAATGGTCTAGAGTCAGGGTGAGTCCGCCTTGGAATGATTCAGAAACGTACTCGAAAAACTCTCTAGCTCGTTCTTTTCCCACATTTAATCCATGAAATTTCCCCACTGGAAACCAAAGGGTAAAATCTTCTGTGAGCATATCTAAAAATGCTTGCCACTCCCCTGTTGCTAGACCATGTGTAAAATGCTCAAATGCCTGTTGAGCAACTTTTAAAGTATTTTCTGACTCTTGTGTCATCTTCACCCTCAACCGGATATAAACTAATACCGTGTTACTTAAAACCTCACAACCACTTTGCCACAATTTTGACCACTAAGGAGATATTCTACAGCGTCGGGTATTGATTCTAGGCCTTGAAACTGTGTTGGGTCAACAGCAACTTTGAGTTTGTCTGTGTAGAACAGGTTTAATAGGCGATCGCGTCCCTCTGCCATATGTTCTTTATAATGAGGCATGAGAAAGCCTTTCACAGAAGCAGCTTTCCAAAATAGCTGGTGATAAATGCGTGGTTGTGTAATCTGTTCCAAATCTTTTGCGTATTCGGAGATGAAACCAACCACTACTAAACGTCCCCGCACTGCCAAGTTTTCAACGCAGGTATCAAATACGGCTTTGCCTACACACTCAAAAATTAGATTAATCCCATTGGGGTATTCTTGCTTGAGGACTTGATTGAGATTTTCTGTGCGATAGTTGATAATGTGATCGCACCCTAATTCTCTTAGTAACTTTGCCTTCACCTCAGAACTACAAGTACCAATTACATAATTACCAGCTAACTTTGCCAATTGCACTGCAATATGACCGGTTCCCCCTGCTGCTGCTGTCACTAAAACCACTTCATTACTTTTCATCTCCCCCACTTGTTCCAATGCCACCAAGGCTGATACACCTGTAGGAATCAGGGTTAGAACTTCTGGTGTAGCTTCACGCACTTTGACTGCTAAGTTTGCATCGATAACCTGATATTCACGATAACCGCCACCACGCACTGTAGTTATGACAGCATCACCTATTTGAAAATCTTTAACATTTTCACCGATAGCGACAACTTTCCCCACAGCTTCCACACCTAAATCAAAGGGAGGAATTAAGTTAACATAGGGAACATCACCACGACACAGTAAAGTATCAAAGCCACCGTTAACGCCAGCAAACTTGTTTTGAATTAAAAGTTCATTAGCAGCAGGTTGGCAAATCGTAATTTCGACAATTTCAACGGCAGATTTAAAATCTTGATGAAATTGCTTTGCTCTTAATTTTCTGTAAATTTTTACATTCATTGATATAAGTAAGTCGGCGAAAATATTTAAAGCTATGTTAAGAATTTAAATGTAAGTGCGTTATGCTTTCAGTTAACGCACCATCAACAATCGAAGCTGCATTACACTAAGCTTATAAAGCTTTATCCCACTCTAATTGATGAGCTAAACCATATTTAATAAAATCTTCTTCTTTAGCTTTATCGCTTTTACCAAAAACACCTAAGCTATAAGGATTATCTTGCATACGTTGTGTGACTTGCTCTTTTTCAAATCGGATAACTTCCTCTCTAGATTTCTCCGGTTTAAAAAAGTCTACAACCAAGACAGTCCTATCATAATTGGTGTAATTATGCGGACAGTGTGGATAGCTGTGATCTAAAACCAGAAATTTTCCTTCATGCCAATAAAGCTGCTCATGGCATATTTTCATAGTCACATCCCCCTGTGGCACAATTAATCCTAGATAGCCACGATTCATATGAGGGTTATAGTTCACATGTAGCTTAATATCCAAGCCTGGATGGAAGGTACCAAAGTATACATTTCTGATGATTTCGTCATCAACCAAATTCACATTTTTTATCACATTAGTTAAATTTGGGAAATATTTCTCTCTTAAAGCAAGTGCTTTTTGTGATGCATCATCTGAGCCATAATCAGGATATTGTATTTGATGCGCCTGAATATATTTTTCAATAAACATACCTTGAAATAAAATACCAAAAGCACTATATTTTGGATCACCCTTGGTTTTAATCGTTTGACTTTTAGGCCCTAGAATATCATAAGTTAACTTTAACTCGTCATCAGATGCATCCTTAATAAAGCGTGTAAACTCATCTCTAATCACTTGCCAGTTATCTTGAAAATTTTTGAGAAAAGTAAATTCCTTTGGGTCTATATGATATTCATTAAAACTTTCCATTGTCTTTTCTCCTGAAGATGATTTCATAAAAAACCGTTATATAATAATGGGATTTTGGTCTTTGTCCCGATTCAATGTTAGAATTCCGGACTAAACTCATTTTAGTATGAGGTTTACTGTGTCTGAAACTCCCCTATTAGATCAAATTATCAAAAATGTGCGGGTAGTTCGTCCCCATCAGGATGCAATCGCACTACTTGATTTAGGCATTAAGGATGGAAAATTTGCTCAGATTGCCCCTAATATTAGCCCAGACACAGGCAAAGAGGTATTTGATGGCAAAAACTTGCTGGGCTTTCCTGGGGTCGTGGATGCCCATATGCACATCGGTATCTATCAACCCCTCGATAAAGATGCTGTGACAGAAACTAAAGCAGCCGCGATGGGAGGTGTGACTACCAGCTTAAATTACATCCGTACAGGGCAGTATTATCTTAACAAAGGCGGCTCCTACCGCGATTTTTTTCCAGAGGTGTTGGCGTTATCCGCAGGTAATTTTTTTGTAGATTACAGCTATCACGTTGCACCTATAGCTAGCCAGCATATCGACGAAATACCTCTATTGTTTGAGGAACACGGTGTATCTTCGTTTAAAATCTTCATGTTTTATGGCGGCTATGGATTGCATGGTTTGTCAGACCAGCAAAACCTCTTTTTGATGATTAATAAAGAGGAACGGTATGATTTCGCCCATTTTGAATTTATTATGCGTGGTCTAACTCGCTTGATGGAAAAACATCCAGAAGCGCGAGATACTATCAGCTTGAGTTTGCACTGTGAAGTTGCAGAAATTCTCAACGCCTACACCAAAATAGTTGAAAACGATTCTAGTCTTAGTGGATTACACGCCTATAGCGCAGCGCGTCCACCTCATTCTGAAGGATTAGCAATTTGCATTGCTCCTTATTTGGCACATGAAACTAACTGTGCAAATATCAATTTGTTACACCTGAGTTCGCGTAAGGCAATGGAAGCAGCTTTGACTATGCAAACTGCTTTTCCTTATATCAACTTTCGGCGAGAAGTCACTGTTGGACATTTGTTATTAGATGTCGATACCCCTAATACAATTTGGGCAAAAGTCAACCCTCCTATTCGTCCCCGTGCCGATGTGGAATACTTGTGGCAAGCAGTACTTAACCATCAGGTAGATTGGATAGTTAGCGACCACGCTTGCTGTTCTGCTGAACAAAAAAGAAGTGCTAAAGACCCGAATAATATTTGGTTAGCAAAGTCTGGTTTCGGCGGTACAGAATATTTACTTTCTGGTGTAATTAGTGAAGGCAGCAAGCGGGGAATGTCCTACAATCACATGGCTAAGTTGCTATCTTGGAACCCATCGCGGCGCTTTGGTTTGTTAGAAAAAGGCGATATTGCCATTGGCTATGATGCTGACTTGGTGTTAGTAGACCCCAATGAAACCTTTGTGGTACGTGCTGCTGAATCGGAGTCACAACAAGGTTATACACCCTTTGAAGGAGTAGAGTTAACTGGGAGGGTGAAGAGTACTTTTTTGCGCGGAAATCTTATCTACAACAACGGACAAGTTTTAGGTTTTCCTACTGGACGTTATTTAAAAAGATGTTAGAGTAATCTCCATATAAATCTTGTTTCTTAAAATCCCTATTCATTAATATATGCATATGATATGACTGTTCCAAGTTGGGATACATCCCTATCAACTCTGACAAAAGATAAATATCCATCAACAGTTATGTGTCTAGGGGTAGTGTTATAGGTGGGACAATAGCCTAAGTGCTCTTTTGCAAATCGATAATTTCCAATATCACAATAGCCAGCTAAAGCATATGCCTCTTCGTTATATGATTGAATTATTGCATAGTGACCGTCATAATGTGGCAAAATGGTAAGTAACCATGTTCCACCCCCGTTATTATGTTTCCTTAAAAACTTCTTTTTTGCTACTTCAAATTGAACTGTCTCTGTCTTACCCCAAGGTAATAATTTACTATCCAATGCTGGAATAAATTCACTTATTCTCGCATCTGGATGATTTTTTTCTGCATATTGATATTTGAGGGGAACAGGCCCGTTTTCCATCCAAAAGATTTCCACTTCCTCTTCACCTAAAACTTTCCAAGATTCTACTTTTACCCCTGCTGGAATAAATGAGTAAGAATGTTTATCTAGTCGCCATTCACCAATTTGAATTTCGCCTGCAAGAATAAAAATTTCCAAATCAGCTGTAAAGATACCAGATGGCGCTTCAAATCCAGGTGGTAGCACTACTCTAGAAGTAGATGCGCCACAGTCATGCCAAGTCAGCAATCTTCGTCTTCCTGCTGCTACTTCATCTGGCATTCCACTGATGCGCCACCCTTGTTCTTCTGGCACAGTATTTGTATTAAAAAATTGATACTCGCGAGGCACATACTCTTTAGATATTGCCGTGCTTCTTCCCGATAAATTCAAGCGTCCTCTACCATCTCCACCCCAATCCTCTTTTACAGGTGCTACATTCAAAAAATTATCAACGTCGTCTTTTTCTGCGGAATTAAAATTTTTATTTTCCTCGCCCACAACTTTATATTCTCCTGTTTGTATACTTCTGTTTACGCAGTCATTTATATATTGTATTTACTGGATTTTTTTCTAGAAATTCAATTACAACCTTTGATATTTCTTCAGGTATTTGGTTCATCATACATATCGTTCCGCCTTCAATATCAATCATCTTGGCATGAGAAATTGCTGTTAAAATAAACTCTCTGTTGTCTGCGTTAGCAAAACCTAGTCTTTCTAATTGTTTGACATCCTCAGTACCAGACAATATTAGAGTTGGAGACTTAATTAAACGAAATCTTGCTTCCATTCTTTTGCAGTAGTCGATAACAGCCAAAGGTGCATACCAAGGATAGCCAAAACCTTTTAAATCGTCCAAAACCCAACGGTGATTTAACTCAGCAGAACCTATATAGCTTGCTCTCGCTGACCATCTTTGCATAAGATAGGAACCGTCTGCTTGGATCTTGAGATTTTCAAATTTATTAGATAAAGCTGCTTTTCCCTCTTCGTTAAAGTCATCTATGTTGCATAATATAATTTTTTCGACTCTCTGAGAATAAGCTGCTGCTACTTCTGCTGCTACACAAGCACCTGTATGGTTTCCAAGAATACTTGTAGTTTTTATTCCTAATTCATCTAGCAATAAAATAACAGTTTTTGCGTAATCTTCAATTGAATACATTCTTGGCGGTTTATCAGAATCTCCTAATCCCAAAAAGTCCATAGCAATGACTAGTCTTTTCTGAGCAAAAATTGGTATCAATTCGCGGAATTCGTCACCACTTCGGAAGTTTTGATGAAGTAAAAGTAAAGGTTCTCCCTCACCAGCAATACGGTAAAGAATTTGCCCATCTTCAGTGTCTAAAAAAGCTCGCTTGATTGGTTTATTCATAGTACTCTGATAAATTTAGGATTTATGTCAGTCTTGATTTAACTTTTTCAGCAAATTACCTTTTTTGTGCTATTGTTTGTAGCCATTCAATCAGAGGCCTTAAAGTTCCTGGCAATGCTGACTCACTGACAGTCACCCTATGCTGCTTACCGTTATCTTCCACTATTAACTTATACTGAAAGCGATCGCTCTGGGGATTTGGCGAAGTAATTTGTTCAGGTAGTCTAAATAAATCAGCAGCTTCCACTAGCCGCGAAAGTGTGGCGGCTTCATTTGGCGGGAGAGTGTCTGTATCAACGGTTGTTTTCTTAGTAATCCCAGCAAAGCCGCCCGTGCGTTCAAAGGATATCCGCATTTTTTTGCTCTCCGTTGTGCTACTTAGTTGGGATAAATACAAAGACTGGGAGATGATAGTTTTCACCTCCCAGTTTAGCAACAACAAAGAGTCCAACTAAAAGTTAGGAGTTAAGAGTTAGGAGTTAGAAGTTAATAAAAAACTCCTCACTCTTAACTCTAAATAACTCCCACCTTTTGCCAAGCGTTTTGCACAGCTTTTTGCTCATCACTGTCATTACCGTAGAGTTCGCCAGCAACTTGAATGGTGACGCTGGCAGCTTTTTTAAAATCTGCTTTGGCACGCAAGCGATCGCGTAAAGCTATGTACCAGATTTTACCAGCTTTTTCCCAGGCATAGCCACCAATATCAACAGCCGCTAGATAAAAGGCATAGTTGGGGATTCCTGAGTTGATATGCACTCCACCGTTATCATCAACACCTGTATATTTATCTTTCACATGGGCTGGTTGGGGATCTTTACCCAATACAGGGTCATCGTATGCTGTTCCTGGTGCTTTCATTGAGCGCAGGGCAACACCTTTAACAGTCGGTATCAAAAGACCTTCGCCAATAAACCAGTCTGCCTCTTGTGCAGTTTGATTTTTGGTCTTTTGTTTCACGAGGGAACCGAAGATATCAGAAAAGGATTCATTCAGTGCCCCTGGTTCGCCATAATACTGTAAACCCGCTTGATACTGGGTTATACCATGAGTTAGCTCATGCCCAATCACATCAATTGACTTGGTGAAGCATTGAAACAGTTCTCCGTCGCCATCACCATAAACCATTTGGTCGCCGTTCCAAAAGGCATTGTCATATTTGACGCCATAATGCACGGTGGAGTCTAAACGCAGTCCTTTGTCATCAATTGAATTGCGATCAAATATCTCATGAAACAAGTCATAAGTAGCACCAGCCGCATCGTAGGCTTCATTCACTGCTGCATCACTGCTGGGAGGATCTCCTTCAGCACGCACCAATGTGCCAGGGAGTTGCTGGCCATATTTTGCATCGTAGATGGTGCGGCGCTTTTCACCAGGAGAGGGCGCAAACGAGATATTACCTACGACGTTTCTTCGTCCCAAAAATTGTGCCGAAATATTTAATGTATGAAAAGCCCAAGTACGCTGCTGGGGATTGCCATTCACCACGACATTTTTTAGCATGTGGGGCGGGATAATACAACAAATCGGGCATCTAGAGTAAAGTGGATGCTCATACTTGAACCCGGCTGATTTCTTTTTATTTCGAGCCATCAAGATATTCTCCTTTTAAAACTAAGTAATGGCAAATAGTGGCTTTAACTCCACTTTTGAAAGGAGCATAAAAACGAATCAAAATCGCCTGCCCCTGGTTTCTTTCTAAATAAAATTTTCTACTCTGTATTTTCGGATAGGTCTATAGAGGATTGATAGTACCCTCAAGGGTACTTCTGATGTGGAAATATTGGATAAAAAAACAAGGCAAGCTTAATTACTGCAAGTTTCAGCCAAAATTCTGGCATGAGTTAGCAAAACCTCCTATACAAACCTAAAGCGTTTACATATTAGTTCTTATTCAAAAAAATAATGTTATTTATTGCTGTTTTGTTACCATCAAGCTGTTAATTCTATAAATACCGATTGGAGACAGGCAAATCCCAAATCTAGGCATCCAAAACCTAAAATTTTCATAGCCAGTCACCAAACACCGTTAGACGATAATATTTCCAAGGTACTACAACTGTCTTAAATCCAGCTTTGCTCAACATTTGTAAATGAGTATCTAAGCTAGCTAGCTACCTGGTCTTGACTTAAGTAACCTTGGGTGATGCTGGTGCCACGTTTAGCGCGAATCTTTGTGAAATTAATTTCCTGTTCAACTGCCCATTCCTCTCGTGCGTCCTTGTAAACTTCTGCTAAGGCTGGTGATTCTAGTAAAGTCGGGTCTGCATTTCAAAAACAGCCATCTTGAGTGAGGCTAGCAGCAATTCGCTCAAATAACTTCAATTTCATCTCATCTTGGAGATGGTGAATTGTCAAGGATGAGACACAAGCATCAAATTCGCTACTAATATCCAAATTCTCTGGATTATTTGCCCAGTCGCCAAAATCTGCTTTTATAGCAGTCCAGCGTTACTTTACTCTTGAAGATGGGGCAATGATGCTTGATCCTTATGTATGTGAGCATTTTCCTAATGCAGAAGCTGTCAATCAAGCTTTACGCACATTGATTAGTCTGTTTCCGAAAAATAGCGAATCGATTACACCTGAATCTGTTGAATAATCTGCATCGTCTCTACACTAACTGTGCAGACTCTTTGTAGTAAATCTATTACCTGTTCTTTGTAATCTGCAAATCGGTAGGTGTTGATTTTTTCAGCAATTGTAGGGTCTTTAGGTTTCTTTTCTTTGTATTGATCTAAAATCCATTCTAAAGCACAACGATTGCCAAGGCGATATTCCCAAGCCCTTTTGGGTACACCTTCTAGGGTGGTGATATCATCTAAAATAATGGTTTCATTAGCTGTATCAGCTTTGAGTTTTGCCTTTGGTGTTCTGTTGTTATTTTTAGCCAAAGGTAAATCAATTCGTTTTAAAGGATAGGGTTTGACAGTTTCATAATTGATGTGCAAATCCATCAACAAGCGATCGCTCTTACTTTTATGATCAAATAAGCTAATCGCATTGAAATTGCAATCAAGTGAATAAGCTAAACTGAGTAGTTCAGCAATCAGGTGTCTTTTCACTAACCTCTATCTTCTATCAGTTGCCAACTTGACATCAAATGCACTAAGCTACCTCTAGCGCAAGGGGCTTCGCGCTGACTGTGTTTGGTTGGGCAAAAAATGGATTTTAGTCAGACTCTAATTGCGAAAAGTGATGCCATTCTTGATCAATGGGTAGAAGCGGTTTACCAAGATGAACAAATTGAAGCTACTAATGAACTTACTTTCAAAGGTGTACGGGATAGCTTACCCCGCGTTTTGAAAGCATTAGCAACAGTACTTTCAGAATCTGCAACCAGCGATTTGCAGACAGTAGTAGATGCAAGTTTAGAACACGGTACACTTCGCGCCGAACAGGGATTTGAGCCAGCAGAAATTGCGCGAGAGTATCGTCTTCTCCGGTTTGTGATTTTTTCCTTTTTAGAAGAAGATTTATTGCAAGGATCTGCACAAGAAGTGCTGCGGGCTGTTCGCCTGATTGATACAGTAATTGATGAAGCGATCGCCCGTTGCTTTAACAGTTATACTCAAGGACGATTACAAGAGCTTAAACAACTCCAAAGTCAGTTACGGTTGACTAACCAAGAGCTAACTCGTTTGGTTCGCACTAATAAAGATAACCTCTCTCATTTAGCTCATGAACTGAAGACGCCCTTGACTTCAATCATCGGTTACGCAGACTTATTTCTGCGCCAGCAGCGTCAACAATCAGAACTCAAGGACACCTATACAAATCTTGAAAGTATCGAGCGAGTTCTCAAGAGTGGTAGACTTCTTGTGCGGTTAATTAACGATACTCTGGAAATTTCGCGTTATGATGCCGGACAGATGAAATTGCAGCCTACTTTAACCGATGTCCGTAGTTTAATCAACTCAGTTATAGAGATGATTGAGCCACTAGCGTCTGCTAAAGAATTATCTTTGGTTGTTGAATGCAAGCGCGCCCCAAATCAAGTTACCACAGATCCACTCCGGCTTCAGCAAATTCTGACAAATCTGCTGAGTAACGCAATTCGCTACACCGAATCTGGTTCAATTCATTTGGAATGCTGGACGAAATCTCAACAGCAGTGGGCTATTTCCGTTACTGATAGTGGTATTGGTATTTCCCCGGATGCTCAAGCACAAATCTTCAATCCCTATTTTCGTGAAGTAACTGCTCTAAAAGTGCAAAATTCTGATGGCACAGGATTAGGTTTAGCAATAGTGTCTCGATTAGTTCAGTTAATGCATGGTGAAATTAAAGTAGATTCACAGTTGGAAAAAGGGTCTACATTTACGGTGATTTTGCCATTAGAAGCTATCGCCGAGATATAACTGTCGCTTTGCTGCAACTTAAAATTTAAAACTTGAGAGTAAAATTGCAACTTAAACCTCGGTGAAAGGTTAAGGTAACGTGAGTTCAATGGTTAAAAAAAGGCAAAAAGCTTGCTAAATAGAAAGCGCGAGAAACTGGGCAGGTATAGAGCGATGCCTGCGGCAGGCTACGCCTAAGCTAAGATTGATTTAGAATCAATAAAAAAATCACAAAAAAACGCTAAGACTAAAAATTCTTCCGTTCAGCCAACTTGTTACAGAATATTAAGTCGCACATGGCCTTAATAAAGTACTCCTAAGATGAAAACATCAACAGATATCAAACATCATCTAAGCAAGGAGAATAAGATGGCTAACACAGATAATCTTACAGGTGCGAGTGGGCAGGCTCTTATGAGCGTCGATCCCCTGACTGGTAGCACTAATCCAAACACTGCTCAGATATTGAACGTTACTGGTCAAGGAGAAGTCACCGTTCCCACTACTTTAACTGAGGTGCAATTGGGGATTCAAGTAGACGGAAAAACCGTAACCGAAGTTCAACAAGAAACTGCTCAACGTTCAACAGCAGTAGTTGATGTGCTGCAAAAGCTTGGGGCGCAACAACTTCAAACTACATCTATTCAACTAAATCCCGTTTATAGCGATGATAAAGATGGTACTCAAACCCTAACTGGCTTTCAAGGACTCAACACACTTCAGTTTGAGTTACCAACGGCTCGAGCTGGGGCAGCAATTGACACAGCTATCCAAGCAGGCGCGAATCTAATACAGAATATAAGCTTCACTGCCTCAGACAAAGCATTGCAGCAGGCACGTTTGCAGGTTCTTAGCGAAGCGGTTAAAGACGCCCAAGCTCAGGCTGGGGCTGTTTTTAGTACCTTGAAGTTAACCCCAGGAAAGATTATTGACATTAATATTAACTCAACTGACAATCCTAGCCCATCTCCTTTGGTGTCTAACGCTGGAAGAATAAGAATTCCTACAACTCCTATAATTGGTAGTCCTCAGACGATAGAAGGTAGTGTTTCTCTAGATATCGGTTATTCTCCAAATTCAGTAGCTACTCTCGCTTCGGCTACTCATAATCTCACAGGTGCGAGTAAGCCGACTTTTGCGATCGTCGATCCCCTGACTGGTAGAACTAATCCAAACACTGCTCAGATATTGAACGTTACTGGTCAAGGAGAAGTCACCGTTCCTACTACTTTAACTGAGGTGCAATTGGGGATTCAAGTAGACGGAAAAACCGCAACCGAAGTTCAAGAAAAAACTGCTCAACGTTCAACAGCAGTAATTGATGTGCTGCAAAAGCTTGGGGCGCAACAACTTCAAACTACATCTATTCAACTAAATCCCGTCTATAATGATGCTCAAACCCTAACTGGCTTTACAGAACTCAACACACTTCAGTTTGAGTTACCAACGGCTCGAGCTGGGGCAGCAATTGACACAGCTATCCAAGCAGGCGCGAATCTAATACAGAATATAA
>NZ_JBALGC010000143.1:0-189339 GCF_036916575.1 Nostoc sp.
TAATTTGTTTGTAGGTGGTGGTATCCCACAGTTTCACCGTCTTGTCGCGACTTGCAGAAGCCAGCATCTTGCCATCCGGGCTGAAGCTGACGCCATTAACCTCGTCTGTATGCCCAGTTAGGGTTTTAATTTCTTTGTAGGTGGAGGTATCCCACAGTTTCACCGTCTTGTCAGAACTTGCAGAAGCCAGCATCTTGCCATCGGGGCTGAAGGTGACGCCATAAACCCAGCTTTTATGCCTTCCCAAGATGTTTAGTGGGTTCACGCTGTTAACTGTACGCACTAATCCCACTTCCACCTGCGTTCGGGTATTTGCGTCTACCCAAGGTGTACGCCGCATTAGCACAACAGCTTTTAAACTGGTTTTTAAGGCTTCTTGCGGATCTGATTGCAAAACTACATCTAAGGTATTAGCAAGAATATTAATTCTACTTATTGCAACACGCCACCAGTTCACACCGGCTAAACCTGCTAAACCCAAGGATACTATAGAGAAGCTACCTAGCCCGATAATTGTCAGTCGCCGTGTGCGCTCTTGTTCCTGCTTCTCCCTATCCCGTTGTTTTCCGCTAACTTGAATAAAATCTCGCTCCTCCTGCGTCATTTCCTCTGCACGCTTGTGCAACCAATCTTTCGCCACAGTTAACGGCACACCACGCAACAAAGCCCCAGCGTCATGGTTGTTATTTTTCCACTCTCGTAATGCCACCTTTAACCTTTCTTGCCAAGTGCGAAACTGACGGTTAGCATTTATCCACTCTCGCAAAGTTCCCCATTCCCGAATCAGCGCTTCATGCACCACCTCCACCGTATCTTCCGCAAAAGAAATCTCTCCCCCAACCCCTCCTTTTGCTAAGGAGAGGGGTGTCCCAGAGGACTGGGTGAGGTCTTCGCGTCGTCCTGTCACCACCAACCGCGCTTGATATCCCGCCAAATAACTCACCAAGCCCCAATTATCTTCCCCAACCTGCGCATGAGTAGCTATACGCCGAGTATCCTCCGTTCCCTCTCCAGGACACACTAATTGCACAAAAATTCGCTGTGCCTGTTTTTGCTGTGTTCCACTAAGTTGTTGATAAACCTGTTCTGCATGATTGGTGATCGCCTTCTTGACACCGCCAATTTCATCGTATGCGTGGTGAGTTAACACCCGGTTTTCTTGCTTCTCCCACAGTCGAGTTAAAGCAAATTCCAACAAAGGCAAATTACCCGGTTCTTGTCCCACATCATCCAAAATTCGTTGCGTCAGTTGCGCTTCTAATTGCACTTCCAGCTTTTGTGCGGGTAGTGCGATCGCTGCTTTCAGTTCCTCTGGTTTCATCGAACTCAACAACTGAGGTGTATACTGCTGCAACGCATCCCGAAACAAACGGTAGGAAAGTACATAGCCGTAAAAGTCCGCTCGTAACGTGAAAACCAGTGTCATTTCTGGAGAAATAGCCTCCAAGAAAGCGTCAGCAAAGCGTTCTTGTTCTTCCTTCTGGCAAAGGGTATAAAGTTCTTCAAATTGGTCTGCAACCAACAACAGACGTTTACCACCGTTGCCTTCTTTGATGCGAGACGCTACTTGCTGCAAAGTAATTCTACCCTGCTGCATATTACCTGCCAGTCCTGCTGCTTCCCGCAGTAGTCCAGTTTCACTCAGTTCTGGCTCTAATAAACGCACCAACGCACAAGCCAGCTGATAAAAAGGTTGATTACCAGGACGGAAAGATGAAATCAGCCAGTTTCCCTCACTTCGCAACTGCGGAATCAGTCCCGCAAACACGATAGAAGATTTACCACTACCACTCGGACCAACCACACCTACCAAAGGCTGTTTGCGAGTCGTCTGAACTAACTCATTAACAAAAGTCTCCCGTCCAAAAAAGAAAGCTGCATCCTCTTCCCTAAAAGCAGACAATCCCTGGTAAGGATTGGGTGGAATAACATCTGTTTCAAAAGTAGTCGGGACATCAGTTAACTCATTAGTTAATTCATTTTTCTTCAGAACCGGAGTTTGCTGCTCCAAAAAACCTATCATCTGAGAGCAGCCTAATTCATAGGCAAACTCCACATCTTCCCCAGCACCGAGCGCATCGTAAAATGCCACAGCAAAGGCAACAGCTGCTTTATCACCCACAGCTTTATTCATGCCAATGACATATTTTACATATTGGCTAATAGCCTCTGCTTGCACTTCTGAATAACAAGCATTGAGAAGTACGCACTCGACTCCCTTGGTGGCAAATAACTTAAACATACTGGAGAGCGCATCTGCGTTGAGAAACGCTAGCTCATCAGCTTCATTTCCTAAGACAATGCCATCAACGTAAGCACCATGCCCACTGAAGTGAACAATCTGGGGTTGGTAATCTAAGATTGCTCGGTAAAAATCACGCTGACGTACTGCCCACTTCTGCTCTAACCTAAACTGCTTGCGCTTAGAAGCTCGTCTCAACCCTTCATCAATTTCTCGTACTTCCTTATCCAGTTGTAACCTCGAAGTACCTTCCGGATTGGCTGCCAAAATTAAAATTGTTTTGACATCTGGGTTATTACTATGAATTGATTGGGTTGAGTCCATAGAACAAGGGTAAAAGTTTATGCGAAATAGCCAAAAAAGGTGCTACATGAAAAACACTTATACTGAATTCTTATAGATGAAACCGAAATTAACTTATGCACTCATGCAATAGAAATAGAACAGAATAAGAGCAAATTTCTCAGGGAGCATCCCAAATGTTTGAGTTTATTTTAAAACGCAAAGGGCCGCAGAACTTTTCGCTGCGTTTACCTCCGCGCCCCTCTGCGTTTAAAAACGCTACGAATTCATGAAATGCTGTACTTAGAGCCAATGCGCTATGCACGTGCAGTTGGGTGTAAGTAAGTCGGCGGGAAAATTTATAACTATGTAACGAAAATTTAGAGACCATTTATAAAGTAAATCTTTAGAGGGCAAGGCGGCGCAGCATAATACGAGTCATAACAGCATATATCGCAGCTTCGCTCATTTCAGGGAGACGCTCATAATCCTTACTGAGACGACGGTACTGATTAAACCAACCTTTCCTTCAACAAATCTTTTAACGGATCGTTTAATTTTATGAACACCTCAAGCACCTAAAAATGGAACCATCTTTGAATTTACTACAAAAAATAGGGGTGGGGAAGGGGTCAGCCGACGGCTGACCCCTTCCCCACCCCTCTCCGCATGAGAATAATAATTATTCTTATACTGAGTTTTTTCTATATTTTATTTTCTGGAAGTCCCTTAAAAAAAGAGTGTTTAGAAATGTACGTGAATGGTTTAGGATTTCGTGCGATTGAGCGAGTAAAGAAAGTACAGACGCTTGCGGACTCGCTAACGCTTCGCTATTATACGACTGTAATAAATTAGGTGAGAACTCTGGGAAATACCTTGCCTAATTCACCTGAATAGAATGAAATACCATAAATTACTCAAGTTGATGAACTCGAAACTTTTGTAGGTAAAAAAACAAAATTTGGTTGTGGATAGCAGTTGTAGGAGCATAATTCGGGAGTTATAGCTTGGGTTTTAAAAGACCGCAGTTCCAAAACTTTTAAGCTTTTGTGGCAAATTATAAGCTGTTGGCATTCTGATTTTTATGTGACAGATGGTTACCCAGTTTACCCTGGTTTGATCAGCAATGAAGATCATATTGTTAGTAAGACTTACATGACACGAGTAGAAGGCGAAAATAGCCGTTTAACGCTATTCTCTATTCCCCTGCTCTAAATGATTGGGTTTACAGCTTGATTTAAGAGGATTATGATATGAAATTTTTGGATATTTTTTAACTTTTAAGCCTCTAATTGTAACCACGAATACTGTTTATAAATTAATTTGTCAGCGCAAGTAAATTGGCCAGATGTATGATATTCTTTATTTATAGGGAATCTAAACCACTTCAAGCACAAAGGATCTCCAAGCACTTGTGCTGTAGTGAAAAAACCAAATCCCATGCAAATCCCATAAGTTAAGCAATGGTTTGATGAACTGAAGGTCTTGCTCCACAAGTTTCTGGAGGCCTGTGGAAGCACTTGATCGCTAGCAGTTCTAGAGTTCTGGGGAGACTTTGGTCTGCTTACAGTTCATCAATCACTTTTGGGATAAATCCTTGATTTTTTACATATAGTTTTTTTATCAAGTTTTAGAAATAATCAAAGCTTGGGCGAAAAAAAAATAGAACAAGCAGACCATAACAAGATTTGCAATTTAAGCAATTGGATAAAAGAAGTTTAATTCAACATTAATATGGTTGAAAAACCCTAATTATCACAAAAAAAAAATACCCAAACATAAAATTAGTTTAAGATTTACGAAATTTATTATTTATTCGTTTAATACCGATTTGCATATATATTTAAAAAATGTTTTCGATAAGAAACGTTACTTATATGTAAACATACTAATTAATTAACTGCAAAAAAATAGTTAAACATTAGGTTTAATCAATCGAGAAATTGAGAAACTTTTTGTCATTATTATCGTTTGAAAGTTTAAGAAATACATATTATTCAAGGATGTGATGTAAATGAATAAAGCGAAAACAACCCGTAAATCTGTTCATGATCGCATCCTAAATACGGCATCAAGCTTGTTTTATCGAGAGGGAATTCGCAACGTCGGTATTGACAGAATCATCGCCGAATCTGGCGTTGCTAAGATGTCGCTCTACAATCATTTCAAGTCAAAAGATGCATTGATTGAAGCGTGGCTGCGACAACAGGATGAACAGTGGTACGAATGGCTCAAAACCACGATTGAGCAACGAACTTCCAACCCATCCCAACAACTTTTGGCAATATTTGATGCTCTGCGAGAATGGTTTGAAGGCCCAGATTTCCGAGGTTGTGCATTCATTAATGCTTCAATAGAACTAGCCAATGCTGACCACCCTGGACATCGAGTAGCATTAGAACATCAACAATCGATTTACCATTACATCAAAAGCCTAGCTCAAGCCGCAGAATTTTCATCACCGGAACAGTTAGCTAGGCAACTGCTTCTAATCGTGCAAGGTGCGATCGTGGTTGCGATGATGGAAGGAAGTTGGTCAACCGCTTCACAGGCAAAAAAAGTAGCAGCAACGCTAATCCAGACAGCACCAAAGTCTGGTGTTACATGAAGTTTATTTTGTGATTTAATGTAAAAAACCACACTGCAACTTAATTCAGAGCAGTCAGGAGCGTTCGCCAAATTCTTGAAAATTGTGCTTCGGAATTAATTATAGATAAATATATTCAGAAACCTGAAAAAATGCTTGTATGGGATGATGATTTTAATAACGCTCTTTCATCACTCTCATGATAGAATAAAACAATAATCCTTACTACACAAGACTTTCAGTCCAAAGAGATGATTTTGTCCATAATGTTAGAAAATAAAGCTCCAAACCCAGTTTCTGTGCCTTGTTTAGAAGTTAGTTAAAATTTTTATTTGACCAGAGTGATGAAAAAGGGATAACTTTCTTTTGTCACTCTGGGAAGAGTAAAATCAGAAAAGAGGTCTGAAAGCCAGGAGGGGAGGATGACACAGCCAAGAAGCCCCAAACCCAGCATTAAATTTGTGGACGAGTATTGTGCAATCTACCGAAACATATTTCCAGAAGTTAGGAGTTTTGAAAATTTCCGAAACTTACATTTGGGAATGATATCGCAAATAAAAAAGAAAACCTTACCAGAAATAGCCAAGGTAGTTGGGTTAGAGAATCAGCAGTTCATAAATCATTTTTTAACAGGATCACGGTGGTCGTTAAAATCATTAAATAAGCGAAGATTAGAATTAATACTGCGAGTATTAAAGGAGCGATCGCTGATTCTAATCCATTTTGTCATAGCTATACGTAGTAACCACGGAGTTTGGCTACCAAAAGGGCAAAGTGTCAGGTATAACAAATGGCGAAAATTTGACCGTGTTTTCTCGAATGGTAATCAGGAAGTTCGATATATTAGAGAGATTATTTTTGGTAGGCGGTGCGATATTCGTTATTGGCAAGTCACGACGGATACGGAAAAGCTTCCAGAGAATTCAACCTGGTTTTTAATGACGCATGTTCCGGGTATTAAATACTCAGAAGTTGGAAATCTTTACGGGTTACGAGCATGGGTAGAATATGGACTCAAACAAAGCAAAAATGAACTGGGATGGGCAGATTTTCGGCTAACTCATTATCCTCAGATTCAGAGATGGTGGGAAATAGTTTGTAGTACCTATCTCATGGTTAGCCTTCATTCAAGTGTCTTCCAAAAATCTCACAGCTATATTCTCCGAATATTTGCGTAACACCCTTTGTGGGATGAAAGTTATGGTTGGAAGAATATCCTGAATAATTTACGTCTTATTGTTCAACCTTTCATTCTTTTCAATTTGATTAAACCTTGGCTTAAGGTATTTTCTATACCCCAACTAAAAAGCGGATTTTCTTACCTGATTAGCATCATGAATACCTTGCACAATCATCTATTTTTATCCCTTTGGTCAGACTATTTCTCTTTTTCCTCTGCCTAGAGTGACAAAAGAAAGTTAGACGCAGAGAGTAAAAGTTGAGAATAGCTAATTTTTATATTTTGTCTCTAAATTCAGTAGCGCCATTTTTTCTAAACAAAATGTACATCTGCCGCATTAAATGCTAGCTTTATTATTTCATGGGGATACACATCGCTGGATATATGACTTTGAGGTACTCTAGCGATTAAACTTTGTTCCCTGACTTTAACCCAAATAGTATAATTTCTGATACCACGTAAAACCCGTTCCACTCGTCCTTCGATGGTGACTACTTGTGGCTGGTGTGGAATTAAGGAACTTGTATTATTAAGATAAAAAGCATCGCCAGACAGACAACAAGCTGTGATTGGTGTTTTCACTTCGCCAGGGTATAAAAACTCTATAGCATTTGCGAGCTTGATTGAATAACCACGGTTTCCCCGTTCTACCTGGCATGGAATAACATTATCTATCCCTACTAATCTCGCAAGCTGTTCATTAGCTGGTCGGCGCATCAGGGTTTCCAATTTATCATCCTGTACAATACAACCGTCAAATAAAGCGATCGCCCGTTCAGCAAAATGCAATATATCTGTAAAATTATGACTTACTAATATGACTGCCGCTTCCCTAGCTTGGGCCCATTGTCTAATTTTCTCAATAATCTCAGCACGTATTCCCACATCTAAAGAGGCAGAAGGCTCATCCAAAAGCAGCAATTCTGAATCAGCTACTAATCCGCAGGCGATACAAACTCGCTTTGCTTCACCACCAGACAGCGAACGAGCTGAGCGATTTGCCAAGTGTTCGCAGCCAAAAGTTTTAAGTGCAGTATGTACCCTTTGCGGAATCTTGGGCGTTGGTGTTCCCCGAAACTTTAATGCCTTGGCAACATTATTAAAAACAGTGTCATCCAGTAGTAATGTTTCTTGAAATACCAAAGCCGAACGACGACGCAACAATGTTTTATTGGCATTGCGGACATCCTGACCAAATAATTGCATCTCACCACGGTAAGGTTGCAATAGATTGATTGTTCTTAACAAAGTGCTTTTGCCAGCGCCATTAGGGCCAAGCACAGCGACCAGTTCCCCAGGACGGACTGTCAAATTTTCAATTGAGAGGATATTTTTACGTGTTTTACTATCGACGCTAACCTGTTGCATATTCAGGACATACTCTTTAGTACTCATAGAATTTTCCTTTCATGCTGTAGGATAGTTAGCAACACGATAATAGTGTATGTGATGAACAGTAAAATGTAGGCGATCGCCATTGCCACATCGTAGTTTCCTTTTCCTACCTCCGTAACAATTGCTGTTGTTAGAACTCTTGTTTGTCCCTTAATATTGCCGCCCACCATCATCGATGCACCAACTTCTGAGATGACGCGACCAAAACCAGCGATGACAGCAGCCATTAATCCTAAACGTGCTTCCTTAATTAGCAACAAGTTGGCTTGCCACTGTGTCGCCCCCATTGACAATAGTTGCCAGCGTAGTTTCGGATTTATACTGATAATTGCTGTAAAACTGAACCCAGCGACAATTGGCAAAGCAATAATTGTTTGGGCGACGATCATCGCTGTGGGCGTATAAATCAAGTCAAGGTTTCCCAATGGCCCAGACCGCCACAAAAACAGACTAACGATTAAACCGATTACCACAGGTGGCAATCCCATGCCGAAGTTAATCAAACTAGTCACAGCCTGCTTACCAACAAAATCGACTAATGCCAGCCACAGTCCTAACGGTAGTCCCAATAAAACGCTAATAGCTGTAGCTGTTCCAGATACGAACAATGTCATTGTCATCACCTGAAAAACATCACTATTGCCATTGGTTAATAGTTCAAGAGCTTTCAAAGCTCCTTCGATGATTGTATTCACAAATCTGTTAAAGTATACTTAAATATGCAGTAGAGCAACCCTTGATGATTCTAATGCTTTTTCTTTAAAAGCCATAATCTCTCTCTGTTTTACCGCCATCAACATAAAATAGCGGTTGTTTAAACTCTTGTTTCCCGTGCGCTGCAATTAGTTTTTGTCCTTCAGAAGATAAGACATAATTAATAAACGCTTTAGCTCCTGCACTATTCACTCTAGGAAATTTCTGAGGATTTACTTGCATGACATGGTAAAGATTCAACAGTTTCTTATCTCCTTGCATCAGTATCGGCAAAGACAGGTTTTTCTTCTGAAATATATATGTTGCTCGATCTGCTAAGGTATATCCCTGTTTTTGATTAGCGACTTGTAATGTTTCTGCCATCCCTGAACCTGTTTGCTGATACCAACTGCCAGAGGGTGTGACTTTTGCCTGTTGCCATAAATCTTTTTCTAGCTTATTAGTACCTGAGTCATCACCCCGCGATATAAACAATGCTTGATTTTTGGCAATCAGAGAGAATGCTTCTACAGCACTCTTTTTCCCTCGAATCTTTGCTTTATCACTATCTGGGCCGACGATTACAAAGTCATTGTGCATTACCAAGTGGCGATTAATCACCGCACCACCTGCTAAAACTTTGCGTTCGGCTTTCGGTGAATTGACAAATAGAGCGTCAACCTCACCCTTTTCAGCTAAAGCCAAAGCTTGTCCAGTGCCGACTGCAACCTTTTTTAAGGTATATCCTGTTTTCTTTTCAATTGCTGGAACCAAATCATCTAGCAGCCCACTATCCTCAATGCTGGTTGTCATTGCCACGATGACATTTTTATTTGCTGGGGACTGGGCAATGGCTAGGTTTTGCTTGACCAGTATATCACTCGCTTCAGCACTCAGAATCGCCAAGCAACATGCCAAAAATGCAATGAAAATTCTCCGAATCATGGAACCTCTAGGAATATATAATTTATGTCATGCTGTAGGATAGTCAGCAATACGATAACGGTGTATGTAATCAGGAGTAAAATATATGCGATCGCCATCGCCACATCGTAATTTCCTTTCTATACTTCCATAACGATCGCTGTAGTCAGAACTCTTGTCTGCCCATAAGGATGAAAAATTGGAAAATAATGGTGAAACATGCAGTTGAGCAACCCTTGACGATCTAATCAGGGCAAACGCATCAAGAAATGCTGATTTTTTGTTGGTTCTTAACCTTGGTTGCGATCAAGAGTAATTTTGATGCGTTTACCCTGATGAGCTGATGCTCAAGTTTCTTTAAAAGCCGTAATCTTTCTCTGTTTTACCGCTATCTGGATAAAATAGCTGTTGTCCGAACTGTTTTTGCCCGTGAGCTGCAATCAGTGTCTGTCCTTCAGCAGATAAGACATAATTAATAAACGCTATAGCTCCTGCACTATTCACTTTCGGGAATTTCAGAGGATTCACCTGCATGACATGGTACAAATTCAACAGTTTCTTGTCTCCTTGCACCAGTATTGGTAAAGACAAGTTTTTTTGCTGAAATATATATGTCGCCCGATCTGCTAAGGTATATCCCCGTTTTTGATTAGCAACTTGCAAAGTTTCCGCCATTCCTAAACCTGTTTGCTGATACCAACTGCCAGATGGTTTTATATTAGCCTGTTGCCATAAATCTTTTTCTAGTTTGTTAGTACCTGAGTCATCACCCCGCGATATAAACAACGTTTTGTTTTTAGCAATCAAGGAGAATGCTTCTACAGCATTCTTTTTGCCTCGGATATTTGCCTTATCCGTATCTGGGCCGACAATCACAAAATCATTGTGCATTACCAAGTGCCGATTAGTTACCGCACCATCTGCCAAAACTTTGCGTTCGGCTTTAGGTGAGTTGACGAATACGGCATCAACTTCACCTTTTTCAGCTAGAGCCAAAGCCTGTCCAGTGCCGACAGAAATGCTTTTGAGCTTATATCCTGTTTTCTTTTCAATCGCCGGAACTAAATCATCTAGCAGCCCACTGTCCTGAATGCTGGTTGTGATCCCCACAATCAAATTTTTATTCGTTGGTGACTGTGCAATGGCTGGGTTTTGCTTCCCTAGCATCTCACTAGCTTCAGCACTCAGAATCGCCAAGCAACATGCCAAAAATGCAATGAAAATTCTCCGAATCATGGAACCTCTGGAAATATAGGATTTACGCATTGACAGAGTAATAGGGTGTTACACAAAAACACATTGAGACAGCATAGGAGCGATGCCTACGGGAACCCTAAGAGTGATCGCAATTTTTTCCTTAACGTTGGCTATACTTGCGGCTTGTTCGCCATTTCGCAAGCAAGGTGTTGTCGTTAATCTGAATGGCATGGTTATTTATAATAAAGTGATGATTCATGACTTTAAATATTTGCTACAACTTCCCCAGTCTTGCTGATGTCATAACCGCCGAGAATGTGTAATTGCGAGCGCACTAGCCGATTTCCCAACATATTGATAAATTGCTGTACTGGTGCTTCTTCCAAGTATTCCTTGAGAATCACCAAGTCGTATCGCGCACTATGAAGGGGAATAAATCCCAAACCAAAGGTAGCGGCTATAGATGCCGTACTGATACCTGCATCAGCAACTCCTGAAACTATAGATAAGGCAACCTCTTGATGGTTGTGAACGATGCGATTGAGGCTTTTCACAACCTCTAATGGCACTCGTTCTTCTTGAAGTTTCCGTTCTAAAAGCATCCGATTGCCAGAACCCACTTCATGGGTGACAACAGTTGCTCCAAATTCTACTAAGTCGGAAACTGTTTTAATTTTCATTGGGTTTCCAGGTGGAACTAACAAGCCCTCTTCCCAAACCCCAAGAGTAATCAAGACAGCACTCTTATCTATTAAGGCTTCTTGCACAAAGGGAATGTTATGTTCCCCAGTTTGGGGATCGTATAAGTGCATCCCTGCAATGTGAACTTCACCTCGGCATAAACTACGCAATGCAGCCTTGCTATGGGCAAAACGATAATGAACTCGCAGTTGCGGATGCCAGCGTTCAGTTGCTCTTGCTAAAAGGGAAAGCACAGGTGTACAACCAGCAATCACAACTGTGTTGTGCAACTTGTCCATATCATCCAGAAGCCGAACCTGGACTTTATTTGTACCTGTCTGGCTCTGTGCTTCACCCTCAGGGTAAAGCTCGTTCCTCGTTATACTGGGGAACCCGTCCACCCTTAGAGGTGATGCTCCTATGTTGCTACCGCTTGCGCTATCGCCACTCCCTACAATGGGGTGGCTCACTGCAACTACCTCACCATCAGATGGAATCATTTCGATACGAAAAGCATCTCTGGCTAATAGGGGATAAGCTATCCATCGATCCCTAATCCGTGCTAGAATAACTTGTGATTGCTGGTTATCAGGGGTCGAATCGGCAAGAATCGCCTCAATTTTGGGTAAATCCTCCTCTCCTAGCCAGAATAAGTCCTCAACTTGGCAACCAAGTGCCTTAGCTAAACGCAAGGAAATAGTAACAGAAGGCGCACATTGTCCCGTTTCCACAGCACCAATAGTTTGGCGGGTTACGCCAGTTATATTAGCTAATTCTTGTTGACTCATGCCCAGACGATTTCTAATTGCCTTCAGGTTATTGCAAATATTCATATCCTGCTTTATGAGGCTGTTTCTCTCCGTTACAAAAAGCCGTAGCTGACATTGCCAGATTTTTGTTTTTGCGGGAAGTCAAGTAACTTCAGACTTTTTGTTAGTTTATTACTGTTTTTTATCTACCCGTAGCAAGCATACCATACACATCGCTAAAATAATTGCTAAACAATAAAAAGTTTTTCTGGGATTTTCTCGCGATAAGTGTATTTATAGCTACATATTTTTTTACTTTTTGTAGTAAAGATGAACGATTTGAAGCCGAAAAATTTTCAGGCAACGTACCTGTGTCCAGATGTTAACCATCAGATTTTTATTAGCGATCGCGTGTTCAGATGGCGTTGCTTAAGTAATAAATCCGCTCCAAGGTTATGTGCCAATGCAGGCGCACAACGCTTGCAGCCTTGAGGCAAGCGCATGATTCACACTTGGATTTAGCAACGCCCAGACAAAATTTTTATGCAAGTGGTGAATTTAAGGTATCCCTTTTTATGGTTTTCGGATAATGCTACAAAATAGCTACCTGGTTGTAGGCAGAGGACACATTGGTTTAGCAACAGCTGTCTATTTGAGTACTCAAGGATATAGTGTTTACCTTTTCTCTCGACGTTCTTCTATTGTTGCCCAGACAAGAACCATTCACTCAATTGGATCGGTTTCTCCCGGAAGTTATCGAGTTGCAGCTTGTTCCAATAACATTTATGAGTTGGCGGCACTAAATGGTGGTAAGCTACCACTCAATGTATTGATATGTTGTCGCGGTCAAGACATCGAACCCTACGCCAAGATTTTAGCTGAATATGTCAATCCTCAAATGAATATTCTGGTTTTCTGTGCTAGTCGCTTTGCAAGTCGAGTTTTTTGTCAGGTACTCCAGAGATTGGGAATAGCTAGGGAACAGTTGCCTGTTGTGGCTGATGTCAATAATACTCCTTTTGTCAGTCGCAGTAATATGGAGGATCGAGTTAAGATTAGTACGCTCACTAAAAAGTTCTTTGTGTCAGCTCAGAATCAAATGATGACAGATCGGATTGTGAGCGCTTACCAAACTGTCTTTAGTAATTTATGCGCTGCGACCTCGGTATTAGAAATTAATCTCAATAAAGTTAATGACATTATCCACCTTCCCTTGCTTCTGACTTCATTAGCTAAATGGGAATCTGGTGAGGATTACAACCCTTATCATAACCTTGGTCACCGTACTGTTGGACTTATCGACCACCTAGATCGCGATCGCATTGCAGTAGGTGAAGCACTGGAAGTGCCTAACTTAATTGATATCAAAAGCCACTATCAAATCGCATACGGAACCACGGGATCGTCCCTTTACGAACATATGCAGCAGGTTGGAGCCTACTCCAGTACGACGCTGTATAATCCTCATCACCGCTATTTAGTTGAGGATCTGCCTTATGGCTGTTTTCCCCTACAAGTATTAGCTCGCCTAGCTAGAGTAGAAACACCATTTCTAGACAGTTGCATCACAATCGGAAATAAGTTCCTTGACATCCCTTTGGAGTGGAACGCTGAGTTTCTAGAATTGGATCGGCATCAGCTCGCTCAAGAACTTTAACTCATCGAACTCACGTTTTCTTAGTATTGTAGAAATTGGTAGAATTGACTATCTCATAATCCCGTTGAAGAATTGAAAAGTCATGATGGCTCAAAACAATGCCAATGGCAACATCCATCATACTTTGCGATTTATTCAATTTCTCTTCCAAATAAATCTGCCAATAAACTTTCACATCACTTTCGAGAATTGGCTTTTCAATTGCTGTAACAACACCGTCTTGCTTGGGATAAATCGAGTAAGCACTGTACTTCCACTTATTCTTGTCCTTGAGAATGATGTCAGGGGAATCTCCAATCTGTAATTGGAGATGTAACTCGTTTAGACATACCCCTTGATATATCTCAAACATTCTTGAGACAAGCTCTCCAGGACTGCGTGCAGCTACTTCCATCAGAATTGGTTCTTCGCTACCTTCTTGTAAGAAGAAATCAATATTGATTACACCATTTTGGGGATAACCGTGTTCTAAACTTTGTAACGTGTTAATTGAAAATTGCCAAAGTTTCTGAAATTCTGGCTCTTCTTCTCTAACAACAATATTGCCGATTCGAGCGCCATGAATAAACTCATCATTCGGTCGATAGTGCTTACAAGCAGCAAAATAACAAGGTTGACCATTTTTGATCACAACACTTGTATTGTATAATTGACCTTTAATGAATTCATTGAATTCAAATTCTTCATCTGAATATGCATTGCTGTTACACCAAGCTTTCAAATCATCAACAGTATGGATTATTTTAGTTTTTTCACTTCCAGTTCCAGTAACTGGTTTGATAAAGATGTGATTACCTAGTTCTTGTTGAACAAAATTTAAGTATGAAACTGGCTCTTGACGGTATTGGTCTTGAGCAAAAATCAGATACTTTGGTACTCGAATTAAGGAATTTTTCAGGGCAGATTTGAGGTAACTCTTATCGCTAAACTGACGGATTGTTGCTGGGCGATCGCCTACCAAATTTAAAGCTTCACGTAACTGTGCAGCTAACAATACTGAATATTCATCATTGGTAACAATCCGATTGTTATCCAAAAGTTTATAATTAGTCTGAATCTGTTGATAAGTTTGGAGCAGATTTTGCAAATTATAAGGTTCTACAATCTGCACAAGATCCAAGTACTGATACTGGGAGGGTACAACCTTACTGAGTCCTCGTCTACTACAGAGTAAAATCAGATTTCTATTATCCGATTGGATATGCTTAAAATCAGTTTCGTAGGGAAGCATATCATGCAGTACAAAAACAGTCTGTTTATTGCTATCTACCTTACTACTGTCCAAGGCAACTGGATTTACCTCCTCATGGAGCATTTTTTGTATCAATTGGAGAATTTCCTGTGAACATCCCCATGACAGAGTTACTCCTGACCCTCCATGTCCATAATTATAAAATACGTGTGTGTTTAAAACTCTTTCTACACAAACATTTTCCTCTGTTAATGGCCGTAAACCAGTCCTAACAGGCTCCTTCTCATCTAGTGGGAGTTCTCTTAATTCCTGTAGAAACTCCAAACAACTATCATACATCTGTCTGATAATTGGAACCTCAAGAGATAGGTTTGTATCCCATTCGTCTTGCTGCGTTAATCCTCCCAAGACTACCAAATCATCCCCTTTAGGAACTATGTAAACGATGTCTTGCTCATTTGAAGAAGATTCTTCGTGGGAAATACAATGAGCGTCTGTGACAACTTTCCCCAGATTCTTAACCCTAACAAGTGCGCCCCTCAAGGGATACATGGAAGTATCCCCTGTAGTTGCGATCGAACCTAGTCCAGCACAGTTAACAATTGCTCTTGCATTAAAACGATGAAGTAATTCCTGTTCATTTTCAACTACATTGGTAGTGATTTTTTCCTGGATAATCTCACATCCAATATTCTTTACGTATTGAAGTAACCACTTCATGTAAACATCGGTGTTTGTCATCGGAGCCATGTGTTTATAAGCATCTTTTATACCTCCTTTAAAACTCAAATCAATCGTTTCTTTGACAATCTGTAAGCCTCTTTCAAATCCATCAACCTTATCCTTCAACTCATTCATTTTGCGAAGGTCATCAGGTCGATTTTCCAAAACATCCTTGAAATAGAAATACGCATCCCTTAAATAAAGTCCTGTTTCTTCTGAACCAAACTCTGCGTGTATTTTCTTGAATTTATTATAAGTAGTCATACACCACTCTTTGGAGCGTTCCAGAGACCTGGGAGCACCATGACTACCACAGACTGCCGGTGGCCATTCCCACAATGCACCTGCCACAATAGACGTTAAATCTGGGGCAAAACGATCTGCAACAATCACAACACTAAAACCTGCTTCTCTCAAACATATAGCAGTTGTGAGACCACTTACTCCCGCCCCAATTACTAAAATATTTACATCAGTGTCCGGCAATAGGTTACTCATTAAAGATTCTCGCTTTTTTTGCAGTACAAATCAAATGCATTAGCTTGGTCAATTAATAATATTAACTTGAGTTTTTTTAGCTCGATTTATGGTTAATATATTTTTAGCATTTAGTATTTATTGCGAGTATTACTTAGCAATATTTTCGATTAATAATTAAGAGGTTATCTTAAAAGTGATATGTTGTGATTTTAACCGAATTATTACCCCCCTTAGTCTCCCCTTTATAAGGGGGGAAACTGGTTCCTCCCCTTTCCCTTTATAAGGGGAGGGTTAGGGTGGGGTAAGAAAATAGACTTCTTGCATAAATATTTTTTGCCTCATGCAGAGGCGCAGAGGCACAGAGAAAGTGTCTAAAATCAGGACTTTTGCAAGAGGTCTATTGTGTATCAACTTGTGGGTGATAATAGTCCTGAACGTATTTACTAGTAACTTCTAGCAGTGAGGTGTGACCTTCAGGACTTAACTGTGGGAACTCTGATATTGCAGTATTGATATAAGAGGTAAAATCGCTTTGACTGGGACTGAAGAACTCTTGCCCGATGACAAGTGTGGTATAAGTTTCAGACATTTTAGTGCTGAATCCGTGGTTGGTGAGTCCATCAACGATGTAGCGAAATATCCAGTTAGCGTCAGGGTCGTACTCAATAAATTTAGAAGCGACAGCTATGAAGTCTTGGTATTGAGTCATTGAGGGTTACTCCTTCGGTTGTGTTGGCTTTTCTCCCGTTAACAACACAAAACATGGTTACACTTTTGCAGGCTTTATTCATTAACTATTCGTTTCATTTCAGTAGGTGCGAGAAAACTGTCTTGTTCGCAACAGAAGGCAATTATGCCGCCGCACCTGTGGCTGAAAATGAAAAAGAGAAAACCAATTTACAGGTATTGAGAGCAAAGGTTGTCTTAATGATGACCCAGTTTTGATGATGTTAACCAGGAAGTTGCTGCTTCGATATCCGCAGTGTAAGATTGCAATTGTGAATGAGGTGTTGGTTGAGTGGGAGGGTTAACGATTTTAGTTGCCAAATTAGTGCTGTTGGTAACAGTTTTCGTTTCTTCCAAAGCTTCTCGACCTGTAATCAATCTAGAGCGACGATTACGAGTGATATAACTCCATGCCCACTGAAATACTACTACTAATTTAGTGTCAAACTCGATTAAGAAGTAGATATGAACGACTAACCAAAATATCCAAGCAACCAAACCTTGGAGTTTAATGAAGCTTAAATCTACAACAGCTAAATTTTTGCCAATCATCGCCAAACTACCTACGTCATTGTAACGAAATTGTGGTAGTATTTGACCTTGAAGGCGTTTTTGAACGAGTTTAGCTACATATTCTCCTTGTTGTTTGGCTACGGGTGCAACACCAGGTAAGGGTTTGCCATCTTGATGAGAGAAGTTGCCTAAATCTCCGATGACAAAGATGTTTTTATAACCCTTAATCGTCAAGTCTGGTTCTACAATCACACGCCCAGAGCGATCGCACTCTACACCTGTGCGGTTTGCTAAAACTTGCCCCATAGAGGAACCTTTCACACCTGCTGCCCATAATATAGTTTTTGAGGCAATTTCTTCAACTTCATCGCCTTGCTTAAAAGTAACGATATCATTTTCAATATTTGTCACCCTGGTGTTTGTTTTGACTACCACACCCAACTTTTGCAAGGATACTTTTCCTACTTCTGATAACTGTGGTGCCATATGAGGGAGGATGTGCTGGCCTCCTTGCAATAACAAAATCTTAGTTTCTGAGGTGTCGATGTTGCGGAAATCTTCTTTGAGAGTTTTATGTGCCAACTCTGCGATCGCACCCGCTAATTCCACACCTGTAGGGCCACCACCGACAATTACAAAGGTCAACCAAGCACGGCGTGTTTCGGGATCGGTTTCTTTTTCTGCTGCTTCAAATGCCGAAAATATCCGGCGACGTATTTCTATGGCGTCTTCAACAGTTTTCAAGCCAGGAGCCAATGGTCTCCAGTTATCGTGACCATAATAGAAATGGTTAGCACCTGTGGCAACAACTAATGTATCGTAGGGTATTGTTCTATCACCCAGAATAACTTCTTGGGTTTCTGGATCGATATCATTTACTTCTCCCAAGAACACTCGTGTATTTTTGCTTTTGCGGAATACAGATCGTAATGGTGAGGAGATATCAGCAGGTGATAGCGTACCTGTGGCAACTTGATATAAAAGCGGCTGAAATAAATGAAAGTTACGTTTATCGATGAGAGTAACATTAACATTCGCTTTCTTGAGAGTCTTTGCTGTATACAGTCCACCAAAGCCTCCACCAATGATTACAACCTGATGTGGTACGTTCTTCTCAAGTGAAACTACCATAAAAAATATTTCCTTGTGTTAAAAGCCTTGTAACTTCTCTTAACAAAGGTGTAGCAGAATTATGATCTTCGTTGCTGTTTATTTAGAACAATTGAAAAATAATGAAAGTAGTCAAAGTTATACCAATTTTTTAGAATTAGGCAACAGATTCAAAATCTTCCTACCAATAATTCCAGGGTGTTATCTTTTTACCCTCGTATTTAGTCTAGACTCCAGTTATTTAAACACACAAAACGCGGGTCGGCTTCTAACTTCATAGAATCAGAAGCTTTTTACATATCAATACCTTCACCAAAAAGAGAGCTATAGATTAGTCACATCTTTCTTAGCAAAAAAGGGAAAGAATAATTACTTAAATAATCTGGTTACGATAATTTTTAAATAGCTCTTGAGTAGTAATTATTGCAGGGAGAATATTAATGAAATACAGCTAAGAAATTATAAAATATTGTACTCAGAAAATATTTTTTTCCTGCCACTCGCTAATGTAGGTCAGTCTCTGTAAACTTAATTTATTAATAAAATATTATTTCAGCTATATGTACGCTAAGAACTAGTTTATATTTATTATTAAAATGCTGCAATTTATTCATTGGAGAGTTAGCTAGTGACACAAACAACTCAATACGCATACTATATGCAGGCTGACCAACGCCCTAGTACCAAGGAGCCGATAGAACTCTCACCTCTAGTCGGTAACTGGATCAATACTAAATCGGATACTAATTATTTGGTGCGGGTAGTTCTGACTGAGCAAGACGGTCGCCTGACGTTTCAAGGTTATGGAGCCAACGAACCCAATCCAATTGACTGGGGTAAGGTTGAAGCAGTGCCTTACGCTGCGGGAACCTCACTTATAGCAGCAGGATTCCACGCTTTTTACAAGTTAGACGGGGTTGAGACACATTTGGTGGCAAACCAAAAATTGGGAATCTTGGTCATTCAGTCCTATACCCGCTACGTAGATGGTAGCGGTCGAACCGATCATTTTGCCCGTGAGTTTTATCATCGTTAGTTACAAGAGGAAGATTTTAAGATGGAGCGAAACGAAATTTACGGAAACCAGCCCCAGGACAATGCGATCGATTTCACGCCTTTTTTAGGAACCTGGATAAACTCGAACACAAAGACTAAATGGATCGAGAAATTTATCTTAACCAAGCATAATGAGCAAATTATTATGCACGCTTATGGCGCCCAGTCTCTCAAAGATTGGGGTGAGACTGAGGTGACACCGTTTGTAGATAATATAAATGAGAAAGCTTTCAGTGCGAAATTTGATCGCGATTCAGTAGAATCCTTGTTAGCAGCGAACATGAACAAAGGTTTGTGGGTCATTGCTGCCTTTCACAAGTTTAAGGATGGCAGCCAACCCAATTTTCTCTGTCGAGAGTTTTACTATCAGGTGGACTAAAAGAGCTTCACAAGCCTTGCTGTACAAAAAGTCTAGAGTTTAACACCAAAGACAACGTGTACCCATCTAAACGCTGGAACTAAAAGCCTTATCATTATCCATATTTTCAAGGACTGGGTGATAAGGGATTTCCAAAAAATAAAATCCTCACTCAAGAGGAATGATAATAATTGTAGAGGATGGGGAGTTAGAGCTGTTGATCGCAGTCCTGACTCCCTTTTTGTAATAAGTTCAACAATGTATACAGGACTTACGGCACTGAAGCCTGAAACCTAAATCCCCCTAGAACACCGATAAAATCGGATCGTTGTCTTTCAGGATTTTGAACAACTCCTACCTTGGCAGACTGTGCTGCAAAATGTTATTTATGCCCTTGAGACTACAGGTAAAGCTGCTGGTAAAGCCGCCATTGCTGAAGCTGTAAGATATCTTGACTTAGTGGGAGTCTCAGCAGCTGTTAATAAATATCCCCATCAGTTATCAGGAGGGATGAAACGTAGTTAAGTTATCACTAATATAGTTAGAACAGTCTGTCTATTTTCATTATAAATATCGTGTGAATCTCAAAATAATTATATTTTTTTACCTAGACAAAACTGTCTGTTTATAACTTGACTTATCCTAAAAAAATTAACGTCACTTTACGATATTGTCATAAATTTTACTATTATTATTTACAATCATTGTTAAGATTTGAAAGTCAAGTGAATTCAAGAATTTTTATTCCAATCATGCAAAGACTTAAACAATATTTTTTGTGTAGCTTGACAAATTAAATGACTGTCTGCCAAATGAGTGTCAGCGCTCAAGCCAAAGAACGATTTTCAAAAACTTTATGTTTGTGCTGTCAGTAGCAAAAACTGTAATTAGTAAGATGCGTGCTACTCGAATTAAAGATTTCAGCTATTGCTTATTAGAGCAGATTTTAGGCTAATAAATAACTTTGTTAAAGACACTACGCCTTTTTACTCCTAAATCTTGACTCTTTTGTATTAATCTTCAGTACGAGGAAACGCATGAAAAATACTCAAGTAACAACTAACGAACCACTCAACGAAACAGCTTGCAAATATAAGCAAAAAAAATTGAGTGACAAGAAAAAACTAACTTGCACAAAACTACCACAACCAGGTGCAAGCCAAGGAAATTGTCCTTTAGATGGAGCGATGGTTTCTGTCGGAGCTATTACTGATGTTGTTCATTTAGTACATGGTGGTATTGGTTGTACTCATAATCCTTGGGCAACTCATGGTAGTCTCTCGTCAGACTCTCAATTATATCAAACTGCTTTTACTACTGATTTTGGCGAGAATAATGTCATTTTTGGTGGTGAAAAGAAACTGTACAAAGCTATTCTCGATGTTGCTCAACGCTATAATCCTGCGGCTATTTTTGTCTACGCTACTTGTATTACCGCTTTGATTGGTGATGATATCGATAGTGTCTGTAAACTTGCTGCACAGAAAATTGATATTCCGGTTATCTATATAAATTCTCCTGGATTTTTGGGTAGTAAAAATTTAGGTAATCATATTGGCAATGAAACTTTATTGAAATATGTAATCGGAACCGCAGAACCAGAATTTACCACCCCTTTCGATATCAATATTGTTGGTGAGTACAACGTTGCTGGTGATTTGTGGAATGTTTTACCACTATTCGAGAGATTGGGTATACGCGTTCTCTCCAAAATTACGGGTGATGCTCGCTATCAAGAAATTTGCTATGCTCATCGTGCCAAGTTGAATGTAGTCATTTGCTCAAATGTTGTGCTGCCAATGGCGCAAGCAATGAAAGAACTTTATGGAATTCCTTATATTGAAGAATCTTTCTTCGGTATAAAAAACTTAAACCATTGCTTGCGAAATATTTCAGCAACATTAGGGGATAAATATCTTCAACAACGTACAGAACGGTTAATTGCACAAGAAAACGCAACTCTAAATATTGCACTAGCTCCCTACCGTGCGCGGTTGAAAGGTAAGCGGATTATTCTTTGTACTGGTGGTGTAAAAATTTGGTCGATTATTTTAGCCGCTAAAGATTTGGGAATGGAAGTGATTGCTAGCACTAACGCTAAGACCACACAAGAGGAGAAAGCCAAAATTAAACAATATCTCGGTCAAGATGGCATTATTTTGCACGAAGCAACCCCGCAAGCACTATTACAAGTACTGAAGGATACAAAAGCTGATATCTTGATTAGTGGGACTGGCAATAAATATACAGCACTCAAAGCCCAAATTCCTTTTTTGGATGTTAACCATGAACGCCATCATGCCTACACCGGTTATATAGGGTTGATTGAACTGGCACGACAATTGTATGAAGCTTTATATAGTCCTGTGTGGGAGCAAGTTACCAAACCTGCTCCTTGGGATGAAAAAATCTGGCATTGCTGAATTTTACGAGTTTGTAGCGAATTTTCTTTGGCAAGACCTGCGTTCCTTTGCGCTAGCAGTCGCTCATAGGGAGCCACTCCGTTGCGGTGAGTCCAGTGCTGCGGGAGGGTTTCCCTCCGCAGGCAACTGGCGAACCTGAAGGGGGGTTCCCCCCGTTGAAGGAAGTGGCGTGGAAACCAGGGGGTATGCCAAAATACGTGGCAAATGGGACAAGTTGTAAATAATTATTAAAATTACTTGCTTTAATATCCATACATTGGGTCAAATGTCTAGTTATTCAGATTGCTTCAAGGTCATGCAACGCCCGTTCAGTAATCATTTGAATGTATTCAGACTTGGCATCAGTGTATGCTTGGCGATCCGACGCGAACTTCTGCGCCAGTTCACGTTTGAGGAGTGCATATCTATGCGCTTCGGAGGAATATTTGATCAGGTAGTCACGAAACAATAGGTGACGACGGAGTTCCTTGCTATCGCGTGGGCAAACATAGAGGTGGTGGCGCGGTGTGTTCGATGGCCAGAGAAAGGCTTCGCGCCCTTTGATACCGAGATCGCCCTGATGCTCATATCCAAGGGTGGCGAGTGCAAGGATAGTAGCTCTAATGCAGGCAGTTGATGGCACCACTACATCCATGTCAATAATTGGCTTGGCAGCAAGTCCAGGCACGGATGTGCTGCCAACATGTTCGATAGCTAACGCGCTTTCGCCAAGAATTTCAGCCACAGGAGTTTTCAACTTCTCAAAGAGTGAGGGCCAGCTAGGATCATATTCAACAATGACAATCTGTTCAGGCATTAAAGAAGTGCCACCCCCTAATAAACATTATGTAATTTTGATCAAAATTACTCTGTTAAATTAGCACCCTTATCTATAATTAATCTGTCCAAAACTTTATTATAAATATCCTACTCCGTAAGGTTTTCTTGGCTAGTTGAGTTGCTGTTGAAATAGGCACGATCGCACGATTGCCCTATAATCTCCTGACCAATTGAAGCCAAAACGCGATCGCAATTATCGTGCAATACATAAAAGGACAAATCTCGCAATATTCGCTCCAAAGGACTCGGTTGAATCAAGGAGCGAGCTCCACAAGCATTTATACAGTCATTTACCGTTTCTAAAGCCAGTTGTTCAGTTATATAACGGGCACGATTGCCTGCTTGTTTCGCCTGTAAAACCTGGCTTGTTTCCCAAAGAGTGGCTACTTGCCGCAGCCAGAGATGCATAGCATCTATATTAATTGCTGCCTTAGCAATTCGGTGTTGTATGTAGGGGTCGTGTCCTTTTTCTTGTTTGTTGATGTATGCTAAAGCATAATCATAGGCTCCTTCAGCAGCTCCTAGAAAAGCAGCGCCATATTGAGGTGTAAACCGCGTTTGCCACTCCTGCTCGATATACTGTCCTGGATAGCCAATCAAGTTTTCTTTAGGGATGAAAGTATGTTCAAAGCGAACTAAGTAACTCACTGTACCTCTCATTCCTATTGGCTGCCACCAACTATCATCAAAGCTAATACTAGGGTCGGATAGATTGCAGGCTAGTAATAATACTGATGTTAGTGAGCTATTACTATGACGCGCTCCCCCAGCAGTTTCTGTGTTGACCAAGAGAATTGCCCACTGTGCTTCTGGGGCACTGGTGGCGAATACCTTTGTGCCATCAATGATGTATCCCTCATCTACCACTTGCACACTTGTGCCAAGGCTGGCTTTTTGACCTGGAATCTGAGATTGAGGTTCTCCACTCCAAGCCGCCCATATCTCGCCACGCTGGACAATACCCTCAAACCAGCGCATTTTCTGAGACTCATTAGCCATAGCCGTTAGTAAAACTTGGGCATTTGCGTGTCCTTCCCAGCAACGGGCTAGGGATAAATCCACTTTTGCCAGTTCCTTAGTCATCATCCACAGGGTAAAGATATCGCGATCATGTCCTAACCCTAGACCACCGTATTCAGTTGGCACAGCAGGCGCATTCAAACCTGCTTGAAAAAGGTCTGCAAAATCTTCTTTTGGAAAGCTAGCATTGTGGTCATAACTAGCGGCGCGAGAGGCGAACTTATCGCTTGCAAGTTGGCTAATACGCTCAATCAGATTTAGCTTGTTGAGAGTTAGATTGAATATCATCTAATAGAGTTTCATAAACTTGTTTTTAGTAGCTAATCTTGCACCAGTTGATTTATTATAATTTTTGTAAGTAGTGGGTTCCTTCTACCTTCTGAAATGACTGCAAAATATAAGTAAATAAATCATCAATCACTCGATTAGCTGATATGTAGCTACCTGTGAGCCAATAATAATCATCAACTACATAAACTTTACCCTGCCTAACAACATTAAGCTTTGACCACAGAGGTTCTGCCATAAGTTGATTGACAGCTATCTTTGACTGTGTAGGGTCTTTGAAGCCGTAGCGCACTATGAATAGGATATCACCATCTATCTGGGTAAGGCTCTCTGGAGAGATATTGTAGCCAACAGGGTTGCCCGCTTTCTTTTGAGTGGCTTTAGCATCCAGATTTTGCGAAGCAGGACGGATTAAACCAGCATCCTCTAAAATTACTCCAGAGAATGCACCCTTAGTTAAGGGGTTAATTGTCTGTGGGATCAGGCGCACGACGGAAACTAAAGTTTTTTTGAGTCGGGAACCCATCTTTTGTTTCAATTCGGCTAAACGTGCTTTATAGTTATCCATTAAACGTTTTGCTGTCTCGGTTTTACCCAGAGCTTTTGCTGCTGGCATAAACGGTTTTTTCCAGTCTCCATTGCTTTGCACCTTCAGTAAAACGGTAGGTGCAATGTGAGACCATAAACTGTAAGTATCCCGGTTCCGCGTCGTGCCCAAGATCAAGTCCGGCTTGAGAGTTATAACCTTTTCCATGTTCGGTGGTGTCAGAACCGCACCAATGTTTTCAACGCCTGGGTGCTTATCCTCTAACCCTAGCCCTTGGAGAGTTTTAGTTGGATCTGGAGCACCTACCAGATTGGCTCCTAGAGCTAGAGGTATTTCCACTAGCCACGGATCTATGACGACAACTCGTTGAGGATGGACGGGAACTAGAGTCTGACCCATTGCGTGTTTAACTACGTGGACGGGTGCAGATGATGTTTGAGTTGAAGGAACGACGGCTAGATCGCGGTTTGGTGATTGACGACCAAAGGAGCTGCAAGCAGAAATCACCAAGAGCGTGAGCAGCACAATTAAGCAGAACTTAAGCATACTATTGACAAAGTGAAGAAAATATAGGTTATGGTAGAGCGATCGCGTCTTGACTGTGCAAAAGGTTGTATTGCAAAAACTTGCAAAGAACAAAATGTCTGTTTTTTCAACTCCTACACCCATCGATATATTGTTGTATGCTCTATATCAAGACCCCATGCAATCATTTCTTTTTTAGAGGTAAACACAAAGGTGTTCCTACTACTGGGTCTGGTACAATTCGACAAGCTAATCCAAACACCTCCTGCACCATTTCTTCTGTCATGACATCTGCTGGAGTTCCATGAGCCATAACAGCGCCATCACGTAAAGCTACTAGCTGATGAGCATAACGACACGCCTGATTCAGGTCATGCAACACCATGACAATTGTTCGCCCTTCAAGTTGATTCAAATCCCCCAATAATTCCAGTACTTCCACTTGATGAGCTAAATCTAAGAAAGTTGTCGGCTCATCCAATAATAAAATCTGCGTATCTTGCGCTAAAGTCATAGCTATCCAAGCACGTTGTTTTTGTCCACCAGAAAGGGTATCTACAGCTCTATGCGCTAATTCGCTGAGGTCTGTAGTTGTCAGTGCTTTGCTGACTTGACGTTCATCTTCAGGTGTCCAAGATTGCAGCCAACTTTTTTGATATGGATAACGACCTTGTGCTACCAAATCTCGCACGGTCAATCCTTCTGGTGCAACTGGCCCTTGAGGAAGAATACCGAGTTGTTGTGCAACTTTAGTTGTTGACTGTCGAAAAATATCAGCACCATTGAGATATACAGCACCAGTATGGGGTTTGAGTAATCTAGCTAAACCTCGCAGTAGAGTAGATTTTCCACAACCATTAGGGCCAACTAAAGCAGTAATTTGTCCTGTGGGAATTAACAGGTTAAGATCGGATATGATGGATTTGCCGTCGTAAGCTAGGCTCAGATGTTGAGTTTTAAGGGCTGTATTTTCCATAAGGCTTTGGGAGCGCAAGCTCAGGACATAAGTGTTTAGTTTGTCTACGGTATAATTTCATTTGGATGCAATGCAAAAAAGCGATCGCCTAATACAGCAGTGTCTTGTTACAATTGCTAGAGTGTTAAACTTTTGAGTCATCACATACTAAGACTCTTCCTCAAGAACCGCGTAGACCGTAAGGGCTTGTCGTAGACATCGCCCTTCACGACAGATATGTAAATCATATTGTGATGATACTACCAATAATGTTGGCTATTTAGCCTTGCACTTGGTAAAGATACCCTGACATTAGGCTTGGTTCAACAAACCACCACTATCCCAGATGATTTTGATTAAAAACGGTTTCAATACTCAATTTGAGTAGCATAATGAATAGTTGCCCCCATTGGAACAGCAAGATTTAGAATGGTATTTTTAAGATTTGTATCAAATATTTATTGGTATGTTGCTCACTAAGTTGGTAATATTTAGACTACGTTAAATAACTTACCTTTGACAATACCTTTACCAAAATAAAAGCAATACCTTCGCCATTTACGAGGGTTCAACACCTGTGGAAACAGCATCAATACGTATAATATAAGTAAAAATACCACATCATTTAATTGAAATATTACGTAAGAAAATGCAAAGTACTTAAAAAATTTACTACTTTTCATAACGTACTAATACTGACTTAAGTTTGCTGACGATTTTAGGATATGAATCCTACCGTTTTTTTTGGGGCAAAAAAAGGTAGGATTCCCGAATAATAAAAGTTTTGATATCTGACATCAAAACCGGGAATGCCTACACTGAATGAAAAATAACATATATTCTACCTTCGATTTGAGCAAATTATTGTCACACTTTCAATAAAGAGTTACGAAACTTTTAGAATTAACGAACATATCAGAATTTGATGGACAAATTTTAAAGTTACGTAAGGACAAGATTAGGGAATCAGCATTAATTTTAGCCGAAGAATGTATTGCTTTATTGCTTCATAATCTGTCTAAATCTCAAGATTTTTTCAAAAAATCAATGGAGCAGACACAGGGATGGTGGCATAAGACAACGCAAAAGCATGGTTATAAAAAGCGACAAGTATTAACAGTTGGGAATGTTGAAGTAACTTTAATGCAAAACTTCTCAGACATCCTCTTAGCTCGACTTTATCCAAAATTAAGAACTGGGTTCTCTTTATACGGCAAAAACCCTAGCTTTTTGGCAAAACCTTTTTCCATATCACTGATTATCGGTTAAATCGAAAAAGTAAAACGTCACATATACAAGGGTTTTAGCGTATGCAGTCGCGTTCCACGAAAATAGATAAAGTCGAGCTTAGGTTAAGTAGACTTGTTGAACAAAGAATTTCCGCTGCCTAGCAAAGGAGAGTGTCAAGTCCAATGAATCTCTTTTGAACGAAAAGCTCTATCCCAATCGTTAGCAATCACCTCCATTATATTGACCATGCCTTCATAACCAAAATATGGTTTGTCAACATAAGTTTCTCTGTTAGTGGGGCTAAATACATCAAAAGTAATTTTTATTCCCAATTCCTCTGCCATATATTTTTCCCATGCCGAGCCAATCACAGCATCAACATCAAACTCTTCTAAGGTCTGTTTTACCTGATAGCCATCTGCCGAAAATACTATATGGGAAGTAAGACCGAGGCTGTACAGTTCTCGCTCCAAAATTGAACGAGAATCAGGCATCGCCGAGCGAAATAATAAGATTTCTGGAATCATCTCCAATTCTTCAAAAAGCATTCTGACTAGTCCAATACCAAGCGTCCCATCCGCAGATACGGCAATTCTACAGTTACGATATCGGGGAATAATCATCAATGCTCGTTTGCGAAGTGTATCTACGACCATTTCTTCGCCTTGTTTGATGATTGGCTCCACTTTTTCATCTATCTTGAAATGTGCCGCCAATGCCTTCAACCACCGAGTAGTGTTATTTACACCTATTGGTAAAGGTATATCATCAAGGATCAAAGGGATGTCATGAGTCTGTTGCATTTTCCGAGCAAACTTATACCCAACATCATGACTGAGAACAATATTAGCAGTTGCCTCACCAGCTTGCTCTAGTTCTTCAAAGGAGGTATTATGAGAGAAGACCGTTTGTACTTTAATCCTTAAAGATTTTAACGTCTGCTTTACCCATTCCAAATCAGCCCACCAAGTAGGATTCAGATTTGCCTGTGGTGCAATGATATTTACAATCCTTGGCTTCCTGCCCCTTCTCTTGGTCTGCCTTTTTTTGATAAAAGGAAGTAAAGCTTCCAAACCCATCTCTAAGCCATCGTAAGCATTGCCCCGAAACCCACCAGCCATTAAAGGAACGAGTTTGGCTTTGATATCTGGCTGGAGCTGGTTGCATAATCCCGCAATATCTTCACCTATAATGTCTGCCGCGCAAGTTCCAACGACAAACATCACCTTAGAATCAAAAGATTGATCAGCCTCTTTAATCATCCCTTTGAGTTTCTCAGACGCTCCCATCACAATGTCTGACTCAAAAAGACGAGTACAACCTACTTTCCGCTTAGTGAAATCAACCTCATGAGCATCATACCCAGCTGCGACAGTGGACGCGCAACCCTGTGGAGACTAAATCACAATACTGACATCTTTAATACCAGCAACTGTAGTTGCAATACCTTCAAGAGCACAGCCAACTACTGGGTCTTTACTATGGTTACAATTGTCAAAAGTCGTTTCAGCAGACATTTATTCCTCCTGTTTCTTTAAAGCTTGACTATGTAAACGCGTTTCACGCAGCCTGTAGCGACTTCTGCTTTGGCGTTTCCGTGTTTTGTGCAGCCTGTAACAGCTTCTGCCTTCCCTGTAGCAACTTCTGCCTTGACGTTTCCGTGTTTCGCGCAGCCTGTAACAGCTTTTGCCTTCCCTGTAGCAACTTCTGCCTTGACGTTTCCGTGTTTTGCGCAGCCTGTAACAGCTTTTGCCTTCCCTGTAACGACTTCTGCCTTGACATTTCCGTGTTTCGCGCAGCCTGTAACAGCTTCTGCCTTCCCTGTAGCAACTTCTGCTTTGGCGTTTCCGTGTTTTGTGCAGCCTGTAACAGCTTTTGCCTTCCCTGTAGCGACTTCTGCCTTGACATTTCCGTGTTTCGCGCAGCCTGTAACAGCTTCTGCCTTGACATTTTTGGCTTAAGCCTTGTCCGTATCAGTCTACGTAGGTTGGGTTGAGGAACAAAATTCAACATTTCCGAAGAGTTTGTTGGGTAACACTAAAGTTCTACCCAACCTACAATTTTCTGTTTGAGACAAATCCATACTTTTATTTAGCAAAGTCACATTTCATTTATTACTCGTTCATACATTTTCCCCGTCTCTTCTGTGCATATACGGTACAATCAGGCATGTCTTGAGCTAATTTTCCGCTTAGTGATTGAACAGATGCTAACCCGGAATCTTTAGGGAATACCATTTGCTTGGTTAAAGCACTCCGAGGTCTAAAGGCATATTGGAGTACTGTTTCAATACACCTTGCGACCTTTAAGGCTCCGCGATAGCCAAATCTGGGACGATTTAAGATAGCATTTAAATCGACGACAGGAATATGGGGGAAACTCAAGGAAGAACCAAAATAAACTACCGATTCTGCATCAAGACCACCAATGAAATCCAGTAATTCATCTTCGGTTTGTTTCATGGACTCGTACTTGCCAAAGGCCAGCGTCCCTTTCGTAATCAATATTTCCGGGTCTAACCCTGTTTCCAATAGGTAGTCTACACTGGTTTCTCGTGCTTCTGTACTCCAGGGATGGAAATTATAGATTACTACACGCATCCCAAAATCACGATCCAACATGTGAGCAAGGGATAAGCACTTGATAGCATCATGTCCTTCGATAATCGCTAACTTCCCCTCTATATAACCCTTAGCTGCTTCAAATTCAGTCTTAATTGCGGCATATTCCTTTTCCATTAGGGCAGCCGCTTGTTCTTCCATGCCTAAATATTTTGCCGCCCCTTCGAGCCATTTTTCTGTAGCAGCGATTCCATAGGGAAGGATGGTAGAGTTTAGCGGAGTACCGAACTTGTCTGACATGGCTTTGCCGATGGTATAGCCAAGATCCAAACATAAAGTACAGTTGACTGCCGCACTCGGTGCTTGCTTGAGTTCTTCTAAAGTACAGTCACCAGCGATGACGCTATGAACTCGTGCCCCCATTCCTTCTATCAATCGCACCAGTTCTTTAACATCAGTTTCGACTTCTGTTCTTTCAGGGCCCATCTTTGCGCCCACAATATTCACAGCATCGGCTAGTTGTGCCTTCCGTTCTGGAGTTGGTGGCTCCATAAAGTCTACGATTTGCCGAAATACTATATCAAATCCACTGCGATACTCCCCGGCAAATCCTTCACAATGTATCGTCATGATTTCAGACTGGATTTCGCCACGCGCCTTATTCACCACATCATCAACACAGTCCCCAATAATACCAGACGCACAACTAGTGGCAACAACGATCGCATCGGGATGGTATTTTTCATTTACTTCTCGAATCGCGCCTGCTAATTCTTTTTCACCACCAAAAATCACCGCCTTCTCACTCATGTTCGTAGTCACCACAGGTTCATAAGGTGAACCACTATTGCGGCTATTGGTCAGCTTATATGCCCGCTTTACACCATAAGCACAGCCACTTGGCCCGTGAGAAATCACGATCGCATCTTTAATCCCACTTAAAATCTTTGTTGCAGTCCAGAATTTACAGGGGCGAGTATGACTACCTTGTAAAGTCGTTTTAATCTTACCCTCTTTTGCCAAGCGATACAGTTCGCTCAAATTTCCGTAAAATACGACATTCTGATCTATACTTGTTGCAGTCATGATAGCTCCCAATTCGTAAGTTTCTATAGCGTGGGTGATTAAATTCCCGACTTCTTAGAGAGTCGGGAATCTGGCAAATCTTCAAGTGTCCTCTTCAGCTTTTTACCAAACGTTTAAGATCCACTCGCGATCGCGTTTGTACTCCATATCTGCAAACATGGCGTTAGCAATGTTGTCTGCTAACCATTCTGCTCCTTTGTAACCAATTACGGGGTATTTCCACAGACCTGCACGGTCAAAGCTGGGGAAGCCTACCCGAACCATCGGAATATTGTTATCAATACCGATATATCGACCTTTGGAATGACCCAAAATCAAGTCGATTTGCATGGATTTATCTTTAATGCGACGCTCTAGTTCCCAGAGGTCTGCATTGGTGATCACTTCGATATCAGTAGGTGAGATGTTCTCCAGAGCCTTAATTCTGGGGTCTTTTGCACAAATCTTGTTATCATCGCCTAACAAAAGTAGCACTGGCTCTAACTCAACTTCCAAGCAGAACTCTGCTAGACCAATTACTAAATCGGGATCTCCGTAAATAGCTACCTTCTTGTTAGCGAAGAACATGTGAGCGAGGTCGGCGAGCGCATCGATAGCTTTACCCCGTTCTTTAACTAAAGATTCTGGTACTGGTTTACCAGTTAATTTGCTGATATTTTGCAGCCAGATATCGGTATTTTTGATACCAATTGGTGTTGGGCCAACAATCGCCGGAACCTTAAACTTCTCGTCTAAAAATTCAGCCGCGCTACCGCCTTCATATTTGCATAAAGCGATGGTACCGATGGCGTTAGCAGAATCAACGATGTCTTCGACGGTGGTATTCCCAAAGGCAAAACTTGTCTTATCGGGCATGGTGGGCGCATCGAAGCTTTCTGTATCCATTAAGATGTTTCCTGGAACATCCATCTCTTTTAAGATACGCTTAACTTCTGTAACATCTCCAGGGTTGAGCCACCCAGTAATGACGTTTAACTTACCAGTTGGTTCGCCTTTTTTTGCCAAGGTAGAAATGATTGCATGGATGCCGACATTATAGCCTGTTACCTGGCTACCTTTGTAACTAGGAGTATGCACAGCAACCAGCTTAATGTCGCGATCGGGATACTCTTTCTTTAAGTGGCGGTTGAGCTTGTTAATGGTTCCTTCGATGTCGTCCCCAATCGTCTCGGTTGAACAAGTCGTAATAACAGGAATGATCCGTAAATCGAGATATCGTGCGACTAAAGTCTTTACAGCTTCCTCAATACGTGGTATACCTCCAAGGACAGCGCTATTTTCATGCAGCGAAGAAGAAGCAATGTCAAAATTTTCCTTCAAATGCTGGGCAAACAGGAGCCGAACAAACATACTACACCCCTGTCCTCCATGTACCAGGGGAATACAATCTTTGATTCCGATGGAAGCATACTCGGCTCCAGCAGGCTGACAGGTAAAAATTGGATTGATTACTCCACTGCGTTCTTTCTGTTTGACGATTACAGACATCCTATTAGCTCCTAGATAGTGTAGACTTTGTGATGCGTGTTTGTTTGGCGTTGCTGAACGGAGATATGAATTGTCATTTTGAGTTTAAGGAAGTAAGTGGAGCGATGCCTGCGGCGTATCGTTTGCTAAAGCTTTAGGTGACCAAGAAGTAAGTTACGCCTAGCGTCAATTACAGAAGCAGGGTAGAGTTGAATTTTCCAAAAGTCTTGAAAACTAAACGAAATACTTCCGTATTAGACGATGCGCGGACACTAAGCTTTTTGGGAATGCTTTTGGCGTAGGCACAGGCGATCGTAGACATCGCTCTTTACTCTGTAGGAAAATTTTGGCACAACTAACAGAATGACAAGACTCTAATTCTTACTCCAATTGAACAACGCTGTTCGTTTAGGTTGAATTACCGATTGCTTTAATAAAGCGAATGGTGCAATTCACCGTTTAAGGAGTTGGTGATCACAATACCGATCAATCTGTTTTTAACAGACTCCAGTACTGCCTTCTTTTGGCTGTTCTCCATCTTACTCAAGCATTGGAACTTCTTTTCCAGGTCAGCTACAAGGAGTTTTGCGTCTGCATAAAAAGCTCTGTCAACAAGGGTTTCCAGAACCACTTGTTCCCCAGTCAAGATTTTGGCGGCTTGATTGAGAACACCATTGATGTTTTCTTCCCTATCCCATGAGCGCGAGTGAAACTGCCACAAACACCGTTGTTGTATTAATGACGTAACTTCCTCAGTTCGCTCTTGAATGTATGACGTGATTTCCGCAGATTGCTGTTGAACCTGTGCAATGGTTTCTTTAACTAGTTGTTGAACCTGTGGAGTCATTTCTTCAACTGGCTGTTGAACCTTTGCAATAGTTTCCTTAGCTGGCTGTTGAACCTTTGCAGTGGTTTCTTCAGCAGGCTTTTGAACCTTGGCAGTGGTTTCTTCAGCAGGCTTTTGAACCTTGGCAGTGGTTTCTTCAGCAGGCTTTTGAACCTTGGCAGTGGTTTCTTCAGCAGGCTTTTGAACCTTTGCAATGGTTTCTTCAGCAGGCTTTTGAACCTTTGCAATGGTTTCTTCAGCAGGCTTTTGAACCTTTGCAATGGTTTCTTCAACTAGCTTTTGAACCTTGGCAGTGGTTTCTTCAACTGGCTTTTGAACCTTTGCAATAGTTTCTTCAACTAGCTTTTGAACCTTGGCAGTGGTTTCTTCAACTGGCTTTTGAACCTTGGCAGTGGTTTCCTTAGCTGGCGCTTGAACTGCTGAGGTAGTTTCCTTAGCTGGCGCTTGAACTGCTGAGGTAGTTTCCTTAGCTGGCGCTTGAACTAATGAAGTCATGTCCGCAGAGGTATTTTTAGCAACTTTGCCATTGCCATTGCTGTTGCTTTTGCCGTTGCCATTAACAACAGAAACATCCTCGCGGATATCATTCTGAGCCAACTTCATCAGGGGGGAATTAATGGCATTGTACATATCACGTGCCATATTCACCGCACCTTCAAAGCCCATGTAAGGACCATTGTGGTAGCCATGACCATTCACATAAGGCAGGTGTAACTTCTTCACCAATGCACCCACCCGTGGTCCGGTCAAAACCAAATCAGGCTTGACCATCTCTAGCACTTCAAAGAACTCAAGTTCATTGCCATCATCAATATAGATAGTCCCTTCTTCACCTCTGGCAATTACCTTTTCAAAGTCCTCTTGGTGACCAAACTTCGAGGACATCGCTACCACTCTCATCCCCAAATCGTATTCTAGCGCCTTTGTCCAGTGCCACAATCTAGGGCCTCCAGTCCAGATACAGACTTTCTTGCCAGTCAAGCGCTCCTTATACCAAGCTAACTTGGATTCATATTTGGCTACCTCTTCGGCAATGACCTCTTCGGCTTTATCCTCAAGACCAAAGAAAGCCCCGATTTTGCGTAACCCTTCCTTAGCATAGTCAAAGCCCCAGGTATCGACATCAATCCGGGGAATGCCATATCTTTTCTTCAACTCATTGGCAATATATCCCGCAGACCGCGCACAGTTAGTCACATTCAATTGCGCTCTGTGCATCCCACGCAATGCGTCATAAGTACCATTACCTGTAAAATGGGCGATGATTTGGATGCCCATTTTTTCCATATACTTTTCAAGGACAAAGGTATCTCCTTGAATGTTGTAATCCCCAATCACATTGATCGTATATGGACTGGTAATCTCTGGCTCAAGGGTTCCGACTTTCTCATTCACCCAGCCAATGTTAAGAACGTGGTGTCCTTTAGATTGACTCACCCCAGCAAAACCTGGACACTCTACAGTGAAGATATCGACATCACCAAGTTCTTGTTCCACCTCTCTGACTACTGGCTTAATGTCATCACCAATCAAAGCTGTAGAGCAGGTGGTGTACACTATCATCCGCTTGATGTCAGGAAATTCAGCAAAAGCTTCTTTGATGGTCTTTTTGAGTAATTTCTCACCACCAAAAACAATATGCTGTTCCTTCATGTCTGATGACCAGGCATACTTGAGTTGGAAGTTGCCGTTGTCACTGGGATAGCGTTTGGTGTGCCAGGTATCGTAGGAACAACCTACAGGACCGTGTATTAATTGGATAGTATCTTTGAGGACAGCACCAATCACTAGCTTGGCACCACAATAGCTGCATCCGCGCTCAGACAAAGAGCCGGGAATGGTTTCCACGTTGGCGCTGGGGAGAAACTGGGTTGTATCTTCTCCCTTTTCTTTAATATATATGTGTCTTTCCCGTTCGGGAATCGTTTCGTCGCATTTAAACAACTTGGTTGGCATGGCTGATTGCTCCTTCTGCAATAGCTGATCTTAAGAAAGATGATTCAAGGCTTTGTATTCAAGAAGAAAACTTCTTTGATTTCCTTGATTTCTAAATCCTATCAACATCTGTAATTAATAATAGTAAATCTGATAACAATAATCGAAAAAATGTAGGAGAATAAAAGATTATATCAGCGATAAATAGACAGTTCTGTCTAAAATAAAAGCAATGTTTTCTGAGGTAAATCAGATATTTTTTATGAAAATAGACAGACTGTTCTAACTATATATAAAGAGATTAATTCTTTGATTTATATCCTGTTTATAGATATATGAATTAGATAAATTTGCCATATTTACTCAACTCAAAACAACATAATAACGCAATTATGGGCTTTCAGGCTCTCGACCTATTGACTAACTGTAACCACGAATACTGTTTGTAAATTAATTAGTAAGCGCAAGTAAATTGGCTAGATGTATGATATTCTTTATTTATAGGGAATCTAATAAGAGAAGGAAAACTTCTTAGGTTCCTTTGAAGTGAGTCTCAGACCAGCCTTACAAGTTATTGGTGACGGCACAACGTTAATCGAACTGGAGCAAAGCCGTCAAAAATCGGTTTTTCGTTTGGCGAAACCATTGCCATAGCGTAGGCTGGACTGATTTTCTTATGTATCTTTCTTCCAGGGGAAATGATGTTTGTCTTGCTGTAATGAAGCAGAAATTTATTATTTACCTGTCATCCCTGTGGAAATTTTTTGATTGCTCAAAATAATCGTAATTCAAACTCACGTATAAATGTGAAAGTTTGAAATCAGCAAAAAATTTCTTTGTCTGCATAACTAAAGTTAGAGGCTACAACTTTACATTACGAATTACGAATCGACATATCTGTGCCATTACCGAGGTTTTCATGCGGAAGATTGCTATTTATGGAAGAGGGGGGGTTGGTAAGTCCACAACGACTCAAAACGTAGTGGCTGGATTAAGTGATATGGGTCGTAAGGTAATGGTTGTAGGGTGTGACTCAAAAGCAGACTCTACCCGACTTCTTTTAGGGGGACTTCATCAAAAGATTGTACTCGACACGTTGCGTAAAGAAGAAGATGACGTGAATCTAGAAGACTTTCGCCAAGAGGGATGGGGGAAGACGCTTTGTGTAGAATCAGGTGGGCCGGAACCTGGTGTAGGATGTTCGGGTCGAGGCATCTTGACATCAATTGGGTTGCTGGAACAGCTTGGTGCTTATGATGATGTAGTTAAACTTGATTATACATTTTATGATGGCCTGGGTGACGTGGTATGCGGTGGATTTGTCATGCCCCTTCGTGAACGCAAAGCTCAAGAAATTTACATCGTCACTTCTGGGGAAATTATGACAATGTTTACCACCAACAACATCTGCCGAAGCATTCAGAAGTATGCCCCTGTAGGCGGTATACGTCTGGGAGGATTGATTTGCAACTCTCGCAAAGTTGATAAAGAAAACGATCTAATTGAGGCTCTAGCTGAGAAACTGAATACTCAAATGATCTACTCCATACCCAGAGACAACATGGTGCAACGGGCAGAGTTTCACCGCAAGACGGTGATTGAGTATGCCCCTGAGTGCGAACAGGCACAGCACTATCGCAACCTGGCAACAGCAATTGACCGGAACACAGATTTTGTAATTCCGAAATCTATGTCCAACGAGCGGCTTGAGGAACTGCTAGTAAAGTTTGGGTTGTTTGACTAAGACGACGTAATAAAGTGTCTGGAGCAATTGGCAACCTCTAACTCGAAAAAGCAGAAAAAACTGCGTAAGTTTCTTACCAACATTTGAGAAATCGACGTTATCAACTACGTCAAAATTTGTCTACCTCATTGAAGGAGTAGAACTTATTATGTTAACCGAAGAGGTATTAGTCCAAAAATTTATTAGCGTAGCCACAGAACGCTGTTCCAAACTCGGTGAGTTGCTCCAGTACTGCCACGTTGAACTCGTAAACTCCTACTGGGGCTGCCCCTCGAAACTTATTCAACATTTTGCTGTATTTTCGCCCAATCTGCTGTTTGCTTCAGTTAATGACTACAAAGACCTTCTTAGAGGCACTGCTAGAGATCTAGGAATATCGGACGCTGTTTGCATGAATGCTACACGCATTATCCGCGATCCTGCCTCAACATTAAAGAAAAGAAACCCTATTCTGTGGTTGGAACTTCATTATGTGTCAGTACCAACTAGAAAATGCAATTGATATCTTAATTGGGACTTACGGATGAGGGGGATGAGGAAGACGCAGGCACACGGAGAAATTATTTAAAAATTCTCTCCCTACTTCCTTGCCTCTTGCCTCCTGGGGATACTATTTTTCTTCGCAACTTAGTATAAGTTAGCAAATAATGAAAAAGCGATGCCTTTTCTTTCAGAGACGCTACCGCGTAGCTTGCTTCCCCGTTCGCGCAGCGTCTCCGATAGGAGAAGGAGAAGGGGTACGGCGGGCTGCGCCAACGCTAAATAGTATCCTCAGATGCAAGTATATTGGCAAAATGTATGTTATGCTTGCGGCAGATAAGTGAAATGTCAAAATATATATCAACATGTCTCCCACAAAAACGGCAAACATTAAATAACCTTGCTATTGTCCCTACAGATTAAGTTTGTCCACTGCAACTTTTTCTAACGGAGAGATACAGCCTCATGAAACTAGACATAAATCTTTACAATAACCTGAAGTCAATTAGAACTCGTTTAGGCATGAGTCAGCAGGATTTGGCTAATATAGCTGGCGTAACCCGTCAGAGTATAGGTGGTGTGGAATCGGGACAATATGCTCCTTCTGTTGCTATGTCACTGCGTTTAGCTAAAGCACTTGGTTGCCAAGTCGAGGACTTATTTTGGTTTGAGCAAAATTTACCAGAAGTTGAGGCAGTTCTTAACAAATCAGTACAGTGCGGACAGCAATTGCGAGTTAGTTTAGCGCGGGTTGGAGGTCGATGGATAGCTTATCCTCTGGTTGGGAACGATGCTTTTCGCCTAGAAATGATTCCAGCCGATGGTGAGGCAGTTGCCGTGAGCCACCAATTTACAGAGAAAAATTCTGATAGTGAAGCTAAGTCTAGTTTTTTCCCAAGGGGAGACGCTAAGAGCGATAGGGTAGCGTTAGCAAGTCCACGAGCATCACAAGCATTGGAAGATTTCTCTGCGGACGATCTTTTCTTATACTCGCCTTTAGGCGAACAGAAGGTTTCCCAACCAGTTTCTAACCCTCAGGAACACTTACCCTGCCAGAAAAGCTACGTCCAACAGCAAACAAGTCAGCAAAGAGCGGCTCCCTACAAAATAGAAACTGCTGTCAGTGTAAGCAAACTGCCGTTGGCGGAGGATGAAGCACAGAACCAGACAAGTACAAATAAAGTATTGGTTCGACTGCTTGATGATGTGGAGAGATTGCAAAATACAGTTGTGGTCGCTGGTTGTACGCCGATGATTTCCCTCTGGGCAAGAGCATCTGAACGCTGGCATCCCAAACTGCGAGTTCATCATATTCTCGCCAATAGTATGGCAGCATTGCGTAGTCTGTGCCAAGGTGAAGTTCACATTGCAGGGATGCACTTGTACGATCCGGAAACTGGGGAGCATAATATTCCCTTTGTGCGGAAAGCTTTAGCTGGCAGGAGTGCAGTTTTAATCGCCCTTGGGGTTTGGGAAGAAGGACTTTTAGTTGCACCAGGAAATCCAAAGGGAATCAAAACAGTCAGTGACTTAGTGGAATTAGGAGCAACTGTTGTCAACCGTGAATTAGGTTCTAGTTGTCGTATACTTTTGGAACGCAAACTCCAAGAGAAACAGATATCATTACACACAGTTAAAGGATTTGACCATATCGTTTACAACCATCAAGATGTCGCTTTATCTGTAATTTCAGGAATTGCAGATGTAGGTGTCAGTACAGCATCCGTAGCTGCTGCCTTTGGATTGGGATTTATTTCCCTGCATCGCTCGCGCTACGATTTGGTGATTCTCAAAGAATACTTAGAAGAAATACCAGTACAGCAGTTGCTCAGTACTTTAGGACATCGGCTAGTTCAATCGCAATTAGAGATTCTCGGTGGCTATGACGTTAGCAATATTGGAGAAGTTGTAGCGAATATTTAGTAATTCGTAATACTCGCCTCCGGCGAGAAGCAAGCTACGTAATTCGTAATTACTAGCTTGGTTACTGAGCACTTGTGAAGAACTATTCAAGTAAATCAAAACTACACAACAAGTTAACTGATCGTGAATCACCACCTCATGATGAACAAACATCCCATTCAAATTAACGATACAACCTTGCGAGATGGTGAACAGGCAGCAGGTGTAGCTTTTAACGTTGAAGAAAAAATTGCGATCGCCACCTTTCTAGATTCTATTGGCGTTCCAGAATTGGAAATTGGCGTTCCGGCAATGGGGCAAGAAGAAGCAGAGTCGATCCGAGCCATTGCTAATCTGGGATTAAGCGCTAAATTACTTGGTTGGAACCGTGCTAATTTATCTGATATTCAAGCATCTATAGATTGTGGTTTGCAACGGGTGCATATTTCTGTTCCAGTCTCGGAGATTCAGATTGCCGCAAAGTTTGGCGGTAAGCAGCAGGTAATGCTAGACCGTCTAGAAGATGCGATAAATTTTGCCTGCGATCGCGGTTTAGCTGTATCTGTTGGCGGAGAAGATTCTTCTAGAGCCGATCCATCTTTTCTATTAGATGTAGCTTTCTCTGCTCAACAGTGGGGAGCTTTCCGGTTTCGCTTTTGTGACACTGTGGGAATTCTCGACCCTCTGACTACTTACAGTAAAGTTCGCTCACTCGTGCATCACCTATTCATTCCAATTGAAATGCACACGCATAATGACTTTGGACTGGCAATGGCGAACTCGCTGGCTGGTATTGAAGCAGGGGCGCTATCAGTCAATACCACAGTCAACGGAATTGGCGAACGCGCCGGTAATGCGGCGTTGGAAGAAATAGTGATGGCACTCAAACATATCTACGGTGTCCGAACGGGTATTAATACAAAACGGCTGCTGGAACTGTCACGGTTAGTTGCAAAAGCTGCCAACTGGCCGGTTCCCCCTTGGAAAGCGATCGTGGGTGAAAATACCTTTGCACACGAATCGGGCATTCATGCTCACGGTGTCCTACAAAATCCGGGTACTTACGAACCATTCGCACCAGAAGATGTTGGTTGGGAACGTCGTTTAGTCGTAGGCAAACATTCCGGTCGGCATCTAATACTGAGTGTACTGCAACAACATGGAATCACCCTCAGTCAGCCACAAATTCAATCAGTGCTGGATGCCGTCAAGCATCAGTCAGTACAAGTTAAGCGCAGTCTCACAGTTGAAGAACTCCTGAGTTTGGTTCCCCAAGGGTAAATGCACTATCAGTGAACAGTTATCAATACATCCGATAACTGATTACTGATTAGTGAAGTTGGTTAAGAATGCATAACAATTTTGTCTTTGTTGCAACCGCAATCATTGTATCAAGTGCTAATATATTACCAATTTAATTGGTATTAACTATGCCGAGAAAAGACCAAGGATGGATCACCTTTCAATCGTCAAGAGAAGAGCTGCAACTTTTGGAGCAATACTGCCAGCGGTTTCAACGCACTAAAACTGATGTATTGCGCTCCTTAGTGCGTACTCTCGAACCAAAATTACTCAAAAAGCGGGATAAGCGGTTTGATTCTACAGAGGTCGATCTTGACCTATTTAACTTTCTTGAGTAGTGATAACAGTTGTAGAGGTCAATTGATTGTTGATGCTACGCTGCTCCAATACCACTTGATGTCCAGGGTAGTCAGGATTGGTTAACTATAGTAAATTATTTTTTTCTACCATGCTCAATTTTGAGTCCATTCATACCACAGCAATGCAAAAAGTCCCATACAATTGGGCTTTGATCAAAAACCTACTCTCAACAGAGACAAGCTTAGAACTAGCTGCCAGTTTTCCCCACGAAGAGTTTCATTTGTCAGAAGGGGAGGGATACGGATATCTGTGGAGAAAAATGTTTGTCACCAACGAAGATATTTCCTTAATGCTCAGATTTGGTGATAGTCGTTGGCAGCAACGCATTGCAGATGGGAGATTTTCCAGTGACTTAGGACACCTTAGTAATGTTTGGCGACAGTTAATAGAAGAACTGTGGACAGATTCTTACCGCACAGCTTTAGCAGAAATGTCTGGGTTGGAGCTAAAGGGCTGTGCAATGGGTGTAGGGTTTCGTCGGTATAATATAGGACATTTGCATCGTCCTCATACAGATGAGCCGAACAAAGTTTTAACTCATCTGCTATTTTTCAATCAACAATGGCCTGTAGACTGGGGAGGCTGTTTGCGAATTCTCAAAGATTCTCAACCGGAATCTGTCTTCCAAGATATTCTACCCCTGAGCGATTCTTCAGTTGTGATCGTGCGTTCTGACAATTCTTGGCATACGGTAACTCCGCTTACTTGCCCTGTATCTGAGTGTCGGCTGGCTTTACGAGTTGCTTTTTTTCGCAACGATCGCCTAACCCCAGATTTTGGAGAAACCCAGCTAGCCGCGTAGCAGTCAAGTATTTGTCTGTGGATGCCTGATATGAATAAAGAATTCTACAATTTCACGGACATTGCGATCCAAATCCTTCCCGTGCTTCTGTTGCTGCTGCTTACCGTATATATCAACCTGAAAGTGATAGAGCGTTATTCCCCTTTTGTCACGTCCGTCAGAAAAAATTATAAAGTTCATATTTCAAAAGGCTTTATCTATCAAATGATAAGCTCAACGAACAAAACCTAACCAACCTAGAATCTATGATTAACACTGTCTTGCTTTTTTCAGATTGACACAACAAGAATTGTATTGATTTTTGTTAGTTAATCAGCCTCCTGATTTTGTACTTCTTCCTTGTTCTCCTTGTTTTTTTTGTTGGGAATCTCTGTGAAATCGTAAAAACGTTTTGGAGTTCAAAAGTTGACCATGACTAATCCTACAGAACTATTGCGATCGCGCTACGGTGAGATTCCCTTCAATTACGAAATTGACTGGAACGACTCTCTACAAACATTACTGTCTCACCGTTCAGTTCGGTCTTATCTATCTGACCCTTTACCACCAGGAACCTTAGAATGGCTAGTTGCAGCTGCTCAATCTGCTGCTAGTTCAGCTAATTTGCAAACCTGGAGTGTGGTAGCGGTTGAAGATCCAGAGCGCAAAGCAGAATTATGCAAGCTATCTAATAACCAAGTATGGGTTAACCAGGCTCCTGTATTTTTGGTTTGGTTGGCAGATTTAGGTCGTATGGCTCATATTGCTGACAGTCGCGGACTACCTCATGTGGCTCTAGATTACATAGAATTGTTGTTTAAAGCAGTAATCGATGCCTCGGTAGCAGCGCAAAATGCGACTCTAGCTGCTGAATCTATTGGTTTGGGAACGGTATATATTGGTGCAATTCGTAATAACACGCAAGAAGTAGCAACACTATTAAATTTGCCACCTTTTGTGTTCCCTGTATTTGGATTGTGTGTAGGTTATCCCAATCCTGAAGTACAACCTGCTATTAAGCCGCGTTTACCACAGTCAGTTGTATTCCACCGGGAAACTTATAAATTGGCAGAACAAGATGAAGCGATCGCTCACTACAACGACATCATGAAAGAATTCTACACTGAACATAAAATGAATGCCGCTGTTGATTGGTCGCAAAACTCAGCCGAGCGGATTGCAACCTTAGACTATTTAAAAGGATGCAAAAACTTACGTCAAACTCTCAACAACTTCGGCTTAAAGTTGCTGTAAAAAAAGTTGGGAATTTTGAATTTTAGATTTTGGATTTTAGATTGAATTGTATCCAAAATCACAAACTTTCTCTCTGCGTAAATAAATCGTACCTCATTAAGCAACGCCAAAAACTGCTGTAAAAGGTATTTCGGCAAGCTTTATCTTTCCAACAAGAGCTGACCTGTAAGCAATACTTCTTGGTTAGGGCAATTAGTCGTTGCAGATCCCCTAACCACCCTTAAAAAGGAGGGCTTCTAACCCTCTTTTACCCCTTAAAAAGGGGGTCGCCATAAGCGGGGGGATCTGAATTTAGGACAACTCAATCCTTATTCAAGAAGTATTGAACCTGTAAGAATCGCTTTTGTGATGATAATTACTGACTAAAAATGTAGAATTAACCAGCGAAATACAAAGGAGCTTCAAACAATGAATGACTTGTCTACCAAAGATTTAAACAAACTACGCTCTCAAAGCAAAATAATTGTTAATCGAGTCGAGATTTTTGTAGAAACTTACTTATCAGAAGCCTCGCTTAATGAGAATCTGCTTAACGAAAACTTACAAGAGATCATTAAGGCTGCGAATAGCTTAATAAACGCAGCATCTAAGATGAAAATCGGAGAAAATGTGCAACATAATCCCAACGGTTCAAAATAGGTCAATAGTGCTGAATGTAAACCTATAGCTAAATAATGGGGATTGAATACAGTACTGAGTTCCGTAAGCCCTGCGGGCATGGCTGCGCTTAGAGCAGTGGCGGGGCATTGAGCCGCGTGCTGAGTAATCGACATTAGATACTCAGCACTATTTTGATTATGGAAATAAATAAATCTAGACTGTTAGGAAATACCATGCTAAAAGAGCTAACTTCAAAATTCAACAACTGGTTACAACGGAATAGAATTGTACGAAACCTGGAGTTTTTTCAAGACTTTATTATCATTTCTCTGTGTCTTGGTTTATTCTGTGTGATGCTGATTCGACTGGGAGATATGTTCTTCTCATTTTTGCATCCCTTAGATTTACGACAAGTAACATCTGATATCCTGTTCATCTTGATTTTAGTAGAGTTGTTCCGCCTGTTAATCGATCATCTACAACAACAGCGAACATCCGTAACCGCAGCAGTGGAAATTACTATTGTTTCTGCTTTGAGAGAGGTAATTTTACGCGGCGTTCTCGAAATTCCTCGCGACCAAATTTTTGGCATAGCTGTATTTTTAGTAGTTTTAACAGCAATTATTGGGGCTTTACCTTGGATATCTCGGTTTTTGGAGCAGGTCAAAATTGCTAACCCAGAAACAACAGATAAAGTACAATTATTGACTAAAAATACTCTAGCTTCTGATTGATTGTAACCGTAAATACTCTTTAAAAATAATTTGGTAGACGCAAGTAAATTTGCCAGATGTATGATATTCTTTATGTATGGAGAATCAAAAGCACACATAAAGACAAACAATTTTCCTGACAAGTTTGAGCTCTGCAAGATTTCGCTTAAAAATATGGTTTTGTATCTAGCTAGCTCATGAATGTAGAAGCAGAATCAAATCAGTCAAGCATTTTAAATTTTGTTGAAGTGTATCAACTTGCAAGCGATATTAGTAACATTTAATATCCTTGTGTTTCTGTTTAATATCTTATCGCCTTCACGAATTAAAAGTAGATGGTAGGTTGGGTTGAACGTTGTAAAATCCAACAAAGTCTCGAAAATGTTGGGTTCCGTTCCTCAACCCAACCTACATAATTTCTTTCTTAATTACGAATTCCAATGAAGTATTGATTGTTAACTACTAAGCACTAACACATGAGTAGAATACCATGCTTGAGAGTCTTCTGAATAACCATAATTTACCGTATCCCGATACAATACATCCCATCATTGTCCATTTTGTAATTGCAATGGTATTGTTTGCCTTTTTGTGTGATGTCATTGCCTACTTTACTAATAATTATCGTCTTTTCGAGGTGAGTTGGTGGAATATGTTTTTCGCTACGATTTCCATCTTCATCGCCGTTGTTTTTGGTCAATTTGAAGCAGGTTTAGCACAACCTTATGATGCTGTTCAACCAGTATTGAATTTACACACTATCCTTGGCTGGTCACTTTCAGGAATTTTGACAGCCATTACAGCTTGGCGTTATGTAATTCATTGCCGTAATCCTAAAAAGGTATCAGTTTATTACCTAGCAGCAGGTCTAGTTTTGACCATATTGGTAGGCGTACAGGTGTATTTCGGAGATGAATTGGTTTGGGTATATGGACTGCATACTGTACCTGTTGTTGAAGCGGTGAAGGAGGGCTTATTACGATGAATCCTGAAGTTGTTGACCAATTTAAAACTCATTTGGGAGCAAATGGGTTACCTTACCCTATACCCATTCACCCAAATCTAGTCCATCTCACTATAGCTTTGTTCATCCTTGGTATTACCTTTGATTTCATTGGTACGCTGTTCCCCCTACAAAAACCAGTCTTCAAGTTTTTAGCAATTCCTGCTAATCGTTCTAGCTTCTTTGAAGCTGGTTGGTACAATATGATAGCTTCGTCACTGATCACAATTTTTACAGTGACAACAGGTTTTTACGAAATTATGTTGGCAGAACCACTCACTGGGGTAAAAAGTGCCTGGGGATTGGAAGGGGTGGAAACAATGCTTTGGCATGGAGTAGGTGGTGTTCTTCTTCTAGTGCTGATTGTTGGGATGACTATTTGGAGAGGATTCCAACGCTATGTTTGGGATCGGGATGACGCTCAACAGGTGCAGTGGGGTTATCTATTTTCTGGACTGTTCATCATATTCATCATGTTCATCCACGGTACGTTAGGAGCGCACTTAGCTGCTGAGTTTGGGGTTCACAATACTGCTGATATGTTGTTGCGCTTGGGCAAAGACCCCAACTTACTACTGAGGTAATCATGAAGAAAATCCAAAAAGTTTTGATTTCGAGTGTAACTGCGATCGCCTTAATTGCTGTTAGTCTTTGGATAGGGGAGTGGACCTATTCTTGGATGCCTCCTCAAGCCGCATCTGAATCGCACCTTGTGGATGAGTTGTTTAGTTTCTTAATCACGTTAGGAGCATTTATCTTCATTGGAGTTACAGGAACACTCATCTACTCAGCGATTTTCCATCGAGCAGAGCAACATGATACTAGTGATGGCCCCCCCATTGAAGGCAATATCACATTAGAAATTGTCTGGACTGCAATTCCTGTATTGCTAGTATTTTGGATTGCTACCTATAGTTACCAAATCTACCAGCAAATGGGAATTCAAGGCCCAATGGAAGCTATGCACATGCATATTCCAGCCTTGATGAAATCTGCATCTGCTGCACCAGTGAAAGAGGACAGGGAAAATGTTAATGTCTTGCCAGTTGAAGATATTGAAGTCGATGCCAAACAATGGGCTTGGGTTTTCCGATATCCAAAAACAGATACCACTAGCACTGAACTACATTTACCCATCAATCATCGCATCCGTTTAACATTGCATTCAGAAGATGTTATTCACGGCTTTTATATTCCCGCTTTCCGAGTCAAGCAAGACATTATTCCCAACCGCAATATTGACTTTGAATTCACCCCTATTCGCACTGGCAAATATCAATTGACCGATTCTCAATTTAGCGGCACTTACTTTGCAACCATGCAGGCAGATGTCATTGTCGAGTCCCCTGAAGATTACAAAACATGGCAGACAGAAGCAGCAAACCATGAACCATGCATTGCAAATAATCAAGCAGCTTCTGAATACGCCCAAGAGTCCAAAGAATTAATCAAAGGTTGGGCTACGGTAGTACCTGCACAAGCACCCATAGTCAATTCTAACAAAGTAATTCGTCGCTTGTCTGACTCTGCTCCTCTATGCGCCTCTACGCTTTTGCACGAGGAATAAACCTTTAAGTATCCTGCAACCGGGAAATGAGTAAACAAATGACAAAGCGCAAAGTCGAGCCAATGCTACCTCAGCGCCCTGCGTCGGAATTTTGTGGCGTTGAGCGGAGGTTTCCGACCTAGACGCTTTGTAGTAAAGCAGCGTAAAGCCTACGGTATAGCTTCTCTACAAGACGCTGCGCGTAGCTTGCTTCCCCGAAGGGATACGTTTAGAGCGACGCAAGAGCGTCACCCGGAGGGCTTGCTGTAAGCATCAGACGGCAGTTCCTTTAAGCGGGGGAACCCCGCCAACAGACTGCCTCAACTTTGTAAGAGAGAACAAAGGAAAAAAGATAAATGACTAATATTTCCGTTAAAGGTATTACAGGTGACAAACCTCAAAACGAACCGACAACTAACTGGAAGCACTACTTTAGCTTCAGCACAGACCACAAAGTTATCGGTATTCAGTATATTGTTACCGCTTTTATTCTCTTTTTAGTCGGTGGTCTATTTGCAATGATCATTCGTGGAGAATTGATTACTCCAAAAGCAGACCTCCTTGATCGCAGTGTGTATAATGCAATGTTCACCATGCACGGCACCATAATGCTATTTGGATGGACATTCCCCATACTTACAGGTTTTGCTAACTATCTTGTACCTCTGATGATTGGGGCGCGAGATATGGCGTTTCCCAGACTTAATGCTGTTGCCTTCTGGATGGTACCAGTCGCTGCTATCCTACTGATGGTCAGTTTCTTTGTACCTGGTGGGCCAGCGCAAGCAGGTTGGTGGTCATATCCTCCCGTCAGCGTGCAAAACCCGACAGGAAATTTAATCAATGGTGAGGTTATCTGGCTTCTGGCAGTGGCAGTATCAGGTGTTTCCTCAATTATGGCGGCGATTAACTTTGTCACCACAATTGTCACGATGCGTGCACCCGGTATGACTCCCTTCCGCACGCCCATGTTTGTTTGGAATGTATTCAGCGCCCAGATTATCCAATTGTTTGGACTACCTGTGTTAACAGCAGGTGCAGTCATGCTTTTACTCGACTTAACAGTTGGAACTAGCTTTTTTGACCCCACCAAGGGAGGCGATCCAGTTTTATTTCAACATTTTTTCTGGTTTTACTCCCACCCTGCTGTTTACGTAATCATTCTGCCAGTCTTTGGAGTCTTTTCGGAGATTTTCCCTGTTTTTGCTCGCAAACCTCTGTTTGGCTATAAAATTGTCGCTATTTCATCACTGCTGATTGCTGGAGTTAGCGCTATAGTCTGGGTACACCATATGTACGCCAGTGGTACTTCCGGCTGGATGCGGATGGTTTTCATGCTCACAACCATGTTCGTATCTGTGCCTACTGGCATTAAAGTATTTGCTTGGACTGCAACGATTTGGGGTGGTAAGCTACGATTTGATACACCAATGCTGTTTGCATTTGGTGCATTAATCTTGTTCGTGTTTGCAGGTATCACTGGCATTACCCTTTCCTCTGTTCCCATTGATGTCCACGTCAATAATACTTACTATGTGGTGGGTCACTTCCACTATGTTCTATATGGCACAGTCACGATGGGGATGTTTGCTGCGATTTACTTCTGGTTCCCCAAGATGACTGGACGTATGTACTACGAAGGCTTAGGTAAGTTGCACTTCTGGCTGGCGTTCATTGGTACTAACCTCAATTTCTTCCCAATGCATCCATTAGGATTGCAAGGAATGTTGCGTCGAGTTTCTTCTTATGCCCCAGAGTATGAATTTTGGAATATTATCGCCAGTATTGGAGGATTTATGCTAGGTGTGTCTACTTTGCCTTTCATTCTGAATATGATTGGTTCTTGGATACATGACCAGCACGCACCGAAGAATCCTTGGCGAGCAATTGGGCTAGAGTGGCTGGTTGCTTCACCACCTCCTGTAGAGAACTTTGAGAAAATTCCAGTTGTTGTGGGTGAACCTTACGGATATGGAAAGTCTGAACCATTGGTAGCCGACGAGCATTAGTTTTAACACAAAGGGGCGCGAAGGTTCACGCAAAGGTACGCAGAGAGTTTGAGATCAGGTATTAGGCGATCGCAAACTAATATTTTGCTCTTTTTCTCTGCACTTGGAGCTGAGACAAATATATAGGAGTATTCAAACAATGGACAGTTCCATCATTTCAGAAAAATCACACCATCCTTCACACGAGCATACCCATGATGAAGAACGCAGCAAGATGTTCGGCTTCATTGTGTTCTTGCTTTCAGAAACTTTCATTTTCCTCGGTTTTTTTACCGCATATATTGTCTACAAAACAACAAATTCTGACTGGTTGCCTGCTGGTTTTTCCGGACTAGAAGTCAGAGATCCGGCAATTAATACAGTGGTTCTTGTCTCCAGTAGCTTTATTATCTACTTGGCAGAACGCGCCCTTGCACGCCACGACTTGATGAAATTTCGCCAGTTTCTTGTCTTAACGATCGCAATGGGAAGTTACTTTTTAGTTGGACAAGCGATCGAGTGGAGCCACCTTTCTTTTGGCTTTACCACAGGAGTCTTTGGTGGAATGTTCTACTTACTGACTGGCTTCCACGGTTTGCACGTTCTCACTGGCATTTTGTTGCAGATACTTGTTTTGGGTCGTTCTTTCATCCCTGGTAACTACGACACAAGTCATTTTGGTGTCAATGCTACTTCCATTTTCTGGCACTTTGTTGATGTCGTCTGGATTGTTTTGTTTGTCCTGATTTATATCTGGCAATGACACTCTGTTATCTAAGGTTTTGTGTGGAAGATAGCTTTGCAGAATAATGGCTCAAATCAGCACAGGCAGCTTTCAACCATCCGCTGCATTTGAATTGTTAGCTTGCATTTTTACAATTGTTCGAGCAGTATATTGTATTCTGCATGAGAACCAACCCAGAACCAGATTACAGTGTCTTCATCTAATTGACCGACTGCTCGATAAGTTTTTGTTAATTCGTGCAGAATAGATGACAATTCAGCATGAACTTTCTTAAATCGCAAGCTCGGATAACTTAGATCTTGCTTGAATTGCTGATTTGCCTTATGGGTTTGTTCCTGAATCTGCTCTGGTAGATCGGCAAACATTTTACGAAATTGAGTAAGTTGTACGAGATTTCACAATGTTTCTGGATCTAACTCTTGTGTCTTGCCTGCACGATGTTCAACCATCGCCTCGGCAGTAAGCTTTGCTAGCAGGTCTGGGGAACGTGCAAACGACTCATCCCAGCGACGCTGATCTTCAAGTTCTCCTAGAATCATCGTTGCGATCACGTCCTGCTCGTCAGGGGGTAAAGTTTTTAATTGGGCGTAGACGCAACGCAGCTTGCCGTCAGGCATCGCTCTTTCAAGTAATTCAGTAATTGCAAAAGTACTTCTACCAAAGAGTTACTAACCATTATCGCTTATTGAATTGCTGAAAGCTTTATTATCCGCCTCATAGCCTCGCCCTATTCTGTAAAGTTGCTCTCAAAGCATGGAACACTGAGTAAAACTCAAATGTTAGCATCTTGTCAAGAATCCTTCTCATCATCACTCACAATTGTCTGGAAAACAACATAAATGGTTGATTTCCGACTCAATGTTGTTTATACTTTGCGATGTAAGTTTTGCTTGCGTAAGTAAAGAATATTGGCATAAAAACTGGTAGGAGAGTGGAATGAGCAGTTATTGGGGTGTGTGCAATGGGTGTTTGCTAAGTTTCCTAGCAAGTGTTTGTGTCGGTTTTGGTAGTTATCTAGTCAAGCAAGAGCCAACTCTTGCACAGTTCCCAGCCAATAAAGAAGCAATGCCTGCGGCGGGCTATGCCTACGCATCGGTAGTCACAAAAACCTCTGTTCAATCTGCTTTAGTCACTGATGAGAAAGCGAAGCGATGTCTAACAACAAGCCGCTTTGCGTCTACGCAAAATTCTATAGAACATCCCTTTATCGGCAAATCAAATATATTTAAGGTCAACAGACAAAACTCAATTGCTCAACTCAGTCAACCCACAATTGATGTAATGTCAGTTACAGATGTGAAATTGAATACTACTACTAAGGGCATAGAGTTAATTTTAGTTACGCTTAACTCGAAGGGATTGCAAGTTTCACCGAAGACAGAGGGTAACTCGTACATTGTAGATATTCCCAATGCCAAGTTACAGCTTGCCAGTGGAGAGAGTTTCCGACGCTCAAAGCCAGTAGCAGGAATTACTGAATTGACAGTTACAAATACTGCTAACAATACACTGCGATTGACGATTGTGGGTAACCAGAGTCCGCCGCAAGTGCAATTGTTTGATAGTGTTACTGAGGGTTTAGTGTTTGAAGTTAATACAATAGCTTCTTTACCAGAGGCTACACCACCAACAGCACAACAACCAACAACTACGCCTGAGCAAAACCAAGAGCCAATAGAACTAGTAGTAACTGGTACCCCAGACACTAGGTATCAGGTTCCCGATGCGACCGTAGGGACTCGGACTAATAGGCGGATACAGGACATTCCTCAGTCGATTCAGGTGGTTCCTCGGCAGAGTTGGCAGGATCAAGCAGCCGTTAACACCATTGATGCCTTAAGGAGTGTCGGTGTTATCCAAGCCGCTAATTCGCCGACCAATGGTGATGTCTTTACAATTAGAGGTTTTCAGACGAGCAACATCCTTCGCAATGGTATCAAAGACTATACAGCAGGAGCAGTATCAGGACAATCTCAACTCGCCAACATTGAAAGGTTAGAGATTGTGAGGGGGCCAGCTTCTGTGCTTTACGGTCAAGGTAATCCGGGTGGCACGATTAACTTTGTCACCAAGCAGCCACTGAGTGAGCCTTACTTCGCCACTAGTATGACTTTTGGCAGTTATAGTTTCTATCAACCAACTTTAGATATTTCTGGCCCTCTCAATTCTGACAAAACGCTGCTTTATCGTTTAAATGCTTCCTACATCAGCACAGAAAGCTTTATTGACTTCTTTTACAATCAACGTTATCTAATTGCACCCGTTGTTAGTTGGCAAATAGGTAAGAATACGAAGCTGACTTTTGAAGGCGAGTTCCGAGATCAGCAGCAGGCCCATAGAACGGGGCTACCTGCTGTCGGAACTGTCTTGCCTAATCCAAACGGAGAGATTCCACTCAATGTCAACACATTAGATGAAGGTGCCACAAACAATCGTCGTTCCCTGCTACTAGGCTATAACTTTGAACATCGTTTTAGTGATAATTGGTCTTTGGTAAATGCTTTTAATATTAGGTCTCTAAGATACAGAACAGATACTGCCAATCCTGGCTCTCTACGAGCCGATCAACGGAGCATAAACCGCACACGGCAAGACTATCTAGGACCTGCTGCCGATGACGAGTATGCTTTAGACAATCATGTGGTAGGTAAATTTAAAACTGGCAGCCTTCAGCATGAATTAGTTACTGGCTTTGACTTGTACAGAGATATTGTTCAGTTCGATCAGACGATGCGGACTCTTGCACCTCTAGATTTATTTAATCCTGTCTACGGTCAACTTCCTGGTGGTATTGTTTCTAGAATTAATCAAAAAACTAAAAACGATCAGCTCGGTTTTTATGTTCAAGATATAGTCTTACTTACTAATAACCTGAACTTGGTTCTGGGCGGACGCGGAGATTTTGTTGATAATAAAGTTACTAATTTTTTAAAGGCAAGTGGCAATCAAAGTCAATCAGACTTTGCATTTAGTCCTCGTGTAGGTCTTGTTTATAAACCTATCCCACCCGTCTCGCTCTATGCCAGCTACAGTCAATCCTTCTCCCAAAATCCTGGAACTACGTTTGAGGGTGATTTATTTGAACCCAGTCGTGGCACTCAATATGAAGTAGGAGTTAAAGCTGATTTCTTTAGTGGGAAACTCTCTTCAACCTTGGCTTTGTATCAATTAACTTTATCTAATATTTTGACGACTGACCCTAATCATCTCACCTACTCTATTGCAACAGGGGAACAACGCAGTCGAGGTGTTGAACTCAACGTTACAGGCGAGATATTGCCAGGCTGGAATGTGATTGCTTCCTATGCTTATACGGATGGACAGGTGACAAAGGATAGCAACCTAGCAATTATTGGCAATCAACTAGTGAATGTTCCTGAGAATAGCGCGAGTTTATGGACGACTTACACTTTTGGTAAAGGAAATTTGCAAGGGTTAGGGTTTGGATTAGGTTTATTTTATGTCGGCGAACGGCAGGGGGATCTGAACAACTCATTCAGTCTACCGAGTTATTTACGTCTTGATGCTGCTGTCTACTATCGATTAGATCGCCTTCGCTTTGCACTTAACTTCAAGAATCTATCCGATGTTCGGTACTTCACTGCTCGAAATATCAACCTTGTTTATCCTGAAGACCCATTTATTGTGGAGGGAACAGTAAGTTGGGAGTTTTGATAGGGCTCGTCGGTCAAATTCTCCAATCTTGAGTGCCACCTTCGCATCAATGGAGATTCGGAGAGTATGAGGGTCATTATTTATCAGCTTCAGTATTAATTTGTTCGACTTGTTCAAAAATGGCTTCTGTTTCTGGAATCTTCTTGATAGACTTGGTTTTAAGAACTCGTTTTAATGTATAACCTGAATCATTCAATCGTCGTCGGTCGCTTTCCTTGAGTTTTTTCGCTGTTTTCATGTAAAGAGATTTTAGGTTCTCGGTGAGTTGAATGATAGATTTTGGAGACATAAGGTAGGCTGCACACTGAAATTATCTTTCTCTGAATCATAGGATCAATCATTCTGTGGAGTTCTCTTACACCACTTTTTAGCGTCGCAGTCTATTTATTATCTGTATAGTAGCCAAGAGTAATTTAGATGCATTTAGACAATGGCTATATTACGTCAAATAAATTACACAAAAAATACTACAGATAATATTTGCATCTGTGAGAATTACGAGCAAAGAGTCAACTGACCAGTTTGTAGCATCCTCAGCGCTAATGCACGACAACTAGAGCAGTCACAACCAAACTTAGCGATTGCTACATTTCCAACAGTATCACTATTGGGATCTAGAGAAAAAACTCGTGGATTTACTTGCACGCCAGCTGTACCAATGGTTTGTGTAGCAGAAGTATTTATTGGTGAAGCAACAGTGCCAATTTGTTGGTTTTGTGGCGTACTATTGCTCAGAGTTATAGTTGGTCTAGTTTCTGCAACAGCAGTATGACTCATCAAGACTAACAAAGACACCATGCAAGAGGTACTAAGCAGTGTCAATGTTGTTTTATTCATCATAAAAATCAGCTTGTAGTTTATCAAATGAAAGTTTAGCATTAGTATAAACCATGTTATTACTCAATAGTTTACTCTTGAGTAATAGCTGTAAAAAACAAGAAATACGTAATTATGAACAAGAATCTTTTAACACTGCTTGGTTGCTCGGGTTCTTTAGCTACAGCACTCCTAGCTTCTCACTCTGCTCAGGCCTTGATGCCAAACAAAATACCAGGAGTTGTACCTGTTCCAACAGTAAATACAACTCGCACTAACTCACAATCAGATTTTCCTCAACAATCTCAAATTTTAGACAGTATGGTTAAACAGTATGCTCAGACAAAGTTTGGCTGTACGTGTGTCAATTGTATGAACTTGGCACGTCAAATGCTCCTGCAAAACGGCTCTGCCCCGACTAGTCCTTTGGGATTTTAAATTACTCAAAACATCAACAAATTTTGAGAACTTTATTTTGGTCTTCATCAGTGGTTAATGAGCAGAAAATCATTGATGAAGATTCGGCATTTGATGATTTTTGATTACAGATAATGTTGCTGTAATCAGATATTTGCTGTTGAGCTTGGATTTCTAAAAGTTGGGGGATGTCACAAAGCGATAGCTTTGATATTAAGCTAACAGTTGCACACTGGTTTGACAAAGACATGACAAATCTATGACAAAAATGTGACTATATTGATTGCTGAGGCAGGATTTGTATATTCATTACTCTCTCCAGAGAAAAACCAACAATCCTTAGTAACCCAAGTTGCGGGTTATAAAGGCAATTATTTCGTTTAGCATAAGCCCTCCTAATTTTCTTCTTGGAGGGCATTTTATTGCTTAATCGGAGCAATGCGATCGCTCGTAAGAGTAACTAGCAACTTGGGTTAGTAGGTTAGCGATGGCGTAACCGCCCGCCGGAGGTGATAAGCGAAGCTTAAGCCTTCGGCTATCGCATAACTTGAGTTTTTCAAAAGCTGATTTTCTTGTGACTCATTTTCAGAAGTCTAACCCTGTTTTGTTGGCTCTTGGGTAGGTGTTATGCTAAATTTCAAACTAAAACTACAATTATTTAGGCCCAAACTGCGTATACTTGCCTCCTAAACCTTCGACAATCGTGCGTGTGTTGGCAATCAGCATTCCTTGGTAAGTTTCGCCCTCTGTTCCTTTTTCGCCCAAACCATCAGCAAACAATTCTCGGTCTGAAACCTTTACTTTTGCCTCTTTTGCTACCGCCTGTATGAGTTTCGGGTTTATCGTTGTCTCTGCAAAAATCGTCGGTACACCCTCTTTTTCAATATCCTTCGCTAATGTACCTACCCGCGCAGGTGTCGGTGCTTCTTCCGTACTAATGCCCCCTAGCGCCTCATCAAGAGGAATTCCATAAGCTTTGGAATAGTAACCAAAAGCATCATGAGTTGTAACTAATTTGCGTTGCTTAGGTGGAATCGTGGCTATTTCTGATTTAATCCAGGTGTCTATCTGACTAATTTCGTTTGTTAGTTTTTGGGTGTTGCTAGTGTAGGTTGCAGCATTATTTGGAGCTACCTTTGCCAACTGTTGAGAAATCACCTGTGCTATAGCTATCCCATTTTGGGCATTGTGCCATACATGGGGATCGGTAACAGTTTTACCATCTTCATCAAACTGCTGAGGTTTGGGGACTGCAACTTCATCAACAGCCACCTTGGGGGCAGGATTTGAGGTTGCTTTGATTAGCTTGATTAGACCAGGTTCAAAATTGTAGCCACCGTAGAGAATTAACTTAGCCTGCTCAATTGCTTTACTATCATCTGGCTTGGGTTGGTAGACGTGCGGATCTGATCCGGGATCGATTAAGCATTTGAGGTCAATGGTATCGCCTGCAATTTCTTTGGTTAAGCCACAAGTAACAGTGCTAGTGGCGACTACTAACGGGCCTTTCCCACTAGCTTCAGATGCAGGTGAAGTACCTGTTTGGGGAGCCGCCACATTATTTGCAGGTGCGGGAGTCGGTTGGCTGGTTTCTGATGTTGGACTACATCCAAGTACTCCGCATGTTAAAGCAAGAGCAGTTAAGGCTTTGAATTGCAGATTGTGAGATATCATAAATCTGATGACTTCAGTTATAGTGATTCTCATTATCATATAAATGGTGAAAATTATATATGTTAGAGGTTAAAGATTTAGCTGTAAATTACCGGGGAGTCATGGCGGTTGAGAATGTGAGTTTTTGCTCCTTACCAGGACAAATTCTGGGTGTAATCGGCCCAAACGGTGCTGGTAAAAGCACGATGGTAAAGGCGATTTTGGGCTTAGTACCAACCACAAGTGGGGTTGTACAGTTTCGATCTCGCGCTTTGAAACAACAATTAAGTTCTGTTGCGTATGTACCACAGCGATCACAAATTGACTGGGATTACCCGATAACAGTTTGGAATGTGGTGATGATGGCGCGGACTGTGCATACAGGCTGGTTTCGTACACCTTCACGTCCATCTCAAGAAATAGTTAAAGATTCTCTGTTGCGGGTGGGGATGTTAGAGTTGCGATCGCGTCAAATTGGAGAGTTATCAGGGGGACAACAGCAGCGAGTATTTTTAGCACGAGCTTTAGCACAACAAGCTGAACTATTATTTTTTGATGAGCCATTTGTAGGAGTTGATAAAAAGACAGAAGCCATCATTTTTGATGTCTTTGAAGAACTAAAATCTCAAGGGAAGATTTTATTAGTAGTCACTCACGATTTGGGAACAACTTTGACAAAGTGCGACCAATTACTGTTATTAAATAAACAAATAATTGCTAATGGTTCGTTAAGAGAAGTAATGACAGCAGATAATATTCAACGCGCCTATGGAGATAATGTATTGTTATTAAATAGATATGTTTCTTACAGCAGAGAGCATTAAAACTAATTTATGAATTTTGATGCGCTAGACCCTGAACTTTAACAGTCTACTAATTCAGGTGTTTGATTGAGGATTTGACTACGAATTGAAATGAAATCTAGATATACAGATGAATCTAATTTATCTGGGTGAAAGACAGCAACATTATGACAATTTTGAAATGCCAACTTGATGCCAAAGTGAGATTCGACTGCACCACGAATCGCATCTCCACCCATCATTCGCAATAATTGAGCGCGTGCTTGTTCGCTAGGGGGTGGAACTGCATGATTTGCCCATTCTTCACCTCTAATTAGACGTTCTGCAAGACCTTCTACAACATCCCAAGCGTAAGGTAAGGATTGTCTGATGGTTGCGACAAACTCTTTTTCGTCAACCTCACCCGCTTTGGCTTGTTCAATCAGATGCACACTTATATTTAATGACATTTAGTTTACCTTGTTGAATTTAAGAGTTAACAGTTCGGCTTCTCTCCGAGACGCTCTGCGAACGCTCACTGTTGACCCTGAGCGAGTTTGTACTGAGCGTAGTCGTACCCCTACGGGAAAGCAAGCTACGCGCTAGCGTCTCTGAAAGAGAAGTAGCCGAAGAGTCAAGTTTGACCTAATTTCCAGAAATAATGATAATCATTATTGTATAGTTATTGGTGCGTTCGCAAACAAAAGTAATATTCTGCATTTGTAAAACTTTGATGGGCATTATCTATCAATTTTGTCAAGATAAATGCAAAAGTTCATGAGTAGATTTTTTCTAATTTCTCAGAACTTGAAAATATAGAAGCCGTAAAAAATATCAAATTCTTAGTAAATTAGGGAGATTTTTGCTGATGTTAAACTTGATTTTAGAACCCCTAAGTTTTGAATTCATGCGTGAGGCACTTGCGACAGCGATTCTATTAGGCATTCTCTGCGCCGTTGTGGGTAATTATCTTATTGTTCAACGCATGGGAATACTAGGAGATGTAATTGCTCATGCAGTTTTACCAGGACTAGCTATAGCCTTTTTCTTAGGTGTCGATATTTTCTTAGGTGCATTTATCTGTGGAACTCTCAGCACCTTTGTTATTTCTTGGATTCAATCTCAATCCCGTATTAAAGTTGACGTAGCAATGGCGTTAGTTTTTTCTGGTTTTTTAGCTTTGGGTATCATGCTGATTACGCTACTGAAAAGCAAATTAGACCTGCATGAATTTTTATTTGGCGATATTTTGAGCGTAACTACAGATGATGTGAAGCGGACTATAATTATCACAGTTTTTGTCTTGATTTTAGTAAAACTTTTTTACAAAGAATTATTATTTTACACTTTCGATCCGCTTGGCGCTCAAGCGAGTGGTTTACCGATTAATTTGATTCATTTTGCCTTAAATGGTGCTATTACTTTGACGATTGTTGCCAGTATGCAAACTGTGGGTGTAGTATTAGTTGTTTCGCTACTGATTGGTCCAGGAATTACAGCTTATTTATTAGTAAAAGAGTTATATCAAATGATGCATTTAGGTGCTGTTATTGGTGTGATTAGCAGTGTAACTGGGATGTATATTAGTTACTATTTAAATGTGCCATCAGGTGCGGCGATCGTTTTAGTTGTTTCTGTGCTATTTTTCTTAGCATTATTTTTAAGTCCTACCCAAGGAATTTTAACTAGACCAGAAATTGGTCATCGAAGAGGTAGGCTTCTTAGCCAGTTCAAATCTCAAAATCCAAAGTGAGCCAGTAGCATCCTGTTGCCCTGCGTCAGAATTTTCTGGCTCGTTTCATCTCATTTATTGTGATATGGGTAAGAGTTTACATCTCATAAAGCAGATGCTATCCCCAGCGAGGTCATTGACGTGATGTGCAGCTGAGGTAGATGCCACCATCACCGCATTAGATTCTATAAAAACAGTAGGCCCAGGCACTAGCTTACCAGCTAACTTCTGCTCGTCAATCTCCGATCCTGTAAGGAAGTATACGTCGTCCTGCTGGTTACGTACAGCGTCAAAGTCCTTTGGTGTCTCGTACTCGTGATATTCGATGCGGTCAGAAGATCCGAGAACTGCGGCAGCGATCGCACTCTGGATAAAGTTTAACCTCCAGCCCCAAATCTACTAACTTCTGAAAGAGTTGAATTTCCGCACGTCCAGGGTAAAGCCAAAAGCGTTCGATGCCACACTTGAGTTTTAAGCAGTCACTTGGTAGTTTTACTTTGCGCTTGAGCCTGCGGCCAGGTGGACAACGGTTACAGCTAGAGTTGGCAATTACTTGCCCTTGCGGATTTACACCAGCTAGCGCATGACAGTACGGGCAGGCATAGAAATTTCCCTCTAACTCGTAGCAGCTTGGAACAGGTTCGTAGCAGTCATCTAACAGATCAGATAGTCCAACACCCAGTTAAAAATCTCTTTTTGCTTTTACGAACTCCTGGTTTGACAAAACAGGATGCTCAATAATAACACCTCCGGAATTTGGTGTAAATTTGTACCCCTTGTGGGTGTGACTTCTATGTTGCCTCCTACTATCATTTTTCCTACCTAGTTGGGCGTGACTACGAACTGGCACAACAAATCATGCAGCAATGGTTAAGTACTTAATCGAACTTTGTTATATATATGACAATACTACAAGTTTCGGTTTCATTCTTACTATCAATAATCTTCAATGCCCCGGTAGTTAAATTTACATCTGCCGATGTAATTTGGATAGTCGCCGAACCACTCCAATTAGTTTAAAAAGTGAACTTAATTTAATATGACTTTTGGTAGTTCTAAACTTATTATTATTCTGACATTTTTTATGAGTGATATTTAGGCGATCGCTTTTCCTATACTTATCAATTATTTTTTCTATAAGTTTTATTAATAATGCACGAGTTTTCAGGAGAACAAATTTTGCCTAAATAGGATGCTTAAGCAAGTGCAAATTCACTTACATTATTCCTAAAAAGCTCGAATCATTTATTTATAAAACTCGCCGTTAATTGATGTTTCAAAAGAAAATTATAAGTAGTCTTAGAAGGAGCGAGCACTTGTTTGTCATAATTATTTACCAAAAAAATTGGTAAAATGTGATAAATGATACTATTTATCTTATACAAATAGTGATAAGTATAAGGTTATATCAAATAATTAATAACTTGTACAACACGGTGTAAGCGTAAATAAACCACCCCTTCGGGTTCACCAGTCGCCTGCGAAGGAGCCAGCGCGGTGAAGCAGTATAGTCTTAGGGTTTCTCCAAGTGGAGTAACTGTTGAACCCGTTAGCGTAGCGTTAGTGAGTCATTGAGCGTCAGGGTTTTGGGGGTTTCCACGCTAGTTGCTTTAAGTCGGCACAGCCGCCCAACGCACTGGCTCCCCATGAGCGATTGGCGTTGGAAACCCTACCAAGAGCGCTGGTTCACCATTCTAAATCAATGAAACGCTTATGCTGTATTCATTTTGAATTTTGAATTTGGAGCGAAGCGACGTGACACTCATTCTTTCACTAGCAGATTGCTGGAAACTATTAAATCAAGCAGAGCCAGTTCAGCAGGATAACTGCTTTGATAAGTTTGACATTACACGAAAGTATGCTTTTGGAGAAGGATATCACCGACAAATTCAATTACGAGATTGCGTAAACCTAGATATTTACAATTGTCAAGACAATAAATCAGTGCTTGTAGAATGTCCTTATCGAAAACATCCAATAGAATTTCAATTTTTTGTTCCGGTAGCCTCAAAATCACAAGATATTCACTTCAGGAGTGGAGAATACTTCTTGAGCGGGAGTGGTATGGCTCTTGAAAGTGCAGATTTCTTGCAAGAGTCATTCTCGATCATAACAGTAGCAATTTATATAAATTACCAAACCTTTCGCTCATTTGCGGCAGATCCCTCTGGAGAATTGCCTAAAAATTTACAACATTTAATTAGACCTTTCGATCAACCGACTTATGAGCGCTATGGAACTATAACTCCAGCAATGCTAGGAGTGTTGCAGCAAATTCTTCAATGTCCTTACCAAGATATGACTAAGCGATTATATCTTGAAGGTAAGGTTTGGGAATTAGCAGCATTGATGGTTGACCAAGAAATACAAATTAATCAAGGTTGCCTTGAGATTAAAAAACTAAAACCATCAGAAGTTGAGCGTATTTATTCTGCTAAAGAAATTTTGTTAAAACATCTAGATAATCCACCCTCTCTGATACAGCTAGCACAGCAAGTCGGATTAAACGATCGCAAACTTAATGAAGGCTTCCGTGCTGTCTTTGGAACTACAGTATTTGGCTATCTCCACAATTATCGTCTGGAACTAGCACACAACTTGCTCATCCAAGGCCAAATGAATGTTACACAAGTAGCACATCAAGTCGGCTACGCTAGCCCAACCTCATTTTACAATGCCTTTCGCAAGAAGTTTGGCGTCAGTCCTAAGTCCTGTCACGGATAAAAAAGTCTGGCTCGAAGAGAAAAAGTCTGGCTCGAAGAGGACGCGATCGCACCAACAATTGTATTCTTTAGTGAATAGTTGTGGTTGGTATAAATGGCTTACTTTACCAACTTTCTTCTTGTGTAGTGTACTGGTCTGGAGCGGATAAAAATGCTTGTGAAATTCTTCTATGTTGTTATTAGCACTTTAATACCAATCCTTTGTATAACTGTAGCTAATTCTGCCTATGGCGAACAACCATCGGCTGAAGTTCGCTCTGCCAGTGAGGTGCAGTCTGCTAAAACTAGTGCAACATATTTGTTGAGAATACCTAAAAAGCAGAACAAAGTTACCCAACTAAGTCAAGCGACATCAGATGTGGTGTCAGTTACAGATGTAAAGGTAAACGTCACAGATAAAGGAATAGAGTTAATTTTAGTCACACAGAATTCACAGAAATTACAAGTTAAAGGCAAAATAGAGGGTAATTCCTACATTGCAGACATCTTTAATGCTCAGTTGCAGCTTGCCAGTGGCGAGAGTTTTCAACAATTAAAGCCAGCAGTAGGAATTGCCTCTGTGACGGTTGCAAGTCAAGATGCAAATACTTTACGGGTGACGGTTGCGGGTGAAACTGGTGCGCCTGTAGTCAATTTGTTTGATAGTACACAAGAAGGGTTGGTATTTAGGGTGAGTGCTGCTGCATCGACTGCACAACAACCAACAACTACGCCACAGCAACAACCCCAAACAGAACAAAACCAACCACCAATTGAATTGGAGGTGACAGCTCCACTAGATACATATCGGGCTCCTGATACCAATGTAGGAACAAAAACAGACACACCACTGAGAGACATTCCCCAATCGATACAGGTAATTCCTCGGCAGGTCTTAGACGATCAAAAAGCACAAAATTTTACCGATGCGCTTAGAAATGCAGGTGTAGTAGGGGCGCTCGTTCCAGGCAGTACTAATGCTGATATCTTTACAATTCGAGGTTTTCAACAATCTAGAGTTATTCTTCGCAATGGTCTAAGAGATCCGTCTCGCATTGATTCTGGTCGCACTCAGTTAACGAATGTAGAACGGATGGAGGTTCTTAAGGGACCGGGTTCGGTACTCTATGGTCAACAGTCTCCAGGAGGCACTGTTAACTATATTACAAAACAGCCACTTTCTGATTTTTATTTTACTACCAACATGAGCGTTGGGAACTATGACTTTTATCAACCCGCCCTTGATATTTCTGGCCCATTAAACTCTAATAAAACTGCTTTATATCGCTTAAACTTTTCTTACAATAATTCGGGAAGTTTTATTGACTTTCTCAGTAGTCGGAACTTGCTAATTGCACCAGTATTCGCTTTTCGTCTGGATAAGAATACAACCTTTAAGCTTGAAGGAGAGTTTTTAGACCAGGAACAAGACAGTGTTAATAATGGTCTGCCAGCAGTGGGAACTGTACTACCGAATCCTAATGGCAAGATTCCCTTAAATCTTAATGTTTCAGAGCCAACAGATTCAAACTTTCTTTATTCAACTTTGCTTAGTTATAGCCTAGAGCATAAGTTTAATGATAATTGGGCGTTGCGAAATGCTTTTGATGTCAGGTTTGTACGCAATAATCAAGATATCTTCTTTCCCACAGGTCTACTATCAGATGGTCGGACTTTAAATCGGATAAAAACCAGTTTTAATGGACCAGCTTTGGAAAATACTTATGTGATGGACACTAACGTCGTTGGTAAGTTTAAAACAGGCAATGTTGAGCATGAACTGTTAGTCGGTTTTGACTTACTCAGAGATTTTTTTGCTTCAGAAAATATCGTTAGACAAGCAGGTTCACTCGACTTATTTAATCCTATATATGGTCAACCTTTAGGCTCTGTTACATCCAGAAGTAACACCAAAACAAGAAATGATGCACTAGGGCTTTATGTTCAAGACCAAGTAAAGTTATTCAACAACCTAAAATTAGTTTTAGGTGGACGCTTAGACTTTGCAGAAAATGAAGTTACAAATTTTATAACTTCCCAAACCACCAGTCAAAGCGATTCTGTCTTTAGTCCTCGTGTAGGTATTATTTACCAACCTATCGAACCTGTTTCCCTCTATGCCAGCTACAGCCAATCATTTACACAGAATGTTGGTGCTACCTTTGATGGCAGTCTCTTTGAACCTAGTCGTGGCACTCAATATGAAGTTGGGGTCAAAACAGATTTACTCAATAATAAATTATCCGCAACACTCGCTTTGTATCAACTCACCTTATCCAATGTTCTCACACAAGACCTTGTTCATCCATCATTTAATATTCAAACCGGGGAGCAAGAAAGTCGGGGTGTTGAATTAAATGTGATTGGTGAAATTCTGCCAGGTTGGAATGTGATTGCGTCCTACAACTATACCTATGCACAAATTACCAGTGACAACAGGTATAAAGTAGGAAATTTTTTAGTGAATGTCCCTGAAAATAGTGCTAGTTTATGGACTACTTACATTATTCTTAATGGGAGCTTGCGAGGTCTAGGAGGCGGTTTTGGTATATTCTATGTTGGCGCTCGGCAGGGCGACCTCAATAACTCGTTCAGTGTGCCAAGCTATTTACAACTAGACGCTGCACTTTACTATCGCAGAAATAACCTTCGCCTTGCACTTAATCTGAAAAATTTATCTGATGTTAGGTATTTTACTCCTCGAAGTGCTACACAGGTATATCCTAGCGATCCCTTTACAGTAGTGTTAACAGCAGGGTGGGAGTTTTGATGAGGAATGATAAAATCTCACTGCGGATAAAAATGTACCGTGTTTTTCGACTGTCTTTCATCAGTCTAGTAACTCTGCTGTTAGTTTCTTCTTGTACCTACCCTTTTCGTGAATCAGCAACTCCTCACCGAAGTTCTTTAGAGAAACCAATATCAGCCACTTTTCGGCTGGTGAAACACGCAATGGGTGAAACTCTTGTTCCTGTTAGCGCACAAAAGATAGTTGCATTAGATCCATTTTTAGCTGAAGATGCTTTAGCTTTAGGAGTGAAGTTGTTAGGCGCTCCTCAAAAGAACTTATTAGAACTTCAACCATGCGATGACCAATGTTTGAACATAAAAGATATTGGATGGAGACCCACTAATATAGAAAGAATTACTGCTCTTAAACCTGACTTGATCTTAGGTAGCACTATTGATAACAAAGAAACCTATGAATTGTTATCGCACATAGCACCTACTGTTTTATATAAATACAGTTTTGAGGAATGGAAAGACACATTTATACAAACAGCTAATGCTTTAAGTAAAACCGAGTTAGCCGAGATGGTTCTGGCAAAATATTATGCACGTTTAACCCAATTCAAAGCCAAGATGGGCAACCGACTCCAAAAAACTGTTGTGTCGTTTTTAAGCCCTAGACCTGAAATAATGGTTGTATTCACCAAAAAGTCATTTTCTGGACTTATCTTAAAGGAGGCTGGTGTGGCTCGCCCAACTTCACAAATGTCAGATAAAGAGGCAACCCCTGGCAAAGGAGGGAATATTGCTTATAATCTATCACGGGAACTTCTAGAAGACGTTGATGGAGATGTTCTGTTTGTTAGCCCAACATCTACTGCCAACACAACTTCTCAAAAGGTACTTCAGAAACTTCGTTCTGAACCATTGTGGTCAAAGTTAAAAGTTGTCCAGCAGGGCAAAGTTTATTTGGTTAGAGATTACTGGATATGCTGTGGTTCAATTGCAGCTAATCGCGTGCTTGACGATCTATTTAAGTATTTGCTCAACGAGTAATAGAATTTGAAATTGTTCTTTGTAAAAAGAGTCTATCATGCTGGATTTAAATGCCATTCGCACGGGAATAATGCAAGAAGTACCCTATCGTTGGGCATTTTTGCAAAATCTGTTTCCAGAAAAACAGAGTTTAGAGCTATCCAATAACTATCCTCAAGAAGGTTTTTATCAAGATGGCAAAGGGTTTCCGATGCAAATGGTATTTGATGAGATTCAGGATATTACTAAGCCACGAATTACTGATTATCCCAAGTTGAATAACCTCTGGCAGCAACTAGTTGATGACCTGCACACCGCTGCTTATCGAGCCGCTGTTGGTGAATTAACAGGTTTTAACTTAATGGACGATTTAATGTATATATACTTCTTTCGTTATGACATAGAAAACTCCTTTCCTCCCCATCCTGATTCCCTCATTATCCGCATAGTACAAATGTTTTATTTCAATCAAGAATGGGATTTTAACTGGGGTGGTTGTTTACGTATTCTAAAAGACGACAATGCTGACTCTGTTTTTCAGGAAATTCCTCCACTAATCAATACTTCAGTCATTTTGGTGCGCTCAGATAACTCCTAGCATACTGTGACCCCAGTATCAAAAAAAGCTACTCAGTCCCGACTTACTCTAAAGGTTGCATTTATCAAGCAACAGGAGTATCTTGCTCAAAAAAACAATAAATAGTTAGTAGTTTAAGAAGTATAAGCGTCTATGGCTTGTAGCATAAATACATCACTTAATTATCTTAAATAGAAAGGTTGTTAATTATGCTTGATTTGAACATTATTCGCTTTGCTTCCATGCAAAAAAATCCATGTTCGTCAATCATTATACTGCCAAGTGAAAATTCGTGGCATACAGTAACTCCAGTTATACCAGAAGTAAATCGAACGCGATTAACTTTCGTACTAATATTTTTTCAGCAATCCGCAGAAGCAGTACTTTATGATATCTTTAAACAGCAAAAGTTACTATTTTACAAACTTGACTAAAAGCCAATAGTCCCAATGATCGCCACACTTGACCTAGCGAGAACCACATATCAGTATTAGTTTCTGCACTTGTCGCCAGTCACCCTTAGCATTTCACACAGCACTGATTGTAGGCGATCGCTCTAAGGTATTTTTTCTGGAGTGATTTTAATCGAAACTCAGTAAAGTTCAATCTTCAATGGTGTGAAATAGAAGTAATTTTACTTTAGTTATAGAGTCTGCTTACTTCTATGCCTCTCAAGACCAATAAAACGGACTGCTTATTCACTTTTTTTAAATATTTTGAAAAGGCTAGAGGTCTTTTACTAGTTTATGCAGAACAATCATTTACAGCAATGTTGATGTTAAGGTGGCAGTTTTGAAACACTTTAATGTACTATTTAGTACTTTTAAACTCAATATAAGTAATATCTTAAAAATGTTCTTAGTTAGTCTATGCTGCTTTCTACTATTGTGTGCTTGTAGCTACCAAAAAAGCCAAAACTTGCATTTTCATAGTAGTAGAAATTTCACCTCTTATAAGGTTGTCAAACACGTAATTGGTGAAACAGTAATTCCTTTGCATCCACAACGAATAGTTGCATTGGATGTATACGCTAGAGAAGTAGCTATCATCTTCGGGTTTAAGCTTGTCGGCGCTCCGAAAGTAGATATAGAGTTGTTAGGTACACAAGCAAAACAATATAACTTCACAGACATTGGTTGGACACCCAGTTTAGAGAAAGTTTTAGCTTTAAAACCAGATTTAATATTAGGTAGTGTGCGTTGGTTTCGGGACACTTATAAACAGTGGTCGCAAATTGCACCTACTGTTATGATTAGCTTAGAAGAACTTGGTGAATGGCAAAGACCATTTGTGCAAGTAGCAAATGTGTTAGGAAAAACTGATTTAGCTAAACAAATTGTAGCGAAATATCACAGACGTTTAACTGAGTTTAGAACAAAGATGGGTGACAGGCTCAAAACAACAAAAGTTTCTATGGTGCTTCTTATACCTGAGACAGTAAGCTTGTTAACAAAAGGTGTATTCTCTGGAGTGATTTTAGAAGATGCAGGTTTGTCACGTCCCTCTTCACAAGACTTTGATAGCAAGGCTAGCTTACGAATGTGGGGTAATCCTGTCAGACAGGCTATCTCTAATGAATTGCTTACAGAAGCTGATGGAGATGTTTTATTTGTGGTTGCTAATGGCTTTCCAAATTCTGCTGATTCTCAAAAAGGGATACAGCAACTAATGACACAACCTCTGTGGTCGAAGTTAAAGGTTGTCCAAGAAGGTAAAGTGTTTGTGGTCGGAAAACATTGGCTTTATGGTAGCTATTTCTCAGCAAACCTAGTCATTGATGATTTATTTCAATACTTGGTAAAATAGCAGTAAATTACTTAATAAATTTGAGTATTGTTATTTAAAATAAATGTATCATGCTAAATTTAGATACTATTCGCAACGCTACAGTATATGAGTTTCCATATCGCTGGGCTTTTATTCAAAATGCACTCACAAAAGAAGACAGTTTACAGTTAGCTAGAACTTATCCATCAATAGACCAGTTTCAGGAATTTCATTGGGAAGGTAATGGCTTTTTTGATAGAAAGCCAGCATATTGTACACTCAAAGATATTGCAAGAATACAGAAGTTCAGAAAAGACTTATGGAAATCAGTCGAGTCAGGTAAAATTAGTTCTTCATATGAGAATTTAAATGAGTCGTGGCAAAAGTTCATTACTAATTTGCTTTCTCCTGCTCATCGAGAAGCTATCGGAGACTTATTAAGACTAAATTTAAAAGACCACATTACCAGAGTTAGTTTCCGTCGTCTTCGTCCAAAGCATTTTGGTCGTACTCCTCATACTGATTTTCGTTCTGGTACTACAGTCACTCAGTTATACTTCTTTAATCAAGAGTGGCAATCTGATTGGGGTGGCTGTTTTCAGGTTTTAGCATCAGAGAATCCTGAGTCAGTTATCTGCGAAGTTCCTCCGATACTGAATACCTCTGTTGCAATTGTATTTTCTGAAAACTCTTGGCATATGGGTACTCCAGTTGCACCCCACGCACCAGATGACCGATTGTTTTTATTGGTTACTTATTGGCAACCGTACCTATCTTCGTCTGTTCCTAAATAGAAAGCGATCGCACTCTTGCACTAATTGTAGGCCATCGAAAAAATTATTTAGCTCTAATATGTATTAGAATGCGATCGCGCTCTTTTGATTTGGCAATTCACCGTCTGTAAAGGTTTATAGCTTTAAGGGATAAGGTATACAAATAAATATACCAATATAGTTGGTTAAATTTATTAAACTGTTCAATTGATTACATTTATCGCTAAAAGTACGTGATAACTTTAACAGCAATTGATGATACACTAGCCTTAAAAAGGCCATTTAGTATTTGATGGCGAAAATTTTTTTAGACAATTATTTATATTTAGATAATCATTAAAGTTACAATTTGTAGTATGTTTGTATTTTTTATTTAAAATCTCGTTAGATAAGTGATGACATTAATCCTATCATTATCAGATTATTGGAAACTATTTAATGAAGAAGAGCCAATTTGGCAAAATGGCGATTCTGATAATTTTGACATAACACGCAAACTACAAATTATATATGGTGAGGGATTTCACCGAGAAATTCATCTACGAGATGATGTACTTTTAAGTATCTACAACTATCAATCACAAAAATCAGTAGTTGTAGAATCTCCTGTTAGAGGACACATGATAGAATTTCAATTTTTCCCTTTGGCAGGTTCTCAAGCTCAAAACATTGGCAGTAGACCAGGACAATACTTTTTGAGCGGTAGTGGTATGGCTCTTAAGTCAACTAATTTCTATAACGACTTCTTTGGGTTAGTAGAAGTCGGTGTTCATATAGAACCAGAAGTTTTTTACTCATTTGTATCAGATAGCTCTGGAGAAATTCCGTCGGCGTTAAAACATTTATTTAGACATTAAACTCAACCTACTTATGAGCGTTATGGTATCCAAACTCCAGCAATGCTTTTAGCGGTGCAGCAAATTCTTCAATGTCCATACCAAGGTATAACTAAGCGAATATATTTTGAAAGCAAGGTATGGGAACTAACAGCATTAATGGTTGAGCAAGAGTTACAAATTAATCAAGGTAATTTAATAACGACTGCGCTTAAACCTTCTGAGATTGAGCGTATTTGTTATGCTAAAGAGATTTTATTACAACATATACATAATCCACCTTCTCTGATGCAGCTAGCACGACAGGTGGGATTAAACGATCGCAAACTTAAACAAGGGTTTAAGCAAATTTTTGGTACTACAGTCTTTGGCTACCTACATAACCATCGCATGGAACTAGCCCAAAAGCTACTGATTGAAAAAAATATGAATGTCACAGAAGTAGCTAGAACAGTAGGTTACGCTAGTTTACCTTCATTTAGCTATGCCTTTTATAAAAAGTTTGGAGTAAATCCCAAGTCATATCAGACAAAAAAAGTCCGTCTCGAATAAAAAAAAGTCCGGCTCAAAGAAAATGCGATCGCCGTTGGTATTGTATTCTTTAGCAATAACTGAAGTTGGTATAAACACATTTTTTACCAATTAGGTTGGTAATTAACTTGTAATTTCTACGGATTTATACTATGAAATTGTTTTAAATAGTACCTACAGAAGAATCAAGTTACTATCTTAAATCATTAAAAAGCCTGTCAGATAAGCATTCTTTCTTTTGACTTTTGCCTTTATTATGTGGTGTGCTAGTTGGGAGTGTATAAAAAATGCGTTTGAATATTTTATTTGTTGCTAGTACCTTGTTAATAGCAGTTTTCTCCATCACTGTAGTTGATTCAGCTAATGCTCAACAACCATTATCTGAAAAATCTAATGCAAATTTAGGTGAAGTCAAGAGTAAAATTTACTCTGCCAGTGAAATTCAGGCTCAGAAAACGAGTGCAACATATTTGTTAAGGACATCCAGAAATCAGAACTTTGTACCCCAATTAAACGGCAGTCGCTACAACGGGGGGAACCCCACGCCAGTCCGCTCAAGTCGGGAAACCCGCCCACGCGGCTGGCTCCGCAACGCGCTGCCTCGTCAAGTCACATCAAATGTGGTGTCAGTGACAAATGTGAAGGTGAATACCACCGACAAAGGAATAGAGTTAATTTTAATTACAGCTAATTCTGTTAAATTACAAGTTTCACCGAAAAAAGAAGGGAATTCATATATTGCAGATATCCCCAATGCTCAATTACAGCTTGTAGGTGGTGATTTTCGGCAAGAGAAGCCTTTCTCTGGAATTGCATTAGTTACAGTTACAAATGTAGATGCAAGTACTTTGCGGGTGACAGTAGTAGGGGAAACAAGTACACCTGTTATAAAGTTATTCGATAGTCAGACTGAAGGGTTGGTATTTGGAGTAACTCCTGCTGCATCGACTGTACAGCAACCAATAACACCTGAGCAAAAACCCCCTACTGAGGAAAAGCAACCACCAATTGAACTGGAGGTGACTGCACCGCCAGACACGTATCGAGTTCCCAATACAAGTATTGGCACAAAAACAGACACGCCACTGCGCGATATTCCCCAGTCAATTCAGGTGATCCCTCGACAGGTTATCGAAGACCAAGGGGCGCAGAACTTAAGTGATGTACTACAAAATGTTGGCGTATTACAGTATGGACCTTCGTCTAGAATTGTAGATAACTTTACAATTCGAGGTTTTAATACCAGAAATACCTATAGAAATGGACTGCTAGACAGACTTGGAACATTTGGTAATTTAAAAATTTCTACTACTAACACAGAACGAATAGAAGTTCTTAGAGGCCCAGCTTCTGTGCTTTATGGTCAGGTTACTCCAGGAGGCATCATTAATGTAGTAACCAAACAACCCTTGAGTCAACCTTACTACGCTATTGATTTTACTGCTGGTAGTTATCAATTTTATCAACCTGCATTTGATTTCTCTGGTTCATTGACAAAAGATGCTAGTCTTTTGTATCGCTTGAATGGTTCTTATAGAACCTCTGAGGACTTTACCGACTTTTATAATGAAGAACGTTACTTTATTGCACCAGTCATTAGTTGGCGCATTGGAGAAAATACAAAGCTAACTTTTGATAGCGAGTATCTTAACTTAAAACAGTCAACTTCTGATACTACTCAGCCTCCAGGTGCAACAGTACTGCCTAACCCTAATGGTAAAATCCCTCGCAGTCGTTATCTAGGAGAACTTAATGATGGCTATAACCAAGAATTTGGTCGATTGTCTTACAACTTAGAGCATCGCTTCAGTGAAAATTGGTCGATTAGTAACTCGTTCCAATATGCCTTTATCAACCTTACTGGTAGTGCTTCGCTGATTTCAAGTTCTCTAAACCCCGATAACCGTACTGTTAGTAGAATAAAAAACATTTATCTAGATCCCGTCAGCGATAACAACTATACTACAGATACCCACGTTGTCGGTAAATTTAAGACTGGTAGTATTGCACATCAACTCCTTTTCGGGTTTGACTTATTAAGAGAAATCAATCCTAAATTCGATACGATTCAAAGAGATGCTGGTTTGATCGATGTGTTCAATCCAGTATATGGACAACCATTAGGTAGTATCCTTCGGAGATTCGACTTTAAAACCAAAAATGATGCTTTGGGCATTTATATTCAAGATCAAGTTAGCATTGCCAACAACCTGAAACTACTTTTGGGTGGACGTTATGACTTTGTAGACAGTGAATTTACTAATTTTCTTAACTCAACGACAACCAGTCAGTCTGATTCTGCATTTAGCCCCCGTGTAGGTATTGTCTATCAACCGATAGAACCTGTCTCACTCTACGCTAGCTATAGTCGTTCCTTTGAGCAAGTAATTGGTACTGCATTTGATAATAGTCTGTTTAAACCACGGCGCGGCACTCAGTATGAAGTGGGTGTTAAAACTGATTTGTTTGATAAGAAACTGTCTGCAACACTTGCTTTGTATGAATTAACACTTACTAATGTTTTGACTGCTGACCCAATTAATCCAGGCTTTAGTGTGCAAACGGGTGAGCAAAGAAGCCGAGGTGTAGAACTTTCGGTGGCTGGAGAAATTCTTCCTGGCTGGAATGTGATTGGCTTTTATGGTTATACCAACGGTGAAGTGACGAGTGACAACCGAATTCCAGTCGGTAATCAACTACCTACCGCACCAGAACATATTGCTAGTTTATGGACAACTTACACTATTTCCAAAGGGGATTTGAAAGGCTTTGGCGGTGGTATTGGTTTGGACTACGTTAGCGAGACAGTTGCAGATTTAGCGAACTCATTCCGCTTACCGAGTTACTTCATCACCAATGCAGCCCTCTATTATCAGAAAAATAACTTTAATGTTGGAGTTAACTTCAAAAATTTGTTTGACACCGTGTATTACCAACCTTTTGGTAATGACACACGGGTTGTTCCTGGTCGTCCTTTTACAGCAGAGTTGACTGTGAAGTGGGAATTTTAGGTAATGAATCAAATAGTGCGAATTGTTTTAGTTAGTCTGTTGATTATACTTGGGGCGATCGCTTTTTCCCTGAAAAATTACCAACAGGTAACTGATCTTAAAGGTGCTTACACCCAAGTCCCAGTTCGCATAGTTCAACACGCAATGGGAAAAACTCAAATTCCTGTCCATCCTCAACGAATAGTTATTCTACATGGTTATTTATGGTCAGATGCTATAGCTGTAGGAGTCAAGCCAGTAGGAGCGCCGCTGCAATGGGCTGACAAATCACAAATTGATTTTCAGCAGAGTCAAGGTGTTGTCGATGTCGGCTTTTTACCAACAAATATCGAAAAGGTTTTGGCTCTCAAGCCAGACTTAATTTTAGGCACTGATGTTGTTCACAAGGACATCTACCCGCTTTTATCACACATCGCGCCGACAGTACTGATTGATTTTAATGCCGCGAAGGATTGGAAGGGACTCTTGATGCAGACTGCCGAAGTTCTTGGTAAGACGGAGGCTGCTCAAAGTTTCATGACTCAATACAATACTCGTGTAACAGAGTTTAAAACTACGGCGCTTCAGCGACTCATAAATACTCAGGTGTCAGTAATTGGTTTGGGAGACGGCGAAATTTGTCGTCTATTTCTCAGAGAGAAGGGTAGCTTCTTAGGTGGCATTTTTGAGGAGGTTGGTTTGTTAAACACTGTTTCTCAAGAAGCTCTAAATACTTTACCCACTCGTTTAAAAGGAATAGGTACGTTTCATTATTATATTTCCTGGGAACATTTACCGGAAGTAGATGGGGATGTCATCTTTGTCACCTCTTCCGGCCCTTCTGTTTCAGAGAAGTATCCAACAGCAACCTTTAAGCGCCTACAATCTATGCCACTATGGTTCAAGTTGAAGGCAGTTGAGCAAGGTAAAGCTTATCGAGTCGGATTCCATTGGGTAGGCAACACTCCTTTCGCCGCCAATCAGGTACTTGACGATTTATTTAAATATTTACTTTAGCGCTTCATTCAGTTTAAAACTATTTTCGCAAGTAGAGTAAATTATGTTGTTAGATTTAGATGCAATTCGCAACGGTAAAATTCATGACTATCCTTACCGTTGGATTCTCTTCAACAACGTCATTCGTGAGTCAGCCAAGCACGAGTTAGTCAGCACCCCGCCTCCAGAAGACCAATTTGAGTACGATGGAGATGATGGTTACATACACGGGTTTGGGCGTTCCTTGGATGAAGGAACACAAAGAGTTTTTCCATTAAGAAGTGCATGGACTCAATTGATAGATGAATTGCGTTCTTCTGGTTATCGAAATGCGATCGCAGAACTAACTGGATTAGATTTGAGTAACCAAATCCTGGGGATGCGTTTTTACCGATACAACCCAGGACACGGCACATATCCTCACCACGATCATCCAGCTAATACACTCGTTCATATGTTCTATTTCTGTGAAAAGTGGGACTCTCGCTGGGGAGGATGTTTCCGAATCTTGAAAGAAGAAAACCCAGATTCTGGTTTTCTTGATATTCCCCCTTTGTTTGATATTTCCGTTGCTTTTGTGCGTTCTGATAATTCTTGGCATATGGTGCCACATATCGCACCAGATGTTACTCAGATTCGATATGCTCTCAAAGCCTGCTTTTATAAACCACAAGAGTAGTTTGGGGTGTTGTTAAATGAGCTGTAGCCGTTACTTTACCTTACTCAAATTATGATGCCATAGCTAATGAAGCACTTAAAAGCGATCGCTCCCAGAAAACTTTTGGTTAACAGCTTTCTTCTGTGCATCAATGAAGCGATCGCCACAACTTATTTACTCACTTCGGACTATTCTATAGCAATTATAACATCAGACGCTTTAACCACAGCGATCACCTGTTTTCCTTCTTGAAGTTGAAGCTCCTCTACCGACTCCTTGGTAATAATTGCAGTCACTTCTACCCCAGGTACGATTTCTAATATGACCACAATAGCTAAAGTACAAAAATGGTAAATTTAGATGTAATTTACAATGCAGTAAGACAAGAATATTAAACAATAAAACTGCAACACCTAATTTCTTCCTTTCTTACTCATCGCCGTCGCCTTTGATACATTAAATAGATAAAATAAGGCGCTCCCAAGGCAGCAGTCAGCAAACCACAAGGTAATTCTGTGGGAGAAAATAGAGTTCTACCCAAAAAATCTGCTGCTGCTACCAATAATCCCCCAATTAAGGCAGCAACTGGTAGTAAATTTTGATGTATTGAGCCGACAAATCTGCGTGCTAAATGAGGAGCCATCAATCCCACGAAGCCAATTGTACCGGCGATCGCCACACTTGACCCAGCCAGTGCCACACTCACTAACAATAATTTGCTTCTTTGCCATGTGACTCGGCTACCGAGTCCTTTAGCTACTGCATCACCTAGTTGCAAAGTATCCAGTTCTCGCGTCAGCAGTAAAGCAAAGGGAACGAAGACAATTATCCAAGGTAGCAGTTGCCAAAGTTGCTCCCAACTTTTACCAGCAACACTACCTGCCAGCCACACCAGCGCTCTAGTAACATCATTGATTTGACCGAAAGTCAACATCAAAGTAGTAAAAGCTCCCATAATTGCTGCTAATGCTACTCCTACCAACACTAATCGCAGAGGTGATTTTTCTCCTGTCCCAGCTAGCAAGTAGATCAGACAGCCTACAACAAAAGCACCGCCAAAGGCAGCAAAGGGTAAATACATAGTCGGCACAGCCGAAAATAGTACAATCAAAGTCACAGCTGCTAAGGCTGCACCTGCATTTACCCCAACAATACTAGGGTCAGCTAAAGGATTACGTGTCAATCCTTGTAAAATTGCACCAGCAATTGCCAAGCCCACTCCTACCAACCAAGAGATTAACACTCTCGGTAAACGCAAAGTGACAACAACAAAGGGAGATTCTGGATCTGTTGTTGGTAAACCAAGAACAGCTCTCACTATGTCTGCTGGCGGCACAGGATAATCTCCTAAACTCAGACTCATCCCCAAGACTGCGAGCGTGAGTAATAGCAGTAGTAACAGTACTTTAGTTACAAGTTTCTTGCTGAGTATTGAGTTTTTAATTTGAAATTTGGAATTTTGAATTGTTGTCATTTTCTTTTTTATCGCACTAACGCACTAGCTAAAGACAAGACTAATGGCACTACGCCCACAATTACCTTGGTTAAATGCGGAACTACCGGATCTGTAATGATTACACCTAAAGGCATATCTATGGCTCCATATTTTTAAGGTGAGTTTTGTGTGTGCTAATTTTTAATTATCTAATTAACTTACCAACTAAGTAGGCATAATTTAGTTAAATGTGTTACTTTTACTGGAATAATCAGAATTGGGCGTTGCATACAGCAGATTGCAACTTAGTAAGGTACAAATTATTGTAAGGGCACAACAATGTTGTGCCCCTACCTGTACCTCATTTACCTGAAAAACGCTGTAACTGAATTGAAAATGGCAAAGTTACTTCTTCAATTCAAGATTTGAGTGATATTTGGCAGGCTTTAATTAAGGATTTATGGAGTTATGACTATCGAGAAATAATGGAAGAACTACTGAAGTTACAACTAAAAAATCATGGCATGATCATAGCATTTCGTAGTTATCCTTCAGGTCATACTCAGTTTGCTCCTCACAAAGATAGTTAACAAATATCGCTAACTCATCTGCTATACTTCCATGAGAAATGGTCTAATAATTGGGGAGGGAGCCTCCGAATACTTAAGGAAGACCAACCAGAATCTACTTTTTATGAAGTACTTCCTGTAATCGATTCTTCTATAGCTTTTGTACCGTCCGCCAATTCTTGGCATACAATAACACCAATTTTACCTGAAGCAGCAGATTATCGATTGAGTTTGCAGGTTTGCTTTTGGAAACTTAGTTTGTAAGGTGTATTGTATAGGCGATCGCTGTGCCGAAATCAGCAAATTCTCCACCTAACTCAAACTTATACCAAAGAGAGTAGAAAGCACCAAGTTCAAATCGCTAGGAACGGCGTATGTGTTAATATCCTTGTGAACTATTTTTTCTTGACGCTGAAAAATGCCAAATTTCCAGGTATCCCCCGTTGTCACAGTTCCGTAAAGCATTGGAACTGGTGAATCAGTCCATTGATCCAGGGCAATTAATTCTACCGCCAGTTGGGTAAAACCTCTTGCTAAATCGGCATTTTTAGCTTCAATCACTAATAAATTTTGTTCGCTAGGAATGAAATAATCAAAACTGCCTTTGAGCCAATTGCTCACTCTGACAGGATATTCAATTTTCAGCGGTACTTTAATAAATTTACAAATAGTTTTGAGAATCGGAAATATCAGTGCTTCACGTCTAGCTATCTCTGAAACAGGATCTACCAAAGTGAGATTTTCTTGCAGTTCTGTTCTCAATGGTTCTGGATCGATTGGTAACTGTTGTGGGAGTTGGAGTGAGCTATTGAGTAGGGTAACGCCGAATTCAGCAAGAATATCGGCACTATCGTAGGCTAATTCGGCATATTTGCTAAAAGTATAGCTCTCAGATGGGTTGAGAATTTTGGCTCTGCTCATGATGATGGCGATCACCAACGCAAAATAATAGATGGTTTCAACATTGATTGTACTCCCTTGCCCATCAACCTCTCTTCACCCGCCAACGCACTAAATACAACAAAAACGGCGCTCCTAATAGTGCTGTCATCACGCCAACAGGCAATTCTTGGGGTCTAATTAACCAACGCGCTGCTAAATCTGCCCATACTAGTAAACCCGCACCAAACACAGCTGCACCAGGCAATACCCAACGATAATCAACGCCCATTACCCCCCGCGCCAGATGGGGAACTAGTAGACCGACAAAGCCGATAGGCCCTGCTAATGCGACAGAACTCCCTGCTAATATGACAACGCTCGATGCTGTTGCCAACTTGATCAAACCTGTTTGCTGACCTAAGCCTGTAGCTATCGATTCTCCTAAATTGAGGACGTTGATTTGTCTACTCAAGGCAAAAGCTGTTAATAATCCTATTACCATCCAAGGCAACACAGTTAAAAATAAATTGAAATCTCGTCCGGCGAGAGAACCTGCTAGCCAGAAGCGAACTTCTTCTAAAGTGCGATCGCTTAAAATCAGTACACCTGTAGTTATTGAAGATAGTAAGGCGGTGAGGGCTGCACCAGCAATAGTCAAGTTCAATGGTGTTGCGCCGCCTTGTCCCAAAGAACCAAGAGAATAAACTGCTAAGGCTGCTAACAATGCTCCCAAGAATGCTACAAGAGCAATCAGGGCGGGTGTTGATGTACCCAAGCCAAAGACCATTATTACTACTGCTAAGGCTGCACCTGCATTGATCCCCAAGATACCAGGTGCAGCTAGGGGATTTTGGGTGAGTCCTTGCATTAACGCCCCAGCTATAGCTAAACTTGCACCAACCATACTTGCAATCAGTGTGCGTGGTAGGCGCATTGAGCGAATAATGATATGTTCAGTGGAGTCATCAAAGTTAGTAAAAGCGGTAAGTATTTGAGAAGTAGAAATGTCAGCCGCACCGTAGGCAATGCTGGCAAATATGCCTAGTAACAGCAACAAAATTGCTATAACTAAGCTCAAGATACGAATATAGTGTCTTTGTGAATTGGTAGTGGTTGCGTTCATTGCAACATTTAAGAACTAAAAAGTATAAAAGGTTGCTATGGTAGGAAACTCAGCATATAGCTAGAATATCATAAGGTATCGCCTTTTTAATTTGTTTATAAAGTGAGCGATCATCTACGACATGAACTTTCCATCATCGCACTATTGTAAGCTTCAAGATGATCATTAGCTTTTTTTCTGATCTTGATAGTCTACAGCGTAAGTCATGATACAGATAAATACTAATGATTTATCTGTATCCATCTGTGATTATCTGGTTTCAATACCTGGGAATTAAACGATTAGACTTGTTGTATTCCGGGACGACCATTTTCAACCACAAATGAAGCCCGCTTACTAATTACGCCAAATGGAGTTGTGACGTTTGATAAAACTAGATAGTCTGTCTTACAGGTTGTGGGAGTCAGCGCACAGCGAACATACCCCCGTTGACCATTGAAGAACTTAATGTGTGGGTTATCGGGTAAGTAAGCTTGAACATTTGGACTGGTATCTGCCCCATCTCCACCGGAGGTTATTGAGGTACAGACGAATTCACTCCCGACTGTAGTAGATTCTGGGTTATTAAAGTCAGCCTTTAAATTCATTGCCCAGTTGGAATGGATATCACCTGATAAAACTACTGGATTAGATGGTTTGCGCTGTTCTAAGAAACGCATGAGGCGATCGCGGGAAGCCACATAACCATCCCACTTATCCATGCTATAGGTTCCGCCTTTCCCAGGTTTTGTGTCTATCTGAGCAACTACAACTTGCTGGGCTAAAACGTTCCACTTAGCCTGTGAGCTATTTAGACCACGATATAGCCAATCTTCCTGACGCTTGCCAGTAATCGTTGCATTCGGATCTAAATTTTCTGGGCAACGTTCTTTAGTGCCATCACCACAGGGCTGATCGGTGCGATATTGACGGGTATCTAAAACATGGAAGGTGGCTAAGTTACCAAAGGAAAGCCGACGGAAAAGTTGCATATCGGGGCCAACGGGACGCGAGAAGGGGCGCAGTGGCATATGTTCGTAGTAAGCCTGATAGGCAGCAGCCCGCCGTTGGAGGAAGATTGCCCGATTCTGATCTGGTTCAGTATCAATTTCTGAGATGTCGTTGGCGTAGTTGTTTTCCACTTCGTGGTCATCCCAGGTAACGATCCAGGGAAACGCTGCATGAGCTGCTTGCAGATTGGAATCGGTTTTATAGAGGGCGTGACGGTTGCGGTAATCTTCCAAGGTTAGAATTTCGGAACTATTATGCTGTCTGGGGCGATTGTTTGAGATTCCGCCTTCATAGATGTAGTCTCCAACATGCACTACCAAGTTGAGGTCGTCCTGGGCAATATATTTGTAGGCAGTATAGTACCCCTGCTCATAGTGCTGACAGGAGACAAGGGCAAAGTTTAATTTATTTAAGTAGCCACCTGCTAGAGGAGCTGTACAAGTACGGCCAATGGGGCTAGCCTCTTGGCCGACAAGAAACCGATACCAGTACCAAGTATCAGATTGCAGTCCCTCTACCACAACGCGAACTGAGTGAGCTAGTTGTGGAGTTGCCAGTACCGTACCTCTGGAGACAATGCGCCTCATATCGGCATCAGTTGCCATTTCCCAGCGAATTGGCACATTAGCAGGTGGCATTCCACCTCCGTTTAAGGGTTCGGGAGCTAGACGAGTCCAAATCACTACGCTGGTAGGATAGGGGTCACCCGACGCTACACCCAAAGTGAAAGGATAATTAGAAAATCTGCTTCTAGCGTAAACGCCTAGCGGCTTGTCGGCAGACATCGCTCTTTGATGAGAAAATTGGTTAGCGATCGCCAAACCAGACAATCCTCCTGCGCCGATAATTAAGTTGCGTCGTTTGATTCGACTGTGTAGGAACTGCTCAAAATTCCGGTAATCTACCATTCTCTACTCCTGACTAACAGGTAAGTTAAAGCGCAGCAACAGCTAACACGAAGAAGGCAAAGTGATCTTAGACAAACTTCGTAACTAACTCCCTTCCCAAAATCAGGTTTTAATTCCTAATTTTTTCTTCTGGCATCAATGTATTAGATGTTGTTTTGCCACATCAAAGCATATTAGGAAGAGATTAATCCTTGGCAAAGAAAGCGTTAATATCAACTTAACTAAGGTTAAAATCTAACCTTTCTCATTGATGTTACTTTTATCTTCATCATCCAGCCCAGACTACAAGCAAAGAGAGCGCCAACTAAAGGTGTAGGTTCTGGAACTTGTGTATACGAAACTCTACCTGATATGGGTTTAGCATCTGGAGAAGTTCTGGAGAAAATTGTAAAATCCTCACCAATAATTTCGTAACTTATAGAACTGGAAGGATTAGCTTTATCATTGAACAGATAATCTAATGCCAAATATGTTTTTCCTGTTAAGGATGTGGTTGAAAAAACAAGAGGAAAATCTGGGTATTTTGTATCATCTTTTTCAGTGTAAACGGTAGAGTCACCGTTAAGTTGGAAAGAGAGTGACTTAATCGTGGTTACGGGATTATCTTCATTAGTGAAAGTTGAATCATCAAAGCTGAAAAAGCCATTTCCTTTAGTTACAGGACTATCAACGCTGAAAGCGTAATTAATAATTGCAGCAGATGCAGATTTTGCATCTATACTAGTAAAACCTAAAGTAAAAGTAGCAGCAGCAAGCACTAATTTTGTAACCAATTTCATCTCAGTTTTCCTCACGATAAACTTCTGTAAGCAAGCAATGCATACTGCAAGGTATAGAAATAGTTTGTTTCTAATACCAATTCTCCATGAACATGCACTTAATCTTAATTAAACGAACCGCATAATCCTACGGAGAAGCAAGCTACGCGCAGCGTCTCGTAGAGAAGGGCGCAAAGGAAGAAATGAGTTATCTAACAGCGGCAAATGAGTAATTATTAAGTGCAATTTTACAGAAAATCGGTGTAACTTCCTTCTTTTCAAAATGGGTATTCATCACTGATTAGAACAGTGATGAAAATCAATGATTTTTCCCTTTTTCAGAAAAATCAATAATTCTCCAATTCTTTGGAGTCACCCTATTTTAGAATCATGAGTTTAAGCAAACTTTAATTAAAGGTAAAATAAAATCAAATTTAAATTTTCCAATGAAATACTTAGCCGATAACTAATACCAATTATTTGTGAAACTGAATAAAATCAGGCTTGGCCAGACTTGAGGCTTGAGCAAATTGTTCTATGCAACCTCACAGGTAATCGGTATAAGATATTTATGTTAAAAGTTTTCGAGTGATTATTACGCATAGAATTTCAGGAGTTTCAGCCCTATCCTTGAAGGTTGGTAGCGCTGATCCAAAAGGTAAAAAGAGTTGGTGCGTTAGCCTGCGGTATAACACACCCTACGAGAACACTGGTCAATCTCTTATTGTTCTAACATTTGGAAAAATCGGGTAAAGTAATCTGGAAAGGTTTTCGCTGTACAGCCAGGATCTTTAATCACAATCCCTGGAACCTTCAAGCCAGTGACAGCAAAAGCCATTGCCATTCGATGATCGTGATAGGTTTCAATTGCCGCTGGGGTAATGGGGCCAGGCTCAATTTTTAGTTTATCTGCAAATTCTTCAACCTTAACTCCCAGCCGACGCAACTCTGTGACCACAGCTCGAATCCGATCAGTTTCTTTATATCGAATATGTTCGACATTGCGGATGGTAACAGGTGAACTGGCAAAAGGCGCGATCGCTCCTAATGTTTGCACCAAATCTGATATATCATTCATATCAATGTCGATGCCTTGCAATTGCTTTGGCCCTGTCACTTCAGTGTAATCATCGGAGTGATTAATTTGGCAACCCATCTGTTCTAAAACATCCAGCCACAGAATATCACCCTGACAGGATTGTTTAGTCAAATGTTTGACGCGCACCCGGCCACCCGTGACGGCGGCGGCGGCAAAAAAGTAAGAAGCATTTGACGCATCCGGTTCTACTGTGTAATGTCGAGCTTGGTAACGCTGACCTGCTTTAATCTGAAATTGATTCTCGCCGATTTGAATCACCTCTACGCCAAAATCTGCCATTAGGCTACAGGTCATTTTGACGTAAGACTGAGAAACCAGCGTACCCTCAACCTCAATGCTCGTATCTTGTTGAGCATAAGGCGCAATCATCAGCAACGCCGAAAGTTGCTGACTTGTTTGGTTGGCTTTCAAGCGAAAATTTCCGCCAGCGAATCCCTGGCTATACACGGTGTAGGGCATAAACCCGGAGTTTCCCTCAAAGTTAACGGTTGCTCCACCCGTTTGCAGCACCGTCAGCATGTCACCCATTGGTCGTTCTCGCATCCGAGGAACGCCATCTAGGCGATATTCGCCGTTACCCAATGCCACCAGTGCCGAAATAAACCGTGCTGCTGTGCCTGCCAAACCCACAAATAAATCTGCCTGTTTAGCTGGAATGTTGCCTCCTCTTCCCGCCACTTGGATTTGTGCCAGATGAGGATTCAAAGTAATGGGAATGCCCAATTGCTCTACGCATTTGGCAAAATATTCGCTGTCTTCACTAAATAAGGCATTTTCTAAAATGGAGTCACCTTGCGCCAAAGCAGCGACAAGCAAGGCCCGATTGGTAAGACTTTTAGAACCGGGAATTTCTACCGTGGCATCCACTGGCCGATTTAGAGCAAGAATTGCAATGGTATCCACGTTCAACCTCTATGTGCGCGGTCAGCTACAACTTTATATATTGCCATATTGTGACCAAAAGGGGCAGGGGAGGCAGGGGGAGAAGAATTATTGATTATTAACCGATGCCCTATGCCCAATAATTCGTAGTTGAGTGGAAAATCTGACTCTGCTTTTGGGAATACTTGATTTATTCACCTGACTAATCTATAACCCAGGCATTATCAATATGAAATGGAGTAAAGCATCTCTATATTTTGTTGGCATTCGCAGGTTGTGCGATCGCACTCAGTCAATATATAGCGGTTCCGATCAAGAAGAACATATCTATGCCAAGGTGATCCAACAATCTAATGTTGACGAGCATGTTTTTCTACTTGGGTTTACAGCTGTTCTCCCAAAAGCGATGTGACCACAAGCCGCTAGGCGTCTACGCAATTCTTAATGCACTCTGTCAGTCTGGGTGAGATTAGGGTATCAATATTGAAATTGTAACGAAGGGAGGTATATGTAAATACGGTCAACCGAAAAAGTAGGTAATCTAGCTTTTTTTAAAACAGTAACAATTGTTGCTGATACAAGCAGGCGATCGCAGTAAGATTTTGGACTTAAGCCTGATTGAACTCTAATAATTCATAACTCTGACCAAATCATTAATAATTCGTAATTTCTGCTATATAGCAACTCACTTGAGTTATGGAAATAAAAATTTGATTTCTTCTAAAACTGAGATTAAATTACATCCCAAGGAAAGATGACGAACGTAAACAACTTTCAAAGACTAGTAGAACTCGCAAATGATTATGGAATTATTTGCCAGCCAACACCAGAAGAATGCTTGATTGCATCCTTACCTGGAGACGATGATTTCTTATTAGCTTTTACTTGGTCTGGTACAATTGAGGGAGAGCCGCCAGAGCATGAATTAATCGCAATTAGTGTACAGGATATAGTCAAAGAAGTTACCGTTGCAGCTTGGCAGATTCCTTTTTATTTATTCGGAAACGTTTTAAGGCAGGCTCAGATGCTTGTCGCTGCCCACAAAGATTTTGTTAGCTAGCAGACAAGCCCTAGCTAAAAATTACTATCCCTGTCCACTGTGGCAGGGATTTTGATTTGAACTACTGCGTCCAAGGCAAGAGTTGCTGACACCGAGTGTCAGCTTTAAAGCTAAACAAGCTCTTCAAAATATTGGGAAGGTTGAGGCTGATACTCAAGTCCTTGATCAGCAAGACAATTATTAGAGTAGAACTTTTGTTCATTTGGATAGAAGCGGGTAATGTCTCGATATGAGCAAAACCCTTACAGTCACAAACGTTACTTAAGGTTTTAACTTTTATCTTTGCTTTCCTATACATCGAAGCAGGCATTTTTGTAAGTAGCAACTTGAGTTATCTATCTCTGTCTTATGTAGTGAGTCCAACTTCTACCCTAAGTAGAGTTATCCATCTCTATTTGTTTGTTAAGTTATATGAAGCTACTGAAAGCAAATTTTCTCATTTCAGTAACAGAAGAAATCAGAATACCCTTAACTTAGGTAGAGTTTTTTATGACTTACACAGCTAATGAAGCAACAAAACCGGCTTTAGAAAGTTTTAAACGCTTTGATGTAGATACTCAGCTAGGCTTACTTTGGTTAGGTTACTTGGATCTTAAAGAGCAGCTACAGCCGGCACCTCCTGAAAGGATAGAAGTTCCTGCTAAAGCGGTGTTTGACCAATTCCTAGACTTGTCTCATGAAGAGCAACTGCAAGCGCAACGCGACATTATTAAGGGTGCAGCTAATAATATCAGCCAAGCCTATAATGCTCTAAGTGCCAATTCCAGATTAGACGTTTGGTTGCTGCTGGCACAAGGAATAGAGGATGGAACCATCACTCCAGTGCCATCTGACTATCAACCACCTGCTGAAACGGATGAATTTGTCGCATTGATCAAAAATCTAGAGTTTGAGGAGCGGATTAATTTCTTGCTGACTCTGGTGCAAGACTTGGGTTAGTCAAGTCCAAGAACTCTCAATAGCTTTCTAGAATTGGGGATAACTGAAAGTAGCAAATTAAGCTAGACTTAGCTATTTTTGCTTTACTTTTATAATCTTAACTTAAAACTACCGCAGAGATGCTCATCTTTGCGGTACGCTTCATACAAGTTAATGGATATATTGTTGGGAGTGTTAAAGCTGAAAAAATGAGACTTGATTCAAATTTTTTCCAACTGCACGATCGCATTATAATCAGGCACACCTTCAAGCGATCGCTTACTTTTATCTAGTAGCACATTCCCTTCTGGCCAATGGACTTGCAAGTTTCCTGACTGAATTGGCGCAATATAAACTTGACAGAACAACTCGCCTAACTCATTCTTAAGAATGACGCGATCGCTATCTTTTAAACCCAACTGTGTCGCATCAGCAGCATTCATTAGCACCGCCTCTCGCATTGCCCCAGTAATTGCATCTTTGCGTTCCTGTACCATACTATTAAATTGTTTGCCTCGGCGCGTTGCTACTAAGAAATAACCTTCTGGTAATTCTCTTTGGCGTGGCAATAATACCCCAAAGTGTGCCTTCCCATCTGGTGTAGAGAAATTCCAACCAAAGCACAAATGTGACCCGCCATACTGAAACTGATCGCCAGCCTGCTGTAAATGTTGAATACCAGCATATTGGGGGACGACTTGAGCAATTTCTTGACGGATAGCAGCTGTGTCAGCAAAAGCCAGCTTATCTGCCAAATCTGGTTGCACGCGCCTTGCCAATTCTAAAAACACTTCCCACTCTGGACGCGTTTCCCCAGTGCGCGGTCCCGGAATTTCTGGACTGAAAATTACCCGGCGTTCTGTGTTAGTTTCTGTGACTCCTCCTGGTATTTCGTAGCGAGTCGTCGCAGGTAAAAGCACCACAGTATCAGCAGGTTCCACCAACATTTGGCTGGAGAGAACAATATCCATATGTACCCGCAAAGGTATTTGTTTGAGCGCCGCTTCGACATAATCCGGTTCTGGCAGCACTTCTAGGAAATTCCCTCCCACAGAGAACAACACTTCTAATTGCCCCTGATGTGCGACGTTAATCATTTCTGGAGCAATTAAACCTTTACTTGCTGGCACTTCAAAGCCCCAATGTTGACTCAACTGGGCAGCATTTTCTGGGGTGATAGGTTTACCACCAGGAAATACTGTGGCGTAACATCCCATCTCTGCACCACCCTGCACCCCAGAGTGACCGCGAATTGGCATTAAACCGCAGCCTTCCCGACCAACAAAACCTTTGGTGAGAGCTAAGTTGATGATACTTCGCACATTATCTTCGCCGCATTCATGCTGGGTAATGCCCATACTCCAGACAAATACAGCTTTATTAGCTTCTTTGACCATTTTGGCAAAGGCGTACATTTCTTCGCAGGATGTACCAGAAAGCCGCTCTAATTCTTCCCAAGATTGGCTTTCTAAAGATGTTTTGAGTTCGGCAAAGCCATCTGTGTATAAATCTATAAATGACTGGTCTACCCAGTTGTTAGCAATTATATGTTTAATTGTGCCATTTAAAAATGCCATATCCCCGCCCATGTTGATTAAGAAGAAGTCTTCGGCAAACTTTGTACCAAAAAGGGCACTTTCCACAATTGAGGGCACCCAGTAACGCTCCATTCCTGGCTCACGGTAAGTATTAATAACTACAATTTTTGTGCCAGCTTTCTTGGCATTATGGAGATATTTGACGGTAACAGGTTGATTATTGGCAACATTGGAGCCAATGAAGACTAATAAATCAGTACCAATCCAGTCTTTATAAGAACAGGTGGTAGCCCCTGCACCCAGAGCAGCTTTCAGTCCCGCCGTGCTGGGAGAATGGCAGATGCGGGCAGCATTATCAACATTATTGCTTCCCATTGCCCGCACAGCTTTTTGGGTGACATAATAAGTTTCGTTGACAGTACCGCGACTGGTAATATAGAAACTGAGACGGTCTGGTGTAGTAGCGCGGATGCGATCGCTAATTACCCCTAAAGCTTCATCCCAGTTTACACGGCGAAAGCCTTTTTCACCTCGTTGACGGATCATCGGGTAAGGAAGCCGTCCCAAGTCTCGTAATTGGGCACTTTTTTGCTTTTGTAACTGCGAGACATCTTCTAATAGTACAGGGTCAAAAGCTGGCATAGTATTCATCCGCAACAGCCGCAACCGGACATTGCACAGATGGAGGCCATCTAAAGTCCAATCTTTCATCCCGGTTGTTCCGAGGGCGCAACCATCGCAGACGCCTTTATTAAGAATATTCCACGCATAGGGTAGTTTGTCACGAGACAGCCAGATTGCCCGAAAGACTTCCCAGTAGTTGTTGGGGTACTGTTCGCCAATGCCAAAAGGTTTCCAACTTGCCCAATGCTGAGGTGTCCAATATTTCTTGGGTTTCGGCAACATGATGCGCCCCTGTGGAGTGAGAAAAGTGATTCTTCTAGGCTACCGTTTTAAGTAGCATTTGAGTAGCAAAAATCTTAAAAGTCTGGGCATTCGGCGCTGACTATTTCTGGATGGCAGTAGTGGGTTAGCACTGTCTCAACAGTATCCCTAATCCACACAGCAACTTTATCAGGCGATACGCTGCTGCTAATTGCCCAGGTAGCAAAAGTTTGTAATTTTAGTAATTAAATGAATATCCGAACTGGAAGCAAAACCAAAGCTACTGTCTGGGTGGTAGAAAAAGGTTAACAGGATTCAATTTATACAGTAGATTGTAGGTAAATGAAGTACACAGGTAGGGGCACAGCACTGCTCATTGGTGTCAACTTAAGAAAAAATCTGCTTTGAGAGGACGTTTTGCCCTCATCCCCTAACCCCTTCTCCCAACTTGGGAGAAGGAGAACTAGAGAATTTGCCCCCCTCTCCCAATTTTGGGAGAGGGGTTGGGGGTGAGGGTCAAACCTGGAAAGTTCGCCAAATCTAGCTTTCACGTTAAGTTGACACCTATGAGCACTGCTGTGCCCTTAAGATCATCTGTACCTCACCGACGTTGCAATCTGCTGTAATGCTAACCCTACAAGCATAATTACAAATTATGATCATTTATTCTGGACAACCTCTAGACCTGTCCTAGCTATTGATTTAATATCAACACCCTGATTGTTTAGCAGCACTATTATAGTGGTATTTTGATTGGGGAGATATGCCAGCAATGTTACGAAGCCATAGGCTGTACCACTATGCCCAATTGCTTTTGCCAAAGGAGATGAGAACCGTTCTACACCCAACCCATAACTATAGCCTTGGCCATTATCTTTAAATTTCAGCATTTCTTTGATCATCTTAGAGGAAAGTAAGGTTTTTTTGACAAATAACGCTTTAGCGAACTTGGCTAAATCCTCTGCTGTTGAAACCAATCCACCATCTCCTAAACCATTGCCATCATTGACTTGGGCGTAGCTATCTAGCTTACCATCGTGATTGCGATCGCCATAACCTGTAGCTACTTCTCCAATTGTCGGTTCGCGCAATTCTGTGAAGGTATGTTTTAATCCTAATGGTTTTAAAATATGACTGCGGATTGCTTGTGCGAGAGTTCCTCTAGTTATATTTTCAACAATCAGTTCTAAAAGAATGTAGTTGCAATCAGTATAAATAAATTTTTCTCCGGGATTTGCACGCGGTTGTTCTTGGTACATATACTGAATAGCTTCTCTAGCTGTCCAAGGCTGTGAGCGACTTCTTTTCGCTGTAGCTTGAATAAACTCTTTTGTTTCTAGGTATTCAGCAACACCACTGGTGTGGTTGAGTAGTTGACGAACTGTAATTTTATCGCTGTTGACAATATGAGGACTGATGTCTCTTGGGAGATAAGTAGCGATCGCCCGATCTAATCCTATCTTTCCTTGCTCCACTAATTTCAGCACAACCACCGCCACAAAAGTTTTACTCATACTGGCAATAGAAAAGCCATCTGTAGGTTTCATCCTGGTTTTAGTTGACAAGTTACTCACACCAGATGCTCCCAGCCAAGAACCTTTCGGTGTAGTAATATACATTACGGCACCAGGTATTTTTTGTTCTACAACTATCTCATTTAAAAGTGTCTGTAGTTGAGAACTTTTTCCTACGGTGGAGGTAGACATGACTTGTCTAGCAAGAGATTTTCCAATTAGGCTCTGACTAATGTTATTACCCACTAAGTATCCTGCAAAACCAAGGGAAATCACAAAGACTATTGCAAATAAAATTTTGCGGAAAGCCAAAAATTTTAGGTTCATTTTACTTCCTAAACAGAAACCTAGCCGAGCTAGCTCAATCGCACAAACTAGTTAGTGAGCATCAACCTGACATCTGATATACAAATAGCATTACTCTGTTCCCAGATTAGTATCAAAATTTCAATTTACCAAGGATCACAAATATGAGAACGCTAATTAAAAGCAAAACCAAAGCCACTGTTTGGATGGTAGAAAAAGGTCAAATACGGTCTCGTTTAGACCAACTCACCACAGAAGAACCTTTAGAAATTCGCCTTATTCCTTTCCAGAAGACGGTAGCTGTAACTATGCGGACACCAGGGGCAGATTTTGAACTAGCTGCTGGTTTCCTTTACAGTGAAGGAGTCGTTAGTCGCAGGGAAGATATCCGACGCATCAGCTACTGCGTAGATGAATTAGTAGATGGTGAGCAGCGCCATAACATCGTAAATGTAGAACTGCGCGATGGGTTGATTCCAGACTTACAGCCTTTGGAGCGTCATTTCTACACTAGTAGCGCCTGTGGGGTATGTGGTAAAGCTAGCCTTGAGGCTTTGCGTCTGCGGGGATGTCCAGTGATTCCTTCTGGCCCAACGGTAACATCTGAGATCATCTACAGCCTACCTGATAAGCTTCGCGCTGCTCAAGGTATCTTCACTGCTACAGGGGGTTTGCACGCTGCGGCTACCTTCAATGCTCAAGGACAACTGTTAAACCTGCGAGAGGATGTTGGGCGACACAATGCTTTGGATAAATTGATTGGTACAGCTTTGCTCAGTAACGAGTTGCCTTTAAATAATTGTATTGTCTTGGTCAGTGGACGCTCTAGTTTTGAGATTTTGCAAAAGTCTACAACTGCTGGAGTTCCCATTGTCTGTTCTGTTTCCGCTCCCAGTAGTTTGGCGGTGTCTGTCGCCAAGGAATTCGGGATTACCTTAATTGGATTCCTCCGCGGAGAACGGTTCAATGTTTACACTGGTTTGCAAAGAATAAACGCTGTTTAAGAACACGGATTTATAGCTATTTTCAGGTAAATAGACCACGCTCTACGGGCACAGCATTGCTGTGCCCCTACGACAGATGTGGTTCAAATACATGAAAACTGCTGTAATAAAGAACAACTTTCGTAGGCAAGCCAGTGCGTTTTATACTAGTTTGATTCAGACTGCGGGAGTGCCCAAAATTGCCAAATTACCCATATAGCAAAGGTTGGTGCCCCAATTGTAGCTGCCATTAGTAACGGCTCTAGTCCATCCAATAAGGTAACTATCGGAAACAAATACAGCACGTCTTCAATGTCAAACCCAGCGAAATTTGGTTGACGGCTGGCGTCTTTACCTAAACGCTGTTCCATTTGGTTTCGCAAATGAAAGATGCAAGCAACAGACACGCCAGATAATATCCCCATAAGCAACGCCCACCAACCAAATTTTCCCTCCCTAAGACCATATCCAATACATACAAACAAAAGAATGTGGATGATGGCGTCACTAGCGAGGTCATACTGATGTCCCCATTTGCTGCTTTTTCCACTCAAACGAGCTAATTCACCGTCTGTGTGATCTAAAAAGTTGGATAAAGCAAATAGCCCTGCCCCAATGTTAGCCCAGATGGCATCGCCAACCGCAATTGCTACGGCAGCCGCCAACCCTGTCACAAGTCGCACTGTGGTGAGATGATTGGGGTTTACCCAACTGTCTTTTAGAGGTCGAACTAGCCAGTAAGCAAGTTGAGCATCCCAAGGCTTTGTGGTCATAGATGAACTTGAATTTTATGTGGTCTTTGAATATCTATAACACTGACAGTTACCACATCTTTCTAAAGATATAGATTTTTATTTAAAACGCGTTGGAGTCTGAAGAAGACGCACTCGTCAATCCCGTCGGCAAACAATATTAGAACGAATGGGTGGCGTTCCCAAACATTTGCTTGAGAACGGCATGGTGTTGATCGCGATCAACACCATGTTCGTAATTCGTAATTAAGAGTTCTAATTACCAATTATCTAGTCATGAGCGTATCTACTTTCTTCATTCTCAGGTAGTTTTGGAATGTAGAGTTGAGTTTTTCCAAAATGTCTTTAACTGAAGAAATTCTTTCCCAATTACCAGGCGACGTTTTAGGAGGGTTGCGCCAAGGCGATCGCATCTTAACATCTGTGCGCGAAAACTCCGCACCAGTACCAACCTTAGTTAAAGAAAGTCAACAGCCTTTAGGCGTTGTAGATTTCGATGTGCTTATCTGCGGTGGCACTTTAGGCATTTTAATTGGTTGCGCCTTGGTGGTGAAGGGACTGCGCGTGGCGTTGATGGAACGGGGAATTCTGCGGGGGAGGGAACAAGAGTGGAATATTTCTCGCAAAGAATTAGATGTGTTTGTGGAATTGAACTTGTTAACAGAGGAAGAATTAGCAAGTGCGATCGCCACTCAATATAACCCAGCACAAGTTAGTTTTGATGGCGGTACAGAAGTTTGGGTAGAGGATGTTTTGAATATCGGCGTAGATCCAGTTTATTTACTGGCTACTTTGAAAAGCCGATTTCTCGCCGCTGGGGGAAAGTTGTTAGAAAACACACCCTTTACGGAAGCGGTGGTTCATCCAGATGGGGTGATGGTAAATAACCAATTCAAAACTCGGTTGTTAATCGACGCGATGGGACATCTTTCACCCATCACCCAACAAGCACGCCAAGGCAAAAAACCAGATGCCCTGTGCTTAGTGGTAGGAAGTTGCGCCCAAGGTTTTCCGGAAAATAACTCAGGCGACTTGTTATTATCATTTACATCTTTGCATAATCAATGTCAGTATTTCTGGGAAGCCTTCCCAGCCAGGGATGGCAGAACCACTTACTTGTTTACCTACATGGATGCACATCCCCAACGTTTGGGTTTAGAAGCTCTATTTGAGGAATATCTGCGTCTATTACCAGAATATCAGGGAGTGGAATTGAGCAAGCTGAAATTTCAACGGGCGCTATTTGGTTTCTTTCCCACCTATCGCCAAAGTCCCCTAAAAACTCCTTGGAATCGCATTTTACCAGCGGGAGATAGCAGTGGTAGTCAATCTCCCTTAAGTTTTGGTGGTTTTGGGGCGATGGTGCGTCACCTGAAGCGTTTAACATTTGGCATTTCCGAAGCCCTGGAAACAGAACAATTATCTGCAAAAGCCTTAGCACTACTGCAACCCTATCAGCCAAGTTTGACTGTCACCTGGTTGTTTCAAAGGGCGATGAGTGTTGGTATAAATCAGAAAATTGCTTCAGATCAAATTAACCAACTACTCTCGACAGTTTTTCAGGAAATGCAACAGTTGGGTACACCAGTGCTAAAACCATTTTTACAGGATATAGTGCAGTTTTCGGCATTAACGCAAACACTGTTAAAAACTGGTTTATCCCATCCGGTATTAGTTGCCAAGATAATTCCCCAAGTAGGTTTAGGAAGTTTATTAGATTGGATGGTGCATTACGGGAACTTAGGTGTATATACTGCCTTGTTTTGGTTGAGTCCAATGCTAGAAACATGGATTAAGAATCAACCAAATGAACAACAATATTATTGGCATCGTTTGATTGATGCCTGGAAGTATGGTTCTGGCGGTGATTACTCAGATGAAACTTAGAATTTTACCTGTGTGAAAATAACATGATTGAACGGAAATCTTTAGGAATAAAATACTTTGCGGTGCTGATTGGTTTTCTGCGCGATCGCCAAGGTTTTCTAGAGGAAGTTCGCCAAGGTACAAGATTACCAACTAAAATCATTTCTCTGCTGGTTTGCAGTTCCTTATTTCTCGCCGCATATGGCGGAATCATTGGTGCATACCATAGTTGGATGCAAGCTTTGTCTTCCGCCATTAAACTCCCAGCCCTTTATTTAATCACACTTTTGATTTGTATTCCAACGCTGTACTTTGCTAACATTATTTTTGGCTCCAAGCGGACTTTTGCACAGCATTTAACATTAGTGCTGACTGCTGTTTCAGTCACAAGCGTACTTTTATTTAGCTTTGCACCAATCACACTCTTTTTCTTGATTACCACCAAGAATTACCAATTTTTAATTCTGTTAAATGTATTCATTTTTGCATTAACTGGATTTATTGGTATTTCGTCTTTATATCACGCCACGAGTTTAGTTTTAGAACAAGATAATGAAGGTAGCAAGACACGCCAGAAAATTTTACAATTTTGGTTATTTCTTTACGCTTTCGTAGGTAGTCAGTTAGGCTGGACTCTCAGACCGTTTTTTGGCACACCCGGTTCTGCCTTTGAACTATTCCGCGAAAGAGAAGGTAATTTCTATTTGAGTGTTATTCAAGCTATTAGCTATCTCTTGGGAATCCGTTAATTAGTCATTAGTAATTTCACCAAATATACAACAGATATTATGCTGGGAAAACAAAATCGCGAAATTCAAAAATTTGGGGTTTTGGTTAATTTACTCTGCGTAGACGCGTAGCGGTGAGGGGGTCGCAGTCTTGGCGGTTCCCGTCGATTGCGAACCCCCGAACCCGGAGGGCTTGTCGTCAGACATCGCCAGGCATTATTAGAATAAATTCGTCTGAAAGCCAACTTTTATCTGGATATTGTAGCGGCGATTTCCGAAATTTTAGGTTTGCGTTAATCTAAGATTTATATCACGCTACAACAGAAAAAACCCTCTGCTAAACCTGTGAAAAAACGAGTAACACTCACCTTCCCGAAACGCGCGGTGCAAATGCCAGTCACTTATGTACTGGCCAAAGAGTTCAACGTCGCCGCCAATATTATCCGCGCCCAAGTTGCCCCAAATCAAATTGGCAAACTGGTAGTGGAACTATCGGGAGACATCGATCAATTAGATGCCGCCATCGAGTGGATGCGATCGCGCCATGTTAACGTTTCTTATACATTAGGCGAAATTGCGATCAACGAGGATGTGTGTGTCCACTGTGGTTTGTGTACTGGGGTTTGTCCTACCGAAGCCCTCACCCTCCACCCAGAGACATACAAGTTGACATTCACGCGATCGCGCTGTATCGTCTGTGAGCAGTGTATCCCCACCTGTCCCGTACAGGCAATCTCTACTAACCTTTAAGATTGCCGCATACACCACGGAGGATTAACCATCCTATTTTCTCACCAATCCAAAATCCCAGTTACGCTGGAAGCGCACCAAAGGTGCGACCCAAAATTGATTTTAGCCCAACTTAAACACATCCGCGATTACACTACCATCACCCACCAGTCTAGTTTTTGCTGGAGAATCATAAACTACCAATAGCGAAGGTATACCAGCTACCTCCTGAAACAGTGTCATTCCCTCAGCGTGTTCTTCGCGATTTCCATAAGGAATATCTTGCACAAAATCTGGATTGCTGAAAACATTTTCTTGCGAATTCACACCATTTATCCAGCGATAAACTTGCACAGGGCCATCTAAATCCATCGTTGGCCCGGCTAAAATCAACAAATCTTTTCCATCTACATGCAAATCCCGAATTCCCAAACCATTCAACCAGATAAAATGCTTTTTATATAATTCCTTCACTTCCCCAATTTCTCTCAGTCTCATGAGTCCAGAGATAGAATCTTCTAACTCTATTTCCAGCACCACAGCCCAACCCCGCAATACCGGGCCGCGCAAACCCAGAAAAATGCGGTTTTGATAAATACCTATTCCTTCAATATCAAAGCCATTATCTTTTCCGGGAATTGCTGCCTTAATAAACAAGCCTAAATGGGCGTCATCTGCTAAAGCTGTCATTAGCAAATTACCCTGGTTCGTCACCTCTAGTTTAGCGGCATTCAACTGCACAGCTGGATTTTTGGGGTGTGGGCAAGATGAAAATAACTTACCCTCTATCATCGGAATCCGTCCTAAAAGGTAACGGTTGAGTTCTGATTCAATTTTTGCTAGCCTTTTAAAATTTTTTGCATCTGTATTTTCGGGTTTGGGTTTTTTACGTTTGTAGCTGTGAGAACCAACAAACCATAGGTAATAATCAGTGTAAGCAAGTCCTTCTACATCAATTTCCTGGTCTTCTGGTGCAGGTAAATTGATAAAATCTGCTACCCGAAATTGTTGGTGGTCTGTAAATTTATCAGTATCAACCAAAGAGAGACGTTCAAGAGTTGAGGTTTCATCTGACTCCAACCATAAATACTTTTGATGTGTTAGCAACACTGCTGATAAGTCTTCTCTATGTTCTTTAAAATTATCTACAAAACTCAAAGAAACTTGATTGAGCAAATGTAAGTTTGGCATTCTAAATCATGTTAATAGTTATAAAACTATTAATCATGCTATTATAATTTAAAGTTAAATCGCCGGCAAAAGAATTATCTAAAAACCATAGCTTAGATCAAATCGCTAGGGGGAATCTGCTATTTAGACCTTTGATGAATATTCCATATTTATCGAAGAGTATGTAACTATCAATAGTCATAAGCATACTTTACACCTCTCAGTGCGTAAAAAATATCAAAAGTAGATGTAAATTTTTAACTAATGTTATTATGCAATAACCTCATGAGGTACTCGTCATTTAAGAACAATTATGAAATTAGCTACACAACCCACGGTAAAAACTCTAGGGGACTACGCCTACCAAGCGATTGAAAAACACTTTAAAAAAACCTTGAAGTGGGAAAAATCAGTGAAGAAAGATGAAGATCCAGAAGCGCTGCACCAAATGCGAGTGGGAATGCGTCGTCTACGGACAGCGGTAACTCGGTTTGAGCTAGCGGTGGATGTGCCGAAACCAGTCAGCGATAAAAATATCGGTAAAATAGCCCGTCGTCTTGGTAGTCTCCGAGATTTAGACGTACTCAAAGAAAGTTTAGAAAACAATTACAAACCAAACTTACCCCGCAAAGAGCAGGAATCTCTGCAAACAGTTTTTACAGCTTTGGCTAAACAACGTGAAGATGTACAATCGAGTGTACAAAAAACGTTAAAGGATGAATCTTACAAGTCTCTAAAAGATGCATTGGATAAATGGTTAGACAAACCCAGTTATCAACCTTTGGCATCTATTACTATTCAGCAAGTGCTACCAGATTTACTTTTACCAGAAGTAAGTAGCTTTTTACTGCATCCGGGTTGGCTAGTTGGCACCCAATTTGTAGAATCAGAAGTGAAAATTCAGAAAAGCTGGAAACCAGAAAAGGTAGAAAAACAATTGACAACAGAAGGTGAAATTCTTCATAGTTTGCGAAAAGAAGCTAAACGTATACGCTACCAGATGGAGTTATTTACTGAGTTATATGGCGAGTCTTACGCAGCTGATCTTACAGAAGTGAAAAGTATCCAAGAAATTTTGGGTACGATGCAAGATAGTGCCGTCTTAACTGACTGGCTTTCAGATGTTTTCAAGTCAGAAATTCAGACTCAGTTGCCCACCCTTGCTAACTTGTTAACTGAAAATCGTTACCAATCGTGGCAGCAATGGCAACCTTTGCAAGAACGGTATCTGAAAGCTGAAACCAGGCATAGTTTTCATTTAACAATACTGCACCCGCTTTCAGGAGTAATAGGTTAAAAGTTACTCTTTGTTGGTCAAGGATTGGATTAACGAGCAGAGAATTGAATAGGAGCCTCCAGCGACAAAACATAAACACTGCTCTGGGGAATCTGTACAACACGGGTATTTTCGGCAGAGCGCAAACCTGAAATTAGTCCAACAGCGCTTCCTAAGCTGTTTCACATTTAAATTGCATATACTGAGTGGGCAAGATGCCATAGGTGTCAACTTAAACCGAAACCCCTTTAAAACCTCGTTTCTAGCCAGAGGCTAGAAATGCTCGTCATTGCGGCTCTGCCGCAAGTAAGAGGCGGAGCCTCTCATTAGGCATTCCCAGTCAGAGACTGGGAACGAGGCAATCTCTAAAAGCTGATTATAGACTGGCTTTCACCTGAAGTTGACACCAATGCAACATGTTGTGCCCCTACCCGTGTACTTCATTTACCTGCAATATGCTGTAATTTCCGATAATTAAAGGTAACTGGCGATAAATAAAGACGGGTTGCAGCCCGTCTAAATAGCTTGAAAGTATAAATACACCTTATATAGTTTTGAAAATAACACAGTTAATTTTCTCAGAGTTGCCAATTTGCCAAATCATAAAAAGAACAAGAATGGGCTTGGGCAGATTTGATTATTATGTCGGACATGATTGTGCAACAAAGCCGTTAAGAAGCTTAAAAAAATAACTCATATTACAATACCTAGAAAGCCCAAAATCAACCTGCGTTTAACTACAAAGCGTAAAAGTTTCGGTCGCATTGTTAATGCGTCCCCTTACAATGCCAATGTATCCCGATACAATGTTAATGCGTCTCCTTACAATGCCAATGCATCCCGATACAATGTTAATGTGTCTCCTTACAATGTCAATGTATTCCGATACAATGTTAATGCGTTCCCCTGAATTAAAAACGCTACGCTTTTAGGCAAAACTGTACTAAGTGACCATGCCAGCCGATAATTTGGAGATTAATCAAACGACTGCGGCACAATTTGCTCAATTAGTGCTGGATTGTATCGGGCGGGAGTATCCTAACAGTAATCTGTATTGGGCTGATAGCGACGAGGATATAAAACCACCACGTGAATTGACTCCTGCTTTTTATGGCTGCTTAGATTGGCATTCAGCTGTACATGGTCACTGGTTGCTGGTACGTCTCATGCGTCACTTTCCTGAAGCTTCCTTTAATGCAGCGTCAAAGCAAGCACTTGAGCAGAGCTTAACACCTGAGAAGATTCAAGGAGAGATTGCCCATTTTCAGCGGCTGCCCTTTTATGAATTTCCTTATGGCGTGGCATGGCTTCTGCAACTGGCTGCGGAACTTCACGAGTGGAATTATCCTCAAGCAAAAGAATGGCGAGTTGTATTGGAACCGCTAGAAAAGTTGATTGCAGGTAATTTACAGTGCTGGATTGACGGACTGAAACTTCCAAATCGCACAGGAATGCATAGCCAAACAGCTTTTGCACTTGGTTTGATGCTAGATTGGGCACGGATTACCGAAAATACTGATTTCACTCAGTTAGTGGAGAACAAAGCCCGGCAATTCTATCTCAACGATCGCAACTACTCGTTACAATTCGAGCCGCTTGGCTACGATTTTCTCTCTCCTGGCCTTGCTGAAGCAGACTTGATGCGGCGAGTCCTGCCAACAACAGCTTTCACTGACTGGCTCACCGATTTTCTTCCCCAAATACCGATTGAGAATTGTGCAAATTGGTTACAACCGAACATAGTAGATAATCCTAAAGATTATATGCAATCCCACTTCTGGGGTCTTAATCTCAGTCGCGCTTGGATGCTTGAGGGGATCATTTCTGGATTGGCAAATGGCGATCGCCGCATAGAAACACTTCGCTCTGCTGCCGTTCACCATCGTCAAAATGGACTAGCTGATGTTGTAATTGAACATTATGCAGCTAGTCACTGGCTAGGAACTTTTGCTGTTTACCTTCTAACGAATCGTGGATTGCAAGGGCAAATTATTTGAACAGTCTGGACGATCTCACAATGTATCAAACTTTGTAAAAACTCGAACAATTAGCTCAAAGAAATAAGTAGTAAATTAAAGGGGGATTTTCCCAATCCCTAATCTCCAATGCCCCAAACCTTAAAAGATGCCAAGTAAATATCCTTTAGCCGACTGAGACTGTCAGGATCAGAAAGTAAAGAGTAGAAGGCAATCTATTTTGACTTTTAACTTTCTCCTTTTGTTCAAATTTCCACAACGGGAGGTTTAATCTTGACCAAATTGAAAGTTGGTATCAATGGCTTCGGTCGAATCGGGCGACTTGTGCTTCGCGCTGGCATCGATAACCCTAACATTGAGTTTGTGGGGATTAACGACCTAGTACCACCAGATAACCTCGCTTACCTGTTAAAGTACGACTCAACCCACGGAAAATTAAAGCACAAGATTGAAGCCAAGGAAGATGGCATCCTCATTGACGGGCATTTCATTCCTTGTGTCTCCGTGAGGAATCCAGCAGAGTTACCTTGGGGACAATTACGTGCAGATTATGTCGTGGAATCTACGGGACTCTTCACTGACTACGAAGGAGCCGCAAACCACTTGAAGGCAGGTGCAAAGCGAGTGGTAATTTCCGCTCCCACCAAAGATCCAGATAGAGTTCCTACTCTACTAATGGGTGTAAATCATCACTTGTTTGAGGCCAGCAAAGATATAATTGTCTCCAATGCTAGCTGCACTACAAACTGTTTAGCTCCCATAGCTAAGGTGATCAATGACAACTTTGGGTTGACTGAAGGGTTGATGACCACAGTCCATGCCATGACTGCCACCCAGCCAACTGTAGACGGGCCCAGCAAAAAAGATTGGCGGGGTGGTCGAGGTGCAAGCCAGAATATTATTCCCTCCTCCACAGGCGCAGCTAAAGCCGTAGCTCTGGTTTTACCAGAATTGAAAGGTAGGTTAACTGGTATGGCATTACGAGTTCCGACTCCGGATGTCTCTGTAGTTGATTTAACTTTTAAAACTGCCAAAGCCACCAGTTATCGGGAAATCTGTGCTGCCATGAAGGAGGCTGCCGCCGGCTCACTGTCGGGTATCCTGGGCTATACAGATGAAGAAGTAGTTTCCACAGATTTTCAAGGCGATACCCATTCTAGTATCTTTGACGCAGGTGCTGGGATTGAGTTAAACTCCAACTTCTTCAAGGTAATTGCTTGGTATGACAACGAATGGGGCTACTCGAATCGCGTGATTGACCTGATGTTGTCTATGTTACATAAGGAAGAACTCGCACCGACAGCGGCTGTGGTTTGATTGGTCAATTAGTCATTTGTCATTGGTCATGGGTCATAAGTCATTAACTTTTGAACGCCAGTTCGCACAAGTCGGGAGACCCGCCCATGCGACTGGCTCCTTTTGACCCTTGACTTTAGGGATTTGGGTCAAATGGTTAATACCTCGAAAACAAAACGTCATCTAGTATCTTTACTTAGTAAATCAGTGATATGAAACACGTGTAAATTTGGATGCTTTGGGCGATCGCTCAAAGCATCCAAATTTGCAGGTTATTCCTCAACCCCCAATCCCTATGCGTCGAACCAAAATCATTTGTACTGTTGGGCCGGCTACATCTGCACCTGAAAGGTTGCAAGCCTTAGTAGAAGCTGGAATGAATGTGGCGCGGCTGAATTTTTCCCACGGGGCTTATGAATTCCACGCCAAAACAGCTCACTATCTTAGGCAGATTAGTAGTGAGCAGCAAAAGCCGATCGCAATTATGCAAGACCTGTGTGGGCCCAAGATTCGCTTGGGAATTTTACCACCGGAAGGGTTAAATTTAGAAGCTGGTAGTGAAGTTACCTTTGTTTTGCAAGAAAAGGGTGAGACTATCGAGGAACTACCCCTACCATTGCCGACTTTATTCGCAATGGTGCGACCAGGCGAACCGATTTTGATCAATGATGGTCGCGTTAAGTTGATTGTTACCGCTCGCGATGCCGATCACATTCGCGCCCAGGTGAAAATTGGCGGGTTAATTTCTACGCACAAAGGAGTAAACTTGCCAGAAACTCCTTTACCTGTCAGTTCGATCACCGAAAAAGACTTGCTGGATTTGCGCTTTGGGATTCAGTTGGGTGTAGACTGGGTAGCGGTGTCTTTCGTGCGATCGCCACAAGACTTAGAACCCGCCAAGCGAATGATTGAAGCCGCTGGCGCTTCGATCCGTTTAATTGCCAAAATCGAAAGAGCAGAGGCAGTAGAAAACTTTGACTCCATTCTGAAAGTTGCTGACGCGATTATGATTGCCCGTGGCGATTTAGGGGTGGAAGTACCAATTCATGAAGTACCCCTGATTCAAAAAGATATTATTCGCCGTTGCAATCGTGCTGGCAAGCCGGTGATTACAGCCACCCAAATGCTAGAGTCGATGATTAGCGCCCCTGACCCCACCCGCGCCGAGGCAACCGATGTTGCTAACTCCATCTTGGATGGAACAGACGCGGTAATGCTTTCTGGTGAAACCGCTGTCGGACAATATCCCATCGCCGCTGTCCAGATGATGCACAATATCGCCGTGCGGACGGAACAGGCTTTAGATGAGGGTAGCAGACATGCCTGGTGTCATGAAGCAGGCAGTCTCAGCGTTACCGAATCGGTGGCAGAATCAGTGTGTCGCATCGCCTATGAAACAGGCTCACGGGCAATTCTCTGTAACACGACCTCTGGAAGTACGGCAAGAATGGTGTCTAAATACCGGCCAACTTCTCCCATTATTGCCCTAACCTCTGACATCACTGCTTATCACCAGTTAGCGCTTTCTTGGGGTGTGGAAGCTTTGCTGATCCCACCAGTCCACAATGCCGAAGAGATGTTTACGAATGTGGTAGACACTGTTGTAGACATGGGTCTAGCGAATAAGGGCGATAAGGTGGTAATTACCTCTGGGGTTCCAATTGGTAAATCGGGAACAACTAGTTTAATCAAAGTGCATTCCATTGGACAGCTAATTTCGGCATAAGGCGCTTAGAATAGGGCTGTGGCTGTGGATAGTAGCAAACTTGGGCAATGATTCCGAAAAATTGCCAAAATCAGAATTGAAGGAATAGTAGAGAGTGTAAAGAACTGGGGAATAAAGTAAATCCTGTAACATTCATCACGGAGCATTTTATGTCTAAGAGTTTACTGGAACAATTGCGGAAAATGACTGTCGTGGTTGCGGATACAGGGGATATCCAGGCAATTGAAAAGTTCAAACCCCAAGACGCCACCACCAATCCTTCTCTGATTACTGCTGCGGCGCAGATGCCGGAATATCAGGAAATTGTTGATCAAACTTTACTCCAGGCAAAGAAAGATGCTGGAGCCAAAGCTACCCAAACACAGATAGTTTCTCTAGCTTTTGACCGTCTGGCAGTTGCCTTTGGATTAAAGATTTTACAAATCATTCCTGGTCGTGTGTCTACGGAAGTGGATGCTCGCTTATCCTACGATACCGAAGCTACAATTTCTAAGGCACGGGAATTAATTGCCCAGTATAAAGCCGCTGGAATTGGCCCCGATCGCGTGCTAATTAAAATTGCCAGCACCTGGGAAGGCATTCGGGCTGCGGAAATCCTCCAAAAAGAAGGTATTCACTGTAACCTTACTTTGTTGTTTGGTCTTCACCAAGCGATCGCCTGTGCAGATGCTGGCGTTACCCTAATTTCTCCCTTCGTTGGTCGGATTCTCGACTGGCACAAAAAAGATACCGGACGGGATAGCTACCCAGCAGCCGAAGATCCAGGAGTTTTGTCTGTCACCAAAATCTACAACTACTACAAAAAATTCGGCTATAAAACCGAAGTTATGGGAGCTAGCTTCCGTAATATTGGTGAAATTACTGAACTCGCAGGTAGTGATTTGTTGACGATTTCGCCGTCGCTTTTAGGTGAATTGCAGGCAACCGTTGGAGAATTACCACGCAAACTCGACCCTGCCAAGGTAGCAAGCTTGGAAATTGAAAAAATATCCATTGACAAAGCTACCTATGACAAATTGCACGCCGCTGACCGCATGGCAACTGACAAACTAGACGAAGGCATCAAAGGTTTCACCAAGGCATTAGAAGACCTTGAAAAACTTTTAGCAGACCGATTAGTTCGCCTTGAAGGAGAGGTAGTAGCAACTCATTAGAACCTAACGATAGTCATTATTTAATGGTTAGTGGTTATTCTAATAACCACTAACCATTAACAATTGGCTTAGTTGCATCAGCAGTCATTAATACCGTTGTCGGATAATCAGGTATTGTCCAACTGGCTGCCGTCGTCGGATATTTTCGTATCCTCTGAAATGCTCCCGTCGTCGGTTATTTTCGTATCGTTCAAAACGCTCCCGTCGTCGGTTATTTTCGTATCGTTCAAAACGCTCCCGTCGTCGGTTATTTTCGTATCCTCCGAAATGCTGCCGTTGTCGGATAATCTGCCGTCGTCGGATCATTTGGTATCGTCCTGACGGCCGTCGAGCAATTAAAAGCTCTCCGGTTTTATCTCCAACGAGGTTAGCCTCTGGCGCAGCGCTCTGTTCATTGCGAACATTACTTAGAGAAATATCCTTCGCTTCAGCTAATGAGGGCGGATACACAAAGGCACACAGCAATAGTGCTATTGAGGATAACTTCCTGAAACCTTTCATGTTTTTGCTTCTACTAAACTTTTGGTAATAACTTTATTAAACACCTTAAAGTCAAAAAATTACCACTCATCCACTTTTTTTAAATTTAATTTAAGATGAAACTTTATCTTCAAATTTCATCCTTATGGATAATTGTAATATTTTCAATCTATGTATATAAATAATCAGTATCTAGTCAAATTTAATTTTTTCTACATCGAAAAATTATAGCGTTTATTAATTGAATACACTACATTTTTTCTGGGGAAATAGTCCGGAAAACCTTTCCTAGTAAGGGCAAAATGCTCCCATGTTTTGATTTAAGCAAGCCTTAGCTCAGACTTATCTCCATTCCAAAAAATATATCAAAAGTGTATTGAATGTAAACGATAAATGTTAAATTTTATTAGTAAAAACTGTAAATAACTAGTTGTTAGCAGGTTTATAGCTTCAGTCAACCTGACTCAAATAAACCCTAAATATTTTGAGATGCCATACCCAATCCAAATACCCAGAATGCCCGAATAACGTTCCATAAAATCGAGGGAATCGAGAGCAAACTTTCACCCCAGAATTTCGGATGTAGTTGCCAATAGTAGAGCCGAAAAACATTCCAATCCCGATAAGTAATTAATTCATTTGGTGAAAGCCTCAAAAGTAATTTAAATGAATCGCTATAAATAGACATTTCCAGAAAAGAATGTAGAGACGCGAAATTTTGCCTCTCTCCAAGGGTTTGAGTGAACGCATAATTAATTTTCCCAGATGTTTAATGTCCAGAATTTAGCTTTCAAATGGAAATTCTGTAGAGTCAGCGATCGCTTCTACTTTGCTCAACTTTTGAGTCAGGGGCAAGGGTAAATTTAGATAGTCAAGCGATCGCTAGTTGGTAAAGTCTGCAATGCGCTTCGGATAAGATCCCCCCGCCTGCGGCGACCCCGATAAATTGGGGGTAAAGATCACAAAAGAGCAACCCTTTTAAAGGGAGCCAGCACGGTAACTTTAGGAACCAAAGCAACGCACTGGCTCTTTTCTATGTATTTCAAAAATCAAATAAGTTATGAAAATAAACTTGCACATTTGGAATGCTCCCCTTTTTACAAGGACAACTCTGTGAAGAAATATCTGAAAAAGAATCAGAAATAATCAGTGGTGGAAAAGTGGCGGTAACGCAAAAGTATCCATCAGATGGCGATGACTCAAGTAAAGTTGAAGTGCTGTAACTTTAGTCGTTAGTTACTTTTGTAATAAGTCTATTTTTTGCTAGCCAATATCCTCCAGAAGATATTAATAACAACGGTGTCAACCAATCACCCCAATGCACATATAAAGTTTGCGTCTGTCGGCGATAAATGGTTTCAGCATGAGTTTCGTAGGTATTATATCCAGACATCCACAAAGTTCTGCCGTGAGGATCTACAAAGGCTGAATATCCTGTATTAGTTGCCCGTGCTGACCATCGATCAGTTTCAATTGCCCGCATTATATCCTGTGCATGATGCTGGAATGGCATAGCCGCAGTGTAATGGGCATCGTTAGAAGAACTGAGGATAAATTGCCCACCCATAGCGGCTTGACGACGAAATTGCTCAGGAAAAGCAGATTCGTAACATATACTAGCGATCGCCCGACCAAAAGGGGTATCAAATAGCTGATTTGCTGAACCAGGAACTTGGTGTGCATCCAAAGGCGACAAGCGCTGAACTATCCTGCCTAAAATTTTTTCAAAAGGAATATATTCTCCCAGAGGTACTAATTTAGCTTTATCGTAGCGGCTAACAATTTCACCTTTACTGTTGAAAGTAAATAAACTAATTGTATAACTCTCTCCCCGTTCCCCAAAAGCTCCAATCCAAGCAACTACGCCTTTTTCTTTTACGGCTGCGACTAAGGCAGTTGCCATCAAGTTACGCTGGAAAATAGGTAAGGCTCCTTCTGGGGTGAGGACTGCATCTACACCTTGGTCGGCTAAAGTTATATACCCACTGGTGTAATTTTCTTGAGCGCGACGAAACCCTTCGGAACTCCGTAAAAGTCGGTTCGGGATATTACCCTGAACAATCCCCACTTTCAAGGCTGCTTCTGGGGGTTGGGCGATGGGACGGCTATATAAGATAAAACCGATGAGATGTAAGGTAATTAATAGTCCTGTGGCGGTAGCTAAGTATTTATTAACGAACTGCAGAGGCGCAAAGGACACAGAAGAAATCTTGGTGTCTTCTCTACGAGACGCTATGCGAAGGCGGTTTATATATGCTTCAGCAATTAACCCGTTCACAGCAACGATCGCTGCTGTCACAGTATTAGGGCCAGAGAGTTGCCCTAGATGTACAATTGTAAGATTGTGCGGGCTTTGTGTGTAAGCAAGAGAACTCCACCACAAAGGCCCGGCACTCCATAGACTCTCTAAGCTGCACCAGACAGCTGTACCAATCAGTATACGTAGCCACGGTTTTTGCTCGCTCAGGCGAACCATTACAGCCGCCCAAATAGCAACAAATACCCCTCCCAATACAGTGATAAATCCCCAGCAAAAAACGGTGATTGCCAAACTTGGCAACCAAGGAACGCCTAACCAAGTCATCGGATGAATTCCGGTAATCCAAAATAGGGCGACACCGTGATAACCAATACCCCAGAGGAAAGCAGGGGGGAATTGGTTTTTGCCTTTGGCTGAAGTGACAACTAGCACCCATAAGGGAATTAGAGCAATCCAAGCCAAGAACCATGCGCCGACAGGGGCGACAGTCAGCCCCATTAAAATGCCGCTAGCTAAGGCAATTAAGTAAGGGAGTGAGGAAGTTAACCTCTCCCCCTGCTTTTTATTCAGCTTCTTCTGCATCGCCAGCATCAGGTGGAACTATTGCCACTCCGGTAATGGCGTCGTCTTCGTCTAAACGCTGCACTCTGACTCCAGTTGCCGATCGCGATTGGATAGAAATCGCATTTACCGCTTGACGGATGATAATACCGCGATTTGTCACCATCATCATTTCATCATCATCATTGTTGACAATGCGTAGGGTTGCCAACTTGTCTTTGTTTTTGCGGTTTTTGAATTTGGTTGCCATTAAACCCTGACCGGCACGGTTTTGCAGGCGGAACTGGCCAACTGGTACGCGCTTACCATATCCTCCCATTGTAATTACTAACACCCAAGGGCCAACAATACCATTACTAGACACTTCTGTGGACTCTTCATTAGTTTCGGTAATTTCGATATCTTCTGTTTCAATTGTTTCGATATCTTCAATTTCGGCTTCTGTAACTATATCCAAAGTTTCCAGAATTGCTGCGGGGAGAATATCCATACCCACAAGTTCATCTTTATTTTTGAGTTTCATGGCTTTCACCCCACGAGTCGCCCTACTTAAAGGACGCAGTTGTTCGTGGTTGCACCGGAAATTAATCGCCATCCCGTTACGAGAACCAATGATTACACTGTCCTCTACTCTAGCGCGTCGTACCCACCGGAGTTGGTCGCCTTCTTCTAAGGAAATGGCAATTAAGCCATTGGCGCGAATGTGACTAAAGGCTGCCAATTCGGTTTTCTTGATATTCCCGCCCTTGGTGAGCATGACCAGATATTCTTCGTTGCTAAACTCATCAACGGGTACAATTGAGGTGATTTTTTCCTCTTTGGGAATCGGTAGCATTTGGACAATAGGTGTCCCGCGACTGGTACGCGAACTCACGGGAATTTGATAGGCTTTCAAACAGTAGACGACGCCCCGTTCACTAAAGAATAAAATACTGTCGTGATCGCAGCAAGTCAAGAAATGCTCAACGGTGTCATCATCTTTCACCTTGGCTGCAGCTTTACCTCTGGTTGCACGGCTTTGCGCTTCAAAGGTGTTAACTGGCATCCGTTTAATGTAACCTTGTTCTGTAAGCAAAATTATCGCTTTTTCATTGGCAATTAGGTCACGATCTTCTAATTCCCCTTCCCCTGGTAAAATCACTGTGCGGCGGGGTGTGGCAAAGCTAGTTTTCAGTTGCCCGACTTCAGTTTCAATGATTTCTAGCACTCTCTCCCGGCGTGCCAAAATATCTTGCAAATCGGTAATTTTCGCCTGCAATTCCTCGTGTTCCAAACGAATTTTGTCTGCTTCTAAGGCAGTCAACCGCCGCAATTGCATCTGCAAAATCGCATCTGCTTGCACTTCCGAAAGCCCGTAAGTTGTGATTAATTCACCTTTAGCTGTGGGCGCATCGGGAGCATGGCGAATCAAAACAATAATCGGATCTAAATGGGACAGCGCAATTAATAACCCTTGCAGGAGATGGTCGCGTTCCTCAGCTTTCCGCAGTTCGTAGCGGGTGCGTCTAGCAATAGATTCGATCCGGAAATCCAAGAATACAGTTAAGAACTGCTTGAGGGTGAGTACTTGGGGTTCGCTATTCACCAACGCCAGCATGTTAGCTCCAAAGTTAGCTTGCAGTGGCGTTTGCTTGTAGAGATTGTTCAGAACGACGCGGGGATAAGCATCACGCTTGAGTTCGATCACAATCCGCATCCCGTCGCGATCGCTTTCATCACGAATATCTGCGATGCCCTCTAGACGCTTCTCGTTCACCATTTCGGCGATTTTTTCAATCAGCGCCGCTTTGTTGGTTTGATAGGGCAATTCAGTGATAATAATTGCTTCTCTATCTGGGCGTCCTCGCTGTTCAACGGTTTCAATGTTAGCTACACCACGCATGGTGATGGAACCACGCCCGGTGGTATAAGCTTCTCGAATGGCAGATGTCCCCAAAATCTGCGCCCCAGTCGGAAAGTCTGGGCCGTGCACATACTGCATTAATTCGAGATCGGTGATTTCTGGATTGTGGATCACTGCTACCAAAGCATCAATCAATTCGCCCAAATTGTGCGGCGGAATGTTAGTTGCCATGCCCACGGCAATCCCAGAGGAACCGTTGAGCAACAACTGGGGAATCCGCGATGGTAGCACTGTCGGTTCTTGCTGGGAACCGTCGAAGTTATCGGCGAAGTCTACGGTTTCATACTCGATGTCATGCAGTAGACCGGCACTAGTTAAAGCTTGCAAGCGGCATTCTGTGTATCGCATTGCCGCAGGCGGATCGTTATCTACTGAACCAAAGTTACCATGTCCGTCTACTAAGGGCGATCGCATGGAAAAATCCTGCGCCATCCGCACCAAGGCATCATACACTGCCGTGTCGCCGTGGGGGTGATATTTACCCAGCACTTCCCCCACCACACGGGCGCATTTCTTAAACGGGCGATCATGGAGCAGACCTAGCTCGTGCATTGCGTAGAGAATGCGACGATGCACAGGTTTTAGACCATCCCTGGCATCTGGCAGCGCCCGACCCACTATCACGCTCATGGCGTATTCCAGATAAGATTGCGACATTTCGTTTCGCAAGTCTGTCGGGATAATCCTCTCCTGTGAGGTTGTCATAACCTAAAAATCTCCAAAAATCGTAGATTTTAGCTTTTATCTTCAACAAAGCGCAAAATTATTCTAAATTGCTCTTGAATAATTGCCATATTTTGATACAATCTTAACATATATTGCCTTTTTTTGCCGGGATAACTAACTCAAATATCTAATGATTAAAGGGTATAATAAATTACATTTGAGAGGCGATTAACTAATTAAATATAGCAATGAACTAAAAGCTTGCTTAGTGCAAATTGACCTAACTTGAAATATGACAGGGTAAATTTAAGAGAATAATCTAAATTGGCTTTATAAGCTCTTACTTTTATAACCGCTATTTCCCAAAAATTCTGAGGATCTGATGACTTTCCAACAACTAGAAATAGGTGACTACTTTCGGATACCTGGTATGAGTTACGGTTGCGTATATAGAAAAGCTAACAGTTCATATTGCAGCCTAAACGCTCTATTACAGCCAATCAGAGCAGAAACAAAAGTTACACCGCTTACTTTTGCAGAGATTACTAACTATTTTGCGCTCAAGCAAGAGTTTCTTCAAAGTCTCAGGTGATAAAGGTTTTACGTTTTGCTTAACACTTAAGCACAGGTTGGCTTTTTTTCGATGAGGCGATGCCTACGGTGGTCACTGACTTGTACTGACTTGTGCCGAGCAAAGCCGAGGTAGCGAAGTCGAAGTAGCCTGTCGTACCCCTACGGGGAAGCAAGCTACGCGCAGCATCTCGTAGAGAAGTGCGGCAAGCTACGCTTCCTGATTGAGTACAATTTCAAACGTTTGTGACAGTTCATCAGTCGAAAAGGAGTTTCACAGTTAGTATATCAAGATATTTTCACGTAAAGGAGAGCAAATTTTGGCAGCAGTCCGAGTCCGCCAGCATGTTAATCCACTTGGTAAAAAGTATCAAACACCAGCAAGTCCCCTTGACTTGGAAAAAATTTATGCCAAGCCAAATCAACCACTACATTTAGATATTGGCTGCGCTAAAGGACTGTTTTTGGTAAATATGGCCAAAATAGAACCCAACTGGAATTTTCTCGGCTTAGAAATTCGGGAACCGCTGGTGATGGAGGCGAATAAGTTACGTTCTGAGTTGGCTTTAACAAATCTGCATTACTTATTTTGCAATGTGAATAACTCATTGCGTAGCCAAAGCCCGCCGCAGGCATCGCTTTTATCTTCGCTTCCTCCAGGAAGTTTACAACGCGTTACAATTCAATTCCCCGATCCTTGGTTTAAAACCCGCCACGCTAAACGTCGTGTAGTCCAACCAGAACTAGTGGCAGAATTAGCTAATTATCTTGCGGTTGGTGGAGTTGTGTTTCTGCAATCAGATATGGAATTTGTCGCTGTGGAAATGCGCGATCGCTTTGCTGCTCACCCAGCTTATCAGAAAGTTGGTACAGAAGAATGGCTAGCTGAAAACCCGCTACCAGTCCCCACAGAACGGGAAATAGGTACGCAAAAAAAGGGTGAACCTGTTTATCGGGCTTTATTTGTCAAGCAAGAAGCTGTGAATAAGGGGTAATGACGGTATGAGCATCTAGCACTATAAACGCCAAATTTTGCTTGACATATTGACATTTTATAAATCATAAGTAAGTGAGCGGGAAAATTTCCAAATATGTAACGAAATATAAATTCAGTAGATACCTCACAAATACGTTATTTCACTGTTTTTACAAAACTAAACATATGTCGGTTTTATCGTGCCTACCTACTTATAATCTCTGAGGAGTTTATTATGTGGAGTATATTTTCATTAGACATTGCCTGCCAGTTGGCAATAATTTTTGGACATAAATATTATAGTTAATGACTATAATTACTCGAAATATTCAATTTATATAGGATGCAAGAGTATATGGCTTGATTAACTGATATATGCCTCTCCCCAAAAATAGGATAAGGATATTTAAAAACTTGTTTTTTAGTGACATAAAAGTTTTATTTATGTCTAATTGAGAGTCTTAAAAATAGAGTTAATAGCTTTCCTTTTTCCTATAATGAGGACATATTTAGGCAACTTAATTCAGTGTTTAAGCCTAAAAATGTCAAGATTTAGAGGAAAATTAACATGGAAAGAAAATATCAGAGTCAACTTGAAATTAACGATCTAATCAGAAGAATTTCCAATAATTACTGCCAAAATAGTGCATTTGCAAGACGAGCAACCATTTAAAATCCTTAAAAAGCCCATTCCATAATACTTTTGACTTTTGACTTTTGACTTCCGCCTTGCGGTACTAGCCCTTTTTGTCCCCCCACAAGCGTAGGGACTTCCAGTTAAATAAAACATCACATCTCCGGAGCGCAAAGTCTTGCGCCCCTACAAATGTACAAATAATTTTGAATAATTTATTTTTTGTCAGTCCTGTGTTAAGCCTGATGGTGGGAATTTTTCAAATTTTGCAACCACACTTGAAACAACGAGTCCATAATTTGTTCTCTGACTGCTTGATTCAATTCTATGGGAAACCACTTTTCCACTCTCAGAACGTGATACCCCACTTTTGTTTGCACAGGACCAATAATTTCACCTTCCTTAGCTTCGGTAAGGGGTTTGACGATTTCCGGTACTAGTTCTACTAAATAGCGAATTCCGACAAAGCCGCCATTTTCTTGCGACTGCTTACCCTTAGAATGTTCCAAAGCCAAAGCACAGAAAGAAGCTTGTCCTTCGCGTAGTATTTGCACGATTTTCCAAGCAGTTGCCAAGTCAGTAACCAGAATTTGCGATAGCGCCACCCGTCTGTAGTTGTCGCGGTTAGTAATATAAGCGCCATCCACTGTTGCACCGAACAGATGTTCTTTAAGCTTGTTCTCCAACAGTGCTACTTTAATTCCTTGCGACCACTCGTCTACACTAATACGCTGTTCATCCAGCCATGCACTAGTTTCTGCATTTCCCCATAACTTATGTTCCAAGCGAAAAGCATCGCCAGCGGCTTGCCATTCATCATCAGATATTTCAATTCCCAAGTGGTTACAGTTGGCTAAAACTAATGACTCACGTTCAGCAGCAATGGCAATTTCTGCAAACCTAGCAGAATGACGCAGATATGTCAGGATTTCTGCATCGGTTGCTGGATGGGCTTGTACGGGTTCGTTGGTTAAAACCTTGAGCGGTAAAGTTTGTTGTAATTGTTCTGTCATGGCTTGATGATATTTAAGTAATATTGTTTTCTATCTGCCAACAAGCAAACGTTCTCTAGGAATTTCGTGAGGTTTGATGCGGTTGCGATGTAAGTCACCGTAAAGGTTGAGGTAGTCGATTTCTTCAGGAGTAAGTTTGCCCTTTTGCATAGCCTGAATCGCTGCATCTACATGTTCACGAGTTTGCCAACCTGCTAAGGCAATATCTACAGAGTTTTGACTTAAAGAATAGCGATATAAATCTGGGACTGAAGGTTGCCAGCATCCAGTTGGTAGACCAACTGGGGGTTGCCAGAGGGCATTAAGCATACCTGATGACTTAAAGGTGACAATCCCTGGTCGATGGGGATCGTTGGCATCCAAATGAGGGAAAACCTTGCTTTGGGCTGTACGATGTGCCACGTTGTGCCTCACCATCACAACATCCAACAAGGGACTATTCAACCATTGTTTTGCTAGGTCATGGTCGTGAAAAGAAGCACCAATATAGCGCACTGCACCCATTTTTTTCAGCTTTTCGGATACGCCAAACACTCTTTCCATCTGGCGCTGACACACTGTATTGGGGCCACGGACATCGTCAGAGGCGCTAATGCATTTCTCAAAAGCAGGATGATTATGCTCATCAATCCAGCCCCAGAAAAACACATCAATGTAGTCAATACCCAGGTCGATAAATTGATCGAATAAATAGGTGGTTACTGTGTCTGGGGTTTTAATCATGTAACTGACAGTTGCCAGAACTACTTTCTCACGCATTAAGGAACCGCGTCCGCATAATTGGCGGAGCGCGGGACGCATGGAACTATAAAGATATTGATGTAAGTCGCTGGAGTAGAAAAAAAAGTTGATGCCTTGGTCGAAGGCGTAAAGGGTATCTTCACTGGAGATGTGGCCCCCACCTCCCAGTCCTAAACAACTAACAGTTAAGTCAGTCCGCCCAAGTTTGCGGTAAAAAGGTAGATCTGATTGAGCAAATCTACTATTAGCAATAGCAAGTTCCTCAGCAGCTGTTAACTGCGGCTGAAAATCAGGAGTTTGAATATCAGGAACAAGATTAGTAATTTTCATGACTTTAAGGCTGGGTAAATATCCTCAGACTTGGCATTGAGGTAAGGACGTTGTAGGTCAATTTCCAGTGCAGAGAATTGTGCCAAAATCGATGCCATCCGACTTTCTGGCGAATTCTCCTCTTGCTCCCAAGCTTCTATCAAACCATTGGTTACAATTTGACAGCGATTCATCCCAAAGCTCTCTTTTTCGCCAAATTTTTGGTCTGGTTCTTCAGCGATCGCCAACCCTGGTGCGATAAATTTAGTAAATAAAGGCACTTCTGGACTAAAATGGGATTGGTGTTCAGCATACACCTTTTCTAGTACTGGGTGGACAGCTTCATAGTTGTTTTTGTTAAAGTAAAGCACCGCTGAGTCATGACGCCCATAATCTGAAGGGTTGTATAACGCTTTAAAGTTGAAAGGCAGGGCGATGGCATTAAGTTGTGTAGTCAAGCTTTCCATGACTGCAACTGCACCATCAGTAGTTAAGTTGAAATAGACTCGTACTATATTTTTACCACTGTAAGAGCCTGCATTACTAACTGCCATGTAAAAACCGTTTTGCACCAAATTCTTGGGCAGTTTGATCGCAACTGGGTTCCCCACAGTTGTAGATTCGTCTTGCGGTTGTAAATGTTTACTGCGCTCAATACGCAGAGTCAAACCATCTTTGTGTACTGCTAAAGCGCCATCTGGCTCTTCTTTCACCACCAGCCAATTGGGACTAAAGTAGCCTTCACCCTTGTTACTTTCATGGAGGCGATCATAGAATGCCAAATCCAGACCTAAAAAGGTGTTATTTTCTAAATTTTGGTTAATTGCTAAATTTGTTGTCTCTCCATCAAGTGCCAAGACGCGTTTTAGGGAGCCATTGTAATAGATACCGTAGAGAAAACCACATAACTGTATTTTTCGATACTTGTGCTGTAAATCTAAGGGCAACTGCTGAAAGCGGGAGACTACCAACTCTGGCAATTCTAATGGTTTGTAATCTGGGTGGCTAATACAAAAGTTAGATTGGATATTAATATTATTAATGATGTCTTGCAGTGATGCATACAATGGCTCTGGAACAGTGTCTAGTTGAATTTTTCGCGAACCTAACAGTTGCATGAGGGCTTACCTATAAATAATAAAAAGTTAAGCTGGAGAGACGCTTGTGAGGGTTAGGTCTGATGCTTGTACACCAAAAATCGTCGGAATCGATTCTTCTGGACGGCATAACAAAGATTTAGCTACCTGAAGCATACATATACCCGTATTGCCAAAAGATTTTTGGTATTGAAGTGTTGACTGAATAACGTGAATCAAACTCAAACCTGAGAATTGCATAACTCGCCGCCAGAAATCAGGGCGACGCTCTAAAATTTCCGGAAAGCCAGCTGCATAAGCACTTGCCAAAGCAGAAAGGGAAGGTTGTATTTCTTCCAATGGAGTTGTCGCCATCCGCAAAGACTCATCGATACTTATTGCTTTACTGGTAATTAAACTACTTAACCAGATATGCAGGTAGCTGCCAATAAGCGAGCCTAAATCGAAGGCAGGATCTCCCCAACTAGAACGCTCCCAATCAATCAATCGCACCATGCTGTTGCCTACAGTTTCTTGCTCCCAATCATTAGATAATAGAATATTGTTTAGTTTAAGATCATTGTGTGTCAAACAACAAGGAGTTAAAGAAGAGCCTAGTTCTGCAATAGCTTGTCCTAAGCTGTCATAGCGCTGATAAAGGGCAAAAAATTTTAGTCCATCAGCAGGCACAGAGCCAAACACTTCTGGACCAATCACTCCTATATCTTTAACCAAATGGGGAATTGTCGCAACGGAATGATTCTCTTTATTTTGAGAGAAAAAGTCTTGATAGTCTTGACGGTCTAGAGTCAAGCGATGAATTCTGGCTAGAATAGTACCGATGGTAGTCGCGATCGTCTTGGGAAAGATACTCTCCTTGGCGTAAAAATCCATCAAATCACGATAGTTAACCAGGTAGTTGAAAACAATAATTGAATCCTCTGGATTAAAATTAATTCCCTCTGGAAGCCAAAAGCGCATCTGGCTTATTTCTGGGAACTTCTGTAAAAATTCCTGAATCCGCCATTCCCCTAAAAATTCACCAGCCGTTTTCCCTTCTCGATTGAGACGTTCTTGCTTAACAAGCAGTTTGCGCTCATTCGCTAAACTAACTAACAAGTTAAAGTTTTTGGCATATTTGTGTTCTATTTCACTTTGGGCTTGCTCTTCAGGAGTAGAGAGACTTTTATCTATCAGATAATTAAAAACATTTTGATAGCTTAATACAAATGTCATATTTTCAGCTTTGCCACATAAAAAATTGATATTTCTGGGACTGCTTATAATCCCTATAAGTCTTTGAACTACTTCATCTGAATTTTACCGTAAAAATTTACCCAGAATTTTTCAGTTTTTTCGTCAATCCCAACATTATTTTCTTAATTCAATATCTCCGATGAATCAAGTAACCAAAATCCAGGTAAATAATAGATAAGACTTTTTAGATATAATGTTAATATCTAAAAAGTCTTTGCATTACAGCTAGCTGTGGGAGAGTTTCTTTAGAAACGTAGTCAGATGGTTAGTTTCTAAAGTTAGACTTTCCCCTATACAAAAATTGTCATGAAAAACCGCGTATCACTTATATCCTAACCAGCGATACTCAAAGTTGCTACCGCAGTAAAACCGACGCTTTGGCTGATCTGACCGCCTGATGCTGAAGCTACTGTAGCTACTGAACCTACAGACTGGGTAAGTGCAGTGGCAACGGCAACACTAGCTCCCATGACGCCTTCCATATCTTGAGCATTTAGTTCATTTAGGAAGCTTTCGGAATCTTGGAACAATTCAGAACCAACGGGACGTAATTCAGAAATTTTAATGGAAGCCATGATATTTCTCCTTCAAAAAAAATAGTTTGAGCAACTTTCGTTAGAGGGTTAAACTTTGTTTTGTCTAATCTCTTGATTTCATTATTCTTGAATAAACCCTGAAAATCAAGCTTTCTAAGTCGCTTTGAGAGACACAACTAAAGCTTTTATGTCACGAAATTCCCATTTGACACGTTTTAATCTTTTAAAGATCCCCCTAACCTCACCCTTAGGAATGGGGATTATAACCCTCTTTTAGCCCCTTAAAAGGGGGTCGTCGCAGGCGAGGAATTTTAACCGAACCGTATTGGGAGAAAAGGGGTTGCCGTCGGCAACCCCTTTTATCTCCCTCATAATAATTATCATTATTAAATATCTGCTGTCTCTTGTTTTTTTGGAATAATTTATTCTTTGGAAGTCCCTTACATTAAAGAAATCAATGGTTCTATAATTACTTTTACAGACATTAGTGTAGGAGTTTTGTCCTTTAATGTTCTCTCTGAGGGACTACATCTCTGAGAGGTTGTTTGAAAAGTGGTTGGCTGGTACTTTAAGCACTTATTGATCTCCCCGAGCAAGTCTTAAAAAGGGGGTAGTTTCATACGAAAAAAGAAAAATACATAAGTCTTGATTTCTCGTTTTGTGTCCAGGCTTTTTCCCTCTCTCTAAACCTCTCCCCCACGGGGGGAGAGGCTTTGAAACCCAGTTTTAGTTTTTCTGTGCTTGTGTGAAACCACCCTGCCGAGCAAGTCTTAAAAAGGGAGAACCGGAATCAAAGTCCCCCAATTTATCGGGGAGCCACTGCACCCTTGCGCTCTGCCGACTTGTTCGCTCTTAGCGTTCCGGCTCTTTAGCACGTGGCATGGATTTAGAGGGATTTAGAGAGCCAGTCCACTAACTATATGTTGACAAAAACTCAAGTATGTGATTACAGGTAAAACACCTGTTTTGGGCTAAACATTATAAGTCCGGTTTTTGGCGATGTCTACGATGGGCTGTGACGCTCGGTCGCATAGCGTCTCCTAGAGAAGCAATCTTAAACCGCAAGCAAATTGTAACTCTTGGAGACGGTCCGCGTAGCTTGCTTCTCCGTAGGAGTACGTTTCACTGGCAATGATATATCATAAGTGATTTGCGGGACATGATATGAGAGGTTAAATAGACATCTGGTGAAAAAGAACGTAGAGACGTAGCACTGCTACGTCTCTACAAGGGTTTTTGATAATGCATATTTAATTTCTGGAGAGGTTAAATAAGTAGGCATCATCAACTGCGTACACCAGAACAGATGAAAATGAGGTAATTCCGATAGCATGATGTTTCACAGAGGTCGTGTCTAGTGTCTACCTAGTACAGCACGGCGTAAATAAGCAGACCATTGAAAAGCTCTTTAGAGCTTATTCCATAATACTTTTGACTTTTGACTTTTGACTTCCGCCTTGCGGTACTAGTGTGTAGTTATTCGTGAGAGCTTAAGGTAATTGCACTTTTATTAAGAGAGTGTGGAAAAAGGAATGTAACAAGTTTATCCGTTGCCAACAGAGTAGGACTTAAGGTTAGGCTTCGTACTTGTGCGTCACCCCAAAAAGGAGTGTATAACACTGTTGCCAACAGAGTAGGACTTAAGGTTAGGCTTCGGAATTACAGCCTAAGTAGTTAACAACATCAACTTTAGCGATTTGTTCCTTTAGCCATTCAGAAAACAAATTTGAAGCAATTTTTTGGTATAGGGCATTATCCAATTCCACTTGAATAATTTCCTCCACCAAAATCAGATGTACTCCCGAAGATGTCACTATAGGTTTGAGAAGTTGGGGAGGCTTGGCAGCAAAGACAGCAGCAGAAATTTCCGCCTTTAGATCTTTGCGATGCACTATCCCCTGATATCCCCCTTTGCGACGTAATTCCGTATCCTGGATGTATTTGTGAGCAATATCATAAAAACTCATCTCACCTTCCTTAATCGCATAAAAGAGTTCTATCGCCAAGTCTTCATCATCCAGAAAAACTTCATACATGACCACACCTGCATAATCTAGCTGGTGTTCCAAGAAATAGAGTTCAACTTTATCTGCAAACAGATGAGCGGCTAACTTCCCAGAAATGACGGTGGTGTAGACAATTTCTTCATAATCATCTATACAAAGACTATGTTTTTCCAACCACGCCCAGGTATCATCAGCACTATTGAGTTTGTTCATTAACCGGATTTGGTCTGCTGCTATCTGAAGTTCCTCTGTCTCTACTTTGAGACTCGCCTCAAATGCGGCGTTTTCTACAACCTTGCGAGTAACAATCCCCTCAACAAACTCAGGAATTTTGCAAGATAGCTTTACTTGAGAAAGAATATCTTCATTGGTAATAATAATAGTTTGTGACATGATGTTTTTCCTAAGTAGATAAACGACATTAAATGTTTTTCGCTGAGACGGGAGCTTTCCGTCCCCTTTCGTTACTTATAAGGTGATTAGGTTTAGGAATGTATAAGTACCGCGGCTCTACAATTTCACACCGCCCTGCTGCAACTTTTTAAATGGGTCAAGCAGAAAATCAATAATCCGACGCTGACGCACAATTACCTCAGCTGTCGCTGTATCCCCAGGATGCAAGGTAATACATTTATTACCTGAGGGAATACAATTTTGTTTTAGGGCAATTTCCAAGTCATAAGCTGCTACCTTCCCATTAGATGTTTCCACCTGTATGGTAGTAGGAGAAATCTCTAATAATTTTCCTTCCACTATTCCATAATCCTGAAATGGATAAGCATCAAACTTTAACTTGACTGGCAAACCTTTTCGCAAAAAACCACTCTCATTTGTCGCCATTTGCGCCCGAATTATTAAAGGCGAACCTTGGGGTGCAATCTCCGCAATCATAGTTCCTGGCTGCACTACAGACCCAGCCCGTTGTATCGGTAACTGAAACACTCTACCATTCACTGTGGCTCTTAACTCTCGTTGTCCTAACTGAAATTTTAAGGAGACAATCTGACTCATATTTTGAGCAATTTCTGCCTGAAGCGTAGTAATTTCTGTCTCCAGATTCTTCTGTTGTTCGTCGATTTTTAGCAGAGCTAGCTTGCTGGAACGAGTCAAGGTCTGATAACTTCTTTCCTGTTCTTTCAGTCGCAACTGTGCCTGTTCAATATCTGCATTTGCTTGCCGAATAGTCCGCTCATAACTACTCTGTTGTTCTCCCAAACGTAGTTTAGCTTGCTGAATATCTGATTTATTTTGTTCATATAACTGTTGCTTGTCTTTAGCTATGTCTTGCTTCTCCACAACATAAGTTTCTGAAATAACCCCTGACTGCCAAAGACTGCGATAGCGTTTAACTTCTCGCTCGCTACTCGCCAAAATACTGTTTATTAACTTATTAGCAGTTTGACTATGCTCAAGAGTTTGCCGTGCCTGATTGACTTGAGCCAATTTTTCATCTTTTTGTAAATCGTAGGAATTCTTAAGAACATTCAGATTCTGTAGCGCTTGATCAACTTGAGCCTGCTTTTCTAACTGTTGAGATTGATTTTGTTGCTGTTGCGTTGTCAAAGATACAACTAACTGACTTTTAAATGAATTTAACTGAGAAAGTCGATTTAATTGCCCCTCCAACTTATCCTGTACCTGCCGCAATTCCGCCTTAACTAATTCCGATTCCAATACCAGTAAAGTCTGTCCAGTTTTAACTGAATCACCTTCCTTTACACGAATTTCGGCAACAGTACCTGCCACAGCAGCATCCAGCCGAACCGTCTTTCCCTTTGGCTCAAGTCGCCCTCTTGCCGTCCCCGTTTCATCCACCTTAGATAGCATCGCCCAAGGTAAAATGATAGATACAAACACCACCAAAAAATATAGCAATCCCCTTGTCCAAACTTGGGGCAAGCTATCAAGTAAATCCTTGGTTGCGTCAGCCCAATCATCAGTTGATCTAGCTGGTGTTTGCTCACTTAAAATTTCCTTGGGCTGTTCTACCTCATAGATTTGGGTTTGAACCCTTCCATTCAATGTGTTTGGCATGATTTTTCCTGATAACAATTTGGGATTTGGGATTTTCGCAGTGGGGAGACAAGAAAAGCTTCCTTCTTGTCCTCTTCTTTCACCCCGCAACATCTAACTGCTGATGATTGAGATAAAAATAATGTCCCCGCTTCGCCATCAACTCTTGGTGAGTCCCACTCTCAATCAACACCCCGCGATCAAGCACCAAAATCAAATCTGCATTCCGCACAGTTGAAAGGCGATGGGCAATTACTAAGGTGGTTCTGCCCTGAATAATTGTGTTTAAATTCGTCTGAATAATCCTTTCTGACTCTACATCTAGATGGGAAGTCGCCTCATCCAAAATCAATAGCTTGGGATTGCCTAACAACGCCTTAGCGATCGCAATTCTTTGTCGCTGTCCTCCAGACAACATCCCCCCTCCTTCACCAATCTGGCTTTCATAACCCATAGGTAACTTTTTAATAAACTCATCAGCACCCGCTAATCGCGCCGCCTCAATAATCTCTGCCAAAGTTGCCCCAGGATGTGCCAAACTAATATTTTCCCGAATCGTTCCGCCAAACAAAAAGGTATCTTGGTCAACTACCCCAACCTGCTCACGTAGAGAACGCAACGAAAGACTGGTAATATCATGCTCATCAATCAACACTTTGCCATCTGTGGGGGGATATAACCCCAAAACCAGCTTAGAAATCGTGGTTTTCCCCGAACCACTCCGTCCCACCAGGGCAACCATTTGCCCGCTGTGTATTTCAAAACTAAGATTTGCCAAAACATTGATATCGCTTTCAGGGTGATAGCGAAACGTCACGTTGTCAAAACAAATATTACCTTTAATAGCTGGTAAAGATTGCCGTACCTGGTGCTGCAAATCCTCTTCAGGTTCCGTATCCAACACATCATTAATGCGTTCTACGGCAATCACCACTTCTTGCAATTGATTCCATAAAACTGTTAATCGTTGGAAGGGTGTTATAATATTTGCCAGCAACATATTAAATGCTACCAATTGCCCAATGGTTAGCTGGTCGTGAATCACTTGGTACGCCCCAAACCACAACAAGATGGTAGTTACCACTGCTTCAATTGTGTTGCTAAATATTTGCAGGCGATTGCTGATAATTTGCCCGGAAAAGTTAGTTTTTATTTCCTTACTTAATAACTCTTCCCAATGCCAACGCACTGTCTGTTCCACTGCTGTGGATTTAACTGTTCGCACACCAGAAAGGGCTTCAATCAGATAGCTACTTTCCTTAGCAACAGCATTAAATATTTCTCTAGAAATCTTTTGTAAAAAAGGTGTGGCAATCAATGCCAGCAGGAAAAAAGGCGGTACAATCACTAACACCAGCAACGCCATTTTCCAGCTGTACCAAAACATCAATCCTAAATAGATAAAGACAGTGACTAAATCCAGCAGGATGGACAACGCCTCACCAGAAAGGAAGCGTTGAATTTTACGGTTTTCCTGTACACGAGAGATAATATCCCCCACATAACGGGACTCAAAATAACTCAAGGGTAGCCGCAGGGTATGGCGAATAAATCCCACAATCAATGCTAAATCGAGTTTATTCGCCGTATGGTCTAACAGATATTGCCGCAACCCCGTCATCGCCACCCGGAATAAACTAAAAATTAGTAACCCTAACCCCACCGCCGTTAATGTGAGTTCAGAACGCTGTACCACCACTCGGTCTAAAATTAACTGCGTGAATAAGGGAGTAACAAGTCCAAATATCTGGATAAATAAGGAAGCGACAAACACTTCCAAGATTACTAAAGAGTGAGGCTTCATCAACTCAAAGTATTGCCAAAAGGGGGTAGAAGTCTCTTTGGTATCCTTGAGCATGGCTGTCGGTTGCAGCAGCAATGTGTAACCAGTCCAGTTGGCTTTAAATTCGGCATGGCTGAGGGTGCGTTGACCAATATTAGGATCTGCCACAATCACCTGTTTAGGAGTTATTTTATAGACAACGATGTAGTGGTTCCCCTCCCAGTGGGCGATCGCAGGCAATTTTTGCTTCGCCAATTGATCAAGACTCGCTTTCACAGGTCGCGTGGTAAACCCAATACTTTCCGCCGCCGCCGATAACCCCCGCAGTGACGAGCCATTGCGGTCAACATTGGCCATATCCCGCAGGCGATTTACACTAAAGTTTTTCCCCCAATAGCGAGACACCATCACTAAACAAGCTGCACCACAATCCGATCCACTCTGTTGTGCAAAAAACGGATAGCGCCGAATCACACGCTGTAATAAATGCCCGACTCGCTGCCTGGAGTTGGGAAAATAGGCTTTGCTAATCTTTTTCTCGCGTAGCTCTACTGCTGGCGTTGACAAAATCTTCGTTTCATGGTGCCTTTTTGAGTCAGATGGGGGATTATCTGAGTCCACTTGTTGAGGGTTACGAGATAGCGCCTTAGCCCACAAATGCTCCCGAATTTGGGGATATTTAGCCATCAACGGCCACAACACCTCACCCGGAACAAAACACAGTTGCAAGTTTACTGAAGCTCTTGCTGCATAAGGTTTAAAGTCATCCTGCTTAAACAAGGTAAATTCCCCAAATGATTCTCCCGCCTCCAAAGTGGCGATTAACTCATCGGCGCTATCTAGCAACCTTGCTTTACCAGCGATCACAATATAGATTCCTGGTTGGACATCAGTTCCTTGCCAGAATTTGCCGACTTTCGGGTTAATAAATTTAACTTGTTGAAGATAGTGTTGAAATTCCTCTGTCGAAAGAGAATAACCCAGAGTATTGTTGAACTGTTGCACAGAAAGCAACTGAGCGGATATCTCTTGCGCCATAAATGTCTAAATCTTATCCTAGTTTTGCAAAGTTAATAAGTAACAATTCAGAATTATCGGCAATAGTTGTCGATTTCAGGTCACTAATCAAAATTTTGGAACTTTGAGCCTGTTCAGTGTTGTTTTGTTTAACATTACTGGGTTTTGGTAGTGTGGATAATCCCATCTGTTTGAGTAGTCGCTTGATATGGCGATCACTCACCTCAATCCCAAATTCTTTTACCAGATGTTTCCCCAGCCAGTTTGCTGTCCAGCGGCGAAAAGCATAGCCATGATCGCGGGGACTACTCCTAATCAGTTCTTTCAAACGTTCTAAATACTCGTCATTTATTGCCTTCGGGCGACCAATGGGGGAATCTTGCCATTGGTGCGCCATCCCCGTCCGGGCTATGTGCATCCAATGCCGTGCTGTTGCTGGACAACACCCCAAAATTTGACAAATTTCTGTTTGAGTTTTTCCCTCATCTGCCAACAACATGATTTCAATGCGCTGTCGGTAAGATTCAGGTAAACTTTTTTCTAAACTTCCTAACAGTAATTTCCGCTGAAATGATGTTAAATACTTACTGTTAGTCACATTTGTATATTTTGTTTGAATTTTCGTTTGACAGTAGGACATACACGTACAATTGACTAGTTGGTTAGACACACGAATGCTTTGTTTTAGATGCATAATTTGGCACTTATGTATCATCTAAGTAGAAATAAGTAGAGCTATGCAAAAGCTAATTTTTCCATGTAGCTGTAATAGATAACCTTGTTGTAAAAAACATCTCACATTTTGTTTTTTATTTGATGCTAAGGAATTGAATTTTAACAAATGAACGTAATGTGCGACTTCTTCTTGAAACCCCGCTTCTATTCCTCTCTCTCTGTGGGAGAGAGGCTTTAATTTTTGCTTCCCTCCTTTACCAAGGAAAGGGTTGGAGGTTAGGTTTGAGATAAAGTTGTACACAGATGGCATAAATGATGTTTTTAACAGCAAGGTTTTGTGTATTGCTTTTGTAAATATAGATTAGATTACAAATCCTATTTATAAATTACGGAAATAGTCACGAAATTTTAATAAAGTTTTTGTAAAGATAATTTTTTTTCTACAGAGAAAAAAAGTCATAGCAGAATCGCCGTTACCACGGATGAAAATCCCTTTGAGAGCAGTTTTCAAATAAATAATAGTACTTAAAATTTTGTCGAACAAGGGGGTATAAAACGCAATTTTGGGGTTAGCGATGCCTACGACTGGCTACGCCTACACGTTATGTTTAAAAGCATTGTTCATACTTGCTCTCAAAAGCTAGTAAAAAAGCTTATTTTATACTTAGTTGTTAAATGTAGTACCGACTCTAACTTGACTATTAATTACAATTTTGCCCTCCTGTGCTTCCACACAATTTTTGGCGATCACCAGACCCAAGGCAGTACCAGAAATATTTCTCACATTGTCCGCATGTTGGAAAGGCTGAAACACTCGCTTTTAGTCTTCTTTAGGAATGCCAATTTCCTAATCTTGAACCTCATTCTGCAAGTGAATTAGAAAATTTTGTTATTTTCCATAACCCAGGTACAACAACCTTTCCAGGGCTTAAACTTCAGATTCTATAGGTGCGATACCTTCTCCACGAGACGCTACGCGTAGCTTGCTTCTCCGTAGGGGTACGGTGAGCTACGCTAACGCAACCCAGGCTCATATCAAAATTGAAATTATTGACACCATTGTCAATAATCTAAGATGGTTTGAGCTTAAACGCTTCTATCACCCCCATAGATGATAAAAAGTCTAAATCCCTTATCTGAAAAGAGTTTTAGGCATTTTATTAAAATTCCGATTTTGACGAAACAACCTGCGAAGGGCATAATTTTAGACATATTTAGTCATGCAAAATGTAGGTCGAATTCGGAATATTACTGTTTTTTCCTGATCAATTAGTTCAAAGCGCACTATGACGTCTGGGAGTGAATACTTAATAGCATTGCTAAGATTGTTCTTCCCATACCCAATGCCCTTTTAATCAAATCCAAGAGTTGAACCACATTCGCAGCTTATAACCATTAGGAGAGAGGGGTAAACCCAAATAAACAGGCATCCAGAAAATAAAAGCAACCAGAATGATAAAAGTAATGGTGACACCTACCGCCCGGAGTTGTTGATAATAACTGCGAAGACATTGATCAACAAACCAAGCGATCGCTAAAAATACAAACACCACTGCACACATATAGTGGTAGATAAAAACGCACCTTGTCACTTCCACCCAAGGTAATAAGTTAGCAGCATAATTTATAACTAAATACAAGGCAATCCAAGTATCAACACTAAGAGTTGCAGGCACAGAAAAACGCTTTTCCTTCACCCAAAAAATCACTACTTGTGACACCAGCATCCCTATTAAAAACAACATGGCAGCAATACCAAACCACCACAAAAATGGATTGCCCATTGCATGGACATCATAAATAACTTGTCCAGCACTAGCAGGTAAAGGAGGCCCCATTACAGGTAATGGTTCAGTGACACTTTCAGCCGTTTGATAATAATATGCCATTGGCCGAGTCATCAACGGCCATTTGTACCAGGCAGCACAGTAAGGATGCACATTGGGACTATTGCCACCTAAATGTAAGTGAAACTTCAAAATTTGCTGATGTACTGCAATAAATCCATATGTTTTATCTAGTTGAAGGTGGGGAATCCAGATGATGCTGTAGATAAAAGCTGGAATACTTCCTAGATAAAACAGCATCTGAAAAATATTTAGCTGAGTCAAGTTTTGTAGTGGTGTCTGAGATGAGAGAGAATAAGTACTAACTCCAGACTCCAGACTCCTGACTTCTGCTTCCTGCCTCCTGCCTTCTGCCTCCTTCAATGAGGGGGATGTAAAAAAGAGTTTGGGGTTAGGAAAAGAATGGATCAAATGAATTATCCAAGCTGTTACCCAAATGAGATAAGCACCTGAGAGGAACCATAAACCATTCCACTTACTACCGACTGACGCACCAAAAGTAATGCCAGCAAAAACTAACCAAAAAGAACGTCGCCGATTTTGGTTATCTAATGCCAATAATAAAAACCAGTGCCCTAACAAACCAAAGATGACGATATAAATATTACTTAAAGCATAGCGAGACTCAACCAGAAAGATGCCATCAGAAGCTGTGAACAAACCTGCAAGGATTGCAAAGCTACGACGATAACTCAACTGATAAGCGATCGCAGCCACAACTAAAGGGATAAATGAGCCAGTGAGGGCATTTAACCAACGGTAAGTCCAAGGCGATCGCATTGAACCTGTCAGCCCATTTACCGTATCATGCCAAAAAGGAATGTGACTGCCAATCCAAATGCCGATACCAATAATATATTGACTCAGCGGTGGATGAGCATTAAAAAATGGCGTATGCGTGAGATAATTATTACCAAATTTGGCAAAGTAAACTTCATCAAATACCAGAGTGTTGAATCGCTCCAGTCCCCAAAACCGTAAGGCAAGTGAGAGAAGAAATACACTCACTATCCCAATTCGGAACCACTTTTTATTCATTAGTCATTAGTCATTAGTCATTGGGCATTAGTTATTCTTTCTTCCCCTACTTCCCCTGCTTCCCCTGCTCCCCTGCTCCCCTGCTCCCTCTCCACTCTTCAGATGCATCTAGTTGGAACAGGAGTAGTTCAATACCGTAATACTTGTTTGTCCGCCCCATTGCTTTCATACCCAGTCTTTGAGTTACACGGATTGAGGCATGATTTTCTGGCTTCACTACGGCATAAATCACTGGCAAGTTCAAAACACTAAATCCGTAGTTGAGCATAACTCGTCCTGCTTCTGTTGCATATCCTTTACCCCAAGAAGCTCGCCTCAAGTGCCAGCCTACCTCATAATCTTGAGTGGGTAAACCATCTTTGTCGGGCAATTGTAACAAAAGGATAGTTCCCACAATTGTTGTAGTTTCCTTTTCGACAATTGCCCAAGATCCAGTACCATTGTTGCGTTGGTGCATTCGCTCGATACCTTCAATTAAGCGCTGACGCTGTGACTCAATGCTTGCTGGGCGAGAAGCTTTACCGAGAAAGTGCGTAACTTCAGGATCACTGTACATTACAAAGGCTTGTTCGGCATCGCGTTCGGGTATCCAACTGCGAATTATCAAACGTTCGGTTTCCAAAAGGATTGTCATTTTAACTTTTGGCTAAAATAAATCGCCATTCTGCAAAATACTAAAATACTTATGGTTGAGCAGTCAAAAGTTTTGTAGACAATCACACAAACAAAATATGGCGATCGCTATGCTATGGGCAGTTATCCAGAAGTTCAACTACCGTTGGTTATGCGATGCCTGCGGCGGTAAACTACGCAAATTCTGAATCTTTCCGCAGTTCTTCAGATCAGAACCCTAACACAATCTGATCGTTTGGTATATCTGCCTTCACTAATTCGGTTGCTTGCCAGTGAAAACCGCTAATTGAGCGGCGAAAGCACGCTTGAAGGCGGGCCGCGCTTCGGCACGGGCAACATAGGTAGAGAGATTCGGATAGTCAAAGAGCATATCCGAGTTTTTCAATCTGAGCAGCACTGACACCATCATCAGGTCGCCTGCGCTGAATGCGCCATCAAGCCAGTCGGCATCTCCAAGGTGACTGGAAAGTTCTAAGAGCCGATTACGGGTGTGACCTTCGACAACACGCAGGCGCTGCTCGTACCAGGCCTGATCACGCTCTAATAACGTGGTGATTCCCCAATCAACGATTGGCGGCTCCATCGTGTTAAGTGCGGCAAACATCCATGTGATCGCTCGCGCTCGACTATTCGCATCGTCTGGCAACAGCCTTGTATGGCCCTGTGCGATATGGAACACGATCGCCCCCGACTCGAACAGGGCGAGATCACCTGACTCGTAGGTTGGAATTTGCCCGAAAGGATGAAGCGCACGGTGCGCGGGTTGCTTCATCTCACTGAACGAAACAAGACGAACGTTGTAAGGTTGGCCCACTTCTTCGAGCGCCCAGCGAACGCGCATGTCACGCGCCAGTCCCTTGCCGCCATCAGGCGACTGTTCAAAGGCGGTAATAGTGGGTGTCATTGTCAGGGTCATGGTGATTTCTCCTTTTGATCCAATTTTCTGCTTTGGGTATGTGTTCTGTCCGGCAAGAACAGCAACTCTAGATATCAGCGTCAAAGCTGGCATTAAAAGCACCGGCGGAACTATCGCAAAAAGACAGATGTAACACTATTACCAATAGTGTTACATTTTGCGCGGCTGATGCTGCGATTTGCGATTGACCACTTGTATCGTTTCGCTTGCATTAGACTTTGCCTCAACTGAGTACCCCAGAACAGTGTCAGAGGTGGAGCAACCTTTTACAAATTAGTACCCTCGACTTTTGCCACTTCTAGCATTGTCTTTAAAACTGAATCAGGATTTAGGCTAATCGAGTCAATTCCTTGTTCAACCAAAAACTGGGCAAATTCTGGATAGTCGCTGGGTGCTTGCCCACAAATACCGATTTTGCGATCGCATTTTTTCGCCGCTTCTATGGCCATTTTCACCATTCGCTTTACACCCTGACTGCGCTCATCAAATAACCGCGCCACTAACGCCGAATCCCTATCTATCCCCAGTGTTAACTGAGTGAGGTCATTGGAACCAATTGAGAAACCATCAAATACCTCAGCAAACTCCTCAGCCATAATTACATTATTGGGCAACTCACACATCACATAAATCTGCAAGTCGTTAACCCCTTGCTTTAAACCATTTTTTGCCATCTCTGCTAAAACCAAACGCCCTTCATCGGGAGTACGACAAAAGGGAATCATCGGGATAACATTCGTCAAACCCATATCTTCCCGTACCCGCTTGATGGCATGACATTCTAGGGCAAAAGCTTCCCTGTAGCCTTGATCATAGTAACGCGCCGCTCCTCGCCAACCCAGCATTGGGTTTTCTTCATGGGGTTCAAACTGTCGCCCACCTAACAAATTGGCATATTCGTTACTTTTGAAATCTGACATTCGCACAATTACAGGTTTGGGATAAAATGCTGCGGCAATTCTACCGATGCCTTGGGCTAATTTATCTACAAAATACTGGGGTTTATCGTCGTAAAGTGCGGTAATTTCAGCAATTTTAGCTTTCATAAATTCATCTTTTAACAAATCATAGTGAATCAACGCCATTGGATGAATTTGAATTTGGTTAGCGATGATAAATTCTGTCCGCGCTAAACCTACCCCATCGTTGGGAATTGCAGATAAACTCAATGCTTCTTGGGGATTACCAACATTCATTAAAATTTGAGTGCGGGTGCGGGGTAAGTTCTCTAAAGGAACTTCTTCAACTTCAAAAGGTAATAAGCCCGCATAAACTTTTCCCTCTTCCCCTTCAGCGCAAGAAATTGTTACCTCTTGACCAGGTTTCAAGATTTCTGTAGCATTGCCGCATCCGACGATCGCAGGTACACCCAATTCTCGCGCGATAATTGCTGCATGGCAGGTGCGCCCCCCAGAATTGGTGACAATTGCACTGGCGCGTTTCATAATCGGTTCCCAATCGGGGTCAGTTCTCTCTGTGACCAAAACTTCCCCAACTTGGAATTGGTCAAGTTTGTGAACATCTAAAATTAGGCGTGCTTTTCCTTGACTAATCGCTTCTCCAATAGCCCGTCCGATAACAAGAGGGATTAAGGATTCAGGAGTGGGAATTGGGGATTGAAAAGATTTTTCCCCATTTCCTATTCCCCATTCCTTATTTCCCAATACCAACCGATAACTCCGCAACACATTTCCCGTCTTCTGTGACTGGACAGTTTCGGGACGCGCTTGCACAATAAAAAGTTGATTAGTAATTCCATCTTTTGCCCACTCAATATCCATTGGCGTGAAAATGCCGTGGACTTGGGAATAATGGTCTTCAATTAAACATGCCCAATTTGCTAGTTGTAAAATTTCTTGATCATTCAGAGCGAATTTTCCTCTTTCGCTGGGCGAAACTGAAACATTTTTCGTAAATTTAGAACCGTCATCATAAATCATTTTCAGTTCTTTACTGCCCAATCTTTTATCGATAATTGGGCAAAAACCAGCTTTTAAAGTTGGTTTAAAAACATAATATTCATCGGGATTTACAGACCCCTGAACAACATTTTCCCCTAAACCGTAGGCGGCTGTAATCAGTGCCGCATCCTTAAATCCGGTTTCTGTATCAATGGAGAACATCACCCCAGAGGTTGCTAAGTCAGAGCGCACCATTTTTTGCACGCCCACAGCCAGAGCAATGCTAAAATGGTCAAATCCTTTGGTGTGACGATAAGAAATGGCGCGATCAGTAAATAAAGAAGCAAAGCATTTATGACAAGCTGCTAAAACTCCTTCGGCACCGACAACGTTGAGGTAAGTTTCCTGCTGTCCGGCAAAACTAGCATCGGGCAGATCCTCAGCAGTGGCGCTGGAACGGACTGCAACATCTGTCTCTGCGTTGTATCGCTCACAGAGACTCTGATAAGCTTTAGCGATCGCCTGTCGCAATTCTACAGGAAATGGGGTGTGGATTAATAGCGATCGCGCTTTTTTTCCCCGTTCTCGTAAATTTTTGACATCTTCAACATCTAAATCTGCAAACAGCTGGCGTAACTTTATTTCTAACCCCGCTGATTGAATAAAATAACGATAAGCATAAGCAGTGGTAGCAAATCCGGTGGGAACATTAATACCTTTAGGCGTTAGCTGTTGAATCATTTCCCCCAGTGAAGCATTTTTCCCACCAACTACAGGAATATCACCAATACCAACTTCATCAAACCACAGGATGAGCGATCGCTCTTTGGCAGATACAGATAAAGTGCTTTTAGATACAGTAGCCATAAATATTACCTTTTAAGTTTATACTCAACTTGATCAGTGCATAACCGCTAGTATATTTTTTCCATCTTCAATTTTAGATTTTGCAGCCAGTCAGGTGATTTTAGATTGTGCAATTAAATTCCTAGCCATAGTCTATAAATAACAATTATTCGAGATAATGGGTATATCTGAATACCTGAAGCAATTACACAATGATCCAACTAAAACGACTGCTGAAAATGGCAGAAGATGAGCTAACTGAATACAGCACTGATGCCCGTAAAATGGAAAAACTGCGCCGTAAAATCGGTTTAACAGTATCGGCTACAGAACAGCAGCAAGTTAAAGAGGCATTACTCGCTACTATGAAATCTAATATAATTACCCAAGTTGTCGAAGAACAAAGACAAGCGGTAGCCTTACCATTTTGGGGAATCGCTGGATTGGGTTTGTTATTAGGAATTTCTTTAAATCAACCCATAGGCTTGTTAGCGTCTGTAGTTGGAACTGTATTAGCTTACAGAATTCAGAAATGGGGTTGGAAATTGCAGGCAACTCGTTTATTGTTACAAACATTGTCAGATATCGAAATGCGTATCGCCCAATCCCATAAGTAACAAAACAGACGTGTTCAATAAATAAATTATCTGTATATATTTATAGCCTAATATACCAAATCATCGACTATGCGGTGGAAAAGCTGAACAAGCGTTTGGCGATCGTTATCTGGATCAAATAGGTAGCTGAGGCATTCACCAATGGAAGTGACGGCATTACACGGCGGAATATCGATTTTAAATAGTGAATCGATGCGAAACTCGGCATCTGGCACTCTTGTTCGTGCAATATTAATCATCGACTTAGAAATATCAACTCCGAGAACATGATAATGAGCCTTGGTGAGTTCTTGTGCCCATAATCCACTACCGCAACCCAAGTTAACCACTAGTCCATCATGTATTTTGTTTTGAGCCAGGATTTATAAGATGCCAGGAGTGGATTTGAGAGCGAAGTCACGGAAACCGTCATCATGAATAAATGCAAGGTCTTCTTTGTACCACTTATTCAATCAACTATTGTCCTCTCTGCTTTGGGCAACATTTCCTATATTTTCGCCAAATGTATTTCGCAGATTGTACTTGTGGCGTTGTTCCTCGGCAAACTCTTGAAACGAACAGGAACGTCTCCCCTCAAAATCATCCAAACTACGCTGGATACCCGTAAAAACTTCTTCCGAGTCTTGCAACTCCCACTCCAGAATACGAGTTAGCAGTTCAGTAGCAACAAGACTTACATCTTGCCCCTCTTGTGCAGCTTTTTCACATTGTGCTTCTACTTGTGGACTAAGAGAAATGATGATAGACATTGACTCGGTTTTCCTACTATCAAGCCTCTGTGCGTCATTCTAGCAAATCCAAGGAATAAAGCCTAACTGCCTAACTCAGAAAGCTGATCTTTTACAGCTTCAATAAAGTATTTTTTTAACGAAAAGGAAGATTTTTGGTTCTGCTTATTTTTAGATTGAGTATTATACTTGGCATCTGACAAAAAGTTTTCGATTTACAGAAATTATTATCCTTATTGCCTCCTTACAGCAATTGTGTAACTAGGTAGATGTGAGGCATCTGTTTGAGTTTTTACAAGTCGCAAGTCATTATCTATATATAAATGTTCAAACACTTGAGAAGTTGCTAAGTATGTTTTTTGAAATTCATTAGCATGATTAATCTCTAGGTTTTCTAATTTGAGAGCTTTAGGCAAATCCACTTTTGACGTATTCAGTTTGACTTTAGTGTTAACTACATTAGTAAACCAGTTATAGACTGATTCTAAAGTTAGAGGAGTTTCTCTATTTTTAAAAGCCTGAAATCTATCGATGTTTTGAAGATACCATTTACCATTTTGAACTCCATATTTTTGGATTGCCATGAAATCATAAGCTGGTAATTTTGATTGAAAATTCTGAGATAAAGAGGACTCTTTTCCCAGTAGATAGCGAGCTATACTGGCACAGTAACCATCACGCTGGAAAATTTGGAAGGACTGCTCTTGTATTCTTTGCGGTAAAGTTTCATGAAACGATATCGTAGACCAGATTGGTGTCCAAACACCCACTAAAAGCCGTACTTGCTCTGTCACACTTAAGACAGGATTGTGTTGACTCAACTTGATAAAATAAGGAAGTAATTCAGTTTTGTAAAAATTTATTTCGGCTTTTAAAGTTTCTGGCTTTCGACTTTGAACTCGTGCAAAGATTTCATTTTTAGCTTTTAGTGTTTTTGTAGCACTTAATTGATTTTTTAGTAAGAGGTCGAGCATTACCATTTACCTTTTCCTCATTTTTTAGATGACTTGGTAAGAATTGAAAACTGGTGATACCAATTTCAAAAAAGAATGTGACACATACAAACCTGGAAACCCACACTCAATCAGGCTTTCTTTCTTACAGCTATTTTCAGGTAAATAGACCACGCTCTACGGAACATTGCTGTGCCCCTACGACAGATGTGGTTCAAATACATGAAAACTGCTATAATGCATGAATTTTGAACTGATATGAGTTTAGTACTCATAAAGGTATCATGCATCCTTTTATTCTGTAAAAGGTAAAGCCTCTTAGCTCTTGTTTTGACAGTTATTAGGTATTTATATGCTTGATACTATCTGTTTTTACTTAAAAAATGGTGTGATCGGGATCACTAGAAACTAAAATATATTGAAGAAACATTTATAAATTAGAGTATTGCATACATAGACGTGTAACGGCTTACCACAGGGTATAAGAAGCGCTATCAGTTCACATACAATAAAGTGCGAAAGATGAAAATTTTGCTCCTTCACACTTCATTGTTTATCTGAAATTTCTAAGATTCCCGTCCCGATGCCCAGGTATCACGCCATTTAACGGTACCTTCTTTCGCAATCACCCAGCGGCGATTTACGAGATTTTCCCGCAGAGGCGATCGCCCTTCCCGCCACATGGCATATTTATAAGCTATGAGATTTCCGGCACTCTCATTAAAGGGAATTTCAGCAAACCAAGTATTAGTGTTGATGTACTCTAGGGGATACGCTTTGCTGATATCCCAGTTACCCAACTCTGGACAGTCTCCCATGACAACGATTGTTTCACCTGGTTGGGTCTGCACGCCGTTAAGTTGTACTCGTACTATAGTCTGAGCTTTAATCCGTTCTCCGACGTGGCTCAAAACAATTACTCCCCGTTCTTCGAGTTGCCAATCATAAATTTTCCCGTCTTTGACCTCGTATTTGTTGCGAGTCACTATACAGGTATGTTCCCCATCGGGCAATTCTGTTTCTACTTCTGGTAAGGTAACTTCTCCTCCCCGGTTTAAAGCTACAAAACACACGGAGTCACGATAACGGCGTACATAGCAGTAAATGTCAGGTGTTAAGTATTTTTGCCAGTGGCTACCCATTGACACAGCTGGATTGAGTCGCCGTAAGCCAGATAACAGCCTGATGCAACGATAAATCTCACTCTCGGTATCCCAACTTTCCATCATCGGACGGTTGTACGGGTCATTACCGCCATCAGTGTCGTTATGCAGATATTGTTCTGTGCCATAGTAAATGCAGGGAATACCGCGACAAGTCATAACTAAGGCGATCGCAACCTTCAGCATCGCTGGATCGGGGTTCAGCGATTGGAAGCGGCACATATCATGGTTATCGATGAAAGTGACTAGCTCTGTTGCCCCGTTATAGCGATAATCCTGGTCAAAAATGTATTGAATTGTTTGAAATCCGTTTTCTGAACCTTGCCCCAGTGCGGCTCGAATTGCTACACACAAACCAAAGTCTAAAAGTGTCATGCCTGAGTGGTTAACAAATTCCACTGAGCGATCATCACTAGGATTACTGTAAATCCATTCACCAAAAATAAATACATCTGGTTTGTGATTGCTCATATCGCCAGTGAATTCTTGCCAAAACCAAATGGGCATATGCTTGACAGTATCCACCCGCAGTGCATCTACACCCCGATCTAGCCATTGTTTAATTGCTGACTTGATATACTCACGATATTCAATATTGTTCTCATTGAAAGTTGCTAGACCCGATAGTTCACAGTTCTGTACTTGCCAATCGTCTTCCCAGTTTTGCACTTCGCCATAGTGGTGATACCAATTATTAGCATCATCATTGAAGTCAGCAATTTTGACGCCATCATCATACAATTCCCCTTTGCTACCGCTGGTATCAGGTGTGCTATGGTTGCAGACAATATCCAGCACCAGCTTCATATTCCGCTTGTGCAGTTCTGTAATTAACCGATCAAAGGTCGTATTTTTTTCTTCTTGGGTGGTGTTTAAAGAAGGGTTCTCTCCTTGAGCAATGTAGCGAGGATTAAGCCGCTTAAAATCTTTTGTCCAATAGCCATGTAGCGCTGCATTGCCAACAAATAACTCTTCAACCTGCTCGAACAGTGGAGTTAGCCAAAGGGCCGTAACCCCCATGTTTTTGAGATAATCTAATTTATCGATCACACCTTGCAAGTCGCCACCCCAGTACTTACCCCAATCTTGTCTACTTGGATCGTACAGTTCTGAGTTTTCACCTTCGCTGTTATCCGGATCGCCATCATAAAAGCGATCGACTACCAGAAAATAAATTGTTTCCTGACGAAATTCAATATCTCTGGTGTAAAGGAACTCTAGAGCAATCTCAATATCTAACTGCGGTTCTTGTATAAGAGCTTCTACGTTTTCCTTTGCAGGATCTACTTTATATTGATCTGGTGAAAACTGGGATGGTGGGGTCTTTACCATAAAAAACTCAAAACTTCATGAACTACACGTTTGTATATCCAACAGTACAACGTTTCGAGTATTCTGTGTCACTACAAACTTCGGCATTGTCACATCCTGCCCACGGTATAGGTATCTATCGTTAGCTAGTTTATAATTCCATCGGTAGACATAATTCATCTGCTAGAGGATAAAAACTAAAAAATGATAGCAATTATTAACGGTAATTGCTTCATCACAAAAATTTACAATATCTAGTCAAAGTGACTTGCGGTAAATATTGAGCCTAGCTAGTGTTTAAGTGTATATTCGAGAACGGATTTTAGAACACCTTAAGTTATATTTTGCACCTGCCCACTTTCCTACCAGAGAATAAATTCTCTGGCTAATAGCGCAAGTCCGCTCAAGTGGACTCCAATCCTTATTCAGTCTTCTTTAGAAGACTTTAGCTAGTAGCCCTAAAATGAATTCTGAGGCGGCTGTGGGGACTGGTGCAAGTTCTGAGTTAACTCCTTGGGTGTGAAACCAGAATTTGTCCTGGAAAGTCAATAGCTGGTTAAAACCTATTTTTCTCTAGAAGATTTGCTCCATTAGTAAACTGACCATTGTCACTTTCAATCTGTTATTACTATCAAAGAATTAATTTAGGTAGCAATTATGACAAAATATGACAAGGTTTTTAACTCACCAAAGACATCAGAGGAATCACTAAGTCCAGAGGAAGCGGTGGCGGCGATCGCAACTGTTACCGCGATCGCTGATTTATCCATTGAGGATATAGATGCAGAAAGTTTAGCGGGTATCCTCTGGGAATTCGAGGTCTTTGAGGAATACTCAGAAGATGAAATCGCAGAAATAGTTGATAGACTCATAGACATTGTCGAAGAAGAGGGAATTGGGCCTTTGTTTAATGTCGCCAAAGTATCTCTCTCAGATGAATTAGTGCTGGATGGTTTTGCAGCTGGTGTGATAGTGCTTTTAGACGATGAACTCACCATCCCTAAATCGAAACAAGCTTATCTCAAAAAGCTACAAGCAGCCTTGGAACTTGAGGATGAAGAAGCAGAGGAAATTATTAAAGAGGTAATTGCAGCCTTTAAAGAAGCAGAAGAGGAAGAATATGCAGACGACGAAGATGAAACAGTAGTCATAGAAGATTTTAGTCAACAGACCTATGAATCACCCTTAGGTAATTTTACGGTGTCGATTCCGGTTGATCCGCAGCAAGGTGGTAGAATTCAAAGCCAGGAAGGAGTAGTTGGCTTTTCCGATGACATCGGTACTTTGCTGAGAATCGATTATTATCCTTTCCCCCTGGAACAGTTAGAGGAACTGGAGTCTGTTGGACAAGAAGAATATTTACAAACAATCTTAGTAGACAAGTATGTACCTCAAGCGATTTTTGCCAATGTACCAGATGCTTCTGTCGAGTATACCGAATATCTGGAAGATACTTTGCGAGGTGCTTACTACGTGTTAATCGATATGCCCAAAGGTTCGACAATTTCTAAGCAAGAAAATAATGGAACTGCGATCAGATTAGACGCTTACCGAGGGCTGCTCACCTTTATCAGTGGTGAATTTTTGTATATAGTTAGTAGTCAGCAGAGCTTTATTGACGGCGAAACTCCCGATTCCCTTGAAGAAGAAGCCGAAGACATCAAGCAGAGTATTTTAGAGTTTATTGAGACTATAGAGTTCACTTAGTACACGTCACCGCAAAAAAGCGTCGGAAATAGAGTTTTTCTGGTGACGTATTAAGTAATTTCTCTATCCAAAAAAGCGATGTCTGCCTTGAAAAGTTTGGATGCCTGCGGCGGGCTGCGCCAACGGAAGAAGCCTTTGCTCCAACTTTTCGCTACGACGGGCTACGCCTACGCAAAACGAATTCACGCCATCATACCAATAAACTATTGGGAACCGATGGCGTTTTCAATTAAGTGTCCATAACTCATCAACTCATCTGATGTACATTTGGAAAGGGCGATGTCTGACGACAAGCCCAAAGAAGACAGGAAGTCTCCGGCTCCGCACTGGCTGTCTACGCTTGTAATTTTCCATGACAATAACCCTGCTGAATAATCGCTATCAAATTATCCAAGTAATCGGCGCTGGTGGGTTTGGCGAAACCTTTCTAGCAGAAGATGTCCATATGCCTTCTCGCCGTCGCTGTGTGATCAAGCAACTAAAACCGATAACCAATAATGACCCGCAAACCTACCAACTTATCCAACAGCGGTTTGAACGGGAAGCAGCAACCTTGGAATATTTGGGTGAAAGTAGTCACCAAATTCCTAAACTCTACGCCTACTTTTCTGAGAACGGGCAGTTTTACCTCGTCCAAGAATGGATTCACGGCCAAACCTTGACAAAAATTGTCGAAGCCAAAGGATTTGAGAGTGAAACTGCTGTTCGGCAAATTCTCTTGAGTCTGCTCTCAGTCTTAGATTATGTCCACAGCAAAGGTATTATTCATCGGGATATCAAGCCAGATAACATCATTCTCCGTTTTGTTGATGGCAACCCAGTTGTGATTGATTTTGGTGCAGTCAAAGAAACAATCCGTTCAGTGGTGAATTCTCAAAGATACCCCACGCGATCGCTTGTGATTGGTACGCCTGGGTATATGCCTAGCGAACAAGCCGTTGGACGCCCAGTTTACGCCACTGATATCTACAGCTTAGGCTTAACGGCGATTTATCTGCTAACTGGTAAACACCCGCAAGAACTACTAACTGATCCCAAAACTGGGGAAATACTTTGGCAGCAGTACGCCCCTAACGTCTCTTCCCAATTGGCGACGGTACTTAATCAGGCTATTAAGCCCCATGCTGGCGATCGCTATAGCACTGCCAGTAAAATGCTACACGCCTTGCAGTCTGCTATTAATATACCCCCTGAATTCGCTGCAAATACTTCCACAGTCATTTCTTCTCCTACTGCTACATCGACTCGACAAATCCAGCCATTATATTCGCCACAAAAAAATTCTGCGTTAGCGAAGCTCACCGTTGGCGTAGCCTCTCGTAGAGAAGGTATCGCCAGGTCTTCCTCTGGTGGAAATTGGCAGAAAACTGCTGTAATTGTTGGTAGTTTGCTGGTAGGCGGCTTGCTTGGTGCAGTTGCAATTTCTAGCTTCACTCGTCAGCAACAACCAGAAATAACCATTGCCACAAGTCCCACCCCATCGCCAGAATCTTTGCCTTCGACTCCTGCATCTCTCAATCCGCCTGTTTCTTCTCATTCTCCAGTTCCAGTTGTACCAACCTCACGACCAAAACCGCCAGTAATTCCTGATCCTTTGCCAACCTCTAATCCCCCAGTTGTATTCACACCACCCCTAGAAAAGGAGCCTGTAACTTCAGATACTCCAGCACCAGTAGCAGTATCCACACCACAGCCAGAACCAAAGAATCAGGCGATGCCATTCGCAAAGCGTCTCGTAGAGAAGGCGGGCAATGTCAACGCAGTTCCCACACCAGAAGTGCGTTCCACACCACAGAACAAGCCCCGCAGTAAATTAGCTGCCACTACCAGCAGACAAAATGTTCCCGCATTCCCTACAGGTACAGCAAGAAACATTGTAGAAGCTACCCTCGGTAGACCAAGTAAAGATTTAAGAGGCGCATGGGGCAATACCCGTGCTGTCGTTTACAAATTAGTGCCAGACAAAATTGACCTTGGCTACTTATTTGATCGTAATTCTAAAGTACTGCGTCAAACTGAGGTATCTTTTGCCCAATCGGTAGAACCGCAGGTAATGGAGGCTACCTTGAATGGATTGTTAGGTGGGCAAGCCACTGAAGATATTAAACAGGGACTCAAACAGGTACAACAGCACCAGTCTGATAATTTTAGTTTTAAGAATGGCTCAGTCAAAGGTCAGATTATCCGCCAAAAATGTGATTTTATTTACATTAGCATTTGGGATGTAAATTTACATGATTTTGTAAGTCCATCGACAGCCAAAAGGTGTTAATTTCCTGGGAAACATTGTTTTCAAAACTTAATCACTTCAAGCGATTAATGCTTGGCGCAATCATATTTCGCGCCTTCAAGTCCAGGACTTACGCAACTGGCACAGCGCGATCGCTAATTAATAGTATTTATGTACTACGAAGAAGTGGCGTACTCAGAAGGTATTGCGGAAATTAGTAACAGTAATCATCTGTGTTAAATATTCTTCAAATCATGAGAAATTAGTTGAGGATGCATAAAATCAATCCTGTATTTTATGAAGTTTACTAAACTTAACTATTGCCAGTACTTATTAAGTAGTCAGATTAATTATACTCAGGACTTACGGAAAAACTCTCTGGAACTCTTATTCCTACCCTGCCTTAAGCCGCTGTTGCGTCTATGTGTCCTTTGCTCCCGCAGTCCCTCATGGGGGAGACCCCCATCGCCTTTGGCGTCTCCCTTTGGGAGAAGACCGCGCTGCCTCCCCTTTGTGGTTCGTTTTTCTTAATTTTCGGGTAAGTCCTGCTCTTAACCCAAGCGTATTGACGTTTAAGCAACTTCTCACTTTTATGCAAGTGTCTAGGATTTTCAACTGTATTGCCTTCACTATCAGTATAGAAGTGAGTCAAACCAACATCAATACCAAGGGTTTTGCCAGTTGGCTCTCGCTTTTCTACCCGCTGTTGATCGATACAAATGTTATTTGACAGTTAAATAGCTTTTGCAAGGTTTTGTATTCTATAAGACAGATTCCAGATTCAATATATTCTTTAAAAAACTGGCTTTTTTGGGCTACAATCAACATAATTTCGGTCTGATCAAGCACAAAAACCCAGTTTTTAGAATTAGTGCATTTGTTTTCTAAGTTTTGCAACTAAACCCATGAAAATCTGTCTTTCTCATGCCCAATGCCCAATGCCCCATGCCCATTTTCACAACTGAGTTTTAAATTCTTAATCTTCATAAAGTTATAAATACCATTATTAAGTTTTTAATAATACTTGTCTCGGCTTGTACATTCATGTCGTCAAGTGCGATCAAAATTGTGTAATCTGAAGACAACTAAGCTAATTATTCAATTGAGGTTTGATGACTCCTACAATTATGCGTCAGCTTTGGTCAGTGGTTGAAACCGCCCAAGCCAAGCTCCTCTTGCAACTTGATGATGCTAACTTGGTGCAGTGGTTAGTGAAACAAACCGAAACGCAAGTGTTGTTAGATTCTAACGAAACTGATTTTCTGTGCCACTACATTCAATCTCGGCTAGCCCTTATACGTGATATTGCCCATGAACGTCAGTGTTCATGAACGCAAAATCACGATTAATTGATTGAGAGTCAAGTGTTATTACTATTGACTATTGTCTTTTTTGGGGGAAATAACCTTCTACTAAACAGTCAGAGCCTACTACACGCCAACGAACACGTTCTAGAGACAACGCCTCAGTCATAGTAGTAAAACCTAAATCGCCCACAGGTGTGGGAGCAATACTACCACCAATGATTTTCGGGGCGATAAATGCTAGAACTTTTTGCACTGCTCCTTGAGCGATCGCACTAGCAGCTAAGGTTCCACCACATTCCCACAACACGCTACAAAAACCCCGCTCATATAAGTACGCCATTGCCTTATCTGGTGTAAGTGATGTTAATTCCACCACCTCCACTCCCAATTTTCGCAACAGTTCTTGAAAATCGGGGTTAGCACCCTGCTGTGTCAACACCAAAGTCGGAGCATCTGCAGTTTGCCATAGATGGGCACTTTCCGGTAAATTCAGATGGCGACTCATCACCACCCGTAGGGGATTATGTGCCCCGACTTGATGGCTGGTTAAGTAAGGATTGTCCTGTCGGACTGTATTACCACCGACAATTATTGCATCACAAGCTACCCGCAGCTGATGTACTTCAGTGCGGGCCTCTTGGCTTGTCACCCAGGCGCTGTGACCAGAGGTAGTAGCAATTTTGCCATCTAAAGTCATGGCATATTTTAAAATTCCCAAAGGTCGTTTGTAGAGAATGCGATGCACAAAAGCTTCATTTAGCTGATGACAAGCTGACTCTTCTACTCCTACTAATACATCGATCCCCGCCGCACGTAAACGGGCAATACCACCGCCAGCTACCAGTGGATTGGGGTCAACCATACCTACTACCACTTTTGCCACTCCAGCTTTAATCAATCCTTCCGAACAAGGGGGAGTACGTCCGTAGTGATTGCAAGGTTCGAGGCTGACATAGATTGTTGCACCACGAGAGCGATCGCCTGCTGCCCTCAAGGCAAACACTTCTGCATGAGGCTCACCTACACGAGGATGAAACCCTTCGCCGACAATCTCGCCATCCTTGACAATCACCGCTCCGACTAGCGGATTTGGCGAAGTACGTCCTAAAGCGCGGCGAGCAAGTTCCAAACACCGCAGCATCATGCGAGAGTCAAAGTCACTTCCTACCTTTTCCTTTATAGAAGAATTTGATCCAACCGCTGACTCCACTAAAAGTATATTTTCCTGAGTGTAATTTGGTAAGGATGCATCTGCTTGAGCGACCACTGGGGAATTATCCATAATTTTAGACAATACTGTAAATATTCTGCACGCGATCGCGCAGCCTTTTCACAGGAGAATCGCACTTTGCTCCTGATAATTAAACAGAGTTAAATCCAGGTGCTATCAATAGCTGTCTTAACTTGCATCAGCCTTTAATATTCAGATTACAATTCTTCTTACAGCCTTTTTCATCTATTTGAAACTACAATTTCCTGTAGGGTAGCACAGCTAGCTGTGCTACCCTACCATTTACAGCGTCGCTACAAGTTCCTGTAAGCGATCGCTTCCATCGCGGAAGACGGGCCAACCATCCCCCACTAGCACTGCTTCTACCCGACTCAGTTGAGCCAATCTGTGAATAGAAGCAACAGCCTCCTCTCGATTCAGCAGCTTGTCATCTGGCAATATAGTTAAGCTACCTGCTTTGCGTGCCCTGACTAAATCTCCTGTAATCAAAGTCGTCTCTTCCAATAACAGAGCCAATTCACCGGGAGTTTTCGAGCCTTGGAGTTCAATCACCTTAAGTCCTGGCACAAATTCTTCACCATCAGACAGCCAGCGATCGCAAGGTATAGGGAAAGTGTCTTTTTCTGCCAGAGGGCCAGCTATCTTAGCATAGGTTTGATCGGCAATTTCTTTACTTGCCCTGATATGCTCGGAATTCGTCAGCACAATCCAAACTACACCACCGAGGGATTTTAGATGATTCCAATCATGGTTTGATAGGGCTACTGGGTCAATCAAGATGTTGCCATCTGGGCGAATCCAGGCAATCCCATTGAAATCAATATTTCTTGCCGGATTGAAATTAGACCAGCTATAGAGATCGGGACGGTGCAAAGATTTCATGATGATTCTGGATCACTACTTCAATAATTGACTATTAATATCAATAATTAAGTATATAGATTATAAGGCTGCATTCTCTCTGGATCTGGAATTTGAGTATACTACGATAAATCTATCGATACTATGAATTTTATTTGGTTTATAGAAATTCCCGTATAACCGCAATAGAGATCAATGGAGGTATAGGGGTGAGTCAGATGCAGCGCCAAAAAATATCAGCGAAGGCAGACCAGTTTACAGAGTCGGTGATTCGAGAAATGACAAGGGTAGCACTGCAATATAGTGCAGTGAATCTGGCGCAGGGGTTCCCTGATTTTCCCTGTCCCTTGGAGTTGAAACAGGCAGCTTACGAAGCAATAGAGGCAGATGTCAACCAGTATGCCATTACTTGGGGCGATCGCCCATTTCGTCATGCGATCGCCAACAAAGTTCGTTGGTATCTCGGCTTGGATATCGATCCCGAAACCCAAATCACCGTTACCTGCGGTTCCACAGAAGCAATGGCAGCTGTAATGCTAGCGACAGTCGATCCCGGTGACGAAGTGATTGTATTTGAGCCGTATTACGAAAACTACGGCCCTGATGCGATTTTAGCTGGTGCTAAACCCCGCTACGTGACACTGCATCCTCCCCATTGGACATTTGATGAAGCACAGTTGCGTCAAGCTTTCAATGCCAATACCAAAGCTATTATTATCAACACACCCCATAATCCCACAGGTAAAGTCTTCACCCATGAAGAACTCAGCCTAATTGCTGAACTTTGTCAAAAGTGGGATGTGTTAGCGTTCACTGATGAAATCTATGAACATATTCTCTATGACGGCACTCAACATATTGCCTTAGCGACACTTCCGGGTATGGAAGAACGAACTGTTACTATTAACGGTTTATCCAAAACTTATAGCGTCACTGGATGGCGAGTCGGCTACATTTTGGCAAACCCCGAATTGACAGGAGCGATTCGCAAAGTTCATGATTTCCTCACCGTTGGTGCTCCTGCACCATTACAACGAGCCGGAGTTGCCGCCATGCAACTACCACCATCGTATTATGAAGAACTAGCCAAACTTTATCACCAGAAGCGAGACAGCATTTTACAAATTCTAGATCAAGTTGGCATTCCCTATTTCCTTCCCAAAGGAGCCTATTACGTGCTCGCAGATATTACCAAATTCGGCTACAAAACAGATGTTGAATTCACTTACCATCTAATTAAAGAGATTGGTGTTGCCGTAGTTCCCGGTTCCAGCTTTTTCAGCCAACCAGAAAAAGGACATTCATTGATCAGATTTTGCTTCAGCAAAAGACCTGAGACATTACAAACAGCGAGCGATCGCTTACTCAAACTACAGCCAACGTTAAAAGTAAGATTTTAATATCTATTTTTCTCTTCTCCTCTCTTCTCTTCGCGCCCTTTGCGTCCAACTCTTGGAGACGCTCTTGCTAGCTTGCTTCTTTGTAGGAGTATGCGGTTCGTTTCAGCATCCAAATTAATTCAATACGAATGGCACTATTATTGAAGCTACACCAGAAGCAGAAAGATTCAAACGCAAAATAAAGGATAATTTAGTCCGTCTTTCGGTAGGAATTGAACATCAGCAAGATTTGCAAGCTGATTTAGAAAATGCTCTAGCTTGAAAATTGGTCATTGGCGTAGGAAAAACCGATTTTCATTCGGCGTTGTAAACTTGATCTATCGTAATTAACTATAGGGTTTGAGATCCCTACTTTCATAGATAGCTTTGTTTCGCCAGGGATTTAAATTCCACCAGAAACATAATTACAAATTACGTTAGCGAGTATTCGTACCCCTACTCAAAAGCCAGCTAGCAAGAGCGTCTCGTAGAGAGGGTGATTACGAATTACGAATTTTGAAGCATGTCTATCTTCAAGTTAATAAAAGTTAATAAGTTTTGAGTTAATATAAGTTCATAAATACTTTCTTTTGACGTTTGTTAAAAAACATGACATTATTTTTGATTCAGATTTAACTCTAACTTTTAATTTCTGACGGAAAGTTAACTTGCTTAATAAAACCCCACTCAAAAACTAGGGTTTTTAAGCCTTAGTGCGTAGTAATTTCCATAAAAACAACACTAAACTAGTGTAGAATTAATTAAGATTTCCGGTAATTATATCGGGATAGTAGGCTTATAAATTCTGGATTAAAAACCCCATTGACTCTTTAAAAGGATAGGACTAATGTTATGAGTAGTCCTTCCAAGGACAGTATTTATGCATCAAAAAATCAGGAGGTATTTCCGATGATGATGATGATGACTGAAACCATGACTCCCGAAATGCAAGCTTGCATGGATGCTTGCATGGAATGTCACAAAATGTGCATGGAAACAATGACTTACTGCATGAGCAAAGGTGGTAAGGACATGGACAAGAGCATGATGAGCATGATGAGCATGATGCGCGATTGCTCTGAAATGTGTATGATGTGCATGAATATGATGATGAGCGGTTCTGAGTTCATGGAACGCACTTGTATGCTGTGTGCTGAAATGTGCGATCGCACTGCAATGGCTTGTGAGATGATGAGCGATGACGCGAAAATGATGGAATGTGCTGCCGCTTGCCGTAAGTGTGCAGAGTCTTGCAGAAGTATGCACATGATGCCTGCATAATTCTCCTACCTCGCAGAAGTTTATCTGCAACCTAATATTCAAGCGCTCAGTCCTTCGGGTCTGGGCGCTTGAAGTAAAGACTTCTAAAATTATTAGTTGATGCAAGTCTAAACCAATACTCTAAAAAGCATTAATATTACTTAAATTAGTTTCCGGATTAGAAGCGATGTCTACGGCAACCTGAACGGGAACGCATTAAAAATAGTTTTATCCAGTAGAATCATTGTTAGCTTGGGATCTGTTGAAGTAACTATGGTATCTAGGGGAAACCTCTGGAAGAAAGTGACACTCCCCTGGCAGATTGCAGATTCATCTAAGAGATATTCAATTTTCAATCCCACACCCGACGCAAACTCAACACAAAACCCGCTAACACCGCTTCACCGGACAACTCAGTCGGATTCTCCAACACTTCCACTGCCAATCCGGGTCGATAAATTTCCACCCGTCGCTGCTGCGGATCGATTAACCAGCCCAGCAGAGCGCCATTGTCAATGTACTCCTTCATCTTAGCTTGCAAAGACCCAAGCCGATCTGAGCTAGAGCGTAACTCTACAACAAAATCCGGACAGATATTAGGAAACGTTCCTTTTTGTTCTGGAGTAAGTGTCTGCCAACGTTCTCGGCTCACCCAAGAGGCATCGGGTGAGCGAGTCGCACCATTGGGTAAAATGAAGCCAGTCGAGGAGTCAAAGGCTTTACCCGGTTCGCCTGAATTACGCCACCATAAATATAACTCTCCTGAAATACTCCAATTGCGTTCTCCAGTTTCCCAACCCGTTGGTGGGTTCACAATTAACTCTCCATCTGCGGTTCTTTCCAGTCTCAAGTCTCGGTTGGCTGCTGCTAAAGCGGCAAACTGTTTCTGGGTGACGTACAACCCGATTGTCTTAGGCAACTCAATCAACAAGGTTTCGGTTTCTGGACTGGCGGGTGTCTGTACCATCTTGAGCTCTTAGACAATAGGGATTTAAGTGAAAGATGCCTACCCTATTAACTAACACATTCTACACGCTTGTCTTTGCGATCGCCTCCGGCACTGGTAACCTGTTCAGGAGGTACAAAGAGGACGCATTTCTATCTTTCCTCTAAAATCCAAGGACTGAAGTAATCAAATTAACGTGAGTTATCGTCTTGTTCCCATTTTTCTCGCCAAGCTTGTCCTGTTTTTCCAGCTAACTTTGCTGAAGCGTGGATCATCAAACAGATGGTCTGACCTGTCGGTTTCTATTTTTTCGTCTGTTCAAAGCCTTGGATAATCGTGAACTGAGGGGGAAGAGTAAGGCAATCGGCTTGTCGGCTTGTGGGTAGATGGGTGATACTGTTTGAATTGAGCAATGCTAGTTTTGTGAATAAATTTTTAATATTAAATTCTCTATTTCTGCTTTCTCAGACATCTAATCCTGAACCGAAATTTCTCAATTTAAAAAATCAATTAGAAAAGTTCGGTTTTCAAGTAATAATTGAGCTACCACCAAAGCGAGGAGCATACGGTTTACTAAGAGAGGTTGACAAAAAAATTTGGATTAATCCAGTAGTGTTTGAGTTACACATTGGGACTCAGACCATAATTCATGAAGCTGTTCATGCTGCACAGGTATGTGCAGGAAAAGGAAAAATAAAAGTTTTGGGTCTAAATATTCAGCCTAGCAATTATGCTCGACCTTTTTTTATGCGTTATACTGATGTTACCAGACAAGATTTAGAAAGAGAAGCCTATGCAATACAAACTCAACCTAATAGTTATGAATTAGCTGTATCTCTTCTCCAAAAATATTGTCGATAAATTGTAATATTGTTTCAATAATCTCTGAAAAACTGTTTAGAGACTTGGGAGCAAGACTATGCTAACCATGTAATTAAAACTCTAATTTTGCTTTAAAAGGTATTTCACGACTAAGAACGGTTTATTTCGTAAAAGTAGCAAAATAATCTAAAATTTTGCACATGGCAGTATTTATATTACTAAAATCATCATCTCGTGCAAGCATTTCTTCAGGTTTCTGAATATATTTACCTACAACTAATTCCGAAGCGCAATTTTCAATAATTTGCCTAACGCTGTCTTTAGTTGATTCTAGATGAAATTGTAAACCTAATACTCTATCTTCATAAATGAAAGCTTGGTTTGCACATACTTCACTATAGGCTAGTCGTACAGCACCCGAAGGTAAGTCAAAAGTATCACCATGCCAATGAAACACAGGGAAAGACGCAGGAAATGAAGCAAAAACAGGAGATTTTTGTGCTTCTGTTGTGACTTCAATCGGATACCAACCTATTTCTTTCTCCTGACCTTTGTAAACTTTAGAACCTAAAACATCAGCGAGTAGCTGCGAACCAAGACAAATACCAATAACTATTTTATTTTTTTTGATTGCTTCTTTAATAAAATGTTTTTCCAAAGTTAACCAAGGATACTTATCATCCTCGTAAATATTCATCGGCCCACCCATTACTATTACACAATCTAGGTCATCAACAGATGGTAAAGTGTCACCGTTATAAAACTTAGTTGCAGAGAGAATATGATCTTTCGTTGTCAACCACTGTTCAATACTAGCAAGTCCTTCAAATGGTACGTGTTGTAAGTAATGAATTCTCATCCCTGACTGCTCCGAACTTAGTTGCAGTGTGATTTTTTACATTAAATCATATAATAGACTTTATGTAACGCCGGATTTTGATCCAATCTGGATTAGCGTTGCCGCCACTTTTTTCGCCTGAGAAGCGGTTGACCAACTTCCTTCCATCATTGCAACCATGATCGCACCTTGCACGAGCAGAAGCAGTTGTCGGGCTAAATGTTCCGGTGATGAAACTTCTGCGGATTGAGCAAGGCTCTTGATATAGCGGTAAATCGATTGTTGATGCTCTAATGCTACTCGATGTCTAGGATGGTCAGCATTCGCGAAATACGGTAACGTCGAGGCAAAAGTCGCTACTCTTAAGACAGAAGCCATTACAGGCTGCACAAAACACGGAAACGTCGAGACGGAAGTTATTACAGGCTGCGCGAAACACGGAAACGTCAAGGCAGAAGTCGCTACTCTTAAGACAGAAGTTATTACAGGCTGCGCGAAACACGGAAACGTCAAGGCAGAAGTCGCTACTCTTAAGACAGAAGCTGTTACAGGCTGCGCGAAACACGGAAATGTTAAGGCAAAAGTCGCTACAGGCTGCGTGAAACGCATTTACCATAGTCAAGCCTTAGAAAAACAGGAGAAAAAAATGTCTGCTGGAAAAACTTTTGACAATTGTGACCATAGTAAAGACCCAGTAGTTGGCTGTGCCCTTGAAGGTATTGCAACTACAGTTGCTGGGATTAAAGATGTCAGTATTGTGATTTAGTCTCCACAGGGTTGCGCGTCCACTGTCGCAGCTGGGTATGATGCAATACGCTTGGGTTAAGGCTAAAACTCTTTCTTCAAATCAATTTTTTTAACGAACCGCCAAGGACGCAAAGGACGCAAAGAGAAGGAAGAAATTCTTAACCCAAGCGTATTGGGGTATAATGCTCATGAGGTCGTAGATACACTTCGCAAACGAGCATTGATGATTATTCCCCAATATCGTAACTGTAGAATTGCCGTATCTGCGGATGGGAGGCTTGGCATTGGACTAATCAGAATGCTCTTTGAAGAATTAGAGATGATTCCGGAAGTCTTATTATTTCGTTCAGCGATGCCTGATTCTCGTTCAATTTTGGAGCAAGAATTACACAGCCTCAGTCTTGCTCCCCGCGTAGTATTTTCGGCAGATGGCTATCAGGTAAAATAGACCTTAAAAGAGTTTGATGTTGATGCTGTGATTGGCTCGGCATGGGAAAAATACATGGCAGAGGAATTGGGAATCAAAATTGCTTTTGATGTATTTAGCCCCACTAACAGAGAAACTTATGTTGACAAGCCATATTTTAGCTATGAAGGCATGATCAATATGATGGAAGTAATTGCTAACGATTGGGATAGAGCTTTTCGTTTTAAAGAGATTTATTGGACATAGAGAAGCAAATATACGTGTTGATTAGAAATCGCGGTTCATCTTGCAAACATACTTTTTTGGAGAAACCGAAGGGTAGTCCGCGTAGACGGACTCAAGGAATTTGAAACCCGCGTAGGCGGGTTTTATCTGTATAAAGAATCAAAAGTTTTTACTTAAAGTTTTGATAAATTCAGCGTTTAGTTACGTAGTTGAATTGATTTTATCCAACCAAGTTGGTATGATATTTTTAATCGAAAACATAGAATAGTTAGAAAATCGAGCAATCTAGTTAATTTTGAAGCAAGCTGTTAGTAAATCTAAAGAGAAAACAAACTATGAATAAACTAACTATCTTTCCTTTTTTTCCTCAAACAATGGCCAAGATTGGTACAACCTTGATAGCAGGACTTGCATTTAGTCTCTTGCTTTCTAATCCGATCTATGCTGCCACCTTTGGCACTAATCTGATAGTAAATGGTGATGCAGAACAAGGGCAAGGAGACCCAATTGATAACGCTGTTGGGGCTGATATACCTACTATCCCTGGCTGGACTACGACAGGTAGTTTCAGTGTCTTAAAGTATGGGGCAACAGGTTTTAGCTTTACCAACCCCTCAGGCAATGTAGTGAACGTTACTGTTCCTGGTACTGATGTTCCTGGGCCAAGCGATCGCGGCGCAAATTTATTCTTTGGCGGTGCTGATCGAGCCTCTTCCAGTGCTTCGCAATTAATTGATATATCTGATCTGGCCTCAACTATTGATGCAGGTCAAGGTAGGTTTAACTTGAACGGCTGGTTGGGGGGATATAGCACTGATGAAGATAGCGCAGCACTGAAGATTACTTTCCTTGATCAAGCTAACCACTCTCTAGGCATAGCTAGTATTACTTCGCCAACTCCCGCGCAAAGAAACAACATCACAGGCTTATTTTTGCAGTCAACTGATGGCTCTGTACCTGTGGGTACACGTCAAATTAATGTACTGCTGAACGCCACTTATGCAAGAGGACGAGTAAACGACGCTTATGCAGATAATCTTTCGTTGGTAATTACTAAAGTTCCAGAACCATCAATCTCTGGTTTCTTGTTAATCGGCTTATCTTGTCTCCCAGCATGGAAATTGCGTAGATATCGTCAAGTATTGCACTAAATGCATCAGATTTTAGAGGTTTAAATCCTTAACTTGCAACAGTTGGATAAGTTCAACTGTTGCAGTCTCAACCTTACTAAAGAATTTTCTCAACACGCCAATTCATACACAGGATAAATTAATGTTGAAAGCAGCAGCATTTGTCAAAAAACTGCTATTTAGCTAAACTTCCTGTAACTCTTGGGATATTTCAATTCCTGACATTAGTTCTTTTTTCTTAAAAATTACATAAACTGGCAAAACAAACGTTTCTCTAGATATATTGCCAAAAGGCAACCAGCAACGTCAAACATCTACAATTAGCCTTGCTTTTCTCAAAAATAATTGGAGTACAGTTTCTTGTTTAGAAATAATATCGGCTCTGCCTTCCATTCCCATTTGAATCGAACATTGTTTGTTTCCTCGACCTAAAGACAGACTTTGAGGTTCAATTGTCACCTCATAGAAGGCAGCACCTTTGGTAGTAGTTGCAATTGTAGTAGCACCTGTAGCAGCACCATTATTCGCTGCTGGAAAAAAGGCATCTGGAGAAATTGATTTAACTTTACCTTTGAGAGTACCGTAATCTGGATAAGGACAAGCAGAAACTCGCATTTGGACGTTTTGTTCTGGCTTCAACTTGCTTTTATCCTCAGTTCCTACCATTGCCTTAATCACCAAGGGGGCAGAAGTAGGTACAATTTGGGCGATTTCATCTCCAGGGCGCAATGTTTGGCCGGGGTTACGTAGGTTAAGCTTGGAAATAACACCGTCTGCTGTTGCAGAAATGATCGTTTCCTTGAGCTCGATATTCACTTGTTTAAGTTGGCGGCTATCATGCTCGAACTGTTTTTGCATTTCAATCCGTTGCTGAATAAGCGCGTTGCGTTCTTTGCTTGATGTGGCGATGTTAGCTTGCGCCGTAGCTTTTTCTTGAGCAATGCGTTCTTGTGCCTCATATTTGCAGAGGCTTCTTGGACATCACTAACAGTGGTAATTTGCTTGTCTTGATAGTCCCGCTTGCGACTGCTCAATTCAGCTTGAGCTGCTGCAACCACACGATTACTGCGGTCAGTTTCAGCTACAAGTTGGTTATCTAGGGCATGAATCTAAGCGTTGATTTGAACCAGTTGTAATTTTATTTGCCCAATACCACTTTCTAGCTGGCTCTTTTGGGTTTGCAGCCGGGAGTCGTCAATAATAGCGATCGCATCTCCTGTTTTGACAACTTGATTCTCTTTCACAAAAATCCGCATAACTGGGCCTTCCGTAGCAGCCTGAACCAGCCGCAACTCACCAGCAGGACGCAGACTTGCCTGTGCTTGAACAGTGACTTTGTATTTAGTTACAGAGGCGACGGCAACTGCTATTGTCACAGTAACCAATGTGATCACACCGCCTATAGTAGTCCAACTACCAAGTGGTGGAAGAAAATCGTTTTCTTCAGCTTGGGGCAGCAAGACAGAATTAGACTGACTAACCATAATAAAGAATCAGGATAAAGGAGGGATGATTTTTGAGGGCAAGGGATGGTCGAGGAGCAATCCAAAATCTCAAAGAAAATTAACTGATGGTGGCATATTTGCCATTAGCATGACCGGAAGATTTCACCAGTAAACTAGGAGTTGATGAGCGAACATCTTCTAAAAAGCCCAAGTGGTCGCCAGGAATTTGGCGCAATTCTTCTGGAGAACCTTGGATTTGCAAACGTCCTTTCTCTAGTAATACAATCCAATCGGCTCGCTCAATGACTTTCGGGCGGTGACTAATTAAAATTGTGGTTTTGCCTTGGCGATAGGTAAGCAGTCGATCTAGTACTTCAGCTTCACTAGCCGGATCGAGAGCGCCTGTGGATTCATCTAAAATCAGTATCGGCGGGTTAGTAATTATCGCTCTGGCGATCGCTAATCTTTGGCGTTGTCCACCAGAAAGATTAGCTCCAAATTCTCCTAAGACGGTATGATACTTGTCAGGTAATTCGCTAATAAATTCATCAGCTCCTGCTATCTGGCAAGCTGTGACAATTTCTTCAAAAGTCACGTCAGGATAGCTGAAGTTGAAGTTATCAAAAATTGAGCGACTCCAGAAGTGCGGGTCTTGCGGTACTAAAACTACCTGCTGTCGCAGACATTCTAAAGATAAGTCTTGTCTATTATAGATGCCATAACGGATATTGCCTGACTGGAGGGAATATAAACCAGCAATCAGTTTGGCTAGGGTACTTTTACCACAACCAGATTTACCAATTAAAGCAATAGCTTTACCACCAGGGATAGTCAACGAAAAATCTTGCAACAGATCAACTCTACCAGCATGGTGGAAGTTAACTTTAGTGCAGATAATATTTGCATCAGTGGGAATTTTTGCCCAAGGTTTTTTTTCTGCGTTCAAATCTTCTGGGGTAGCGTCAATCACTTCTGCCATCCGTTGGATGACAATTTGGGCAGTAATAAACTCATCAGCTAACCCGATTACTGAACTTAGAAAACCGAGAAAGTTACCACTCATGCCGTTAAAGGCTAGCAGCTGACCGATGGATAATGTTTGATTAATTACCAAATAGCTGCCTAACCAGAGTAAACCTATATTAGTTAAAGTTGAAAGAATATTAGTGAATGTGCTGCTGTAGAGTTCCAACTTCATCGTACTCCAGCCCAAGTTAGCGAGGCGACCATAATTGGTTTGATACTCTTGCCAAGCTTGGGGAGTTGCTTGGGTCGTTTTGAGTACTTGGACGCCGCGAAAGGTTTCCACCAAAAAGCCTTGGTTTTCAGTGCCTAAAACCAGAAGTTTACGGGTTTTCTGGCGCAAGGCGGGTAGGAAAAGCAGGTTAACTAAGGTGACAATCACAAAGGCCAATACGGAAGCCAGAGTCAGTTGCCAACTCAAAAAGAGCATAAAGCCCAAGGAAACTAGAGCAATAAAAAATTCGCTAGGTAAACCAAGAACAATCTGTGAAACTAAATTATTGATAGCATGAATATCGGCAATTCGGCTGACGACTTCCCCGCTACGATGTCCTTCAAAGTAAGATAAGGGCAAGTGTAAAAGTTTTCGACCGTAGTCTAGCAGCAGTCCTAATTGCAACCGCTGACCAAAGTGACCGATGAGGTGAGACTGTACCAAACCAATTGCACTTTTAAACAAGTTCATGGCAATTACCCCAATTACCACGGTAGTTAGTAATTGAGTATCTCCCCGCACTAACACATCATCAGTGAGGAGTTGCATCATCAAAGGATAGGCGAGAGACAAAAGTCCGATTACAATATTAATTGCGATCGCCTGGCCCAGAAGGAAGCGATAGGGCCAAACACGCACCAGATAGCGCCCAAAACCACTCATTTTGTCATCTGGCTGCTCGGAAAAACGGGTGTCGTCTGGCAGCAATAGCAGCATAATCCCATTGCTCCAACCCTCGGCTAATTCCTGACGGCTGAGGTAACGGATACCAACACCAGGATCACAAATTACATATTTTTTTCCCTTTTGACCGTATAAAACTACCCAGTGGTAGCCTTTCCAATGTATAATGGCGGGCATTGGAGCTTTATTTAAGCTGTCGATCAGTTGAGGAGAAGCTTTGACTTGGCGGACATTAAATCCCAAAGCTTCTGCGCCCCGATTTAAACCAAGTAGGGTAGTACCTAGCGACCCTGTGCCTACCGCTTCTCGTACTCGGCTCAGAGTCAAAGTGCGTCCGTAATGTTTGGCAATAGTTGCAAGGCAGGCAGCGCCGCAATCTTCTTCACTATGTTGGAGAACAACCTGGTATTTCATAAAAAATTTGGGAATTACTTGGTTACGCCGTTTGCGACTTGATTCTCATGCTGTTCGCGTACTTCGACGCTCAAATCTTGCTATGGGTATTACCATTTACATTTATTTGTGCCATCTTCATTGAAATAAAAAAGTAGGAGCGAAAACGACCTCGCCCCTACAAACAGCTAGAAAAGGATGTTACTCAGCTAAAAGCTTATGTGAGAGCATTCTTTTCTGTTTTAGGTTTTTCAGGATTCTAGTCTGCGGTATGAAATAGAACCGAGCTACTATGCAGGTCTGACAGACTCGATGTCGTTGTTAGCACCGGCTAAATAACCCTTAAAGTTACCTTTGCTGTATGGTTTTAGATAGTATGCTTTACCTGTGTAATACTTACCAGTGTAGGCATACCAACCTTTGTTACCCGTATTCTCATACCAAGATGCTGTATCGTCATACTTGCCTAAATCCTTGTATCCGTGTGAGAGACCTATTTCATATCCAGTATTATTGTATCCACCAGAAAGGTATAATTTACCACCACTAACAGTAGCAGCATCTTCATGATCAAGGTCTTGCACCAATTCGATGCTGTAGAGGTCTTGGTTGTTGATGTTAGACATTGTTTTTCTCCTTAGTTAATTGAAGCAGGTTAGTAAGTTGAGTCTGTGCGGCGCTGGCGTTTTAGGTGTTTGCCCTCTCTGCACTTTTTTACAATAGGTAAATTTGATTAGATGCACATCGTCAAATTTGGAAATTGACTTTCCAATTTTGGAAAGTTAATTTCCGAAGATAACTAAAACTTTTTAGGAACCCGAATTCATTCGGGGGAGTATGTCAATTCTCACTTTTCTAAAGTTCTTACACTCAGCACTTGCGGCGGTGTCGAATCTGGCGGATAAATCACATCTACCTGTACTATCCGCTTAGTCGAAGGTGGAAGTACAACCTGCACCAATGGTTCTAACACCTGACCAGTTCTGTGCCATAGATGTACGTAGCGCGTCTTTTGTTGACCTTGGTCATCGAAGTAGCGTAGCCGCACTGTACCACGGAAGAAAGGAAAATCTAGGGATGGTTTGCGGAAACGTACACCACCTTGGGATAATTTATCTTCCTTCAAAGGTGTTTCCAAAGTAACGGTCACGGTCTGATTTTGGCTGGTATTGTTGCTTAAAGGTAAGGTGAGTTTATATTCCACCCCATAATTACCATGTGCTTCGTATGCCGTATCTGGATAACGTACCAGCATCTTGGCTGTTTGGATTTGTTGAGTGCCCAATCGACCATTTCGCAATGTGTCTAAAGTATATGAGATAGCTTTACCACGCTGGGGAATAGTCAGATTTGTGGTTTGGGGATTATCCACCAACTTGCCTGGTAAAGCTAGAACTTCTCCTGGTTGTACGATTTCTTGGGGTGCTGGCTGAGGTGAAGTTTGAGCGATCGCTGAACTATCTTTATAAGTTGTGCATCCAAAGGTTTGAGTTATGGCAATTCCTAATAGAGGGATGAATATAGGTGATAGGAATTTAATTAGCATAAATTTGCTTGTTAATCAAGCTGTGGTGTCAAATATAACAAGTTATTACTATAAGTTCCTGGAAGCGGATTTCTGAAAATGCGATGCCTACGGCGGGCGCAGCCATCGCTGTTCTCTCTTTTAAGTACTTCTAAAGGAAAGCTAGCATAACTGCGGATGTTAAAATCCAAAGTGGGTTTTATCAAATAGTGTTTGTTGGACTCCCAATAGCTCTAATGAAGTACGAGATACCAATTTGGCAGCGATTGTGACTGAAATTATCCGACAAACATTGATAGAACAATTAGCTTAAAACAATTGTTTCATTACATAAATACTATGGCCTTTAAACTTCAAGCTTTGCAACTTCTTACTCTCCAGAAACAGTCTGAAGGACTTAATGTAATTGCTTGGCAGCAATTTCTGTTAGATAATGATTTCCCGATTGCTGCCGTTGATGGAGATTTTGGGAATATTACAGATAAAGCAACTCGTGAATATCAGAATCGGAATGGTTTAGCAGTGACGGGAGTTGTGGATACTGGTACTTATAAAAAAGCATTAGAGCAAGGTTTTGCCATCTATTTTACTATTTATACTAATGCCGTCAAAAAATTATTAACCTATCTTAACTTTGGCGAGAATGAGGTCAAAAATTTACAACAAAGTTTGACAGCGATCGCTCCTTTAAATCCTCCGTTAGTAGTTGATGGAGACTTTGGCCCCAACAGTATCAGGGGACTAACCGAAACTTATAAGAAAAGAGACATCAATTTTCGATCCGCGTTAGCTCAACAGCTTTCTAATGCAACAAAAACCAAGCTTGGTATTGATTTTGAGTTGGCTTTAGACAATATAACCGAATACGCCAAAAGATTAAGACAACAACTTAGTGGAAAAAACTGGGTTAATTTTTTTCCAGACAGCAATTTAATTGATGATTTGGCTTCTCCCTTCCGTCAAAAAGTACAAACTTTTGAGCAAGCCTTAATAAATGCCGGAGCTACTATTAATATAGCTTCAGTATTTCGTTCCTCAGAACGGGCTTATTTAATGCATTACGCTTTTCGTATTAGTAATAATGAAATTGCTGCCAAAGATGTTCCACCTATGCCCAATGTAGATATTAATTGGCTACATTACACTAACGCTGGCTCTGTCCAAGCTGCTAAAGAAATGGTGTCTGCCTATAATATTGCTTTTCGACCTGTTCTTACCTCTCGTCATACCCAAAGATTAGCAATTGATTGGGAAATTACTTGGTCAGGAACCTTAAAGATCAAAAACGCTAGTGGAACTATCGTCAGCATTGGTGAGCCACGAACGAGTTATGAAAATTCTACTTTATGGCAGCTAGGTAGTTCTTACGGTGTAATCAAATTATCTAGCGATCGTCCTCACTGGTCTAATGATGGACATTAATAAATAGTATTCTAAATTATTTCATCCTCGTGAGCCTGCTTGGACAGTAAGTCCTACAAGTTAGAAAAAGCTTACAAAGATTCCTTATTTGCAGGGCTACAAATTACACCTCAGCAAATCTTCCCACAAGCGAAAATTTCCTAATGGACTCATAAGGCGATCACCTTCACTAATTCCTCTGGATCTACAGGCTGAGAAATATGCTATTGAAATCCGACAGCGATCGCTTGCTGATGAGCTATATTCTTGGGTGTACACTATTCTGGACGTAGCCCTTTGATAATTACTGGGCACACTGATCTTTAACCTTAATTCCACGGTATATGATTGCTTTTATCCCTGCTTTTAACAATAGTCCAGACAGTTTTGACAAGAAAGCTATCATTCGATAAATCTATGCACCAAAAAAAATTACACTTAGTACGTGATTTCGTCTTTGACTTATTTTATCCCGGATAGCAAGATAGAAAATAACGACAGCAATTAGATACCTAATTAAGCAGGAGAAATTTATGTATGTAGTTTTCGGGGCGAGCGGACAGACGGGTTCTGCGGTCGCCGATGCTTTGCTTGAAAAACAACTTCCGATGCGCGTCGTGCTGCGCTCGGGCAAAACCGCCGACGCTTGGCGTGCGAAGGGAGCGGAAGTCACTTTTGCCGAACTGACCGACACGGATGCAATGACCACCGCGATGCGTGAAGCAGATGCTATTTATGCGATGAATCCGACGGCTTATAACGTCGCCGATATGTTTGCGGTGGCGAAAGACCTCGGCAAGCGTTACCTCGAAGCGGTTGAAAATTCCGGCGCGCGCAAGGTCGTGTTGCTGTCTTCGGTCGGCTCACAGCACGCTGAGGGCACGGGCAACATTCTAACGACGTATCATTTAGAGCACATTCTCGGCGATTTAAAAATTCCCGTCACATTTTTGCGGGCGGCATCGTTTATGGAAAACTGGAGCGGCGTGGCTGCGATCGCTGCCGGACAAGGCGTGATGCCGAGTTTTTACGCTCCGCTTGACCGAAAGATTCCGATGGTTTCCGCCAGAGACATCGGGCGCACCGCCGCCGAAGCGATGACCGAGAATTGGACGGGCAAGCGCATTATCGAACTACACGGCGCGGCGGACTATTCGCCGAACGATGTCGCCGCCGCCTTCGCCGCTACTCTCAAACGCGACGTGCAAGCCGTCGCCATTCCCGAAAGCGAATGGCAGGCGACGCTTTCTGGTTTCGGCTTTTCGCCTGAAGCGGTCAACGCATACAGCGAAATGATGCGCGGCTTCAACTCCGGTCTGATCGTTTTTGAAGACGGCGATATTGAAACGCGGCGCGGACAAATCACGATTAATGCCGCCGTCGCGGAAATAACCAAAGAACAAAATTTGACAAAATCAGCCATTGGATAACGATCACTATCCTGATGTCCAGTGGACAAGCGCTATTGAGGTAATTTCAAAAATCTAACGTGCAGTTATCAACAATCGCATTTATTGGAATCTACCCTGTATTGGGTTGAAGCTGGAGGTAGCAATGCATGGTGCTTGTATATCTTGGAAAAAGTATTAGAGTTAGAGTTGGAGCCGACTTCAATTAAATCTCATCCTAACTATCAGGAGCTATTGTCCTACGGTGCTATAGTTGCCTGATTTTGTCCGAAGTATTGTTTTAACAAAGTGACAATCTGAAATCCCGGTAATGCAATCATCATGCCAAATACTCCAGCGTGCTTCTTCAAGGATAATCCGAGATTAATTGTATTTTAGATACATTTCCTTGGGCAGATGAAATTTAGATGATATCAGGTTCGGATAATAAGTTCTGCTGACTCTACATCCAAAAATAAGCTAAAATTCAAGCATAGTAAGCATTTCCCGCTCATAAACTCCCCATGCTTGATAACCTGCAAACCCAAATTTACCAACTAGAACAATTTGCCAACAATCTTGTTTCTAACCAACTGACACACCTGAGCGTGGTGAGTATTGGTATCATCTTTGCAGCTGGCTTGCTCACTAGTCTCACACCCTGTATGCTTTCTATGCTGCCAATTACCATTGGTTACATCGGTGGTTATGAAGCTAAAAGTCGCTTGCAAGCAGCTGCCCAATCAACTTGGTTTGCTCTAGGATTAGCAACTACATTGGCAGGACTAGGCATTATAGCAGCTTTTGTGGGAAAAGTCTACGGTCAAGTGGGAATCGGTTTGCCGATTATCGTCAGCATTATCGCTATTCTCATGGGGCTAAACTTACTGGAAGCACTACCTCTGCAATTTCCATCCTTAGGTGAAACGAATTGGATTTCGCCAGATTTACCAGCAGGATTGCGTTCCTATTTGCTGGGGCTGACTTTCGGTTTAGTCGCATCCCCTTGTAGCACGCCTGTTTTAGCCAGCTTACTGGGTTGGATTGCCAATACACAAGACTTAATTTTAGGCGCTGTTTTGCTACTTTCTTACACAGCCGGTTATGTTGCACCATTGATTTTGGCGGGTACTTTTACAGCTTCAATTAAAAAGCTACTGGAATTGCGTCGCTGGTCTGGTTGGATTAACCCAGTTAGCGGGGCACTATTGGTAGGATTCGGTGTATTTTCCTTAATTTCTCGGATTCCCCTTGGCAGTTTTTAATTTCATTCTTTGATAGTGCTTGATTGAGATTTATATTATCAAAATCTTTATTAGATTTTACACATAATGACTTTAGAAGATTCAGTCTCCAAAGAATTAAAATGGTGGGCAGTACCTGGGCAGTTCTTACGGCAGGAGCTTTTGCCTGTACTGACCAACTTACGACTAGCGATCGCCCTCCTGCTATTAATTGCAATCTTTAGCTCCACCGGTACTGTAATTGAACAAGGTCAGTCACCCGGATTCTACCAGGCTAACTACCCAGAACATCCAGCTTTATTTGGTTTCTTAACTTGGAAGGTAATTCAGTTAGTTGGGTTAGACCACGTATATCGTACCTGGTGGTTTCTGGCATTACTCATATTATTTGGAACCAGCTTAACTGCTTGTTCTTTTACCCGTCAGTTACCAGCCTTAAAAGCTGCCCAACGCTGGAAATATTACGAAGAACCACGGCAATTTCAAAAGTTAGCTTTAAGTGCAGAACTAGATACTGGTTCCTTAGATTCCTTGAACCAGATATTACAAAAACACCGCTATAAAATTTTTCCAGATCAAGAAAAAGAAAATCTCCTTTACGCCCGCAAGGGAATAGTCGGACGCATCGGCCCAATTATCGTTCATATTGGCATTGTAGCTATTCTGCTAGGGGGGATTTGGGGAGCAATGACTGGGTTTATGGCTCAGGAAATGGTTGCCAGTGGCGATACATTTCAGGTGAGAAATATTGTAGATGCAGGGCCTTTAGCAGCAGCTCAAGTCCCGAAAGATTGGGCTGTGCGCGTCAATCGTTTTTGGATTGACTACACTCCATCTGGCAGCATTAATCAATTTTATTCGGATATGTCTGTCTTGAATAATCAGGGAAAGGAAGTTGACCACAAAAAGATTTTTGTCAACGAGCCTCTGCGTTATCATGGCGTAACTTTCTATCAAACTGATTGGGGAATTGCAGCTGTTCGCGTCCAATTTAACAACAGCCCGGTTTTTCAGCTACCAATGGCGCAATTGAACACCAACGGTAACGGGCGGATTTGGGGAACGTGGGTTCCGACTAAACCTGATTTGAGTGAGGGTGTCTCCCTGTTAGCGAAAGACTTACAAGGGATGGTATTAATTTATGATGCCACTGGCAAACTCGTTGATACAGTCCGCGCGGGGATGTTCACTGAAGTTAATGGCGTGAAGCTGAAAATTCTGGATGTCATTGGTAGCACTGGCTTACAAATTAAAGCAGATCCAGGCATACCAATTGTTTACTCAGGGTTTGGCTTGCTAATGCTGGGTGTGGTGATGAGTTACTTCTCTCACTCGCAAATCTGGGCATTGCAAAAAGGCGATCGCTTGTATGTAGGTGGCAAAACTAATCGCGCCCAAGTTGCTTTTGAACAAGAGGTTTTAGAGATTTTAGATCGGCTGAGTTCACAGCCAAAAGCTGAGGAGAAAGAGACGGCGACTGAAGTTTAAACGCATAGGAACGCAAAGTAATCCTCTGCGTTCCTCTGATAATGATTATTATTTATTAAGCGCCTACCCTTGATTTTGTTGAGTAATATTATTTTTTAGAAGTCCCTTCTAGTACTAATCTTGATTGGGCTGTGATTGAGGGGCAAAAATCCAGTTTGGAACTCGGATATATTCCTTTGTCTAAAAAAGTTGTGGTTCAAGTGCAATCTGCCATCAAGAAAATTGCTGAATAAAGACGATTAATGCCATCTGCATTAATCAGTGATGATATTACTTTTGGTGACGCACTTCAATCACAGTATGTACATTGCCGCGAGGCGTAAAATCTGCTTTCACAATAACTTCCAACGGATCACAAGCAGCTACAAAATCATCCAAAATTTGATTGGCAGATTCTTCGTGGGAAATGTAGCGATCGCGGTAACTGTTAATGTAAAGCTTAAGCGCCTTCAATTCCACTACTCGCTCATCAGGCACATAGGTAACGTAAATTGTCGCAAAGTCAGGATAACCGGAAAACGGACATTTACAGGTAAATTCCGGCAAAGTAATGTTAATGTCATATCGCCTCCCCACACGCGGATTCGGAAAGGTAATTAGTTTACCTTCCGCAATGTTGCGTTCGCCATACTTAATTTCTTGGCTTGCCTGGGATATACTTTCAGGTAATTTATCAGTTGTCATTTGTCATTTGTCATTGGTTATTTTACTTGTCTTTACGTCCTTTTAGTAATTTTTTAGCTTGTTAACTCCTAACTCTCCACTCTTCCTCAACACTCTTCTCCCAGTCTGGACAATTCTCATCTTCACAACCGTGGGGATGCATGGCACAAACTAACAAATTACCACCATAAACTTGACCGTGGTAGTGAGTACAACCGATACAGGCAGGATTTTTTTCAGATGTGGGTTCAACTGAATAAGGAAAACCCGGATCTATATCTGTTACAATGTCTTCCAGTTCCCAGTAAGCTTCCAACATTGGTTCAGCCAAATCCTGTAAATACTGATCGACTTCAGTGATCAGGTTAGGGGCTTGCTCAGTGATTTCTTCCGTTAGCTCAAAAAAAGCGTCTACCATTTCACTCATTCCCAGGAAGAAACGCTCTACTTCATCAGCCACTGTTTCAACGATTTCTACTAAATCTTTTTGCCACTGTTCCATAAACTTGACGCCCTTACAAGCTATAAACAAGACGGTTTGTGATATCTGGCTTGAAGCACTAAAGTATACACTAGGCAATGTATCTTATCAAGTTTCTATCTGAAGTGCTACTTATTACTGATATTTCGATCAAAAAATGCTTTTTATTGATCGCGTTGCAATCGTTTTAACTCGTCTTGCAGGTCTAGCACTTCTTGGCGTAGTTTATCAACGTTCTCATCACTTGATCCCTCTTTCACCGTTGGTTGTTCATCTTCCTCTAAAATATCAATGCGGCGAGGTTCAGAACGGGGTGTTTTCTCAGAGGTTTCACCAGATGCTTGGGCTTGTTGGGCTTGCTTCATCATATCTTCAACGAAGCGGCGGGCTTCTTCTGTGTTCATTTCGCCCTTTGCCACCATTTCATCTGCCAGTTTTTGGACTTGCGATCGCACTTCGGCTAATTTTCCCCCTGCTTTCTCACCCGCGTAAGCAGCTAATCCAACACCGAGGTAAAAAGCTTTTTGAACAATATCTCCAAAACCAGGCATTGTTGCTAACCGCTCCTCAAAATAGGGCGACCCGGAGACTACGCCTACCACAAGCCTCCCGTGTTGCTGCTACCTTCCGGTTCTGACAAGATTTGGGTGTTGCAGTCGCATAGATCCAGGTCTTATAAAAGCATAACATTAAAAGTTAGTAAGTGTGTGTTATTCCATAACAATTCGCCATTCATAAAGCTGATAGTTGACGCAGCCGTGTTTCACCAATGGGTCATCAGCTATAATCGCTTCTGCTTCATCCTTTGAGGCTGCCTCAAACAGCAACATTCCGCCTCTTTGCTCGGCCCAATAGCCTGTTCGCGCTTTGTGTCCTTTAGCAATCAAGTCTTGAATGTAGGCTTTGTGGGCAGGTACATATTGGTCAAAGGTAGGTTTATCGACTTTGCCTTCTTCAATTTTTACAAACCAAGGCATTTGCTTGCGACCTCTGATAACAATTTTGGATTTGGGATTTTAGATTTTGGATTGGAAATAATCATGATTAAAGACTATTTATAAAGTCAATCTTCAGTACGGTGCGTTAGCAACAGCGTAACTCACCTTAGATTATCGATAGTGTCGTACTTTCAGCGATAACACAACGCTAGTTGCTACAACTTTAGCAACCAAGGCAACGCACTGGCTCCCTGACGTTAATTTTATATTTGTTTACATACATTGAATTTTTCTCGCCGATTTACTTATCATCATTTAGTATCAAATTTCCATTTTGTCATATATCTGTAATATCTTTTGGGCGTTTGCCGTTCAATACTCAACAGCAATGATCTTAATAATCCAAAATCTTAAATCCAAAATCCAAAATTGAATGAGCCGTTTTTTTGTCGCCCTCTTACCACCACAAGACATTCAAGACTACGCCAACCAAATTAAGCAGTACTTTGCCGATCGCTATGCTAGTAGCGGGGCGCTAAAGTCTCCGCCTCATATTACCCTGCAACCGCCCTTTGAATGGGCAGATGCTAACTTCCCGCTGCTAGAAGCATCCTTAAAGGAGTTTGCAAGTGGACAACAGCCAGTAGCAATTACACTTAGGGGGTTTGATGCTTTTGCGCCTCGTGTCGTATACATTAATGTAGTCAGAAGTCAAGAACTTTTAATTTTGCAAACTGATTTAATGGCTTATACAGAAAGCAACTTGGGAATTGTTGACAAGGTTTCTAAAACCCGCCCTTTTGCACCCCACATGACGGTTGCGTTTCGGGATTTAACAAAGCAAAACTTTAAAGCTGCTTGGCCAGAGTTTGAAAAGCGTCAATTGCATTTTGAGTTTACTGCCGATAAATTAACGCTACTGCTTCACGACGGTAAGCGGTGGAATATTAAATCGGAGTTTGGTTTTTTAGCTACTGAGTAATGAGTAATATATAAAGTAGCTGGGCGAAATTAAATATAAAATGTCATTGTGAACGGAACGCAGTGGAGTGAAGCAATCCCTAAGACTGAGATTGCTTCACTTCGTTCGCAAAGACAAAGTATCTTATATTTATTTAGAACCATCTATTTACTTGGACATTTTATACCCAGTATTATTCTAACAAACATCATGGTCATGTATTTATGAAAAAAGCGCTCACACATCAAACTGCCTTACTATTTACATGCTCTATGCTGCTGGTAGCTTGTAGTAAAAGTGGCAGTAATGATCCAAATTCCGCAAATAATCCAACAGCGACAACAGGTGCAGCTAATGCTATTTCTATCGGTATCGCCTTTGCACAAACGAGCAATGTAGCATTACTTGGTCAAGAGGGAACTGATGGAGTAAAAATTGCCCAGAAGTATTTTAATGACAAAGGAGGTATCAATGGTAGACCAATTAAATTAGTCTATCAAGATACTGGTGGCGATGAAGTTGGAGCCATTAACGCTTTTCAAACTTTAATTAGTAAAGATAAAGTTGTTGGTATTGTTGGCCCTACTCTATCACAACAAGCTTTTAGCGCTGACCCCGTAGCAGAACGCAATCAAGTCCCAGTTATTGGAGCATCAAACACTGCTAAAGGCATTCCCGAAATTGGTGATTATGTGGCTCGTGTTTCTTCATCTGTTGCTGTTGTCGCTCCTTATTCGGTGAAAGCGGCACTCAAGCAAAATCCTAATCTTAAAAGAGTAGCTGTATTCTACGCTCAAAATGACGCTTTCAATAAGTCGGAAACAGAAATCTTTCAGAAAACAGTTAAAAATTTAGGATTGGATTTAGTCACAGTCCAAAAGTTTCAAACTACAGATACCGACTTTCAAGCTCAAGCCAGCGATGCTATTAATTTAAAACCAGATTTAGCGATTATATCCGGGTTAGCTGTAGATGGAGGTAATTTAGTTAAACAATTACGAGAACTTGGTTATAAAGGAATAATTGTTGGTGGCAATGGTTTTAACACATCCCATATATTTTCTGTGTGCAGAGCGCTTTGTGATGGCGTGATTGTGGCTCAAGCTTATAGCCCTGTGTATGCCAGTGAAATTAACACCGCATTTCGCAAAGCCTACCTTGAACAATATCATAGAGAACCGCCCCAAGTAAGTGCTCAAGCTTTTGCTGCGTTACAGGTATATGTAGAAGCTCTTCAATCTTTAGATAAAAAAAGTAACATTAACAAATTGACACTGCCACAATTGCGTACAGAATTGAATAAAGAGTTACTAAGAGGAAAATATCAAACTCCTCTCGGTGAAATTGCTTTTACACCAGAAGGTGATGTAATTCAAAAAGAGTTTTATGTTGCACAACTCAAGATGGAACCAAACGGTGTCAATGGTAAGTTTTCTTTTTTAAACGCTAATTAGAGTGCCAATATTCAGTTGCACTTGACAATACTTTTGTTTCAAGCTTGCATTTCTTATTATTTGACTACCATAACATTTGTTAGCATACTTTTTATAGTGTCCCTTGAATAGAGCGGTTTCATTGCTTCTAGTACAGCGGGCGCGTAAATAGCGCAAAGGCAGGCTACGCTTACACAAAAAACTGAATTAGTATCAGCTTACGAGTTGTCACTATGCCAAAAACTTTTATAAGAAAAGTTTAAGTTTTTGTTACTAACTCTTAAGCTGTTATTATAAACGCTGAAGTTGTCGTTACTAACATTAAAGCATTTATAAGGAAAGTATAAAATTTTGCCACTAACAATTAAGCTGTTATTATAAACGCTGAAGTTGTCGTTACTAACATTAAAGCATGTATAAGAAAAATTTAAGTTTTTGTTCTTAACTCTTAAGGTGTTGTTATGAATGCTGAAGTTGTCATTACTAACACTCGATCTGCCGTTAAGCTGAAGCTCAACCACGAGATTAACAATTATATGTAATAAAAAATACAAATTTTTGCGGATTATGCTGAACCAATATCTAGCTACAGTAAGGCAAACTAGCTTTATAAGCTTTTGACAAGAGTAAATTTATGTCTCGTAAAAAACTAATATCCCGCATTTTAGAAAAGGCTGAGTTAAGAGCCTCTGGACTGAAGGCGATTGATCCAACCATAGATTTTGGGGATGCTTACAACTTAAAAAACTTGACACAACTAATTGAGCAGTTACGCACCAAAATTGATGAGTATAACAGTGCTCTAGCCATGATTGATTCTTACCGAACCGAGATTGAACAGTTAGAAACAAGCTTGGGTAATCTTACTGCGAAAATGTTGATGGGAGTTGCTTTCAAGTACGGTAACGATAGCCGCGAATATGAGATGGCGGGTGGTATTCGCAAAAGCGAGCGCATCCGCAAAAGCAGGATAACCCGCTTGAAAGGTGGCGTAAAGCAAACATCAAAAAAGAGCGCTCAAACTGCTTAGTATAGTTACAGCAAAAGTTAGGAGTAGAGACGCGATTAATCGCGTCTGTACAGGAGTTAGGAGTTAGGAGTCAAAAAGGTTTTTTATCTGGTTTGTAGACCAAAGTACTATACTTCAATAACTTTAAATCTGCTGTAATAGATGCGATCGCTATTTGGAAGCAACCCGAAGTGATCGCTTACTCTTTTTGCTCGTTCCCAGACTTCTGCCTGGGAATGCATTCATTAAGGCTCTGCTCTAGTCAGACATTGATTGAGGTAGCAGTCCCTAATCAGTCATTCCCATGCTTGGCATAGGAACGAGAGAAATTTGACACTGATTATAATTTAGAGTTTAATTTTCAGTGAGTTTTAACCGCAACAGGAAGCACTATTGTAAACTCTGTTCCTTGTCCTAAAACTGAATCCACTTTAAGCGTTCCTCCATGTCGCTCAACAACAATTTGTTGAGCGATCGCTAATCCTAAACCTGTTCCTTGACCTACTGACTTAGTGGTGAACAGGTAATCAAATACTCGTTGTTTCACCTCTTGAGTCATTCCAATACCATTGTCTGCAATCCGAATCAAAACTTGCTGTCCATTTTCAGCCAGACGAGTTTGAATTATAATCTGATGGGGGATTGCTTGAATATTTGCTAAATTGCGCTGACGATGAGACTCCTCTAATGCATCGATCGCATTTGCTAGCAGATTCATAAATACCTGGTTTAGCTGGCCAGCAAAGCATTCTACTTGAGGTAAATTGCCATAGTCCCTCACCACCTCAATTGCCGGGCGATTTTCATGAGGTTTTAGGCGGTGTTTGAGAATTAAGATGGTACTGTCTATGCCATCGTGTAGGTTAAAAGGAACTTTGTAATCCTGATCAGACCTGGAAAAAGTGCGGAGGCTAGTACTAATCTCATGGATGCGATTAACTCCTAGTTTCATCGAGTCGATTAATTTGGGCAAATCTTCCCGTATATACTCCAAATCAATTGCCTCGATTTCATCTTCCAAATCCTGTCCTGGATTGGGTAACTTTTCTTGATATAGGTTAATTAGCCCAAACAAGTCTTGCACATAATCTTGAGCAGGTTTAAGGTTGCCAGCAATAAAGCCAACGGGATTGTTAATTTCATGGGCAACTCCTGCAACAAGGTTCCCTAGTGCTGACATCTTCTCATTTTGGACTAACTGAAGTTGGGTTTCTTGAAGATGCTGGAGTGTTTGTTCTAGTTGGGTTGCCTGTTGGCGAGTTTTGATTAGTAAATCTGTCTGCTGGAGTGCAACCCCCATTTGTGCAGCAATTTGTTTGGCGAATTGAATCTCGGAAGTTTGCCAGTGACGAGGTTGGTCACATTGGTGGATACAGAGTAGTCCCCAAAGTTCTTTGTCTTGCATAATTGGCACAACCAGCGACGCTCTGATATTGAATTGCTCCAAAATCGCCCGATGGCAGTCTAGCACGGGAGTTGTTTGTAAGTCTGCCATTGCACAAAAGCGTCCCTGTTTATATAAGGTTGCGTAGTTCTCGCCAAAGCAATGATCTTGAATTTTGACAGCCAAGGCAGAAGGAAATGCAGGTAGTACATCTTCGGCAATAAACTCGCCGTATTTGTATTCTGATGCGAGATCAAACTGATAGATTCCTACCCGATCGGCGTTCAGAATGGGACGAATATTTTGGGTGACAGCACAGAAAATAGCATCCAAATCTAAAGACTCTCGCATCTGGGTAACAACATTGAACAAGGTCTTCTGTTGTGCAAGCGATCGCTCCAATTGTTGAGCATAAGTCTGCGCTTGCTGATAGAGGCGGGCATTTTCTAGAGCGATCGCGGCTTGAGTGCAGAGTAGATTCAGGATTTCGACGCGATCTTTTGTAAATACCCCAGTAGTCAGTCTATTCTCCAAATACAAAATTCCTAGCAGTTTGCCTTGATGAATAATCGGTGTACACAACAAACTCTTGGGTTGTTGACGAATGATGTAGGCATCAGCCATCAATAAAGGATGGGTAGTTGCATTGATAATAGTCGAGGGTTGCCAGGTGCGTTTAACCTTATTGATCAGTGAAATAGGCAGATCCTGTGAATCTTCCAGGGGCAGCGATTGCATTACTGTTGATGACTGTCCAACTGTAGTAATTGCCTCAACTAACAACCGTTCTTTTTCCAGTAACAGCAATACACATTTATCTGCTCCAGCATTTTCAATCACAACATTCAGCAATGTCGAAAGCAACTTTTCCAACTGAATTTCACTAGAGAGTGTGTGGGAAGCTTTGAGGAGGGTTGCCAGATCGAGTGCAACTGACACACCACTACTGGTAGATGTCGTGGAGTTGGCATAACTTAAGTTTAAAGTGCCGTTGTCAGCTGGGCTAATTGTGACATCAGCCATCATCTGTATTTTGTCTTGTTGCAGAATGGGAGCTAAAAGATGCGGATAATCTCGTTCTAAATCCTCAATCTTGGCTTTCGCTCCCCAACGAGCATAGGCATAGTAGGCATTGAGTAAATAATCCTGAGCAAGTCGCTCTTTGCCCCATCCCAAGTAAAATCGCGCCGCAAGTTCGTTGGCTAGAGCTTCTTCATTGAGGTACTGATTTTCCTGAGCTAAAGCAATGGCAAGATCATAATATTCAACCGCCTCAACTTTATTGCCCAGAATGCGATACCGTTCCGCTTCCACTAAATAATACTTGTGCAAGTGATTTGCTGGAATATGGTCAGCCCATTTTTTGATCTTTTCCTGGTTGGCAATTACCCGTTGCTGAATGGATTGTTGTTCTGCGTGAGAAACTTTAGAATAAATAGCTAGATGTGCCAAAGAGTCATAGGTGTGGAAAACTGGAACTAGGAATAATCCTGTAGCACCACCCAAGTAGTTTTTGATGGCGATCGCCGCTTCAACTGCTAGCTCAAACTTACCAAATGCATAGCAGAGAATTAGTTTGCTGATATAGAAATAGCACAGTGCCGTCTGATCGCCTGAGCGCTGGAGGATTGGTAACATTTGCTCTTGATCGAAAGCATTACCAATCAGTTGCCATGCTTGGGTCGTATCACCGATTAAATTCAAAATCGCTTGCTGAAAAATAGTTAGATGACTGAGAAGTCCTTCCTGTTTTAGGTGAGTCAGTTGCTCACGGAAAGCAACACTTTCCCGGCTGAGATCGCCCAGTTCTTTGCCGACAAACCAAGAGTGCATGACGTAAACAAATGCACAAATGGTAGCCGATTCTAAATCTCCTGTTTCCAGCCCACTTTGATAGCCTTCTCTGAGAAACGTTAAGGTGTTCTGGAGCGGCTGTTTCCAGTGCCATACACTACACTGAACTCCGACATAGGTTCTAGCTTTGATTTCTTTAGCATTCAACTGTTCGAGCAACAAGTGCGCCAGTTGTCCAAACTGATAGCCACACTCAATGTCTCCGATCACCCCACATAGCATCAGTCCGTAATAGGCATAACCATTTGCTGAGTATGAGGTATTGCCATATTGAACCGATAAATTCACCTGCTCAAGAATAATAAATGGTAAAAGAGATGGCGCGACAACATAGGCACAAGAAGAGACATCTGCGAGAATCCTGATGGCGGCTATCTTTTCAGGCTCCATCATCTGGGGTAAAGCAATTAAATCTAACGGCTGTTTACCTGCCAGGATGGAGTTAGTCGCCGCACACGCCTGGGCAATATCCGATTCGCTAGGTTGCTGGGGAAAACTGATTCCTAAACACTCCAAAATCTTCAAGGCAATTTGCACTGCCTCTAGAAATTGATGTTGGGCTTGAGCCGCTTGAATTTTGATTTCATAAACTTTGACCGTATCCAATAGGGTGCTGGCGTATTCCAAAATGACTGCCGCAAATTGTGGCATCTGCTCTAGATTGCCACTCAAATAAGCAGCCTCGGTAGCAGCTTCATAAAGTGCTAGAGTTAGCTGATATTGTGTTTGCCACCGCTCCTGAGCCAGCAAGGCAATACCTGTGCGAAGATACTCAAATGCTGCTGTGTATGCAGTTGCGGCTCTTGCTTTCTGTCCAGCTTGCAGATTAAGTTGAGCAAGTTCAGTCTGCTGCGATCGCTCACTAATCAGATTTTTGCCAATATTAAATTGGTTGACAATTTCAAACAGCTTTTCCTCTTGCTGTATCAGGGTTGTATTCTTCAGCAGGAGTTGCCCAATTTTGAGGTGAGTTGCTTGTTTTTGCTCCTCAGGGATCAGAGAATAGGCGGCTTGTTGGACGCGATCGTGCAGAAATTTGTAATTGGGTTGGTCAGTAGTCATTGATAATTGGCATGATTCACTGCCATTATCAGAGTTCTGGAAAAACTTATAAATTTCACTGGTTGGTAAAATCAATCCCTCTTGCAGCGCCCTCCACAAATCTACGGCGGTTTCATCTGGGGATTTTTCATAGACAATTGCAAGGGTTGCCAGGTCAAAAGAGTTACCAATGCAGGCAGGTAGTTTTAAGACACATTGGGTGGAAGTGGGTAACTTCTGGATTTGCTCCGCCATGAATTCGACAACATCATCGGTAAGCGTCAGTCCTTGAATTTGAGCAATATCCCCTTGCCAATATCCCTTCTCAATATCAAAGGTAATCCATCCCTCTTCATACAATGCCTTGAGCAACTGTGTGACGAAAAAGGGATTGCCCTTAGTTTTTCGATATACCAATTCCGTCAAAGGTGCTGCTAGCGCTGGTGGACAACTGAGAGTATCGGCAATCAAATGGTTGAGTTCGGATAGCTTGAGGGGAGTTAGGGTGATAGTATTAATTACCGCTCCAGTTTTGCCAATGTCGTTCAATACCAGCATTAGTGGATGAGCAGGGGAGACTTCATTATCTCGGTAAGCACCAATGAGCAACACATAGCCCGTTTCTGTCTCACTTATCAGCAGTTGCATCAGATCCAGTGATGCAGAATCTGCCCATTGCAAATCATCCAAAAAAATCACCAGGGGATGCTCTGGGGTTGTGAGTACCTGAATAAACTTTTGGAAGAGCAGATTGAAGCGATTTTGAGCTGCACTCCCTGAAAGTTCAGGCGTGGGAGGTTGCTTGCCAATAATCCGTTCGAGTTCAGGAATTACCTCAATAATCACTTGCCCATTTTCACCCAAAGCAGAGAGAATTTTCATCTGCCATTGATCCAGTTGGGCATCTGTTTGAGTAAGCAGTTGCGCCATCAAGTCTCGTAATGCCAGGACAAACGCCGAAAAAGGAATATTGCGCCCAAACTGGTCGAATTTACCTTTGATGAAGTAACCTCTGTGCCGGACAATCGGCTTATGGACTTCATTGACGATCGCTGTTTTGCCGATACCAGAGAAGCCCACTACTAACATGATTTCTCTACTACCACCACTGATGCGGTCAAAAGCTTGCAGTAGGGTAGCTACTTCGGTTTCACGACCATAAAGTTTTTCTGGAATCAGGAAGCGATCGCACACATCCCGTTGAGCAATTGGGAAACTTTCAATCTTACCCGTTTGTTGGAGTTGAGCCAAACAAATTTCTAAATCATATTTCAGTCCTAATGCACTTTGATAGCGGTCTTCAGCATTTTTCGCCATCAATTTCATCACAATATCTGAAATCACCTGCGGAATTTCTTCTCTGCCGTCTCCTAATTGTTGTGGTTGTTTAGCAATATGACAGTGAATCAGTTCCATCGGGTCATTAGACTGGAAGGGCAGTTAACCCGTGAGTAATTCAAAAAAAGTTACCCCTAACGAGTAAAAATCACTGCGATAGTCGATACCCCGGTTCATTCGTCCAGTTTGTTCCGGAGAAAGGTAAGCCAGAGTACCTTCCAAGACGTGGAGATTTTTAATTTCCTGGGTTTCTCTGGGCAGCAGAGAAGCAATGCTGAAGTCAATCAGTTTAACTTGTTTTGTCTCTGGATGAATGACGATATTGGCAGGCTTGATATCTTTGTGGATTACCCGGTGCTGATAGAGTCCGTTGAGAATGTCAGCTAAATGAATGGCGATCGCCAGAAATTCACTTAGTTGTAGTGGCTGTATCTTAGTATATTGCCAAAGTGAAATGCCTCCAAAATCTTGCATCACTAGTGCATAGCTATTGCGATACGTTTCTAAACTGTAGGGTTGAACGACACCCGGTAAGTCAAGATTTTTGGTGATTGTGTACTGATTGCGGAACTGTAACAATTCGCTAAAGGATGGGTAATCACGTTTGAGGTATTTGATGATCACAGGTCGCAGGTCTATATCTCGAATACCTCGATAGACAATAGTCCTAGAACTGAAGTAAAGTTGCTCAACAATTTGATATCCTTCCATTACAACTGTCCAATCTAGTTCTATTGTCATATGCGCTGACCTCCTCTCAACAAATTATTCTGAATGGCTTTAATAATTAAGTATTCCCAATAAACAATTTTTTATAACATAAAACTTAATTTATTTAGCCGAAAATTATTGCTGTTAATTTTTTATTAAAATAAGTTATTTATTAGATTTGTGTAGTCTAAAAATATTAAGAAACTTAATAAAAAAATACTCTGCACATAAATTATGAAAAATTAACAACCTTTTTAATTAAAAACATTTCTGCCCGTTTGATAAAAGTTAGATAAAATCGACTAACATCGCAACTTTATTTTACAAATGTGGCAAAATAGCAAAGAGCGATCGCACAAGTACGGAGAGCCGCTTGCAAGCTGGTGTAAAGGAAACATTGCGTAGTATCATCAATAGTTGAGAATAAGCGATCGCGATCGCTCACCAAGATTTAAAACCACCTTTTTTTCTCGGTGTATAGTCGCCTAAGCCGAACGTCTCAAAGAGTTGCAGCTTGTCGTCACACATCGCTTAACTTTTAGAACGCTTTGCAAACAAGACATGTTAGATTTGTTTATTTCTACTTACTTAATTTTTGTAAAACAAGATACATTAAATGGTAGTTTAGTAGCAAAGGAATCAAAAAGCATGGCTGTTAGTAGCCCTGAAGTCATTCGTCATATATTGATCGGGCTGGGATATTTAGCTCCTGAGATTGACCCTAACCCTGATCTGACAAAATTTGCTCCCTGGAAGCGTAATAACAACTCCTTGACAGATGATCCTACTGAAGAAGCGATTAAAAAGTTTCAGAAACAGTACTCACAAAAACTTGTGGTTAATGGTAACGCTGATTTGGAGACTCGAAGTGTAATGGAAGATACAGTCAAAGGGCTTCAGAATAGATTGAAGTTTCACGGTTTTGCAACCAATGCCGAAATTCCTCCAGACAAGCCATTTTATGGGCCAGCTACTTATACAGCAGTCAAGAAATTTCAAAAATCTCAGGGTTTAACTGAAAATGGCATTGCTACTATTGAACAGCGTCAAATTCTACAGCAATCTAGTCTAACAAATAAGCCACATTCACAACTCAAGCTGATAAATTTGTGCCTCCAATTCCAAAAGAATCCTCAAAATCCTTCTTACATCGCAGCCTTAAATAACTTACAACAAAATCTACCCAAGGACGTTTTATACAAAGTTACTAACAAATGGAGGGGGACAAATGATCAAAATCCTGAGATTGTCAAGCTGACGAATGTGTTCACTTATTATGATGACAACAATCAAAATCATCGTGATGCACTAAACCACTTACAAAGTCAGATCACCCCAGCCATCTCTCAAGCATTTTTAAGTCTCTGGAATAAGAAGTAAACAAATGGGACATACAGCAAAATTCAGAGATAACTCTGAGTTAAGCGAAAAACCAGAGTGGAGGTTTCCTCCACTCTGAATTTTTCAACTTTGTCTCGTTCTCAGTCTCTGGCTATTGGTGACAACTTCAGAAAAAAATAATTTAGGTATCTATAGCTCGTTGCAACGCTTCAATCTTGGTGGTAGCTACTTGCTCAACTGCCTTGAGGTAAGCTTGACACCAGCTTTTTCAAGATGTTTATATTTAGTATATTTCCCCTTGGTTTTTGTGGGGAAAATTGCTTCATTTGCTTGTAATACGTACCATAGTTAGTAAACTCGCTATTTAGGCGTAGCAGTTGCCAGAGAATGGAAGATGCACAAGAAGTAGCCCGTCTTAGACATCGCTAATGGACATTAATTGCTCAACGCAGACAAATTATTTGGCAATCGATAGATAGTACTCAAATCGCTCCCGGAGTTGTTCAACCGTTAGATTTTGAGTCCAGTACTCTACTAGGGCGTGACCAAATGCCCAGGCGTTGCGGTCGGGTGAAGCGGAGTTTTCCAGCAGTAGCGGCCAGAGGGATACCAATTCAAAGTTGAGCCGGTTAAGGTTACCTGTATTCAAAAGCGAGAAAAGCTCATATCCCATTTGGAGTTTGCCAATCACAATCGGCAACTGTTCTACGGGAATTTGCTCCGCCAACATATAGGCTAGGGCTGGAGATCCGGTTGAGAGCGTAGAAACAAACTGGAGGACGGGACTTTTGAGCAATGCCGTTAGTCCTTGTGTTGTCGTCATCTGGAAAGTATAGTGGTCGATAATTTTGGCTGCGGCGACGGTGCGGGCTTCGAGGTTACGCAAAAAGCGGGCGAGACGGAGTTGCTTGGTAGGGGCGATCGCATCTACTAATCCCAACGATAACGCTTCCACTCCCCAAGCGGTTCGACTTGTTTTCCTGTCAGCTGTAACCACAGGTAAAACTAGATTACAGAAGTTTCCTAGCAGTTTGGCGCGATACTCAGTGGCTTCGCGAATCGCAATTTCCTTGGGGCGATCGCCCCATTCCCAATCATAAGGCGGTTGCCACTCGCGGATGGGACGCAGACGATCTACCTGGGTAACGATCGCAATCACAGGTAAATCTGCAACTTCTGCTTTCATGTCTTGCAGAAAGTCTACATCCATTTGGAGGGCAGGATCGAGAGCAGGGGTAACTAACAGTAGCAAATCTGCGTCGGTGGCATAATCAAGCACTAGGTCTCGGAGAGCAGCACGGTTGACTTGTTCATAACCAGGTGTATCCCAAAGCGTCAGGGTTTCCCCACTTTGAGTTTGCCATTGATAATTCTGAATGCGATCAGTACTGGGCAAAACATCTACCGCTGCGAGATCCGCCTGAAATAGTGTGTTAATCAGGCTACTTTTTCCCGACCCTGTGCGCCCCACCAGCAGAATATTCACGGGTTTTTGCTCAACCACCTCGGCTGGTTGAGCTTGAGTCAGGATTTCTCGGAGTGTTTGGGTTTTTGCCTTGGGTAAAGTTGGTGTAAATGAGGATGCTGAAACTGGTAATGTGCTACGTCCGTAGAGAGCAATCGCCTGTCGGCATAAGTTCCTAAGGGCAGCTTCGCGGAATAACTGGCTCAAATTCCCTAATAATTGCTGAGTTGCCTGGTTACTGTAACCCTGACTGACTTGTTTTGCTACCGCTGCCACCGGATTTAAGACCCACTGTGCCCAGTTCCAAGCTTTCCAGAATTTCCGAGCCGATGGCTCCAACTTCCGGTAGACCTCGTATGCTTGGTATGCTTGTCCAACCGTTACCTGATTGAGGACAGGGGATAACTTCTGCATCCACTGATCCACATCATCCACCGTTCCCCGAATCAGCCCGTAAGCCTGGGGGACGTAGATGTTCAGCAGCGGATATTGAATTTGAGGATTGTAGATATGAGCGATCGCTACAACCAAATCCTGGCATCGCGTCCAAAAAGTTTGCCAGTCTTCCCAAATCGGGCGATCGCTCTGTGCTGCTTGCAAAATCTCTTGGAGGGCGGTTTCTGCTTGCTTTGTAACATCACTTCCCACTGGTGACCCTACTGTATCCTCTGCTGTGGATTCCAGTTCTTCGCGGACTTGGGTTAATACAGCTTCCACTTGGTTAACAGCTGGTTGAGTCCATTTCACCAACAGCCAACGCCAACCAACAAATACCAGGGTAAATACACCCCAAATCCAATTAATGCCCCACGCATGAATTTGTGAACCGGCGGATACCAGTAAAAAAATGATGATAAAAGCGATCGGGATTGCTAAGACGACCCACTGCCACGGTTTTAATCGCACCATTGCCCTATACCTGCCTTGGTTAGACTTCTTATATTGCTATTGTCGATCTAATATCTTGTGGTGACTTCTGGATTACCGCGTGTATTAGAGTGTAATAATTTGCTGATAATAGCTCACACTGGCTGCTAGTTTATATGATGTGTTGTGGTAAAAGTGGAGATTTGCCTACCTTTAAGATAATATTTACGTGAATAAATCACAAAAAACTGCCTTGTGCGCCTTGAATTATGCTTGTAGATTTTACAGTCGAAAACTACCGCTCAATTAAAGAACCTGTAACCCTAAGTGCGGTTGCTCAAAAACAAAGCGATCGTCAAACAAGTCAAAGCAGCAAACGCAAACGAGTGAAGTCAGATCATGAAATTGCATCTGGATATCATGTTGAAGGATGGGACATTGAGCTTTTACCTGTTCTGGCAATTTTTGGAGCTAATGCATCAGGCAAGAGTAATATTATCCAAGCTCTGGATTATTTATTGCTTATTATGGTTTATGGTACTCAGGAAGTGGTGAAATTCCAGAGAATCTTAAAATATGCAAAACTAGACCCTTTTAAATTAGATAGGATCTCTGCTCAAAAACCTACAAGATTTGAATTAAGAACTTTATTCAATAATAATATTTATACTTATTCACTAGTAATTAATAAAAATAATATAATTTCAGAAAACTTAGACTATGCTTTAAACAAAACTAAACGGATTCGTCGTTTATTTCATCGTCAATGGGATGAGAGTAACAAAAAATTTATCTGGAAAACTGGTGATGATTTTGCTGGAGCACATAATCAACTCCAGGATAGTATTAGAGAAAATGAGTTATTTATTAGTACATTAGGAAAACTTAAGGTAGATGTAATTGAGTCTCTTTTACGCTGGTTAAAAGCTCGCTGGGTTGGAATTAATTTAGGAAATGAAATGTACGATATTACCTCGATCACATTACTGCAAGGTACTGATCATCCTATAGCCAATGAAATTTTTGAAGAAGCATTGACAATTGTACGAAAATTTGACACAGGATTGTCAAGAATCGATATGGTAAAGAAATATGATGATCCAAGTGACTACAATATATATGCTGTACATCACACCCATGACGGTGATTTAGTGGCTTGGCTTTTTGATGAAGAATCTCTTGGAACTCAACGCTTATTTAGTTTAGCATTTCGGATAGTAGTAGCTCTGAAAACAGGAGGATTAACAATTGTCGATGAATTAGGCACAAACATTCATCCCAATATTGTTAGAAGTATTATCAGAAGATTTCAAAATCCTAAAACCAATCCAGAAAACGCTCAACTTATTTTGACAAGTCATGATAATACCTTACAAAGAAATAACTTGTTACGACGCGATCAAATTTGGTTTACACAAAAGCGCTCTGATCAAAGCACTGAGTTATATCCCTTGACTGATTTCCATGTGCGAAATGATTTGGCGATTGACAAAGCTTATTTAGATGGTCGTTTTGGAGCCGTTCCATTCCTCCCATCTGAAGAGGAAATGATTTTACAGGGTGATGAGCAGTGCCAAGAAAGTTAAACCGTCACCCACCTAGTAGAAATATTGCTCAGAAAATACTAATTGCTTGTGAAGGAAGTAAAACAGAACCAATTTATTTCAATAGTATCCGCAATGAATTACGTTCATCAACTTTAGATATTATTGTATTACCTCATCAAAACAAAACTGATCCACGCAGCATTATTGAAAGACTCATTGAAGAACGACAGCAGAGGAAAGATAATCAGCAGTGGAGTAAAGAAGATAAGGCTTGGGCTGTTTTTGACGGAGATGAGCATATTGAAAAAAGTCTGGCAAATTGGCAAAGTGCAATAAATCGAGCTAAAAGCCAAAAAATTGATCTGGCAATTACAAATCCTTGTTTTGAACTCTGGTATCTAATTCACTTTCAAGACCATTTTTCACAAATCACTCGTGATAGGTTAATTAATTTGCTTGAAATGCATATACCCGATTACGACAAATCAATGTGCTTGTATCCAAAACCATTGAAATCGTTAACTGAACAAGTGATTCAACGTGCTGAGAAGATGGCAAAGCAAATAGAACGTAATGAATTATCTGAGCATTCAAATCCCTGCTGTAGTGGCTTGCCTAAACTGATTAGTAGTTTATTAAGTTTAAAGAATAATTAGAGAAATTACTTAAAATTATTTTAATCAGCTTTATCTAATTATTGCTTGTCATAAAAACTTGAAATGCTCGGAAGCAATGTCTGACAACAAGTCGCTTTGCGTCTATGCAAGCAACAATAAAGATAGCGATTGACAAGATTTTTTGTGATCGATGAAACTTCCATTACAAACTTGGGAATAATAAATCATGCTTGAGAAATATTTGCAATGAATCTCAGCAGATTAGGTGTGTTTTTTAATCGGCGATTCTAGGAGCAAGTTGTTAATGAAACTAAGTTCATCAAAGATTAAGCTAGGTTGTGCAGTTGTTAGCAGTAGCTGTTTAGCAGCAGTGATGATCGGTTTTAATGGAGCAAGTGCTTCCGCCGCTCAATTCATCACAATTGAAAGTACTGGCACATTATCAGGAACAATCGAACTTCCCAGAAATAATCCCAATTTTAATAAAAGTATTACTCGTATTGATACGGATAACACTGGAACTTATTACCGGAACTTAGGTACTAATAATAATCCTAATTATGTTCCTGTATACCAGTCAGACTATTTAAAGGTAAAAACACGCTCTGATGGAAGTCTGCATTACTTTGTTGACTTTAAAGGCATTCCGATTGTCTCATTTGATGGTGTTCTCACATCGCCGGTTCTCTCTGGTGGTCAGTTGACACCGTATAAATACCAGGGACAATTACCAGGAACGACATTTCAAGGAGTAGTTCAGGATGAATTTAATCTCACAAAAGCCTTATACACTGGTACTGTCACCGACCCAGACACCGGAAAGCAGTATCAGGGCACTTTTGAAGTGAGTGGATATGGGGAGAGATATAGCGATCGCAATGCTAGTTTAACTCCTACAGTCTTTGATTTCCAGTCCGATATCCCAGGTTTGCCAAGTGTAACATCCTTGACTCTGACTAACGCTACCTTGGCGAATTTAAGAATCAAAGTACCTATCAATGAAACTTCTATTCCAGAACCCGCAAGCGTTCTCGGAACCCTGATAGTCGCTGGTTTTGGTATTGTTTTAAAAAGAAGAAAAGACATCTGTTCAAAGAAGATGTTTTAAAAGTATTGGGCGACTAGAAGTCGCCACTACACAAGCTCTCGTCCACCTCCGTGGACTAATACAAAATCAAGGTTTTGCTAACCTGTAAAGGCAGATAAAGTCTCGTGTAACCAAGCCAGTGCGCTCTTTTTAGTTTCCACGGAGGAGCAACTAACATCTGACTTCTAGTCGCTCAGGTGAGTAATAAATCAATACGGTTCAGTTAAGAGCAGGACTTACCCGAAAATTAAGAAAAACGAACCACAAAGGGCGCAAAGGACACAAAGGAATAAGAGTTCCAGAGAGTTTTTCCGTAAGTCCTGAAAGGTTTTTGGCGCTAACTGAACCGTATTGAGTAATAAATTAGATATAAACAGTTTTAAAGACAAGCCGAACTGGCAAAAGTCCGGCTGAGTTTAATCAATCATCTATACGCAGTAGCTTGCGGTAAAACGGTTGTGAAAAATCGGTCACGCGATAACGTTTATAGTTCTCCATAAGTTCAATTAAAAAATTAATAAACTCGAAACTAGCCATCATCAGTTCGTAACTCAGGTCAGCGTTGCCATCAAACTGGATTCGGCAACGGATTAAATCTGAGGGTAGGGTAGCAACATTCCAGGAGGCGACAAAGGGGACATGTTCACTGGCTTCTATCTTCCGGTGTCCCTCCAAGACCCCTTTTTGATAAAGACTGATGGCATGGGGTAAGAAATTACGCCTAGCGCCCTGAACGTAAGGTAAGTAAACACTAGCTTGTTGTTGAGTGGCAGGCTGGAGTTGCTCAATAGACATTGTTAAATATTCCTCAAGTTAGTTGGCAACTGGGGATATTAGTGGCTATTAGTAGTATTCCCAAAAGATGTGTCTAAAGCACATAGGGAGGAGTGGGGGAGAAATCAATTCAAAATTCATGCATTCATCTTGGAGAATTTTGAATGGAGATTTTCTCCGTTGGCGCAGCCCGCCGTAGGCATCAGACTTTCCGCAAAATTGTACTCCTACAGAGAAGTAAGCTACGCGCAGTGTCTCGTAGAGAAAAAAGACTGGGGGAGATATAGATTTAACTTCCCGCAGGGTGGGAGATCACAGAGACAAGGAGAAAATAACCATGCCCCATGTCCAATACCCCATGCCCAATGCCCAATAAATGAAGTTACTGCTAAGAAATATTAAAATTTCGGTTACAATGATCCTGCATTAACTGTTACCGAAGTTGGAGACTATAACACTAAAAATCCCGACTGTAAAGTGGTGGATGGCATTATTGCTGTTTCTCCCAACAACAAGCTGCTGCTACCTTGCTATTACCTTTGCCCAAACCGGAGTTCTCATTGGAGAAAGTCCGACTTTACAAGCTTCCTGCCCAAGTGGCTATCAAAGGAATCAAGCCTCTGTCTAAGAGTAGCAAACGTGGTTAATGCGAGGTAATTACGCAGAGTGGCGGTGACAACAAAGGTAGTCCCAGCGGCTTTTGGCTTAGGGATAGCGGGTATTGCAGTTTGCCCATTCCGATTAATATCGGGAAAAGTAGCTTAGGGATATTTGTCCGTAAAATTACTAACTGTAGACAAATACTGGTTTTTGAATCAAGCAACCTAACCTATGCCAGCGAATTCCTGGCCCGAAGAAGATTCTTATCAAGAGCTTGATCCGCTCAACTCCTTATTGTCTGACCTATCAGTAGATGAGGAGTCAGTGTTAGAGACAGATCCTTTGTCTTTAACACCCCGGTTTCAAGGTCGTAGACGCAAAGCAGCTTTAGTCTTGACTATCGTCTGGAGTGGCACGATCGCTCTACATTTAGTTTCTTGGGCTTCCATATTTATTCTAGGACTGACCACCATTCTAGGATTTCATGCTTTGGTGGTAGTGTTTACTAAATCCCGTCGCTATCCAAAAGAAATACAGGGAGATTTGCCCTCTGTATCGGTGCTAGTGGCTGCGAAAAATGAGGAAGCGGTAATTGCTAAATTAGTCAAAAATCTTTGTAATCTGGAATATCCAGGTGGGCACTACGAAGTATGGATAATTGACGATCACAGCAGTGATAGCACGCCACATTTATTAGCAGAACTAGAGCAGAAACACCAGCAACTGAAAGTACTAAGGCGTTCAGCAGAAGCTAGTGGTGGCAAATCGGGGGCGTTGAATCAGGTATTGCCGCTGACAAAAGGCGAAATTATAGCAGTATTTGATGCTGATGCCCAAGTGACACCAGATTTGTTACTACAAGTAATACCTTTATTTCAAAGAGAAAAGGTGGGGGCGGTGCAGGTGCGAAAAGCGATCGCCAACGCCAAAGAAAACTTTTGGACTAAGGGTCAAATGGCAGAAATGGCACTTGATACCTGGTTTCAGCAACAGCGGACTGCCCTTGGTGGCATTGGCGAACTACGGGGCAATGGTCAATTTGTCAGGCGTTCAGCCTTGGAGAACTGCGGTGGCTGGAATGAGGAAACCATTACCGATGATTTGGATTTGACAATCCGTTTACATTTAGACAAATGGGATATTGAGTGTGTTTTTCATCCAGCAGTGCAAGAAGAAGGAGTGATAAGTGCAGTTTCACTCTGGCATCAGCGCAACCGTTGGGCAGAAGGCGGATATCAACGCTATTTGGATTATTGGGATTTAATTCTCAAAAACCGTATGGGAACACGCAAAAGCTGGGATTTGCTGATGTTTCTGCTGATTATGTATATTTTGCCGACAGCAACAGTACCAGATTTATTAATGGCGATCGCTCGTCATCGCCCACCAATTTTAAGTCCGATCACAGGCTTGTCCATTTCTATGTCGATGGTAGGGATGTTTACAGGTCTGAAGCGGGTACGTCAAGATCAAAAATTCCCACTTTCTACATATTTTATGATGCTGGTGCAAACCCTGCGTGGCAATTTATATATGTTGCACTGGTTAGTCGTCATGAGCAGTACTACTGCTCGGATGTCGGTAAGAGAAAAGCGCTTGAAATGGGTGAAAACCTTGCATACGGGGAATGAGGAATAGGGCATAGAGCACTGGGGAGCCACTGCGTTGGGCGGCTCTGCCGACTTAAAGCAAGTGGCGTCATTGGGCAGAGTGGAAAAGACCTAAGAAAGTTCTCTCCTGCCCTCTGCCTCATTATCCCCTCATGCCCCATGCCTTATGCCCAATTTTCATTCATCATCAACTTCTGATTCCTCTACCCATTCAGGTGTAGTCATAGAATCGGATAATTCTGTTGAATCCTCTGTGAAGCGGATAACTTGTCCGTTAAAAAATTCTGCTAGACGCACAGCTGCGATCGCTACTTCGTCAACTTCCCAATCAGGTGCGGCTATTCGGGTTGGGGATGGAGGCAAAGCTTGCACTTTATTTCCATTTACCCCATTTCCATTTGCCCGATTTCCATTTGCTCCATTTCCATTTAGGCCATTTCCATTGCTTGCTACCGACTCGCTTTTTACTGGTGCTGGTGTCGGTGCTGGTGATGGAGTTGCTGGCTGTGGTACTGACGCTGGAGGAGGAATTTGCTGGTTGTAACTGGGAGTTGGTGGCTGTGGTACTGATGCTGGAGAAGGAATTTGCTGGTTGTAACTGGGAGTTGGTGGCTGCTGAGGGCGAGTAGAGTCTTTTGGAGGAGGATTTTTTTTGGCTGAGGTAGAGTTTGAAGAAGTTCCTTTTTCTAAATTTATCTGGATTTCACGCTGGAAAGTCTGCTGGAAAGCTGCTGTAATCATTGGTAGATAAGATTTCCCCTTGTCATACCATGCCTGTTTGATCGCAATTCGAGCCACAACACCATCGAACTCTATGAGATGGCTCATTTGACGCAGCATTTCTTGCCTTGATTTTGGCTGGAGGTTAGCAAGCACTTTTTGCCAAACCTGAGTTAAGTCATACTCTGCTTCCCCAATAACTTCTGAAGTTACTGGTTCAACGTTCGCAGGTGATACAGGAACAGCAACAGGTTCTGGGGTTGGTGGTGAAACTGAATTAGCAGCAGAATTGTGATTTGTTTGCCGTTCAACTGCGGGAGATGAAGTGACAGGCTGATTTTGGACAGCCGTTTGATGATTGGGAGATGCAGAATTATGATTTGTTTGCGAATCAGCTAAAGGTACAGAAGAGACTGCCTGATTTTGAGCAACTGCTGGAGGATGATAGCTTGGAGATATAGCGGGTATGTTAACTTGCGGCGTGACACTTGGAGCTTGTGGCTGAATATTCGTAGCACTGGGTAGTAATCCTAGTAATATTACTTCCAACCACAAATGCGGCTGGGTGGTATTTTTAATTTGCACTTCTGATGTTCGCAAGTGTTGCTGTCCTGCTAAAATCGCGCTCATATCCAAGTATTGAGCAAACTCAACCAGCGCTGTCCAGGTTTGTTGAGTACAAGCAACCAAATCGTGGCGGTTAGGTGCTGTTTTGGCAATCAGTAAATCACGGTAAAAAGCGGCGATATTTTGCAGAATAGTTAGCGGTTCTCGACCCCGATCTAGAATTCTGTGAGTACAGTCCAGAACTGCTTCGGGTTTATCTTGAGCGATCGCATTTAAAAGCCCCAGTAAGTCCTGTTCGCTTACTGTCCCCACCAAATCCCAAACTCGCTCTGGTGTCACTTCACCCACTAACAAACCCAATTGGTCAAGTAGACTTTCGGCATCCCGCAATCCTCCTTGAGCAAGTTGGGCTACCAGGGTTACAGCGTCAGGTGAAATATGAATGTTTTCTTTAGAGGCGATCGCACTTAAATGCCTAACCATCGCCTCTAACTGAATGCGTCTAAAATCAAACCTTTGACAGCGCGAAATAATCGTTGGTAACACCCGTTGTGGGTCTGTTGTTGCCAATACAAAAACTACATGTCTCGGTGGTTCTTCGAGTGTCTTAAGTAGCGCATTGAACGCCTGATTACTGAGCATGTGGCAATTATGTACCAAAAGCCCATTTGCCACAAAGTTATGATTATCTGCTACTTCAATGTCATAGACTCGCTCAATCCCAGCGAGGTGAACAGATACGACTGTCTCCAAACTTGTAATCCATCGAGGGAATGGAATATTGTTTAAGGTCTGCCAGCCATTTTCTACTGGTGCTTGCCCCCAACCGTATATAGTGGTATGTCTTGCCTGTACTACTTCTAGTGTAAAATTTTGTTGTTGCTGAGTATCCCATTGCTGTAAGCCAAGTAGCAATGAGTTGGTTTTCTGCGGCAGAAAATCCTTCCGTATGTAGTTGAATTTGTGGACTTCCTTCTGGACTGAGGGCAAGTGAACCATCATCGCAAAACCACCAAGCAATTCCTTCTGGGGTAATTCGATTAAGCCAGTCCATAGAGACAAGTTTTTTATCCCTATTCGGTTTAACGATGTCAAAGACATCTTTGAGTTGGGGATGGCAACCTGTGTTACAGGTAACTGATATGTTTCCGTATCCTTTGTTAGATGTAATTCGCAGTTTTGGACGCAATTCTTGAAGGCGATAGGCTTTGTATTCCAACCATTCTTGCTGCTTTTCTGAGTGTGTCCAACACAATCTGGGGAATCTGCTGTATTTATTGGGATAGCTGATAGAGCAATCTCCAAGCAAGGTTCCGTAGATAAGCCCAAGTGCATTTGGTTGTATAACTGCCGCATCTGCAAGGAACTTTTCTGTTCTAAGTTCCCAAATTCCGTGTCCTTTTTTATATGGATGTTTTTCCCAGCGAGACTGAATACTGATAATTCCTCGGCCCTTTTTTTGTAAAAAGGTTGGGATATCCAGCTTTTCTCCACACCCGCAAGCACAGAAAGGTCGGAGTAATTCGGCTTGTTTAAGGATGGATTCCAGGTCGTATGATTTTTGCCCTGATGTATTGCCTTTAAACTGGTGTCCGCTAGCAAATCTCCGGGTGCGTCCATCGATACCAAATTTGTAAATGACGATGCCGCATCCACATTCACAGGGGATAGTATCTTCACTCCTTCTTTTACGTCCTTTGCTGGTAGCCATCCCTGGTTTGTCCTAATTAAATGATTACCCGTACATCTAATTTCTTGGTTAGTTGTCTTGATAACCAGGGTTTGCCGTTCTCCTTGGTCTAACCACCTGACAACTTTCTTGAATTCCCACTTAAGAGATGAGTTGTTGTAACTCAGAACCCTCTTATCTTTGATTTTGGGGTCATCGATTCTGTTAAGTCCGTCATCAGTCAAGACCAGAGAATCTCCAGTTAGGCATTCGTCGATTACATAAACCTTGTAGCGACACTGCACAGGAGCAAACTGGGCTTTTTCAATCAACTCGCGGATATTATCGACACCAGTATTACTGGCGGCGTCGATTTCAATTACATCTAAGGCATAGCTCTTGGTGATCCCCTGACAAACCTCACACACGCCGCAGGGTTCAGCAGTGGGCTTGTCACTTTTAAGACAATTGAGGGATTTAGCCAGAATCCGGGCACTAGAAGTTTTCCCCGTACCTCTAGGCCCAGTGAATAAATAGGCGGGGGCGATTTTGGATGTGCTGATCGCGTTCGTGAGGGTGGTGGCGATCGCCTCTTGACCCACCAGTTCAGCAAAACTTTTGGGACGATATTTGTGGTGCAGGGGTTCATAAGACATGGAAATATAGACTTCAATGCCTTTCAAAGTTAATTAGTAGCACCGAGTCGAGTTTAGGATTCAACTATTTTAAACTTTCGTACCTGCTTTGTTTGTCGATTTTGCCATAGCGCCAGACTCAACTAATGCCGGAAATTTTGGCATTCAGCAAAGCAAGCAACCAGAGATGATTTCAACATCAATGTATGGGAATTATAGCATATTATTTAGTACACTTGTTCTATCAAGAGAAGTGAGTAAGAATAACTATTGCCCAATCAGGACTTAGGCACTCAAATCTCCCAACCTCCTTAAGGGGCTAGGGAGAATCTACGTTTCAGGCTTCAGTGCGTAAGTCCTATACATATCTCAAGCTAGACTCAGAACAGAAACGCAATTTTTTAAGTGTTTATACTGTAGTTTTAAATAAAAAGTATCGTTAAATTTACATAAATCACAAAAAAATACTTTTTTAAACTACTTCTAATAACTTGTGACATGGAGGCTGAGGCTACATAAACTAACGTTTTGAGGTTTCTTTAGTTAAAGATTTTCAGGCGTTGCATAACAGTAGCAATTGTATAGTCTTTGTCCTTGTTCTACAAATAATCAATCAGCAAGCTATTTAGGTCTGCTTTTAAATACCATAGGACTTACGCACTAAAAACCTAAAACCTAGATCCCCTTTTTAATGGGGTTGGGGGATCTCTTGTGCGTAAGTTTTATACCAACTAGTACGCCACGGCGTAAATAGAGCAACCATTTAAAATCCCTAAAGAGCTTATTCCATAATACTTTTAACTTTTGACTTCCGCCTTGCGGTACTAGTCAGCAACATTTAATTAGTAAACCCAAAATTTTCCTAAACATGAATTACAAACCGAATCAACTGCTTTTTATTGATGCGACTGTTGCTCATATCGAAACTTTTAACCAAAGCACACTGTCTACCTCTAGACACAATGCGACTAAAGTCAAGAATGCTACAGATGAGCCTCTGAACCCTACAACTCTGGTTGTAATTGACCCAACTGTTGAGGATTATGCAACCCTTATTGTCGGGCTACAACCTGGGATAAACGCCGCAGTCATTGACCCACAAGCTGAAGGACTCACCCAAATTACACAGTTGCTCAGTCTGGGACACTACGAACGCTTAGTCATTGTGGCGCATGGAGAACCCGGAAAAATTCACCTGGGAAAAACTTTGATTGTAAGCCAGACAATACTAACGCATCGGGCACTGTTGTCCGAATGGGCAGTGAATGAAATCGTGCTGTGCAGTTGCCGAGTCGGTGCAGATGAAGTATTCATTCAACAACTAGCTGACCAGACAGGTAGCCGGATTATTGCTAGCCGTACCAACTTGGGTATGGAAAACTGGATGACAGAAGCCACCACTATTTTTCAGGCAGACACTCTGGCAAATTATCACCACACTCTGGAACTCACCTGGAATGCTGCACTAACCCTGCCGAATAACTCTCCCAATATCACCGGGCAATTTGGGCTGGAAATTAACGGCAATTTCCTTTACGTCACTGACAGTAACGGCAAAAACATCGATATCTACAACCTCGACTCCACCACAGGGGGAATCACTTATAATTCTTCCTTTGGTTCTAGCGGTTCTGGTGTAAACCAGTTTAACGGCGCCATCGGTTTAGCTTTTTTCACTACTTCCGGGGGGCAAACCAAAGCTTATGTGCCTGATTATGGCAATCAGCGAATTGTTGTCATGACGGTTAACCCCGCTACAGGTCAACTAACCTGGGATGCTGCACTGACCCTGCCGAATAACTCTCCCAATATCACCGGGCAATATGAGCTGGAAATTAACGGCAATTTCCTTTACGTCACAGACTATGGCGGCAGCAACATCGATATCTACAACCTTGACTCCACCACAGGGGGAATCACTTATAATTCTTCCTTTGGTTCTAGCGGTTCTGGCGTAAATCAGTTTAACTTCCCCATCGGTTTAGCTTTTTTCACTACTTCCGGGGGGCAAACCAAAGCTTATGTGCCTGATTATGGCAATCAGCGAATTGTTGTCATGACGGTTAACCCCACTACAGGTCAACTAACCTGGGATGCTGCACTGACCCTGCCGAATAACTCTCCCAATATCACCAGGCAATTTGGGTTGGAAATTAACGGCAATTTCCTTTACGTCACAGACTATAGCGGCAACAACATCGATATCTACAACCTCGACTCCACCACAGGGGGAATCACTTATGATTCTTCCTTTGGTTCTAGCGGTTCTGGCGAAAACCAGTTTAACTCCCCCATCGGTTTAGCTTTTTTCACTACTTCCGGGGGGCAAACCAAAGCTTATGTGCCTGATTATGGCAATCAGCGAATTGTTGTACTAAATAATTCCCCTGCTAATACTGTTCCTACTCTGAATACTCCCACTGCAATCAGTTACACTGATACAGCCAATAATGACACCTTTACTGCTCAAACTGGTACATTAATAGCTACTGACCCAGATAGCGGACAAACCCTCACCTACGGGATTATTGGTGGTACAGTCAATGGCACAACTGTAACCAAAACCGGAACTTACGGTACACTCAGCCTCAACACTAGCACCGGAGCATATACCTTTACACCCG
>NZ_JBALGC010000144.1:0-25704 GCF_036916575.1 Nostoc sp.
TTAGCACCGAATTTTAATTACTGTACCGTATATGCTGCGCTGTTTCTTGAATCCTTTACCAGTAAGCATTTCAAGACTTAACGGGAAAAGTCAGACAATTATATGGGTACGAGCGCAGCTAACAGTTGGGGGAGTATGGATTATAATACAAGCCACATATTGGAAAATAGACCATCAAACTGAAAAGTCGCGCACGAATTACGCAAAGGTTTTCAGCCTACGTAATTTCTTTTGTAAAAGTGCCGATGTCAATTTCCTATGTTGGCATCAATAAGAACTGAGAGTGCACTTTGAGCATAAGTTGCTCCGTTGGGTGAGTGTTCGATTGTTGCCATTAAGCTGGCTCCTCCAATCAGCAGAAGGTACTGTTGCGAAAAGAATTCGGGATTTTTGACGCCAGCCTCAGCCGCCAAGCGCACAATAATTTGTCGAATCGACTCGCGTAGGTCTACCGAAACCTGATGCGCCTGATGAGAGGCATCGGCAATTTCCAAAACAGCATTGATGAAGGGACAACCCCGAAAATTGGGACTTGAGTACCACTCACGTAAAACATCAAACGTTGCTAATAAGCGTTCTTTGGGTGTAATGCCTCGTGCTGATACTGCATCCTCAAACCAGCGTAGCCACTCTTGAGCGCGATATTTCATCACTTCTGTGATTAACAGGTCTTTGGAAGGAAACCAACGGTAAAGTGTCCGTTTAGCAACACCTGATGCTGCAATGACTTCATTAATGCCGACATGCTGAATTCCCTTATTGTAGAAGAGGAGAGAAGCCGTTTCTAGGATTTGTTGCCGAGCGTTACTTGATTGAGCAGTCATAGTTGAATGAGTAGACAAAGTTGTCTCTTTTGAAATACAATAGCACCAACTTTTGGTAGACAGATTTGTCTACCGATTAGCACATTTGAGGCAACAACCGATGGAATTTACCATTCATACAATTGATACAGCGCCTGAAGACTCGAAAGCAGCGTTAGTTCACGCACAAGAAACGTTTGGGTTTATTCCAAATTTAGAAGGAGTGGTAGCCCTTTCGCCTGCATTGCTCAAAGGCTCAATGGCACTATGGGACTTGTTTACAACGACAAGTTTCAGCCCAATTGAACAGCAAATTATTTATTTGACAGTGAATTATGAACATGAGTGTCACTACTGCATGGCAGCCCACTCTGGTCTGGCAAAGATGATGGGGATGTCCAATGAAGATATTCAAGCGCTACGTGATGGCAGACCACTTAAAGAGCCAAAATTGCAAGCACTGCGCCATTTTACACAACGAATGATTATTGCGCGAGGTTGGGTTGAAGAGGATGAAATTAATGAGTTTTTAGGAGTTGGTTATAGTAAGCAACAAGTGCTAGAAGTCATTCTGGGCATAGCAATAAAAGTGATGCACAACTACACAAACCACATCGCTAAAACACCCCTTGATAAACCATTTGGGCCATACATTTGGTCAAAGCCTGCAAGGGAGCGTGTCGATAGAATTTGACCGAATTTCCCAGGCGATCGCCGCGACCCTTAAAATATCAAAATAAAGCCTGTATTCCTTACTGAATCAGGCTTTTGAGGTTTTTTAGGAAATTTGCCCAGAGAACTTCAGTTTAATTACTGAATAGTGAATCCTTCCGGTCTGATAGCATCTTCCAAATCAACCCCCATCAGGTTAACCCCCTGCATGTTTGCATTTGTGAGATTTGTCTTTTCCAAGTCTGCGCCCTGTAGGTTAGCTGCTTGCAGGTTTGCTCCCAAGAGGTTGGCTTTCTCTAGGTCTGCATCAAATAGGTTTGCTCCCAACAGGTTTGCTCCCAAAAGGTTTACCTTGCCTAAATCTGCTCCTTGAAAGTTTGCCCCTTGTAAGTTTGTTTGCTGTAAGTTTGCCCTTTCTAAGTCTGCATTTTCTAAGTTAGCACCCTCCAAGTTTGCCGCTTGCAGGTTTGCGTCCTTGAGCATTGCTCCAGTTAGGTTACACCCGACACATTCATTGGTTTGTAATAAACGTCTAACGTTTTCTGCTACAGACACTATTGGCGATGCAACTGGAGATATTACTGGGGAAGTTACAGACTCCATTGGCGATGTAACCGGAGGTATTACTGGGGAAGTTACAGACTTCATTGGCGATGTAACTGGAGGTATTACTGGACCTAGTTTTTCCGTAGGTATGGATGGTGTTAGTGTTTGAGCTTTAACGCTAGGCTGGTCAAGCAGAGAAAATCCTGCTACAAGTACCAGAAATACTGCTGTTACAATCCACTGAGTTAATTTTTTTGGATTTGGTTTATTCATTAGTTCCTTAAGATCATAATTTGTAGTGGTGAGCTTGCTTTAATAGGAGCCATCAATAATCTGCTTTATTCTCACTTTAGATAAGTTAATTGATAACATCAAATATTATCTTGATTGAAATTGATAAATTTAAATGATTAAAAAATCTTTAGCGGTAGCGACTGTGCATAGCGTCACTCGCAGGGCTTGTCGTTAGCATCGCATCTCCAGGTAACAAGTTTTCAGAGCAGGTGCAATGGTACGGAGCACCCACCGTAGGCGTAGTTTACCGCCGTAGGCATCGCCTCATACCTAATTGGAAAGCATTGCCAGACTAGGTAAAAGTCGATATGTTTCACTTTTAATCAAGATTGAAAGTCCCAAGTAAATTAAGACAAACGGGAAGATTTTCCGACCATAGCGAGTTAAAACGGGAGTCATCAGAGGATTACGAGTCAGGTTGTAAGAGAGTAAGCACCACGCCCCAACACTGAAATAGCAAGCACACAGAATTACACTCAAACTTGGAAGATTGCTACTGGCAAACAAGGGTACATAGATCCCAATGTTGTTTCCTCCATTGGCAATGGTGACAGCGGAAACGCGGTAAGTTTGAGGATCGCGGATGATTGCCAATAGTGATTTCTTCTGACGTCCAGATCTGGCAGGAGTTAAGTCAACTGACACCGCTTGCACTGTCTCTGCTTCCTCATCTCGACTGATGAGATTACTGATACCAATGGCGATGGGAAGCAAACCTAGCAAACCAATCCAGGTGCTGGGAATAATCAGACCGCCGAAGAAACCAGGGAGACTAGCACATACTAAGGTAGTGAAGCCTAGAAATTCACCGAGAACAATATGCTTAGGACGAAAGCTGCGATTGACTTTTCCGAAGAAAGCTGTCAAGTATAAATTGTCGTCAAAGGTGGTTGCAAAAGCGGCAGAGATTCCAATAAGAAATGTACTAATTAGCCAACTCATAATTGTTGCTTACGATAATTCAATGCTGTTTGTCCTAATCCTTCTCTGCTTCTCGATGTGAGGCCAGTTCAGGAGATTTTGTGACTGTTTTACCCAATGACAAACGATCAAGGTTCGCTAGTCATCAGCCAGTTACCCAGTTTTTAGAGGCGATTGCCTCCAATCAAATTGGTGAATTTTTTCTCAGCAAGGTACCTTGGGAGCTCATGAACTCAATATTATGGCTTTCAACCAAATAAGAGCAAATACTCTTGTTTTTTAAAATGATAAATAAAAGTAATTGATAACTTTACATAATGTTTTCCTCGTTCTTTTGCTCCACATGGGAACGAGAGAGTACCTAATACTGAGCTATTAGACATCTTTGACAATGAATATAGAGACGTTACATGTAACGTTTCTACAAGGGTTTCAGGTAACGCATCATTAATTTCTGGAGATGTTTATTGTTTAAGAAGCTTCTGTGCGTAGTTTATCGCTGTAGGCATCGCTCTTATTGAAGAGATACTAAGTGGTTTTCTATCGGTAAATTTTGAGATATTTTTGGCGGCTACCATTCAATATCGGTTAATATGACTAATCGCGTGGCTTCGGTTTTAAAATTTACAGTAATGTTTGATGTTTAACTTGTAATTATGCTAACCAGTGTTGACCGTTTATTATTTGTTCGGCGAGTTCCGATTTTTAAGGAATTGCGGGATGATTTTATTGTGCGGCTGACTTCAGTAATGAACGAATTGTCATTTCCAGCTAATTACACCATCTTTCGACAGGGAGAAGAAGGGCGATCGCTTTATATTGTCGTGTCAGGTCGAGTTAAAGTTCACATTGGGAATAAACAACTTGCAGAGGTGGAACAGGGAAAATACTTTGGTGAGATGGCAGTATTTGATACTCAACCTCGTTCCGCCACCGCAACGACTTTAGAACCTTGTGAATTTTTAGAACTGACGCAAGAGCAACTTTATGATGCGATCGAAGAAACTCCCGAAATTGCGGTAAATATTATTCGTGAGTTATCCCGTTTGATTCGCAGATTGAATGACGATATGAATGTAACGAATTCCCCACGGATAAATCTGGGGGCTTTTAGTAGAGAGTGAGAAATAGCGGTTTGGTTCCTATGCAGATTCCAAAACACTACTCAAGTATAGTTTCGCGTAAAAGCAGACAAGGCAAATCTTGCCGCCATACATAGTCTGAAACCCTTGCTGTGAAAGAGCTACCACTAAAAAATGAAGAAAAAGCTTGTTTTGGCTGTATCAATAAAACTCTAAGTTATTTGATACGGCATTTAAAACCCAGATTCCGCAGGTTTCTCAGGTAAGTAAATAATATTTTCGGCAAGGGGCACCGAGAAACTGAAGAATCCAACGTCGTTCATCCCTAAGATTGGCAATTTATTTAACGTTGGCGATCGTTACTAGATGAATCGACATAAAACACTGAAACACCCAACACATAGTGGAAGTGGCAGTAGGCTTACCCACCTGATTGTGGATGGTCTGTTTAGCCGAATCCAGAGCTTGACGCAGTGCCTTTTGTCCCAGAGAATAAACTAATAGTGTAAGTTGCTATATCAACCTCCTTGGTGTTGATTAAACGCACGGCAATCGGCTGGACTCTGCCAGGAAGAATGAGGCGTGAGTGTGTGTGCAGAGCTAGTGAGAATGACATCGCCATTAGCAGCAATTACCCAACCAGTAGCTTCTACTATGCGAGATGGTGTTGGGCTAGTGGAATTTGTGGAAACTGCTGTAGTAGAAGGTTTACCTACTTCTGGGTTGAGAGTCACCAAATCTACCTGCACTGCATCAGTGTTGAGGGCATCACCCGGTAATGGTGGTAAGCCACCGCGTCCAGTGATTGTAAAACTGCTCTTAGCTACAGGGCTACCTGCGGTACAAGTCTGTGCTAATTGGGTATCAACTGGTACGGTTGGCAAGTTGATTAAGCCACTGTTGGGGTCTACATCTGGCGTGTTAAGTTCTACAGTGCCGTTAATTCCAAACTGGGAACTAGCAGTGATATCGCTTGTTTGTGGGTTTTCTTTGTCTCGAAATTGAGTGCCGTAAACACCAAAAGCGCTGATTTGAACGTTCCCTCCCCTGCCTGTGAAAGCATTAGCAGTGATGTCGCTATTTTCGTTTGGGACGGCAACAATGAAGCCCGACGGGGCATTGATGGTGATGTTACCACCATTACCACCAGCTTGTGCTGTGCCTGCGGTGGTGGAAATTTCAGCCCCACGACGGAGAAGCAGTAAATCAGTTTGTAAATTAATGTCGCCACCGTTACCTGATGTAGATTCGGCGTCGAGTGTGCCACCGTTGTCTAAGGTAACTTTAGGTGAGGTGACTATAATATCTCCAGCAGTACCCGTTGGGCTTTGGGAGTTAACGAACAAGCCACTGTTAATATTTGAACTGCCACCAGAAATGGTGAAAAAATCAGCAGCACTAACTTTAATTGCACCTGCATTCCCTTGTCCAGCAGTTTCAGCAGAAAGTCGAGCGCCATCTCGTAATGAGAATGAACCGGAGTCAATAGTAATGTTACCTCCATTGCCTTCTGTCCCCGTTTGCACACTGCTGCCAATTGCACTAAGAAAATCATTTTTCTCCCCAGCAATATCAACAGCGCCAGTGACTTTAACATTGACATTCCCTGCATCCCCCCTTCCTGCTGGCTGGGTATCAGATGCTTCACGAGTAATAGTTAGCAGTTGAGCGCCATCTTTTAATGACAGGGTTGCAGCATTGATGTCGATATTGCCTCCTTTACCTACACCAGAAGCTTCTACTGTGCTGAGGATGCTAGCATCTGCGAGGGAAACAGCATCTTTTGCCCGCACTGTCACATTCCCCGCATTCCCTTGTCCAGATATGGAGGCAGAAAGAGAAGCGCCATTTTGTAATGAGAAAGAACCAGAATCGATAGTAATGTTACCCCCATTGCCAACTGTCCCCGTTTCCACTAAGCTGCGAATCGCACTGAGAAAACCATTTTTCTTTCCAGCAATATTAACAGCGCCAGTAACATTAACATTGACATTCCCTGCATCCCTGCGTTCTGCTGGCTGGCTAACAGATGCTTCACGAGTAGCGGTTAGCAGTTGAGCGCCATCTTTTAATGACAGGGTTGCAGCATTGATGTCGATATTGCCTCCTTTACCTACACCAGAAGCTTCTACCGTGCTGAAGATGTAAGCATTACCAGCAAGGGAAACAAAATCTTTTGCACCCACTGTCACATTCCCTGCATTCCCTTTTCCAGATGTTGAGGCAGAAATAAAAGCGCCATCTTTTAATGACAGGGTTGCAGCATTGATGTCGATATTGCCTCCCTTACCTACACCTCCTGCCTCCACTGTGCTGAAGATGCGAGCATCTGCGAGGGAAACAGCATCTTTTGCACGCACTGTCACATTCCCGGCATTGCCTTGTCCATAAGTTGAGGCAGCAAGTAGAGCGCGTTCGCGTAATAAAAAAGAACCAGAATCGATAGTAATGTTACCCCCATTACCTTGTGTCCCCGTTTGCACACTGCTGAGAATCCCACTGAGAAAACCGTTTTTCTTTCCAGCAATATCAACAACGCCAGTAACTTTAATATTGACATTCCCCGCATCCCCCTGTCCTGCTAGCTGAGTAGCAGATGCTTGACGAGTGGTTGCCAGTTGAGCGCCATCTTTTAATGACAGGGTTGCAGCATTGATATCGATATTGCCTCCTTTACCTACACCAGAAGCTTCTACCGTGTTGAGGATGCTAGCATATGCAAGGTCAACAGCATTTTTTGCACTCACTGTCACATTCCCCGCATTCCCTTGTCCAAGGGTTGAGGCTTCAAGTTGAGCACCATCGCCTAACGAGAAGGAACCAGAATCGATAATAATGTTACCCCCATTGCCTTGTGACCCTAAGCGCACTTGATTAGCAACTACGCTCCCACCAGCAACTTTGATTGACCCGGTAGCATTGAGCGTAATATCTTCCCCAATTGTTTCAGATGTCCCCAAACCTTGCCCAATACCACCGCTTAAAATACTTCCTCCTAAAATCTCTAGATTCCTAGCATTGACTGCAATATTACCGCCACCAGTCCCTTCTACATATATTGCAGCTTGATTAGTAAGGGATACCTCAGTTCGCCCAACATTCTTAGGAAATTTCAAGCTGAGATTATCGCCATCTACACCCAGTGCTACAGTACCACGTTCGCTCAACCCTCCTAACTCAACTCGTCCACCAAAAGCATTTAATTCTCCCCCATCCATGCTGATATCACCACCCACCAGCAGTAAGCTCTTACCATCTGGTACTCGTAAACCAAATGCATAAAAGCCTGCTGGATCTATTCCTGCAAATGTAATTGAGTTATTTTGAATCACTGCGTTTTGATTAATCTGATTAAACAGCAATGCTGAAGGATTAATAGTCAATAACGATGAAGGAATATTTTTCTCAGTCGCACTAAAAAATCCGATATTTCCAAATTGCAGTGCATTCGCTGTACTCGCCACAAAAGAACCACCAATATTTAATTGAGCATTCTGATCAAAAATAATCCCATTAGGATTAATTAGAAACAGGTTTGCTGTTCCATTTGCGCCAATTATCCCATCAATATTAGAAGCTGACCCACCCGTTATCCGACTGATGATATTTTGAATATTTGCTGCATTATTAAAGAAAGCAGCATCGCCAGTAGGGACAGAAAACTTTTGAAAACTGTGGAACAAGTTCCTTCCAGCTTGGGTTCCCCCTTCAATGATACTGATGTTGTCTTGTGTTGTAACACGAGAATTATTGGGTAGAGTGCTATCGGGGGTAATTTGGGCAAAAGCGCAATTAAAAGATAAAGCCAATGTCTGCAATACAGCTTCGCCGATCGCACTACCGATCACCAACCAACTCCCTAGTGCTAATTTCCAGCACCAACGCCGCCTGCATCGCCTTATTCTAAACATTGCAACTCTTGAATATCCAGCAAGTAAACTACAATCCCCTATTAGGATAGATAGAAAACCAACGGTAGGATTGTGAGAAATAGTTACGAATAGTTACGCTGCGATCGCTCTACAAGTCTGCAATCAACCTCGCCTTCCTCAGAAAGAATTGCATCACAGTCTCTTCTCTAGAAATAATATCAACTGTACCTTCCATTCCCAATTGCAGCGCACACAAGTGTTTGTCCCTACCTAGAGAAAGGCTTTCTGGCTCAATTGTTACCCCATAAAAAGCACCAACGGCTGCCATCTTTTGGTTGGCAGATGTAGTGTCGGTGGCATTAACAGCATTCCCTTGAGGTGCAATCGCATCCGGGGAAATCATCTTAACCTGGCCTTTGAGAGTACCATAATCTGGATAAGGACAAGCAGAAACTCGCATTTGTACTTTTTGACCTTGTTTCAACTTATTTTTATCCTGAAGTGCTACTGCTGCCTTAATCTCCAAGGGAGCATCACCAGGGACAATTTGGGCAATTTCCTGTCCAGCAGGTACAGTTTGACCAGAGTTTCGCAGGTTTAATTTAGAAACGATTCCGTCTGCTGTGGCAGTAATTCTAGTTTGGCTGAGGTCGATATTTACTTGTTGAAGTTCGCGGGTGTCGCTTTCTAGCTGTTTTTGGATTTCAATTCGTTGCTGGATTAGAGCAAGGCGTTCTTTATTTAAAGTCGCAATGCTGGCTTTGCCGGTAGCTTTTTCTTGGGCAATGCGTTGAGAAGCGATCGCTACTTGTGCATTACTAGGATTAAGGGCAGTTTGGACATTTTGCAATTTGGCTTTAGCTGCCTGAAAAGCTTGTTCTTGCTGGCGAACAGCTAGTTGTGCTTCCTCAAATTGATCTTGAGACAAAGCTCCGGCTTTGGCTACAGTTTCATAGCGATTTCGCTTTGACTGGGCTGCTTTCAGACTAGCATCGGCAGCTTTGACATTGGCATCCGCTTCTTGGACATCAGTAGCGGTAGTAATAACTTTATCTTGATAGTCCCGACTGCGACCGTTTAATTCAGCTTCAGCACCAGCAATAACCCGGTTGACGCGCTCAGTTTCAGCTAAAACCTGGCTATTAATGGCGTTAATCTGGGCATTAATTTGAAATAGTTGTAAACGACTTTGCCCAATGTTACTTTGCAGTTGACTTTTTTTGGTTTGCAGCTTCGAGTTGTCAATAGTGGCAATCACATCCCCTTTTTTGACAACTTGATTCTCTGTAACAAAGACCCGCGTCACCTGACCTTCGGTAGCAGCTTGCACCAGCCGCAATTCACCAGCAGGGCGGACAACAGCTTGTCCTTTAACTGTCACTTTATATTTGATAACAGAAGCAAGTGGAACAGCTAGCCCCACGGCACAGACAAAAACTAGTCCGCCCCAAGTAGTCCAACGACCAAGTGGTGGGAGAAACTCGTTGTCTTGAATGGGGGGCAGGTAATCTGAGTTGGAATAGTTAACCATGATGATTGAACTTACGTATTGACAAATTAGACAGACAATGCAGTGAGAGTAATCAGGACAAAACAGGCGATGCCTACAGTTTTTGCTAGCCTACGCTAGTTTGTAGGGACTTGAAAGACGGATAATTTACATCATCTCTATCAGCAGGTTGGGACTATTAGAACTACTACTAAACCATCCACAGCACATTGTGACCTTAACACTTACATGTTGTTACTAGCTGAATCAAAATACCCAGGTTGCAACCGTTTGACAGACATAATGGAAGATTTATAGTCCAAAATCTAGACATTCCGGCATCGGGTTTAATAGTTTATCTGACTGCCCTCTGCCTCTTTTTTGGGAAATTTACATACTGGTAAAAAAGCTGAAAGCTTCTGCGGATTAGCGTAGGGTAATTTTGCGTACTTCTATTTCGGCGTAAGCGTATGGGTCAGTTTCGTATTTATCACCAGACAAGTCCTTGTTTACACACACAGTGTTGGTGTTACCGTAAATATCAGTCTTTGAACAAGCTTGAATATATATGCCTGCCTTGAAGTAACAGGAACCGACGATACCCGTCAGCTTCACTGTACCAGTACTACTGGTTACACCTGAACGTAAGTTTTTATAGTTGATAGTAACATTGCCACCGGATGTAACAGCAATGTCGATAGTCATCGGATCGCCGATCTTATAGGTGCTGTCGAGAAGCTTGGTAGTAGTGTCGTTGTTAAAGCGGGCTTCAAGCTTGCCGATGTCCGTCGAGCCGTTGGCAAAGTTCGGGCCGAAGTACTTCACCATCATGAGGTCGTTTTTTGAGTCATGGATCTGCGCGATGGTGGCTTCCGGCTTATTCGTGGTGGTGTGCAACAGGGTCTGTTCCAGGTACATGCCATGATCAGTATTTGTACAACTCCAGGCAGCGGACTCCGTTCCATCACCCTGCATTTCACGCAGTTCAGAACGGGGGTAAGCAGTATTTGTGCTCGTACGTGCGCCACCAGCGATCGCTTTCAAAAGCACACCATTCTTCGCAGCATTCAGACGAAAATATTCTGAATTACTGTATGTCTTGAGTTGCGGCTGCTTAATTTCCGTTGCCTTGTTTGAGTTGGGCGGGGAATTCAAGCTGATTGGCAGGGTGAGCTTCCACTTGCTTAAGTCAAGCACATCGGCCGGGTACTGAGCGTTACCACCTGAGACCCCACCATTTGAGGAATTTGAAGTATCACTGCTCTCACCATTTGAGGGATTGGAAGTACCACTGCTCGTACAGCCATTGGTCGAACCCAAAGAATTAACCTTCAATTCGTCGATACGCAATCTAGAATCGGTATCACCCACAATCTTAATCGCGTTGGCGGGTTGGTCGGTGACGTTTTGCTTGTTTTCATTGCCCTTGCCAGAGGTGTTACTAACCACAGTAGTCCAGGTTGCACCATTGTCCTTGGAAAGCTGTACGCTGTAGGTATACTTGTTCGTGCCGTACCAGTTAAGCACCAGATCATCTACGCGCTGGCAGCTACCGAATCTCGCAGTTATGGAAGCACCACGGGCGGTAGCCTCCCAGTGGGTATTCTTATTTTTGTCAATAGCATTGTCCGCAACAAACGAACCACTAGTAGATGTGGCAGTAGCATCGCTGAACGACACAACGGCAGGCAACGCTACAGAAGCACTACCTATGATTGCAACTGAGACAGCTATCGTAAAATACAGCTTTGAAAATTTTGTATTCATTCTTTAACCTCTGTTGAATATTCAACAATGAGTTGTTACTTAGATCACATGAATGATATTTTTGTCAATGCATAAGTCATAGATGATTTTATTTGCTGATTGCGCTGAATTTGCCGTTAGAGTAATTGGAGGATTTAGCTACTAAACCATTTGTAAATGGGTCAACGCTGTCTAAGAAATCTAAGTGTTCGCCAGGCTGATGGCGTAGAGATTCTGGAGTGCCTTGGATTTTCAAACGTCCTTCTTCAAGAAGTACAATCCAATCAGCCCGCCTGATGACTTTGGGGCGATGGCTAATCATAATTGTGGTTTTGCCCTGTCGATGAGACAGCAGTCTATCTAGCAGTTTGGCTTCACTCACTGGGTCGAGAGCGCCAGTGGATTCATCTAAAATTAATATCGGCGGGTCAGTAACTATAGCTCTAGCGATCGCTAATCTCTGTCGTTGTCCACCAGAAAGATTCGCGCCAAATTCGCCTAAAACAGTTTGATATTTATCGGGCAGTTTACTAATAAACTCATCTGCACCACCAATCTCGCAAGCTTGCACAATTTGTTCAAACGTAATTTGGGGATAGCTGAAGCGGAAATTTTCAATAATTGAGCGACTCCAGAAGTGAGGTTCTTGAGGTACTAGCACCACCTGTTGCCGCAGACATTCCATTGAGAGGTCTTGCTGATTATAGATGCCATAGCGGATATTGCCAGATTGGAGGAAATACAAACCTGCAAGCAGTTTGGCGAGGGTGCTTTTACCACAACCGGATTTACCAATCAAGGCAATGACTTGACCACCAGGGGTAATCAGCGAAAAATCTTGCAGCAGATCAACTCTACCTGCGTGGTGGAAATTAAGGTTAGTGCAAGTAATATCTATATTGCCCTTCAGTTCTGCCCAAGGCTTTTTCTGGTCTTTGTCGTCTTCTGGGGTAGCATCAATCACCTCTGTCAGGCGTTGGATGACAATCTGAGCAGTGATAAATTCATCAACTAAGCCGATGACTGAACTCAAAAAGCCGAGAAAGTTACCACTCATGCCAGTAAAGGCTAGCAGCTGACCGATACTCAAAGTATTATTAATTACTAAATATGACCCTAACCACAGTAAGGCAATACTAGTAAAAGTAGAAATAATACTGGTGATTGTGCTGCTGTAAAGCCCTAGCTTCATCGTACTCCAGCCCAAGTTAGCAAGCCGACCGTAATTCGCCTGATACTCTTGCCAAGCTTGGGGAGTGGCTTGGGTAGTCTTTAGCACCTGGACACCGCGAAAAGTTTCAACGAGAAAGCCTTGATTTTCTGTACCCAAGACGATCGCGCTGCGGGTTTTCTGGCGCAAAGCTGGGAGAAAAAGCAGATTGACGAGGGTGACAATAATAAAGGCAGTCAGGGAAGCCAAAGTCAGTCCCCAACTGTAAAAGAGCATGAAGCCCAAGGAAACCAAGGCGATAAAAAATTGGCTGGGTAAACCGAGGACAATTTGGGAAACTAGCTGATTGATGTGATCCACATCAGCAATCCGACTGACTACTTCCCCACTGCGCCGTCCTTCAAAGTATGAGAGGGGCAAACGCAACAGTTGTCGCCCGTATTCTAGAATCAGTCCTAATTGCAGTCGTTGACCAAAGTGACCAATTAAGTGAGATTGTACCAAACCGATCGCACTGCTAAATAGACTCATCGCGATCGCTCCAATTGCCACCACGGTTAGCAGTTGCGTATCTCCCCGCACGAGTACGTCATCGGTGAGCAATTGCATCATCAAGGGAGAGACAAGGGAAAGCAACCCGATGACGATGTTAATTGCGATCGCTTGAATCAGAATAGCGCGATAGGGTAAAACCCGCATCAGATAACGCCCAAAGCCGCCAATTTTATCATCTGATTGCTGATAAAAGCGGCTGTCGTCTGGCGTTAGCAGCAGCATGATGCCATTGCCCCACCCTTCGAGCAACTCCTCGCGGGTGAGATAGCGGATGCCTACACCAGGATCAGCAATTACATATTTTTTCCCTTTTTGTCCGTATAAAACGACCCAGTGGTAGCCTTTCCAGTGAATAATTGCGGGTAAAGGGGCTTTATTTAATTGATCCAGTAATTGTGCAGAGGCTTTGACTTGACGTGTATTAAATCCTAAAGTTTCTGCACCCCGCCTCAAACCCAGCAGACTGGTTCCCCGCGATCCTGTACCAACTACTTCCCGCATTCGACTAATCGCAAAGGTGCGTCCGTAGTGTTTGGCAATAGTAGCAAGGCAGGCAGCACCACAGTCTTCTTCGCTGTGTTGTAGTACACTTTGGTATTTCATAACTTAAAACTTACGCAGGGGAGAAAGTGAGTCGGGGCTTTCACCCCGACCAGAGCTAGTTTTCAAAATATTTAGAGGTGCTTGACTCAACTCAAAAATGAGTAAGTAGATCAACTTAATTAAATTCGTTGGTGCAAAAGTTAAGCAAGACTAGCGGTAAAAACCTGAAACCATCTTGCTAATAGGTTGTTCGCCCTGCTATTTGAAACGTACGTGTCGTTGAAGCAGAAAAGCCTAGCCGGAAAGAGGTTCCATCTTTCACGTCCGCTGCCACAGTGACGACACCATGGTAGTTTGCAGGAATATACCTGTAATAAGTGTTCACATCTTTACCGTTAGGACGCCGGGCAAAAACGAACGTGCCATAGGGGTTCTTAGTCAATCGAATTGAAATGTCGTTGAATTGGCGGGTAGTTTTATACAGCGTTGGTAATATCCCAAATCCTGCATTAAGCGTGCCACTGAAATTTTTTACGGCTCCTCCTGCTACAGAAGCAGACTTGTCATCTGAAATATCTTCAATCAGAGAGTCTAAAGCAGCAGTCTCATTATCAACTTCCTTAACCGCAAGAGTTGCATCAATTTGTTTAAAGTATTCTTTGGTGTTTAACATTGTCACTTTCTTTTTCTAGATTGATGTTGATGTGGAATTAGTAATGTATTTTCTAATTCAATTTAAATAATCTAAAATTTAATCAATAAAATCAATAGGTTTAAACTGATTTTTTACGCATAACTGAAGGACTTATGTTCTGATTGTTTGAATTTTTTTTAATTCAAAATTAAAGGTATTTTTGTCTGCGTATTAAATCCTAGAGTTTCTGCACCCCGCCTCAAACCTAGCAGGCTGGTTCCCCGCGATCCTGTACCAACTGCTTCCCGCATCCGACTGATGGTAAGGTTGCGCCCGTAGTATTTGGCAACAGTGGCAAGGCAGGCAGCATCGCAGTCTTCTTCACTGTGTTGAAGTACAATTTGGTATCGCATCTTCAAGACCTGTACCTATAAATGGTTCGCTATTCGGACAGAGTGTGAATTGTTCTATTACAAGCAAACAAAAAAGAGGGGCGAAACATATCTCGCCCCTACTAGTTCAGAGCTTATATGCTCAACAAAAATAAGTGCTTAGCCCAGAGTTATCCTCTAGAAGGGCTAGAAACTAAGATCTCCAACTTCCAGTTACTTTGTGAGATCACCCTAACTGGAATTGGAGCGTTCAAAGTGCTGGCTCAATCAGACTCGCTTGAGGGATGAGATCTTGTTATCCAGAGGATAGTTAAAAAGGCTATATCTTCCCGGTCCAACTTCAAAGTAAGTACCTTTGTAATCAGCGTCAACGTAAAATCTCCATGTACCTGCGTTAACTTGAATCGAGCTAATCCGGTCGTTTGCCTTCACCTGAGGACTGCGAACGTTGAAACTGCCTATGCGATCTGTATAATTGTAGTCGTCGAAGACTTCCAACGCATAACCACCTTGAATAGCAGCAGCAGTCTCATTGTCAAGTTCCTTGACAGCTAGAGTTGCATCAAGTTGTTTCAAGTTTTCTTTGGTGCTTAACATTGTCGTTTTCGTTTTCTAGATTGATGTTGATGTGGAATTAGTGATGTCTTGTCTAACTCCATTGAAATCTTCTGATATTAACTTGATAAAAACAATAAGTTCAAAGTGATTTTTTACGCATAACTAAAGTACTTATGTTTTCATTATTTAAGTTTTTTAATTTTCAAGTTAAAGGTATTTTTGTCTTGTGAATTAAAGGGTTTTGACGCTCTGAGATACTCCAAGTCATCCACCTTGATACTGAAGCTATATCTTTGATTTCATCGTCACTTTTTTCTCGCTGCTTTTGACCAATCACAGCATCAACGCCTGAAAAGCCTAACTTCTGACCATTCATCCAATAATTGTGAAGTTTTATAACTAGTTGTGGAATTCAGGGACTTTTGATTTGAGAAGTAAGCAGAGGTTCGCAAAGAAGCTAAACGAACTTTCAAAGAGTGCAAGTTCTACCAAGAGGAATCGTTATAGAAAATCCAGGTCTTTGCTTAACACCCTTTCAGCGCAGATACCTACTGAAAAGCTTAGAAACCGACTTACGTGCAGAATACCGCCGTCGCATTGAAATTATGCTATTCTTCGATGCAGGTCAATCCCAGACTCAAATCTGTGAAGCTTTGGGATGTTCTCAAGAGACTGCACGTTACTAGATTACGATCGCCCAAACAGGACAGGCTCACAAATGGAGCGATCGCTTGATTGGACGACCTAAAACTGTAAATCAGCAGTATTTAGGTTGCTTAAAAGAATTAGCAAGTCCAGGACTTACGCATTGAAAACCTGAAACCTCGATCCCCCCTAACCTCCCTTTTTAAGGCTACGGTGTACACACAAGTCGGAAAAACTTCATCTACCAAAGATTTGCAGTGCGTTACGCTGGCGTGACAAAGCTAAATTCTTGCAATCATGGCGTACGCATTTGTTATTTCGGCGAACTCATTTGTTATTTCGGGGTACTCATTTGTTATTTCGGGGTACTCATTTGTTATTTCGGCGAACTCATTTGTTATTTCGGCGAACTCATTTGTTATTTCGGCGCCCACCATACCCTTCCCTTGTATCTTAGAAGAGTTGAAACCTATGCTGGTCATACTTGTGTGTACACCGTAGCCTTTTTAAGGGGGAATCTCAAGAGCCAACTTTTTAAGGGGGTTGGGTGATCTCTTATGCGTAAGTCCTACATTCTTTAAGAAACTGCTGGGGAATTTCTCCACTTTCTCCCCAATGCAGATGAACATAAGAAGCATGAACATTTGCAGGTAAACCCCATCCCTCGCATCCCATATTTTCCTCACAATCGTAGCGAGAAGTTTCAAATAGGGGCTGAGTGGGAGTTAAAGTTAAATGGGAACGATGAAACTCATGTCCGTAAACAGTTGTATTTGCCTTAACTAACAGATTATCTTGCAAAGCTACTGCACGACGATAGCCCAAAGTTAAACGCCCACCCATCACAGCGGATGTTGGTAGCACTCCCGCCATCAACCAAGATTTACCCTCAAAATCGATAATTTGCTCACATAAATACATCAATCCTCCGCATTCGGCAACTGTGGGCATTCCTTTAAGAATTGCCGTTTTCACTGCATCACGAACGCTGGAATTTTCTGCTAGTTGCTGGGCAAAAACTTCCGGGAAACCTCCGCCAAAATACATTCCCTGCACATCTTTTGGTATGTCAGCATCTTCTAAGGGACTCCAGAAAACTATTTCTGCACCAAGCTGTTGCAGTAAATCGAGATTATCTTGGTAGTAAAAATTAAAAGCGCGATCGCGGGCAATGGCAATTCTGACGGGAGAGGAGGAAGGATGAGGAGGATGTAGCTTTAGCTTCCCACAGGGTGGGGGATAAGGGAGAGGTTTAGATTTTAACAAAGGTAATAAGCGTTGCCAATCGAAGCAAGTATCTCCTAAATCGGCGAGTCGATCAATTAAAGCATTGAGTTGAGGAAGTTCTGCTGTGGGTACTAAACCCAAATAGCGATCGGGAATTGTGATGTTATCTTGACGCCGCAGTACGCCGAGAATGGGTAATTGTAGAGGTTCTAGCGAATCTTTAAGTAGAGAGAGGTGGCGATCGCTCCCGACGCGATTTAATACTACCCCAGCTATTTTAATTCGGGGATCAAAAGACTGGTAGCCGTGAGCGATCGCAGCTACAGAACCAGAAAGGCGACTGCAATCAATCACCAACACCACGGGTAAATCTAAAAGCCGCGCAATGTGTGCCGTACTCGCAAAGTCAGTTGATTTTTGCTTTTCTTGCTCATGCCCAATTCCATCAAACAACCCCATTACCCCTTCCACTAGGGCATATTCACTCAGTTGGCTATGACGGGCAAAACATTGCTGAACGTAGACTTCAGAAGTCAGTACGGGGTCTAAATTCCGACAAGCACGACCAGTTACGTGTTGATGAAACATCGGATCAATGTAGTCTGGGCCTACCTTGAAAGATTGCACCAGGCGATCGCGACGACGTAAAGATGCTAAAAGGGTGAGCGTGACTGTTGTCTTACCCACTCCACTACGTTCCCCGGCAATGACTAAAGTCATAAATGAAACAAACGGATAATTGACTATTGCCTGTGCGTCTATCGTCACTTTTTGTAAAAGCAGATGCGCCAGTTTGTGATTTATCTAAAACCAACTAACTCAAACTTATACCAATTAGAAACAAGAAAACTAGCCACGTAGGGGAGTTAGGCTAAAAAAGTCTGTCTAATAATATAGTTAGAGATTAGCCGAGATCGAATAGCAATAAGTCATTAGAAGAGGAACGTTTTATGATCGTTGTGCATCATCTTAACAACTCGCGATCGCAGCGTGTGCTATGGCTGCTTGAGGAATTAGGTATCGAATATGAAATCAAATTCTATGAACGTGATCCAAAGACAATGCAGGCACCGGAGTCGCTGCGCCAAGTCCATCCGCTCGGCAAGTCACCAGTGATCACAGATGCAGACCTCACAATCGCTGAGTCGGGCGCGATCATCGAATACCTAGTTGCTCGCTACGGCAATGGTCGGCTAGTCCCAGCATCCGGTACGCCGGAGCATCTGCGCTATACCTATTGGCTGCATTACGCCGAAGGCTCTGCAATGCCACCGCTGGTGATGCGGCTAGTCTTGAACAATTTCGGGGCAGGGGACAGCAGCGTCGTTAGCGGATTCGTGGCGCCTCAGATCAAACTTCACTTTGACTACATCGAAGGCGAACTCTGTAAAAGTACGTGGTTTGCTGGTGAGGAATTTACCGCTGCCGATATCCAAATGAGCTTTCCCCTAGAAGTAGTCGCCATGCTCAAAGAAGAGGTCGAGAGCCGGCCAAAGCTGAAAGATTTTATCGAGCGCATTCATGAGCGACCTGCTTACAAACGTGCGCTTGAACATGGAGGCACATACGACGTATCCTTTCAATAATTTGGGGAAAGCTAGAACAAAGTATTGGATAACCACCCCAATGGGTGAACTATAGCGGTTCTCAATTGGGTTAAATACAGGTCGTTCGTAGAGTAACACAGCTAGTTGTAAGCCCTACAGCGTGTTGTATCCAAACAAGAATCGCTATAGCAATCCTAAACCATTCGTAAAATTCTTTCTCCTGTCCTTCTTCATCCTTCTTCTCTACGAGACGCTCTTGCTAGCTTGCTTAAGAGCAGGGGTACGCGTCCTACCCTGCGGTCAGCCACAACTCTTGGAGACGCTCCACGTAGCTTGCTTCTCCGTAGGAGTACGCCAACGGCATAGCTTCTCTACCTTAACTGTGATGATTTCGTCTCTTTTTCTGAAATTAAAAACTGCTCTTGCTAAAAGTAGACAAGAGCAGTTTTTAATAGCAAAGCCCAAAATAAGAATTTAGGCATCTTCAAGTTCAAATTGAGCCACCGTAACGGCGTTAAAAACGAAAGCTAAAACTAATGGCATCGGCGACTGAAACCAAAAGGTAAAAAGAACAGCTAGGATTGTGCCAATTACGGCGGACATCGACCACAATCGTTCTTCAAAAGTCAGTCCTTTTTCGGCTTTAATCAATCTGAGAACGTCAACTGGAATTGGTTCCGGCATTACCCCACCCGGAGGGAAAGCCCAGAAGTTGTTACGTCGCTCAACAAATAAATCTGTCCAGCCATTTTCTTGGCACCATGCCTCAATCCATTGAAGTGAATAGTGATTCATCATCGGGTTTGGGAGTTCGGTTTGTGGAAGTTGTATACTTGCTGAATGTAAACTCTTGGAGATTCCTGAAGAACTAACTAACCGCTATAAAATTAACGCTAATTATCCAAGTTTTAAGCTTTGTTAAGCAGTTGAGACACATATAGTTAGGCTCAAACTTTGCTTTCATTAATTAAAAGATTAGCAGTCGATAGGGGCTGGTTACTTTAAAAAGACAATAAACTTTACTTGAAAAATTGAAAGTCAAGAATGCGTCGGAAGCCTCTCTACGAGACGCTCCGCGTAGCTTGCTTCCACGAAGTGGTACGGCTCAGACTTTGCGCTGCGTCGTTGGCGTAGCCCAAGGTAGAGAAGAGGCTGCGCTAACAGATTGGCAAAAGCCGCCGCAACAGACGCCAGTCGCCACAAGTCGCTGGCTCAGACTTTTCGCTACGACGGGCTACGCCTAAACCCTTTTTGCGTTACAAAATATTAAGCAAGAGAAATACACATCTCCCAAGTCCAGTAGCAAGACTGCGAGTCCCAATTAGAATAATCCAGTCTTGCTAATATTCAAATGCGGTAAGCTTAAATGCAGCGATTAGACACCAAATTGGCTCTTGATATGTTTTGGCGGCAAGGATTGGCGTTCTTTCTAGGAATTATTATATGGTGCGTGGCTGATCCCGCACTGGCAGTAAACTGGACTCATCCACTGTCATTTAGCAATGCAGAGTTGTCAAGACGTGATTTTTCTGGTGAAAGTTTGCAAGCTGCGGAGTTTTCTAACGCCAATATGGAACTGGCTAACTTTACAAACGCTGACTTGCGGGGAGCTGTAATGAGTGCTTCGGTGATGACAAAAGCAAATCTCCACGGAGCGGATTTAACTAATGCAATGGTTGATCAGGTAAACTTGACTAAGGCAGATTTGAGCAATGCAGTTTTAAAAGAAGCTCTTTTGCTCCGCGCCATCTTTAATGATGTGAATATAGACGGTGCAGATTTTACAGATGCAATTTTGGATAGGGCACAAATCAAAGAACTGTGTATAAAAGCCAGTGGTGTGAATTCTAAAACAGGCGTGCAAACTCGTGATTCTCTAGGATGTCAATGAAGCGTGTTGGTGTAATTGGTGGGGGACAACTTGCCTGGATGATGGCGGATGCAGCACAAAAGCTAGGAGTAGAATTGGTAGTACAAACTCCTAGTGAACACGACCCGGCTGTGTCAATTGCCCAGGAAATTGTTTTCGCTCCGGTAGATGACGCTAGTGCTACAGAGATATTAGCTAAAAAATGCGATGTCATCACCTTTGAAAACGAATTTGTTAACCTGCAAGCTTTATCTCTTTTAGCACAGCAAGGCGTTTGTTTCCGTCCCAGATTAGAAGCTTTAGCTCCTCTTTTAGATAAATACCATCAGCGTTGCTATCTCAGCGATTTAGGATTACCAGTTCCTCAATTTTTAGCTCTTGACCAGACAGAAAATATCAAATCAAAAATAGAATATCTAGGTTTTCCAGTAGTCCTCAAATCTCGACGCCACGGTTATGATGGTCAGGGTACTTTCATAATTCAAGATTTTGCTACTTTAGAGCAAAAGCTCAGTTATGAAACTACAACAAAAACTTTAAATCAATCAATTTTCTTGTTAGAAGAATTTGTCCCATTTGAACGGGAATTAGCAGTAATTGCTGCTCGTTCTCTAGAAGGAGAAATTGTAACTTATCCAGTGGTAGAAACCCAACAAGAACAACAAGTGTGTCGGCGGGTGATTGCGCCAGCCGAGATTACGCCCAATCAACTAGCAGAAATCCAAGCGATCGCACATACTCTATTAAATAGCCTAGAAGTAGTGGGAATTTTTGGAATTGAGCTATTTGTGAGTGCTGATGGCAAAATCCTGGTAAATGAAATTGCGCCCCGTACCCACAATTCTGGGCATTTTTCCCTTGACGCCTGCGAAACTTCTCAGTTTGAGCAACACCTGAGAGCCGTTTGTGGTTTACCTTTAGGAAATCCGGCTTTGCAGTGCGCTGGTGCTGTGATGGTTAACCTACTGGGGTACGAAAATTCTCACAGCGACTACCAAAGCCAGCGTCAACAAATAGCAGAGATTCCCCAGGCGCACCTTCACTGGTATGGGAAGACTCAATCACGTCCGGGAAGAAAGTTAGGACATGTGACCGTTTTACTAGATGATCAAAATAGAGAGATGGCAACTGCGATCGCCAATGGCGTCGGCGCAGCCATCGCCCAGACCATAGAATCTATCTGGTATCCCAGGTAAATAAATTAGAAAATTTCGATGTTGAACACACAACATCTTTTGAAAAGCTATAATGAGTGAGTTGCACTACGACGTTGGTGACTGCCATCAAGTTTTTTGATCTATGCCTTTAAAGACAAGGGAGTCAACTGTTCTCGTGGCAGTAGACCGGGCATGTACCCGGAAACTTTAAACGAGGAATTTAGGTTCCCACCTGGATAAACCCAGGTCATAAACTTAGGTAAAACGGCGTCGCGGTGAACTTAAAATTATTAGCTCCCAAAGTTCAGTTACAATTTGGGAGCTTTAATTATTTCAATCAGTAAAACTTATATCACTGCAACAAGTGCCACTGGAATTGGGAGAAAATACGACTTTTTAGTAAGCCCTCCAAGCTTTCTAGATTGGTTTAGCCAATTTGTAAGCTCTTGGCTTGCGTTTTTAACAGCCTCAAGCACACTAGTTTTTACAAAGGTTGAACTTGCCTTTAGAGCATTTTCTTCCAATAACGAAATTAAGTGGTAGACTTCTTTAGCTGATGCGCCTGGAAGATTGATAGGCTGGGAAAAGTCGCTATTGAAAGCGTAAAACCTTAAGTAAGAATCGATGCTGGCTGACGCATGTAGAAGCATTTTCAATTGCCTATTAAACGTTCTAGCCCTTTTGTTGACTGTGGAACTGGCCCCCTTACTCGGTCGTGCCTGTATGTTGTGAAATTCGGGTTATCAGTCTTGTGCTTTATTAATGAATCGGTGTTCTAGGTTGCTCTCCAGCATTGTCTAATAATTTCGACACTTGATGGAACCGCCTAGACCGGGCCGGGTTGTCGCAGCTGCGGACACTCCAACATACGGGCTTTCGGACTTCGCAAGCCACTTCGTCGGATACCAGATGCGGGAAGAAGAATTGGGAATTTCGCCACCAATACCACGCTCCACGGTTCCACTGGAGTTCTGCCATCGGTCGCTGACAAGCGTAATCGAGCGGCCGGTGTAGTTGTAAATAGTCACCGATCTCGGTTTTACCTCTGGACTTGAGACACCTGGGGTGAGGTACTCCCAATCAACATACACACGGACGTAGCCGGAAGTTCTATCTTTCCCGTCACGCGTAGCGAGATGGAAGGAACACGGCGGATCTGGATCTGGATGAGGTTCCGCTTTTACAAGACTTGCAGGGAGCAGCATCGCTGCGGCAGCGAACACCGCCAGAGTTTTCTTGAGCATTTTTATCTTTGATTCTCTTAATAAATAATGTTATATATTAATTGAAAAGGACTTAAATTTTTTTTTGGTCTTTGAAGCAGCGAATAGCTTTTCAAAACGCCATTCTGAAAGCATCAGTGTTGTCAGTGATAGACTTAGAACAAAATGGCTAGTCACTGAACGAGGTTGGTATGAACGCAGAGTTCACTCAGATTTTTGAGTTAACCCTTTCAGAAAAATTGCAGCTTGTGGAAGACTTATGGGATAGGATTGCTCAAGTTCCAGAGCAAATTCCTGTGCTTGACTGGCAAAAAGAAGAACTTGCTAAGAGAAAAGCAACCTACTTACAAAATCCTGACTCAGATAGTTCCTGGGAAGAAGTTAAGGAGCGAATTCGTAATAGACAGTATGGTGCTTATAAATCTGATTATTCTGCCAGAGGCAGAACAAGATGTGGCTTAGGCTTGTATCTGGTATGAAGAGCAGGAACTTGGTTTGGGTGAAGAATTTCTTCGTTGTGTAGATGCTTGTATTCATTTCATTCGGCGAAATCCACAAATGTATCAGGTAGTTCACGAAAGCTATCGAAGGGCTGTAGTTCGGCGCTTCCCTTACGTTATTTTCTATGAGCATTCGGACACTACATCATTGTCTATGCAGTTTTCCACTCTTCTCAAGATCCAAATAAATGGCGTGGTAGGCTACCATAAAAGCCAATAATCAGTAAACTGAAAAGTTCTGTGATGCCTACGGCGGGCTACGCCTACACTAAAAATAGTAATTTATGATACAGCTTTTTAAGCAATAGGGTTGTAAGTTTTCCTGTGATCGCTTGTGCTTGCTCTTGTCAGTCCCAGAAACATCGAGACATACCTTTATTATTTTGTCAACTTACAAAATATTTAGGTCTACTGAATTTACTAATACTGCTGATAAAAACAAAATCTGTATAACTTGATTCTAAATCAGGTATCGTTCAGAGTTAAGATAACAAAATTATCTGAAAATTGTGGTTAAAACTACAAAAAATTGTTACAACAACTAACTAATACGGTGTTTCCAGCCTCGGTCTTCCGACTAGAGAATGGTTTAACTTTTATTCATCAAGAGATTCCCACTACCCCTGTAGTTGTGGCTGATGTTTGGGTGCGTGCTGGAACAAGCATAGAGCCAGAACCGTGGTTCGGCATGGCGCACTTTTTAGAACATATGATTTTTAAAGGTACGGCGACGCTACCTCCTGGAATGTTCGATTACAAGGTTGAAAACCAGGGTGGCGTAAGTAATGCGGCGACAAGCTATGATTATGCTCATTATTCACTTACCACAGCTGCCCCTTATTTAAAAGATACTCTGCCCTACTTGGGAGAACTACTACTGAATGCGGCAATTCCAGAAGATGAATTTAGCCGCGAACGGGACGTGGTGCTGGAGGAAATTCGTTCTTGTCAGGACGATTCCGATTGGATAGGATTCCAAAGTCTGATTCAAAGCATCTACCCGCATCACCCTTACGGACGTTCGGTGCTGGGTACTGAGCAAGAACTTATGCAGCAGTCACCAGAAGCAATGCGCTGTTTTCACCGCACTCACTATCAGCCGGAAAACATGACGGTGGTAATTGCCGGGGGTATAGCTCAGGAACCAGCTTGGGAAATGGTAAATCGTTCATTTGTTGATTTTGCCGAACGCTCGAATTGTCCGCAGTTTGAGAAGGTGACAAAGCCAGTAATAACAGGAATTCACCGTCAAGAACTGTCTTTACCACGCATAGAGCAAGCGCGGTTGTTAATGGCATGGCTGGTACCAGGAGTAGAAGAAATCCGCACTGGCTATGGTTTAGATTTGTTGTCGGTGTTATTGGCAGAAGGGCGGACTTCGCGTTTAGTGCGTGATTTGCGAGAAGATTTGCAATTAGTACAGGGAATTTGCAGTAATTTTTCTCTACAACGGGAATCAAGTTTATTTACAATTACTGCCTGGTTAGAACCAGAAAATCTGGAGGAAGTTGAGTCCTTGATTCGCGCTCATTTAGATGATTTGCAGACTAGAGGAATTAGTGAACAGGAACTTGCCCGTACACGCAGGCTGCTGTGTAATGAGTATGCGTTTTCAACCGAAACGCCAAATCAGCTTACAGGGCTTTATGGGTATTACAATACCATCGCCCAAGCTGAATTAGCTGTAACATATCCCCAGCAAATTCAGTCTTTTGATGTCCAAGAATTGCAAAAATTAGCTAAACAGTATCTCTCGTCGCAAAATTATGCGGTTACTGTACTTAAACCGTCTTAGTCATTAGTTATTAGTCATTAGCAATTAGCAAAAGACAAATGACGCTGCCAATTTTGGATTTTGGATTAAATAAGGGATTTTCAAGAAATAAATTACGAACCACTCCAGACGCAGCGAAAAGTCGGAGCGTCGGCTTCCGGCGATCTGTTAGCGCAGCGTTAGCGACGCAGCGCAAAGTCGGAGCGGCGGTTTCCGCCGATCTGAACTTTGTAAGAGAGGAGCGCCACTTTTCAAGACAGAGAACATAGTAAGAGGAGAAATAGAGAGGATTTTTGGGTCAGTTTTGGGATATTTTTTTATTTGGAAGTCCCTAAAACATCGGTTTAAATCGCCTGAATTGAGCCATGAAGACAAACAAAATGATTTCATTATTTTCAGGACTTACGCAACTGTCACAAGCGACAGTGCGGCTGCGCCGCACCGAGTGCCAAACAACTAGATAAGAAACATGGGAACATTCGG